>JADZAI010000024.1 GCA_020852655.1 Alphaproteobacteria bacterium
CCGGCAGCGTCCGCGAGGCGCTGGGCATGGGGGTCCGCTTCGGCCAGTTCGACATCGAATGGATCGTCAAGGCCTTCCTGCCCGAACAGGTGCCGGACAGTTTCGAGGCGCTCGGCATCCCTTTGCGCTGCACCGCCACGGACTACTACGCGCACAGTCTCGCCGTTTTCGAGGGGGGCGATCTGAACAGCGCGCTTGCCGCCTCCGCCGCCATTCCCGGCGTCTTCCGCCCGGTCATGCGCGACGGCCGGCTTTATGTCGACGGCGGCTTCTACGATCCGGTGCCGTTCGATCTCCTGAAGGGCCTGGCGGATATCGTGATCGCCGTCGATGTCGTCGGCACGCCGACCGAGAACGGCAGGCCGCCCTCCACGCTGGACCTTATGTATGGCGCGAGCCAGCTGATGATGCAGTCGATCATAGCCGCCCAGTTGAAGCATCACGGGCCTCCGGACATCTATCTGAAACCGGCGGTGTCGCGCTTCCGCGTTCTCGACTTTCTCAAGATCGACCAGATCATGCGTGAGACGGCCCATATCAAGGACGACCTGAAGCGCGGCATCGAGCGGGCGGTGGTCCGCCTTGAAAGCGGCGGCGGTCCGTCCGCGGGATCGTGATGACGCGGGCCATTGCACAGCTCCGGTCGGGACAATAGATGGATGGCGCGGCCCGTGAACGCTTCGAAGCCGCGTCCCTGCAAGTTTCCCGGACCCTGTGAATGACCGATAGCCTCGACTCCACCCGATTGACCGACCGCGTCGCAGCGCTTGTCGAAGCCGCGCGGAAGGCCGGCGCCGATGCCGCCGACGCCGTCGCCGTGCGCGGCCGTTCCTCGTCGGTGACGGTGCGGCAGGGCAAGGTCGAGAAGACGGAAGCCTCCGAAAGCGACGACATGTCGCTCCGCGTCTTCGTCGGCAAGCGCGTGGCGAGCGTTTCCGCGACGGCGGCGTCCGACCCGAAGGTGCTGGCCGAGCGCGCCGTGGCGATGGCGAAGGTCGCGCCGGAAGATCCCTATCAGGGCCTCGCCGATCCCGCGCTTCTGGTGAAAGAGCCGAAGGACCTCGACCTCTTCGACCCGGCCGAGATCGGCGCGGAGCGGATGAAGGCCGATGCGCTGGCCATGGAGGAGGCCGCGCTCGCCGTGTCCGGCGTGACCAATTCCAGCGGATCGAGCGCCAGCGCGGGTTTCGGCGGTCTGGTTCTGGCGACCTCCACCGGTTTCGTCGCCCAATATGTCGCCTCGCGCTTCTCCCGCTCGGTGAGCGTCATTGCCGGCGAGGGCACCGGCATGGAGCGCGACTATGAATATTCCTCGCGTCTGCATTTCGCCGACCTCGACGCGCCTGCCGGGATCGGTCGCAAGGCGGGCGAGCGCGCGGTGAAACGGCTCAACGCCCGCAAGGCCGAGACCGGACCGGTCACGGTGATCTTCGACCCGCGCGTGGCGCGCGGCATCGCCGGGCATCTTGCCGGCGCCATCAACGGCGCATCCGTCGCGCGCAAGACCAGCTTCCTGCGCGACATGATGGGAAAAAAGGTCGCTTCCGCCGCCATCACCGCCACCGACGAGCCGCTGAAGCTGCGCGGCCAGTCCTCGCGGCCGTTCGACGGCGAAGGTGTCGAGGGGCAGAAGCTGGAAATGGTGTCCGGCGGCGTGCTCAACCACTGGTTCCTGTCGACCTCGGCGGCGCTTGAGCTCGGCCTGACGACCAATGGCCGCGGCGTGCGCGCTGCCTCTTCCGTGTCGCCGTCCTCCACCAACTTCGCCATCGAGCCGGGGGATACGAGCCCGGAAGACCTCATCCGCTCGCTGAAGTCCGGCTTCTATGTCACCGAAGTCTTCGGCCAGGGCGTCAATATGGTGACGGGCGAATACAGCCGCGGCGCCTCGGGCTTCTGGATCGAGAATGGCGAGCTCGCCTGGCCGGTCTCCGAAGTGACCATCGCCTCGAATCTCAAGGACATGTTCCTCAATCTGGTGCCGGCGAGCGATCTCGACCGCAACTACGGCGCCGCCGCCCCCACGCTGCTGGTCGAAGGGATGACCCTTGCCGGACGCTGACCCCGCGCTGACCGACGACCTCGTCCTGCTGAAGGACGTCGCGCGCGAGGCGGGTGGCATCGCCATGCGCTATTTCGGGCGCAGTCCCGAAGTGTGGATGAAGGGCGGCCATTCGCCGGTCAGCGAGGCCGACTATGCCGTCGACCGCTTTTTGCGCGAAACCTTGCTGGCCGCGCGCCCCGGTTACGGCTGGCTTTCCGAAGAGACCGCCGCCGACGAGAGCCGGCTGTCGGCGCGCCGCACCTTCGTCGTCGACCCGATCGACGGCACTCGCGCCTTTCTCGACGGCCGCTCGACATGGTGCGTCAGCGTGGCCGTGGTGGAGGATGGCGTCCCGGTCTGCGGCGTGCTGGATTGCCCGGCGAAGCAATCGATTTTCTGGGCGGGGCAGGGCGGCGGCGCCTGGCAGGACGGCCGCGCGATCCATGTGCGGACGCCGCCCGGCCGGCCCGTTGTCGGCGGGCCGAAATCGCTGATCGGCGCCCTGCCGCAGCAGTTGCGCGCCCGCCTGCCGGACGTGCCCTACATTCCTTCGCTCGCCTACCGCATCGCCATCGTCGCCAATGGCGAGTTCGACGCGACCTTCGTGAAGCCAAATTCGCATGATTGGGATCTGGCGGCTGCGGACCTGATTCTGCGCGAGGCCGGCGGCGGCATCCGCAATCATCTGGGCGGGCCGCCGCGCTATGCCGGACGCGAGACGCGGCACGGCGCGCTGGTGGCGGGCAGCGGCGCGCTTCTGGATGAGATTGCCGGCGTCATCCTCGAATTCGAGGCTTGACGAACGATTATCCGGGTTCCAAACCGCGTTGGGACATCCGGGTACTGACAAACAGATCGGGGCGATGATGGCCGAGGAAGATTCGAAGAAGCAGCTTTTGCATCTGGTGTTCGGCGGCGAGCTGAAGTCGGTGAACGGCACCGAGTTCCGTGATCTCAACGCGCTCGATATCGTCGGCATTTATCCCAGCTATGCGGCTGCGCAGACGGCGTGGAAGGCCAAGGCGCAGCAGACGGTCGACAATGCGCATATGCGCTATTTCGTCGTCCACCTCCATCGGCTGCTCGACCCGGAAGCGGCCGGCAGCAAAGGCTGAGCCTTGGACGACACCACCGCACAAGCGCCTGCCGGGCCTGGCGGCCGCAAGCCGTCATTCTGGCGTTCGATCCGGCAGCCGATCAAGGATTCGAGGTTCTTCAAGAATTTCGTCGCCTCGGTCGCGGCCAACTATATCCGGCTGGTGCGGCTGACAAATCCGATGGCGAAGGGCTCGGACGACCCGACCGAAGGTTTTGTGCGCAATGCCAATTCCATCTTCGGCATCTGGCACGGGCAGCACATCTTCCTGCCGGGCTATCATCCGCGCCACGACCCGATGGCGACGATGATCTCGCGCAGCGCCGACGCCGAGATCAACGCGTTGTGCACGGAGAAGCTCGGCCTCAAGGTGTTCCGCGGCTCGGGCGGCCGCGAGCGCGAGCGGGCCATCGAGAAGGGCGGCGTGCGCGGCCTGATCTCCATGAAGAAGGCGCTCGACGCCGGCATGTCGGTCGGCACCGTCGCGGACATACCGAGCGGCACGCCGCGCCAGGCCGGCATGGGCATCATCACGCTGGCAAAGCTCTCCGGCCGCCCGATCGTGCCGATCGCGCTCAATACCAGCCGCCGCAAGGTGCTTGAGAAGACCTGGGACAAGACCACGATCAACCTGCCTTTCGGCCGCAGCGCCATTTTCTTCGGCGAGCCGATCCATGTCGCGCGCGATGCCGACGATGCCGAGATGGAGCGCAAGCGCCGCCAACTGACCGACGCCCTGAACGCGGTCGCCGCGCGCGCCATCAAAGTCGCCGACGGGGCCGCATGAGCGAGCGCTGGGCACGCCGCATGCTCGGCGCCTACAGCCTCGCCGGCTCGGCGGCCTACCCGCTTGTCGGCGCCTATGTGACGTGGCGCGCCACCCGCGGCAAGGAAGATCCGAAACGCCGCAGCGAACGCTATGGCTACGCCAGCCGCCACCGCCCGCCGGGACCGCTGATCTGGTTCCATGCCGCGAGCGTCGGCGAGACGCTGGCCGTCATCCCGCTGGTCGAGAGCATCGTCGCCTATGGCGTCAACGTCGTGCTGACCACCGGCACGGTCACCTCCGCCCGTCTCGTCGAGGAGCGCCTCGGCAACCGCGTCATCCATCAATACGTGCCGCTCGATCTTCGGCCTGCCGTCCGCCGTTTCCTCGATTTCTGGCGGCCGGATCTCGTCATCATCGCCGAGTCGGAGATCTGGCCGATGACGATCCTGGAACTCGGCGCCCGGCGCGTGCCGCAGATCCTCGTCAACGGCCGCCTGTCGGATCGCTCCTTCGCGGCGTGGCAGAAGCGCCATCACATCGCCGAGGCGCTGTTCGAGAATCTCGCCCATGTGGTGGCGCAATCTGACGTGGACGGCGAACGCTTCCGCGCCCTCGGCGCCCGGCCGGTCACCGTGTCGGGCAATCTCAAGGTCGATACGCCGCCGCCGCCGGTGGACGACAAGGCGCTGGCGCAGCTTCAGCGCCAGATCGGCAAGCGCAAGACATGGGCCGCCGTCTCCACCCATGACGGCGAGGAAGCGGTCGCGGCCGAGGTCCACACCATGCTGCGCGGCCGCCATCGCGGCCTCCTGACCATCATCGTCCCGCGCCATCCGGACCGCGCGCAGGCCCTTGCGGAGGAATTCCGCGCGCAGGGCCTCGTGGTGGCGCGGCGCAGCCTCGGCGAGAAGATCACGCCCGAGACGGACATCCTGCTCGGCGACACGATCGGCGAGATGGGGCTTTATCTGCGCCTCACCGAGATCGCCTTCGTCGGACGTTCCCTGACTTCCGAAGGTGGGCAGAATCCGCTGGAGCCGGCCATGCTGGAAACCGCCGTGCTTGCTGGCCGCAACGTGCAGAATTTCCGGGAATCCTACCAGCGGCTGATCGAGAGCGGCGGCGCCAAATTCGTGCGCGACCGCGACATGCTCGCCGGCGCCGTCAACTTCCTGCTCAACAACGAGGTTGCGCGGCAGGAAATGATCGCGGCCGGCGCGCAGACCGTCGAGGAGATGCGCGGCGCGCTCAACCGCACGCTGAAGGCGATCGATCCGTTCATTCAGCCGCTCAAGGTGCAGGCGCGGCTGGGAGAGGGGATCGAGGGCGGCCGGTAGCCATGCCCGCGCCTTCCTTCTGGTGGAGGCGGGCCGGCTGGCAGGCGGCGGCGCTGTCGCCTCTGGCGTCCATTTACGCTGCAGTCGCGGCCAGCCGTCTGCGCAATGCGCCGCGCGAGAAGGTCGGGATCCCGGTGCTCTGCGTCGGCAATTTCACCGTAGGCGGTTCGGGCAAGACGCCCGTGACCATCGCGCTCGCCGGGGCGGCGAAGGCAATGGGGTTGAAACCCGGCATCCTTTCGCGCGGCTATGGCGGCAGCGTGAAAACGCCGCGCATCGTGGAGCCGGGGCGCGACACGGCTCGCGATGTCGGCGACGAACCGTTGCTCCTGGCCGAAGCCGCACCCGTCGCCGTGTCCGCCGACCGCGCGGCCGGCGCGCGGCTGCTCGCCGCGCGGGGCTGCGATCTCGTCATCATGGACGATGGCTTCCAAAGCGCGCATATCCACATGGATTTCGCGCTGATCGTCACCGACGCCCGCTACGGGATCGGCAACGGCCGCGTGCTGCCGGCCGGCCCGCTGCGCGCCCCGGTCGCCGACCAGATGCGCTTTGCGTCGGCGCTGCTCGTCATGGGCGAAGGGAACGCGGCCGACGATCTTGTCGCGACGGCGCAGCGCCTGCCGTTCTACCGCGCCCGGGTCCGTCCGCGCGAAAAACTCGATGGCCGCCGCTTCCTCGCCTTCGCCGGCATCGGCCATCCTGAGAAATTCTTCGACACGGTGAAGGCGGCGGGCGGCGAGGTCGTCGAAACCCGCTCCTTCCCCGACCATCATTTCTTTACGCAAGCCGAATTGCGCCAATTGGCGGAGACGGCGAAAGCGCGCGATCTCGAAATCGTCACCACGGCCAAGGACGCCGTGAGGATAGGCCGCGAAACCTTCGCGGCGCTGCTGCCCGGCAGCGCCTTCATCCTCGACATCGAAGCCGTGTTCGACGAGCCGGAAACACCCCGCCTCATCATCGAAGCGACGCTCTCCGCCGCCCGCAACAGGTGACGCAACCCCGCCTCGGCTGCGGCTGCGACCCCTCTCCGTCACGCTTCGCGTGGCACCTCTCCCCAGAGGGGCGAGGAACTTGGGTCGCGATCTGCCGCGAGGCCTGCGCTTTTCCAGCTTGGGTTCCTCGCCCCTCTGGGGAGAGGTGGTTCGCGAAGCGAACCGGAGAGGGGTACCGGCGAAGCCCGAGACGGAGAGGGGTCTTGGCCGAACGCGCGACCTCGCCGATGTCAGACTATGCCCGCTTGCGCAGGTCCGGATTGAGCTGAAGCTCGCGTTCGAAGGAAATCTGCGCGCTGGCGTAGGGCTCCTGCCGCGCCACGCTCCAGTATTTCAGCTCGTCGAGCGGAATGGATTCGCCCGTCACCGCGCAGCGCACGAAAGCGCCCGGGCTGGTGACCTGGAAGTCGCCATCCTGATAGCGGATTC
>JADZAI010000025.1 GCA_020852655.1 Alphaproteobacteria bacterium
CTCGATGAAGGCCGCGCAGCCACACGCCTGGGCGGGCGCGGTGGTGGGGCTGTTCCACAAATTGCAGGCGGACTGCATCGTCGCCGAGGTCAATCAGGGCGGCGACATGGTGACTAGCGTCATACGCAGCGTGGACGGCGCGGTGCCGGTGCGCGCCGTGCGGGCGCGGCGGGGCAAGTGGACGCGGGCCGAGCCGGTCGCGATGCTCTACGCGCAGGGCAAGGTGAAGCATGCCGGACGGCTCCCGGAGCTTGAGGACGAGATGTGCGATTTCGGCCCTAACGGCCTGTCCAGCGGACGGTCGCCGGACCGGGTCGACGCGCTCGTCTGGGCGGTGACGGAACTGACGGCGGAGAACATGGCAACGCCGAGGGTGCGGAAGCTGGGCTGAGCGGCTTTCGCCCGAACAAAGGATGATCCGAATGGCATTTCGATTTCCGTGGCGAAAGCCGGCGGGTGCTCCCGCCGTGCCCGAGAGCAAGGCCGCGGGCTACGGCTTCGTCGCGCTGCATATGGAGGGCGAGGCGCGGTGGACGCGGCGCGATTATGCCGGGCTCGCCCGCGAAGGTTTTATGCGCAATCCGGTCGCGCACCGGGCGGTGCGCATGATCGCGGAGGCGACCGCCGCGATGCCGTGGCTGGTCTATGAGGGCGCGGACGATCTGGCGGCGCATCCGCTGCTCGACCTGCTCGAGCGGCCGAACCCCGCGCAGGCGGGCGCGGCCTTCATGGAAGCGCTCTACGGCTATCTGCTGATTTCCGGCAACGCCTATGTGCAGCTGATCGACAGCGGCGCTGAGGCGCGGGAGCTGCATCTCCTGCGGCCCGATCGGGTGACGGTCGCGACCGATGCCGGCGGCTGGCCGGTGGCGCTCGACCATCGCGAGAACGAGCGGCGGCAGCGCATTCCGCTCGGTGAGGGCGGGGCATTGCACCTGAAGCTTTTTCATCCGCTGGACGAGCATTACGGCTTTCCGCCGCTGGAAGCCGCGCTGATGGCGCTGGACATCCACAATGCGGCGGGGCGCTGGAACCAGGCGCTGCTCGACAATTCCGCCCGACCGTCCGGCGCGCTGGTCTACGCGCCGAAGGAAGGCGGCAATCTGACCGACGAGCAATATGAGCGGCTGAAGGCGGAACTGGAGGACGGCTATTCCGGCGCGGCGCGAGCGGGACGGCCGCTGCTGCTGGAAGGCGGGCTCGACTGGAAGGCGATGGGCCTGACGCCGAAGGACATGGATTTCATGGAGGCGCGCAACGGCGCGGCGCGCGACATCGCGCTCGCCTTCGGCGTGCCGCCCATGCTGCTCGGCATTCCGGGCGACAACACCTACGCCAATTATCAGGAGGCGAACCGCGCCTTCTACCGCCTGACCGTGCTGCCTATGGTGATGCGCACGGCCAGGGAGCTTTCCGCATGGCTGTCGCCGCTCTTCGGCGACGACGTGCGGCTCTGGTTCGACGCCGATCAGGTTTTCGGCCTGACCGGCGAACGCGATGCGCTGTGGGCGCGCGTCGGCGCGGCGGATTTCCTCAGCGAGGACGAGAAGCGGGAGGCGGTTGGGTACGGGAATAGGGGAGTAGGGGAGTAGGGGAATAGGGGAATAGGGGAATAGGGGAATAGGGCAGTATGTTTTTGCCCCCTGCCTGGCCGACACCTCGACATCCACTACTCCCCTATTCCCTTACTGCCCTTCCTCCTGGAGGTTCATCATGTCCGACATCAACGACACGGCCTGGCTGTGGGCGGCCAAGGGCGCGGGCGCGCTCGCCGGCTCGGCGATCTCGCTCGCCTATCTCCTGCCGCAGGGACGGCGCGAGGCAGCGCTTCGCTTCGCCGTGGGCGTGGTGTCCGGGCTGGTCTTCGGCGGCACGGTGGGCGTGAAGATCGCCAAGGAACTTGGCATCGACGGCGTACTGAACTCCAGCGAGATCCTGATGATGGGATCGGCGGCTGCCAGTGTCACCGCCTGGTGGGCGCTGGGCTTCCTCATGCGCGGCTTCGAGCACGGATTCTCTGACAGATGGATGGATCGCTATGGGCGGTGACGCGGCGCATATGAACGGCGAACGCAAATTTGCCGAGCTGGGGCTGGGCGAGGTGGAGGAAGATGGGTCGTTCTGCGGCTATGCCAGCCTGTTCGGCACGGTCGATCTGGTCAAGGACGTGGTGGAGCGCGGAGCCTTCGCGGCCTCGCTGCGGCGGCGAGGGCCGGGCGGCATCCGCATGCTGTTCCAGCACGATCCCGGCGAGCCGATCGGCACATGGACGGAAATCCGCGAGGATGCGCGCGGCCTGTTCGTGCGCGGCCGGCTGGCGAAGGATGTCGGCCGGGCGCGCGAGGTGCTGGCGCTGATGCGGGGCAAGGCGCTGGACGGGCTCTCCATCGGCTTCCGCACCGTGCGGGCAAAAGCCGATCCGGCGAAGGGCGTGCGCCGCATCCTGGAGGCGGACCTCTGGGAAATCTCGGTGGTGACGTTCCCCATGCTGCCCGAGGCGCGGGTGGCGCAGGTGAAGGGACGGCTGCCGACCGTCCGCGAATTCGAACGCTGGCTGACGCGGGATGCGGGCCTGACGCGAAGCGACGCCCGCACGGTGATCGCCAAGGGCTTCGCAAACCTCACCCGCGAGCGGGACGCCGCACAAAAAGACGCCGGCGGCCTTGCCGGCACCATCCGCGCGGCGACGCGCCTGATGCAGCAGAAGGATTTTCGTTGATGACGGAAGCAGGATTGAAATGCGCGCCGGAGGTGAAGTCGGCCAATGGCGACGTGCAGGACGCGTTCCACGAATTCATGTCGACCTTCGAGGCGTTCAAGGAAGACAATGATCGCAGGCTGGCCGAGATCGAGGCGAAGTCGGCTGATGTGGTGACGGTCGAGAAGGTGGACCGCATCTCGCGGGCGCTGGACGAGCAGAAGCGCGCTCTGGACCAGCTCACGCTGAAGAAGCTGCGCCCGGGTATGGGGCGCGCCGGACAGGCCATGCCCAGCGAGCACAAGCAGGCTTTCGAGGCCTATGTGCGCAGCGGCGACGACCGGCAGCTGAGGTCGCTCGACACCAAGGCCATGTCCTACGGCTCCGGGCAGGACGGCGGCTATCTGGTGCCGGACGAGACGGAGACCGAGATCGGCAAGCGGCTTTCGGCGCTGTCGCCGATCCGCTCGATCGCCTCGGTGCGGCAGGTCTCGGCGGCGGTGCTGAAGAAGCCGTTCGCCGTCACCGGGCCGGCGACGGGGTGGGTGGCCGAAACCGCCTCGCGGCCACAGACCAGCACGCCGACGCTTGCAGAACTGTCGTTCCCGACCATGGAACTCTATGCCATGCCGGCGGCCACGGCGACGCTGCTGGAGGACGCCGTCGTCGATCTCGACCAGTGGCTGTCCAGCGAGGTAGAGGTCGCCTTCGCCGAACAGGAGGGCGCGGCCTTTGTCAATGGCGACGGCACCAACAAGCCGCGCGGCTTCCTCGACTACGACACGGTGGCGGAGGCGAGCTGGGCCTGGACGAAGCTGGGCTATATCGCGACCGGCGTTTCGGGCGCGTTCGCGGCCAGCAACCCGTCCGACAAGCTGATCGACACGATCTATGCGTTGAAGGCAGGCTATCGCCAGAACGCCAACTGGGTGCTGAACCGCAAGACGCAGGCCGCGATCCGCAAGTTCAAGGATGCCGACGGCAACTATCTGTGGCAGCCGCCGGCGACGCCGGGCGGTCGCGCCATGCTGATGGGATTCCCGGTGGTCGAGGCCGAGGACATGCCGGACATCGCGGCGGACAGTTTCGCCATCGCCTTCGGCGATTTCGGGCGCGGCTACATGATCGTCGACCGCACCGGCGTGCGGGTGCTGCGCGATCCGTATTCCGCCAAGCCGTACGTTTTGTTCTACACGACCAAGCGCGTCGGCGGCGGAGTGCAGGACTTTGATGCGATCAAGCTGGTGAAGTTCGGAACCGCATGAAGCTGGTCTGCAAATAGCGGTCTTCTGCGCTTCCGGTGCTCACGACCAAAACGGTCGCTCCGCTCCGGTTCTCGAAGTCCGCCATTTTCGACTCAGCTTGATGCGGTTCGGCGCTGGCGCCCGTCTTCCGAAGGGTGCCGCCGAGAAAGGGTGCCGCCGGCAAAGGGTGTCGGTGGAATCCGCGCCCCGTACCGAAAACATAGACACTGCGAACCGGCATCGCGCGTCTTCTTGTGCGCTGCCGTGGCGGCCTCGATTCACCCCTGTTGGGGCCGCCACCTCTCTCTTGCAAAACCTGGAGTGCGCATGACGCTTTTCCGAACCGTTGATCCGGCGGTGGAGCCGGTGACGCTTGCCGAGGCGAAGGCGCATCTGCGCCTCGATCACGACAGCGAGGACGCGCTGCTCACCGGCC
>JADZAI010000026.1 GCA_020852655.1 Alphaproteobacteria bacterium
CTGCGGATGCTCATAGGCCGAGTGCGAACGGGTCAGCGCACCGGTCTGGAAGTCGACATAGTAATGGCCCTGGCTCGGGCCATCGATGCCGTAGGCCCAGTGCAGGCCGGTGTTGAACCACTGCGGCGAGTTCGGCGCCGCCATCTGCATGGCGAGCATGTAGCGCATCTCGTCGTAGAAGGCGCGCGCGTCGTCCTCGGCGTCGAAATAGCCGCCCTTCCAGCCCCAATAGGTCCAGGCGCCGGCGAGACGGTCGAAGACCTGCTTGGCCGAGGTTTCGCCTTCGCCCAGCGAGGCCCCCGCGGCCGGCTCCCTGCGCCATAGCCACGAGGGGACGGTGTTCTCCTCGACCGCGACGAGCTGCGGCGCGACGCCCTTACGGCGGAAATATTTCTGCGCGAGCACGTCGGATGCGACCTGGCTCCACTGCGCGGGCACCTCGATGCCCTCGTGGCGGAAGACGATCGAACCGTCGGGGTTGCGGATTTCGCTCGTGACCGTGCGGAAGGCGATGCCCTCATACGCATCCGATCCGGCCTTGGTGAAGTGGCGTTCAATACGCATCGTTCTGACGACCCTTATATCTCGGCAGTCTACAGGTATCCGGCGAATAGGATAGCGTCGGCGAGAGGCGCCCTTGCGCCACCCCGCCTTCGTAACCCCTTGATCTGGTTAGGTAACTTGGCTGCCCCTTAAGCCCAGTCCATCCTGCTCGTTCGCCTTCGCATGCGTCCTTTTCCCCACTCGATAAAGGCGCTTCGTTCAGCGTCGTGACAGGGAGGGGAGCGAAACACCTTTGGCGGGGTCGTGCAATAGATTTTGCGTTAAGAAGGCCCCACGCCACTATTAGTAGCGGTTCCCGCGCATGGTTCCCGTCGATTAACGATGGAGACTCAGGGGCTTAGGAAGCGGACTCCAGCCTGAAAAAATTTCTTCGTCAAACCGTCTTGACCGGACCCTGGGGTGAGTCTGCCGGACCCTGCCGAACGCGGTTAACGGGTCCTGAATCTGCACGCCTTACGAACGATCTCGGAAATGCGGGAAGGAATCGGGGAAGGGTCTCCCGCGTTGCTGCGCTGCATGAGATTCGCCATAAGGGCGCATCGCGCAAGGGAGTCGCTCGTGGGCCTGATCAGCTCGATCTTCACCTGGTGGAACGGTGCCACCGCCGGGACCTATTGGACGACCTGGCGAAGCGGCCGGTTCGTCGGCGAGGACGGGCAGGGCAACCGCTATTACCGTGATGGCGGCACACCGCAGCGCCGCTGGGTGGTCTACAAGGGCCTCGCCGAGCCCTCGCGCGTGCCGCCGGAGTGGCACCACTGGCTGCACCATACGAGCGACGTGCCGCCGACCGAGGATCCGCCGGTCGTGCGTCCGTGGGAGAAGCCGCACATCCCGAACATGACGGGCACGCCCTATGCCTACCGGCCGAAGGGCAGCCTCTACGCGACGGGCGAGCGGCCCAAGGCGACCGGCGACTACGAGGCGTGGACGCCGGACTGAGATTGCGGGCCGCAGCGCCCGCATTCCGCCGCATTCGAGGAGTTTCTGGTTCCGATGATCCGCAGTTTCGCAGGCAGTCTTGCCGCTCTCGGCTTCGCGGCCCTGTTCTCCGGTCTCGTGCCCGCCGAGGATCTTGCGCCGCCGGCGGTCGTGAAGCTGTCGTCGCTGCCTCCGGTGCTGGACCACAAGGCGACCTTCGAGGACGCGAAGGCGGACGAGAAGGGCGTGCGCCGCTCGATCCTGATGGGCGGGCTCGACAAGATCACCGCCCGCACCTTCAAGTTCGAGGCGCCGGTCGGCGCCACGGTGCGCTTCCAGAAGCTGCTGATCACCCCGCGGACCTGCCATGTGCGCCCGCCGGAGGAGACGCCGGAGACGACGGTGTTCGTGGAGATCGCCGAGGCATCTCCGGAGGGCGGCGAGGACCTGCATCGCCTGTTCTCGGGCTGGATGTTCGCCTCCAGCCCCGGCCTGAACGCCCTGGAGCACCCGGTCTACGACGTCTGGGTCATCGGCTGCCACATCGAGGACCCGAACAACCCCGAGGCCTCGACCAACGTCGCCAGCCACGAGGAAGAGGCGCCGGCGGATCAGCCGAGCATCGACGACGAGATCGAGAACGACGACGCGGCGCGCGAGTGAAACGCCGCGCGGTGGGCCATCGCCTCGGCCAGTAGCAGCTTGTAGGCGCGGCGCGGGATTTCGACCGCCCCGAATTGCGCGAGATGCGCGGTGAGATACTGCGTGTCGAGCAGGCGGAAGCCGTCGGCGCGAAGGAAGGCGACGAGCGCACAGAGCGCGACCTTGCTGGCGTCGCGCGCCACGCTGAACATGCTCTCGCCGAAGAAGGCGCTGCCCAGCGAAACGCCGTAGAGCCCGCCGACCAGCGCTTCGTCGGGCGCCCACACCTCGACGCTGTGGGCATGGCCGCGCTGGTGAAGCTCCGTATACAGATCGAAGATCGCGTCGTTGATCCAGGTCTCGGGGTGCCCCGGCCGCGGCGCGGCGCAGGCCCGCATGACCTCCGCGAAGGCAGCGTTCGCGGTGATGCGCAGCGGCTGCGTCCGCATCGTGCGCAACAGCCGGCGCGGCGCGTGGAAATCTTCCAGCGGCAGGATGCCGCGCGGGTCCGGATCGAACCAGTAGAGCTCCGGCTCGTCGCGCGACCGCGCCATCGGGAAGACGCCGATGGAATAGGCCTTGAGAAGGGTCTGCGCGTCGATAGCCGCCATTTGATGCTAGACTAGCAGCGCACCAGTCCTGTGGAGAGAGCCTCGCGATGGATCTGCAATTGAAGGGCAAGACCGTGCTCATCACCGGCGGCTCGAAGGGCATCGGCCGGGCGACCGCGCTGGCGATGGCGGAGGAGGGCGCCGACGTCGTGCTCGTCGCGCGCAACGCCGAGGCGCTGGCCGCTGCCGCCGACATGGTGCGCGGCCGGGCGGAGGTCTCGGTGCAGACCATCGCCGCCGACCTGTCGCAGCAGGCCGAGGTGGAGCGCGTGGCGGCCGCGGCCGAGGGCATCGACATCCTCGTCAACAATGCCGGTGCCATCCCCGCCGGCGCTCTGGACGATATCGACAACGCGCGCTGGCGCGCCGCCTGGGACCTCAAGGTGTTCGGCTTCATCGGCCTGTCGCGCGCGCTCTACGCCAAGCTGAAGGCGCGGCGCGGGGTGATCGTGAACATCATCGGCGCGGGCGGCGAGCGGTTCGATCCCGGCTATATCGCGGGGGCGGCCGGCAACGCCGCGCTGATGGCGTTCACCCGGGCGCTCGGCAAACAGGCGGTGCGCGACGGCATGCGCGTCGTCGCGATCAATCCAGGGCCGGTTGAAACCGATCGGATGACGACACAGTTGAAGTTCAGGGCGAACAAGGAATTCGGCGACGAGTCGCGCTGGCGCGAGTATGTCGGCGGCATGTCATATGGACGGGCGGCGTCGCCGGAAGAGATCGCCTGGGCGGCTGCGTTCCTGTCATCGCCGCGATCGGGCTATACCACGGGCACCGTGCTGACGATCGACGGGGCGAACAGGTAGGGTTCGCTTCGTTTGTGCGTGGTTCGAGGCTCGGCGGCTTCGCCGGCTCGCACCTCACCATGGCACTGTCCTTAAATCCAAATGGCATGCCATGGTGAGGCGCGAGCGTAGCGAGCCTCGAACCACGCACGACCTATCGGGGCCGGCCTAATCCCGCGCCAAAAACTCCTCCAGCCAGTGGATATGGTAGTCGCCGTTCTGGAAGTCGGGCTCGTTCATCAGGCGCTGGAAGAGAGGGATCGTCGTTTCGACGCCGTCGACGATGAACTCGTCGAGCGAACGGCGCAGGCGCATCAGCGCCTCGGTGCGGTTGCGGCCGTGGACGATCAGCTTGCCGATCAGGCTGTCGTAATAGGGCGGGATCGCGTAGCCGGCATAGGCGGCGCTGTCGACGCGCACGCCGAGGCCGCCGGGCGTGTGCCAGTTGGTGATGCGGCCCGGCGACGGCTTGAAGGTGACCGGATTCTCGGCGTTCACGCGGCACTCGATGGCGTGGCCGCGGAATTCGATGTCGGCCTGTGTCAGCCCCAGCGGCGTGCCGTTGGCGACGCGGATCTGTTCGCGCACGAGATCGAGGCCGGTGATCATCTCGGTGATGGGATGTTCGACCTGGAGGCGCGTGTTCATTTCGATGAAATAGAACTCGCCGTTCTCGTAGAGGAACTCGACCGTGCCGACGCCGATATAGCCGAGCTTGCGCATGGCGTCGGAGACGATGGCGCCGATCTTCTCGCGCTGTTCGGCGTTGAGTGCCGGCGAGGTCGCTTCCTCCAGCACCTTCTGGTGCCGGCGCTGGAGCGAGCAGTCGCGCTCGCCCAGATGCAGTGCCGTGCCGTGCATGTCGCACAGCACCTGGATCTCGATGTGGCGCGGCGTCGAGAGGTATTTCTCGATATAGACGGTGTCGTCGCCGAAGGCCGACTTCGCCTCGTTGCGGGCGAGGCTGAGCTGGCTCATCAGCTCGTCGGCGCCCTGGACGACCTTCATGCCGCGGCCACCGCCGCCCGACGCCGCCTTGATGAGCACGGGATAGCCGATTGCCTCGGCGATCGCGGGGGCGTCGGCATCGGAGACCGCGCCGTCGCTGCCGGGGACGACGGGGATGCCGAGGCGCTTCGCCGTCTTCTTCGCTTCCACCTTGTCGCCCATGATGCGGATATGCTCCGCCGTCGGACCGATGAAGGTGAGGTTGTGCGCCGTCACGATCTCGGCGAAGCGGGCATTCTCGCTGAGGAAGCCGTATCCGGGATGGATCGCGTTCGCGCCGGTGATCTCGCAGGCGGCGATGAGCGCGGGGATGTTGAGATAGGAATCCTTCGCCGCCGGCGGACCGATGCAGACGCTTTCGTCCGCCATGCGCACATGCATGGCGTTGGCGTCGGCGGTCGAGTGCACGGCGACCGTGGAAATGCCCATCTCGCGGCAGGCGCGCACGACGCGCATGGCGATCTCGCCGCGATTGGCGATGAGGACCTTGTCGAACATCGACCCGAGGTCCCCGCTACTCGATGATCATCAGGACTTCGCCGTACTCGACCGGCCGGGCGTCCTGCACGAGGATCTGCACGATGCGGCCGGCCTTAGGCGCGGGGATCGGGTTCATGGTCTTCATCGCCTCGACGATGAGCAGCGTCTGGTCTTCCTTCACCTCGTCGCCGACCTTCACGAAGGGCGCGGCGCCCGGCTGCGGCGCGATATAGGCGGTGCCGACCATGGGCGAGGTCACGGCGCCCGGATGCTTCGACAAATCGGCCTCGGCGGCCGCAGGGTTCCCGGCAGCGGGAGCAGCGGCCGCCGGCGCGGCGACGGACACCGGCGGCGGCGCGTAGACGACCGGGGTGCCGCCCGCGTTGCGCGATACACGCACCTTCAGGCCCGCGCGCTCGACTTCGATCTCGCTGATATTCGCTTCGGTGAGCAGGCCCGCGAGCCTGGTCACGAAGGCGATGTCGGCATCCGTGCCGGGCTTCGCAGTGACGGCATCGCCGGCGATCCTGGGAAATTTGGGGCGGGGCTGAATCGGAATCGAAGTTTTCTTCGGACCAGGCATCTCTTCGTTATTCCCGGGACTTGGCGAGTGAAATGGCGGCATCGACGGCAAGGTCATAACCGAGCGGCCCCAGGCCGACGATCACGCCATCGGCCGCCGCCGACACATAGGAGTGATGGCGAAACGCTTCACGCCTGTGAATGTTGGACAGATGAACTTCGATGACCGGCACGTCAACCGCCTTCAGGGCGTCCAGGATGGCGATGGACGTATGGCTGTAGGCGGCGGCGTTGATGATCACGGCGGCGCCTTTTTCGCGCGCCTCCTGGATCCAGTCGACGAGTTCGCCTTCGCGATTGCTCTGACGGAAGGCGGTCGCATAGCCGGCCGCCTTGGCCCGCGCGGCTACCCGCTTCTCCAGGTCCTGCAACGTCTCGGCACCGTAGATATGCGGTTCGCGCTCGCCGAGCAGGTTGAGGTTGGGGCCGTTCAGAATGTAGATCGGTTTGGGCATGTCACCTGGCGGGCGCACTGAGGGCGCCGGTGCAAAGGAACTGCGCTTATACAGGCCCGGGCGATGGGCCGGAAGCACGGAAAAAGGCAGAGAATTGGCGCTTTCCCTGACCATAAACGGCGAAATCCGCGCCTTCGACGCGCCGCTGACGGTGGCCGGACTGATCCAGGCGCTGGGACTCGATTCGCGGAAGGTGGCGGTCGAGCGCAATCTGGAGATCGTCCCGCGCTCTGCCTATCCCGCCACCGAGGTCACCGACGGCGACCGCTTCGAGATCGTGCGGTTTATCGGCGGCGGATGAGGACGGCGGCGCCGTTCGGCCCTGCGTGTGTCCTGTGCTATGCTTGAGCCAGGGAGCGCAGATGAGCGACTACAAGGCCCGCATTCAGATCGATCCCGCCATCATGGCGGGGAAGCCGGTGATCCGCGGGACGCGCATACCGGTAGACCGGATTCTCGCCGAGCTCGGCCATGGCGTAGGAGAGACGGAACTGCTCGTGATGTATCCGCGCCTGACGGCCGAAGATATCCGCGCCGCGCAGCTCTACGCTGCCGCCATCCTGTCAAACCAAGAAGTTCTCGCACACTGAGCCGTGCGCTTTCTGCTCGACGAGTGCTGTGACAACCGGCTGGCGATTGCGCTCAGGCAGCTCGGTCATGATATCCGCCACGCAAGCGAGATATCTCCGGCCGCGTCGGACGAGGATGTTTGGGACATGGCGGTGCGCGAGAACCGGGTGCTGGTCACCAACGACAGCGATTTTGGCCTGCTGCACAGGCGCAGAAACCCGGCTCCGTCGGCGGTGATCCTTCAGCGCCTCGACCGGTTGTCACCGGAGTCGCGCATCTCGCGCACGACCGCGGTCCTGACCGAACTTGCCGACCGGTTGAGCGGCTTGATCGTCATCGAGCCGTCTATCGTCCGCAGATCGCGCCAGCCCTAAGCCGCTCAACAGAACCCACTGGAGCTTGGGCGCTGCTGCGCATACATCGTAGCCATGAGCGCGCAGGACACGACCGTTGCTGAAACCTGGACCGTTGCCGGACGGACGTTCCGGTCGCGGCTGATCATCGGGACCGGGAAGTACAAGTCCTATGAGGAGAATGCCCGCGCGCTGGAGGCGAGCGGGGCGGAGATCGTGACGGTGGCGCTGCGCCGGGTGAACCTGTCGAACCCGGACGAGCCGATGCTGGTCGACCATATCGATCCGAAGAAGGTCGTCTTCCTGCCCAACACCGCCGGCTGCTACACGGCCGAGGATGCGATGCGCACGCTGCGCCTGGCGCGCGAGGCGGGCGGCTGGAGCCTCGTGAAGCTCGAAGTGCTGGGCGACCGCAAGACGCTCTATCCCGACATGATCGAGACGCTGCGCGCGACCGAGGTGCTGACCAAAGACGGCTTCGACGTGATGGTCTATTGCAGCGACGATCCGCTGATGGCGAAGCGCTGCGAGGATGCCGGCGCGGTCGCGATCATGCCGGGCGCCGCCCCGATCGGCTCCGGGCTCGGCATCCAGAACCGCATCAACGTGCGCCTGATCGTCGAGCAGTCGAAGGTGCCGGTGCTGGTCGACGCAGGCGTCGGCACGGCCTCGGACGCGACCATCGCGATGGAACTCGGCTGCGACGCGGTGCTGATGAACACGGCCATCGCCGAAGCCAAGGATCCGATCCGCATGGCGCGGGCGATGAAGCATGCCGTGATCGCCGGCCGCGACGCCTATCTCGCCGGGCGGATGGCGAAGAAGCAGTATGCCGACCCGTCCAGTCCGTTGGCCGGGCTCATCTAGGGCCGCCTGCCCAACCTCGCCATTAGACCGGCTCGACCCGGACGGCGGTGCCGTAGGCGAGGACTTCGGTGATGCCTTCCATGATCTCGTTGGCGTCGTAACGCATCGCGATGATGGCGTTCGCACCGACCTCCTCGGCGTGCTTGACCAGGAGCTCGTAGGCCTCGCGCCGCGCCGTCTCGGCGAGTTCGACATAGATCGACAGGTTGCCGCCGAACAGCGACTGGATCGCGCCCCCGACATTGCCGATGATACTGCGCGAGCGGACGGTCAGCCCGCGCACCACGCCGAGCTGGCGGGTGATGCGGTAGCCTTCGAGCGTGTCGGCCGTCGTGACGAACATGGGGACCTCAAAGCGTTTGCGCGTGATCGGGCGCCATTTCCATGCGGTCGGCGCCCCAGAAGAGTTCGGTATGCCGCGGCATCTCAGGCGAGACCCGGCGGCTTGAACGGCCGGCCGGCGAGGCCGGCAAACGCAATCGTCGTGTAATCGTCGCCGAACGCCCCGATCGCCTGTGCGCCGAGCGGCATGCCGTCCTCGTCGTCGCCGATGGGGAAGGATGTCGCCGGGAGATGGGGCAGGGTGGCGACGGCCGGCCAGGCGATCTGCGAGCCGTAGGGCAAGATCTCGCCGTCGAGCGTAATCGTCCGCTTCTCCCAGACGGGCTCTTCCTGGTGCTTGAAGGCGGCGGAGCCGAAGGTCGGCGTGACCACGATGTCGAAGGTCTCGAACAGCTTCGCCCATTGCTGGCGGAACGCTGCCTGGGCGTCGAGCAGGCCCATCCACTCATGCGCCGACGGCGGCGGCGGCATGCGCGGGTCGCCGCGCGAAACGATCGTCATCACCATCGGGAAGTAGACATCGTGCTGCGCGCCGAGATCGGGCAAGTGCGGGCTTTCGTAGGACACCGCGGCGCCCTTGGCCGCGAGCCTGCGGCCGAGATCGGCAAGGGCGCGCCGCATGGCGCCGGCCGTCGTGCAGCGCGGGTGGCGGTCGACGATGAGCACCCGCGCGCCCGCAAGGCCGGTGAGGCGGGGCTTGGGGAGATCGAGCTTCCAGACGCGCGCGTCGTCGCCGGCCGGTCCGGCGACGATGTCCATTGCGAGGCGGAGGTCGTCGGCCGAGCGCGCCAGGGGGCCGCCGACCGCAAGGAGCGGGCCTGCGCCGGCCATACCGCCGGGCGCATGCCCCAGCAGCGGCACGATACCGTAGGTCGGCTTGTGGCCGTAGACGCCGCAGAACGCCGCCGGGATACGCACCGAACCGCCGATGTCGGACCCCATCTCCAGCGGCACGTACCCCGCGGCGAGCGCCGCCGCCGAGCCGCCGGACGAACCGCCGGGACTGCGCGTCACGTCGAAGGGATTGTTGGTGCGCCCGTAGATCGGGTTGTCGCTCTGCCAGTCGCCGAGGGCGGGCGGGACGTTGGTCTTGCCGAGGATGACGGCGCCGGCGGCTTTCAGGCGCCTGACGACTTCGCTGTCGGTGCCGGCGCGGTGCTCCCGGAACATCTCCATGCCCCAGGTCGTCGGATGGCCGGTGAGGTCGTACGATTCCTTCACCGTGACCGGCACGCCGAGGAGTGCGCCGGGCTCGTTGCGCGCCAGCCCCGCGTCGGCCTCAGCGGCAGCCGCGCGGGCGGCGGCGAAGTCGCGGACGACGACGGCGTTCAGGGTACCGTCCAGCCTTTCGATGCGCGCGATGGCCGCTTCGGTGAGCGCGGTGGAGGAAACGTCGCGCAGCCGAAGCGCCTCCGCCGTATCTGCCGTCGTCGCATAGGTGTAGTCGCCGGTACTCGCCCCCATCACAACCCCCATCGCGTTGTCGCCGGATCAGCCGCCGCTGCGTTGCGCCTCGATCATCGCCTTCATGTCTTCGAGGGACATGGCCCCGGGCGCCAGCTTGTCGCCCATGATGAAGGCCGGTGTGCCGTCGATGCCGATCGACTTGGCCAACTCGCGGTTCTTGTCGATCTTCTGCTGCACGGACGGATCGGCCATGTCCTTCTTGAGCCGCTCTACGTCGAGGCCCTGGTTCGCGGCGATCTCGTAGATGCCGGCCGAGTCGAGGCTGTCCTCGGCCAGCATCGCCTGATGGAAATTCCAGTAGTGGTCGCCGCCCTGGTTGAGCGATGCGATCGCCGCGCGCGCCGCTTCCTCGGACACCTTGCCGAGAATGGGAAACTCCTTCAGCACGAGGCGGACGCCGCTGTCGTCCTTCAGCAACTGCACGACTTCTGGGCGGACCTTCTTGCAGTAGCCGCAATGGTAGTCGAAGAACTCGACGAGCGTGACGTCGCCGTTGGGGTTGCCGGCGACGTAAGAATAGCCGTCATTGTAGATCGCGTCGTGATTGCTCGCGATGCCGTCCTTGGCCTGCTTGGCCGACGACGCTTCCTCGCGCTTCTGCAACTCCGCGATCATCTCGTTCAGGATCTCGGGATTGGCGAGAAGATATTCGCGGACGATCTTCTCGACTTCCGGGCGGTCCATCGCCAGTGCGCCGGCAGGCAGGGCACTGCACAGCAGCGCCGTGCCGGCGACGGCGGCGAGCATTCTCTTCAGGATCATGGCTGACTTTCGGTGAGAGATGATGGGTCAAAGCCGCGGCGCTTGGATGGCTTGCCGCGCTGATCTTCGGGGATCTGGCCGGTGCCGATCACGATGATGTCGTCGGCCCGGTCCGCAGCGCGCGAGCCTTGCGGCAGGAGCTGCTTGGCGCGCGTCGCGAAATGCACCGCATCGCCATAGGCGCCCATATTGAAGCGCTGTTCGGCCATGGCGAGCGCGGCCATGCCTTCGTTGCCGAGTCCGTCATAGGCGATCGAGAGCTGAAGCCACGCGAAGGCATTGGAGTCGTCGCGCGAAAGCGCCGATTCGAGGATTTTGACGGCGCGCGGAAACTGCGCCGCATCGCCGATGGCGACGAGCGTGGCGCCGAGATTGACTTCGAGCAGCGGGGCTTTCGGCTTCAGTTTCACCGATTTGTCGAAGGCGGCGGCGGCGCCGCGGAAATCGCGCTGCTCGGCAAGGATCTGGCCCTTCAGCTCCCAGAAGTAAGGATTGCCGGGATATTTCTGAAGCAGTGTGTCGATCTCATAGTTCGCGGCGTTGAAATCGGGATAGCGATAATAAGCGACTGCGCGGGCATAGTGTGCGGCGTCGCTGGTGTCGCTGGTGGGGTAGCGCCGCAGCGTCGTCATGGGCTGGTCCATGAAGCCGCGAACCTTGGCCTGGATCAGTTGGTAGGCCGCCACGTCCTCGGGCGTGTCGGGCACATCGGCATAGGGCGACGCGTTGACGCGCGTCTCGAGGGCGGCGAGGCGGTCGCGCGACATCGGGTGCGAGCGGGCGAAGGGGTCCTGGGCCTGGTCGACCAGAAGTTCGTTCTGGGCGAATTTCTCGAAGGTCTCGAGCATGCCCCGGCCGCTCTTGTGCACCTTGTCGAGGAAGGTGATGGCCGCCTGGTCGGCAGAGTTCTCCTGGACGCGCGTGTAGCCGAGGACGGCGCGCTGCATCGCCTGCTGAGCGCCCATGATGATGCCCATGCCGGCCTGGCCCTCGCCGGCGAGCACGGCCGCCAGACCGGCAAGCAGGGTGATGAGGAAGGGGGCGACCTCGTTCGACACGTCGGCGCTGCCGCGGGCCAGATGGCCGCCGGCGATATGTCCGGTCTCGTGCGCCATGACGCCAAGCACCTGATTGGGGCGGTCGAGTTCGTCGATCAGGCCGAGGAAGACGAAGATGTTCTGCCCGCCGGCCACGAAGGCGTTAAATTCGGGCTCGTTGATCAGGTAGATGTGGACGGCATTCGGGTCGACGCCGGCGGCCACCATGACGGGGCGGGTCTGCTGCCAGAGATATTCCTCGATCTCGGTATCGCGCGCGATCGAGATGGCGAAGGCCGGCGAGGCCAGACAGAACGACAAGGCCGCGGCCAGGAAGGCCGATACTGCACGGATCGGGAAGCGGATCACGGAGAACTCCGGATGCGGTCGAACAAGCCGGTCGGCGATATGCGGCGCGGCCCGTGCCCCTGCGCGCCGTGATGTCCGTCCGGTGTGCGGTAGCTAGAGGGCAGGGGGCGCGGAAGTCAATTCCACGGCCGCTCAACTGCCCGTGCACGGCGGTTCAGGCGGCCGTCATGTCGCTGTCGAAACCGTGAAAGGTGGCGAAGGCGTCCAGCGGCTCGCGTTCGGAGACGAGGGCGTTCACCGGCGCGGCGTCGTCGGCGTAACCGAGCGCTATGCCGGCGATGATATACTCGTCGTCGGGGAGCGAGAGAACGCGGCGGGTTACGGACCAATAATTGTTCCAGGCACCCTGGGCGCAGGTGTCGAGGCCGTGCGCCTTTGCCGCGAGCATGATCGACTGCATGAACATGCCGACATCGCAATAGCTCATGCGGTCGAGGTCCTTGTCGATCGTGAAGATCAGACCGACCGGCGCATCGAAGAACTTGAAGTTGCGTCCCCACTGTTCCCAGCTTGCCGCCTGGTCGCCCTTGGGAATGCCGATCAGTCCGTACATGTGCTTGCCCAGCGTGCGCATCCGCGACGCATAGGGCTCCTTGCGCTTGCCGAGCCGGGGAAACTCGGCCTTCTGGTCGGGAGGATCGGTTTCGCGATGTGCCAGGACTTCGCGCTCGAGACGGCGGCGGACAGCGCCGGCGACGATGTGGAGCTTCCAGGGCTGGATATTGGTGCCGGAAGGGGCGCGCACGGCGTCGTGCAGGATGCGCTCCACGAGCCCGCGCGGCACCGGGTCCGGCCTGAAGGCGCGAATCGAGCGGCGGGCGCGCAGCGCTTCGAAGACGTCCACGACGGCTACTCCGGGCCGATTTGCGACAGAGTTGCGTTCTAAGGCAGGACGGGATGCCGCGAAAGCGGCATCCCCGCCGATCAGTCGGCGCGCTTCTTCCACCAACCGCCCTTGGGCGGGCCGGCCACCTCACCGGTCGCGACGATCTCGGATTTCTCGACCTCCGGAACGATGATCGGCTGCGGCGCCACGGGCTCGTTCGGCGCCGGGGGCGCTACGGCCTCGGGCTCCTCCACGGCCGGCGTCGTCGGCGTCACGTCGTCGGGGCGGACCTCGTGCACTTCGGGGGCCGGTTCCGCCAGGGCCGCCGCGACTTCGGCAACCGGTTCAGCCTCGACGGCGACCGGCGCAGGATCATGCGCGGCAACGAAGGTGGCCTGCGGGACTTCGGTAACCCGCTCCTCGGGCGGCCGGGCGATTCCGAGCTTGCGCGACGGCTTGCGTTCCGGTTCGGGCGCAGGCGCGACAGGCTCCGCCGGCGCCGGCGTCGTCGCGATAGGCTCGACGGTGACCTCCGGCGGAGGTGCGGCCGGTTCGCCGATCGGCTGCGGCGTCGCGCCGCCCTCCGTCTCGGCCTTCGTGCCCAGGCCGAAGAAGCGCGCGATGGCGGCGGCTGCGGACTTGCGCTGCGGGCGGGGAGCTGACGGCGTGGACGGCTCGCTGGTGATGATCGGTTCCGGGGGGAAGGCAGGCGCTTCCGAAGTGCCGGTGGCCTCTTCCTGGGCCGCGTCCTCGTCGGTGGCGTCCTCGCCGGCGGCGGGCATGTCTGCACCTTCGGCGCCAAAGGCGCCCTCGGGCCGGCCGTTGCGGCGCCCACCACGACGGCCACGGCGGCGCCGGCGGCGATCACCGACATCGCGCGACCCGTCGCGCGGGGCGGCCTCGCCGGCGACGACCTCGCCGGTTTCGCCTTCCTCCGCGACGGCCTCTTCACCGCCCTCGGCTGCGATCACCGGCATCGGGTCGCCCGGGGCAGCGGCGGGCGCCTCAGGCCGAGGCGGCCGGCGTTCGTCGCGGTCCCGGTTGCGGCCACGGCGGCGTCCGCCGCGGCGGCCGCTACGGTCGTCGCGGTCCCGGCGCTCGCGCCGTTCGCCGCCGGAGGCTTCGGCTTCCTCGACCTCCTCGATATTGCCCTCGCCGGGTTCGTCCTCGCTCTCCTCGTAGTCCGGCTCCGGCATCATCGCGAGCGCTGTCTCGGCGGAGACGGCGGTGCTGGGGCTGGCCCGGCGCGGGCGGAAGCCGCCCTGCGTGCCGAGTTCGACCTCGCAGTCGGCGCCGAACATGTCGGCCTTGGCCTCGATGAAGATCGTGATGCCGAGGCGCTCCTCCATCGCGGCGATGTCGGTGCGCTTGTGGTTGAAGATGTAGACCGCAACCTCGGTCGGCAGGCGAACCGTGACGCCCTCGGCCTGCGACTGCTGGGCCTCTTCCTCGACATTGCGCAGGGCGCGCAGGGCCAGGCTCTCGACGGAGCGGATGAGGCCGGTGCCGTTGCAGTGCGGGCAGGCGACGGTCGAGCCCTCGACCATGCCGGGCCGGAGCCGCTGGCGCGACATCTCCAGGAGGCCGAAGGGCGAAATGCGGCCGATCTGGATGCGTGCCCGGTCATGGCGCAGGCAGTCCTTGAGGCGCCGCTCGACCGCCCGGTCGTTGCGGTTCTCCTCCATGTCGATGAAGTCGATGACGATCAGGCCGGCGAGGTCGCGCAGGCGAAGCTGGCGGGCGATCTCTTCGGCGGCCTCCAGGTTGGTCTTGGTTGCCGTGTCCTCGATGTTGTGCTCGCGCGTCGAGCGCCCCGAGTTCACGTCGATGGCGACCAGGGCCTCGGTCTGGTTGATGATGATGTAGCCGCCCGACTTCAACTGGACGCGCGGGTTGAACATCGAGTCGAGCTGGCTCTCGACGCGGTATTTCTGGAACAGCGGCGGGCGCCCGTCATGCTGCTTCACGGCCTCCGCCTGGGCCGGCATAATCATCTTCGTGAAGGTGAGGGCTTCATCGTAACCCTCTTGTCCTTCCACGACAATTTCGTCGATGTC
>JADZAI010000027.1 GCA_020852655.1 Alphaproteobacteria bacterium
ATCCCGAAGAGTTGGACCGTGGCGATCGTCGATACCAACGATCGGATCGCGGGCCGGAATCGATCGCCTGAGCAATTTGTGGGGCGGGCCATCACGCCGAGCCTCGCGGAAAAATTACATGCCAACGTAAGTGGGCACTTCGTGTCGCTCAACCAGGAGGGCAAAGAGGTTTTCACCGCTTTCGTACGCTCGGAGAAGACCGGCTGGGTTATCGCGATCGGCGTGCCGATGAGTGACGTCCAGACCGCCATTCGCGAAAAGGGCGTCGTCATTCTCGGCGCATTTGCGGTCGTGTTGTTGATCATAGGGATTCTAGCGACACCCATTGGTCGACGCATTCTCCGGGACCGATTGGCCGAGCGAGAAATCGCGGAGCGTCTCGAGGCCCTGGTCACCGAACGCACCGCCCGGCTGGCCGAGGCCGAAGCGCGCTTCCGCAGCATGGCGGACAACGTTCCAGGCGTGATTTTCCAACGGATCATGCATGCCGATGGGGGCACCAACATCTCCTACGTCAGCGCGGCAGTGCAAGAGATATTCGGTCTCGAACCCCGTGAGATCGTGGACGATCCAGCTGGCTGGATGCACGCCCTCCCGGAAGACTACAAGGCAACCTTGGTGTCTTCGATGGCGAGCCTTCAACCATTCACGTGGCTTGGGCGCGAATGCGCCCGGGACGGACGGGATATCTGGCTTCAGATTCGTGGCCGCCCGCGGCGGCTCGAGAATGGCGATACGATCTTCGATTGCGTGGCCTTCGATATCACCGAGCTGGTGCGAGCACAGGATGCGCTGCGCGAGTCGGAGGAACGCATACGTAGCATCACGGCCAACCTTCCGGGCGGCATCTTCCGCCGCGTGTTGCATCCCGACGGGCGCATCACCTACCCCTTCACCACCGGCGGCGTAGTGCGATGGTACGGTATGGACACGACGGCGTTGGAACGCGACTCCTCTCTCTTTATCGAGACATTGCATCCGGACGACCGGAATCGCTGGTTCTCCGAGGTGCGCGCATCGGCCAAGTCGTTGGCGCCGTTCGACTTCGAGTACCGAATGAAAGATCCGTCCGGCCGCTATCACTGGATCCGGGCGATTGCACAAACCCATCGCCTCGACACCGGAGAGGTCGTTTGGGATGGCGTGACGCTCGACGTCACGGCGCAGAAAGAGGCGGAGATCGCACGCCGCGACGTCGAAGGTCGTTTCATGCGCCTGGTACGGAACATCCCGGGTATGGTGTTCGATCGCGTGCAGCGGCCGGACGGCCGGGTCGAGTATCCGTTTATCGCGGGGCAACTCGTGGAATCCCTCGGTATTCCACCGCCCGGCCATCCCGACCGGGCGACGGCGATCGGGGCCATGACCCATCCGGACGACCGAGCGGAATGGCTCCGGCGCTACGAGGATTCCGCGCGCGACATGTCCGTTGTGGACGGCGCCCGGCGCCTCATGACGCCGTCGGGGATACGCTGGTTCCGCAATATCGCGGTGCCGCGGCGAATGGAAGATGGAAGCATCGTGTGGGAGGGGATCGGTTTGGATGTGACCACGGAGCGCGAGGCCGAAGCGCGGCTGATCCAGGCCGAAAAGCTGAGCACGCTCGGAACCCTGGCTTCCGGAATCACCCACGAGTTGAACCAACCGCTCAGCATCATCCGCATGGCCGCCGATGCCTGTTTGATCCTTATGGAGGATGGCCCCCTCGACCCGGCGCACACCAAGCAGCAACTGGAAACGATCAGCGGCCAATGCGAACGCATGGCGGACATCATCAACCACATGCGCATATTCAGCCGGCGCGACGATTCCGGTGAAGTAAAGCAGATTGACCCGTCCGTCAGCGTGCGCGCCGCCGTCCGTTTCCTGGCGGAGCAGATTCGCCTGGCTGGCATCGAGCTGTCGACGCGGATTCCCGAGACCTGCCGCGCAATCAGAGGGCACCCGGTCGGGTTGGAGCAGGTCGTGGTCAACTTGATCGGGAATGCGAAGGACGTCATCGAGGAGCGCCATGTGTCGCCGGGACGCATCGAGGTCGCGGTCGAAGAGGATGCCGATTGGGCGGAAACACGGATCATGGTGACGGACAACGGCGGGGGTATCCCGGCGGATGTGTTGCCGAAGCTGTTCGAGCCCTTTTTCACCACCAAGATAGCCGGCAAGGGTACCGGACTCGGTCTTGCCATCGTCCAGTCCATCGTCACCACGATGGGCGGTACGATCGCCGCGGCCAATGTGGCGGGCGGCGCCCGCTTCACCGTGACGCTGCCATGGTGCCCGCCGCCCTGACGGAGGATCACCTCCAGGGAATCGCCGTGCCACGGAGGAGTAGGTGCCAGGCGACGGAGGAACGCATGCCGCGTGACGGTGGCTGACCCGCCCCCAGCCGCCAAAACGGCCGTCAAATCCCCGCCGCGCCTCCGTCGAGGGTCAGGACTTCCACCGTTTCACCCGCTTCGGCCGCCGGTTCGCCCGGTTTGCGCACGATCAGCACGTCGGACCGCGCGAGCACAGACATCATGGACGAGTCCTGGAGCGGAAAGGGGGTGGCGACGAGCGCACCCGAGGCATCGCGGGAGAGGCTGGCGCGGATGTAATCCTGCCGCCGGTCGTTGGCGGGCAGGGGCGTGCCGAGCGTGGCGGTGGCGGGCGCGCTGTCACCGCGCGGCGCGGCGCCGAGCAGGGCGTGGATCAGCGGGCGCAGGAAGAGGGCGGCGCAGACCATGGCGGAGACCGGGTTGCCCGGCAGGCCCAGCACGGGCACGGCGCCCAACCGGCCGAAGATGAGCGGCTTGCCCGGCCGCATGGCGATCTTCCAGAAGTCGAGCACCATGCCCTCGGCGCCAAGCGCGTCGCGCACCAAATCGTGTTCGCCGACCGAGGCGCCGCCGGTCGTCACCAGGAGATCGACGCCGCGCGCGGCCGCGACCATGGCCTGGAGCGCCCGCGCATCGTCCGGCGCAACGCCGAGCAGCAAGGGCTCGCCCCCGCACGCGCGCACGAAGGCGGCCAGCGCCGGGCCGTTGGAGGAGACGATCTGGTTCGGCCCCACGGGGTCGCCCGGCATGACCACCTCGTCGCCCGTGGGCAGGATGGCGACGCGCGGCCGGCGCGTGACCGACAGCCACGGCACGTTGGCCGCCGCCGCCAGCCCCACGTCGCGCGGCGTGAGCACGCGGCCCGCGCGCAAGACCACGTCGCCCGCGCGGAAGTCGATGCCGGCCTGGCGCACATGCCGGCCGGCCTTGGCGGCCTTCATGGTGACGCGCGCGCCTGCGACCTCGGTGTCCTCCTGGATCACGACCGTGTCGGCGCCCTCGGGCAAAGGCGCGCCGGTGAAGATGCGCACGCATTCGCCTGGCTTGAGGAAATGCGGATAGTTCTGCCCCGCCGGCACCGCTCCCACTTGCGTCAGTGTGGCCGGCACGTTCGCCACGTCCGCCGCGCGCACGGCATAGCCGTCCATGGCCGACGCATTGAAGGGCGGTTGCGTGAGGCGGGCAGCCAGCGGGCTTGCGAGCACGCGTCCATGCGCTGCCTCGATCGGTACGATTTCGGCCGGCATGGGCGCGAC
>JADZAI010000028.1 GCA_020852655.1 Alphaproteobacteria bacterium
ACCTTGCCAAGGTTGGGGTCGGGCGTTCGAATCGCCTCGCCCGCTCCAGATTCTTCCGTCGATGATAATGTCGGCGCACCGTCGGCGATCCCACGCCTACCTACCGCAGCACCTGCTGAAACCAGAGGATTGCGGCCTCACCTTCCTTGCGTACGATTTCACTCGTGGCGCGGCTGTGGCGAATGCCGTTGCGAAGTTCAGCAAGCTGATCGAATTTCGTGCTGAGAATCTCCTTGCTGGAGAAGCGCTTCTCGAAGGTGGGCCAGGCGCTCTTGGCTACAATCGTTTCTTGCAGCTCCCGGAGGTCGAAGAACTCCAGCTTTGATGACAACGTTCGAAATGCTTCGGGATCTAGGGTGGCGTTCTTCTTTGCGGCTCGGGAAATACGTTCCTCCACCTTTTGGTTAACATGCTGCGGAAGTCCCGGTCCTTCCCCCAGCTCCGTTTCGATGCACTTGCGCAAAGCGAGTTCGACCCGCTCGGTCGCAATGTCCAGATCACGCAGCTGGGGCGAGAGGTCGAGGCGCTCCTTGATTAGAAGGTTCTCGATGGCGTCCTGGATCGTCCGCTGGCGCTCGGAGATGAATGCCTCGAAATCCTCTGGACCGAATGGCTCTCTAAGAAGGATGTCGAAGGCAATGCTCGTTATGAAGTGAGACTCGAGGATGGCACGCACCGTTGCCTCGCCGCTCGCCTTCATCAGCTCGGGAAGGTAGGCGTTCGGCAGCCGCGAGCCTATCACGTTGCGGTTTGTGTTTGCGATCAGCGGCGTGCGGTTGAGGATCGAACCGTGGATGCTGCCCTTGAGATTAGCCTTGCCCCACGAGGCCGGCACAATGTGATGGTCGTCGAGATCGCCGTATTGCGGGACGTCGCCAGTCATCCAGTCGCGTGCGCCCTGGAGGACGAAGAGGTTGAATATACCATTGTAGACCGAGGTTCCGCGCTTGGTCTCTTTGCGGAGATCCAGGGCCCGGAAGCGCCGGGCAAACTCCCCGATTAGAGCTGGCTCCGAAGCGTCGTCTTCGAACCATGTCTTCACATCGAGAAAGTCTCGCGCGCTGGTGGACTCGACCGAACCGGAATAGCGGTTCGTAAAGACCGACGCCCAATACCAGTGTCGGAATTTACGCCGAGCGTCGAGTTGAAGCGGCGGTGGCAGTGTTCTCGCGTGCGCGCGCAGAGCGGCGAACACCGCCAAGATCGAGACATAGGGCAAAAAACTGGAACTGATGACGCCGTATTCTTGGGGATGCCGGAGTACCTTAATGGCATCCTCCAGCGCGCCGACTGCGTTGTTCCAACGCTTCTCAAAATCTTGCTTGTCGGGAACCAGTATCTCCTTGCGCCTCGTACCATCCGAATCTCGTATCGGTTTAGGGTGCCCTGGCAACATGAAATAAAGGTATTTTGGAGAGCAATAGGTTTGCCTTAATATGCTCATTACTTGCAGAATATAGACGTTCATTTTCTCAGTATCGAAATAATCTAGGCGTGGCTCGGCCTCCCTCCACATCGCTTTCAATTTTATGTCTTCAGGTTTCAACAGGGCATTGGCGAGATCAAATACATCAAGACGAACGCCCCGGCTGTTAATTTGCGTAAAAATGTCGCAAACCTTGTCGATCTCAAGATCCTTGTCGAGTTCGTTGTAGGAAATCTGGTACTGGCCAGTAATTCCTTGGAGAATTTCCCCGAACTGGGCGGCGTTGTCCGCATGCATCTGCGCGAGCGCCGCTGCCTTTGTAGGCTGCTCACCTGTCTGCGATTCTTCGGCCCTTTGCCGCTTGGCCCGCCAGTGAGCCTCATACCCTTGGACCCAGTTGGGCAGCGCCCATCCAGGCTCCCCTACGACCGACAGCGGAAAAAGATGGCTCTCATACTGCGCCGACTTGTCAGTTAGCAGTTTGGACCACTTCTTTGTCAGCTGTTCGTAGTCGAACGCTTCATCGTGCTCGTCGGCCATGAACTTGTCGACGTGAACGAAATAGACATAGCGGTTCGAACGGTTCGGCAGCGGCTTATCGGGAGCCGTGAACGCATAATACATGGCGGTCAGCCGCTGCTGTCCGTCGAGAACGATGTGCTCTGGCTTGCCTACACCGCGGTACCCATAAACGGGTTCGCATGAGAGAGCCTTGAAGTTCTCCGCCTTACCCTTCCACAACAGAAGGCTTCCGATGTAGTAGTCGAGAAAGATCGAACGCATAAGGTCCCGAATGTCGCCGGGCCTCCATTCGAATTCACGCTGGAAGTCCGGGATGACGTAGCGGCCCTCGCGAAGGTGCCCGATCAGTGTGTGCAAGCTTACGTGATCCGGCTTCTGGGCGTCTCTCATCGCTCTTCCCCTCAGGATTTTGCAGTCACCGCCAGTTCCGCCAACTGTCGCGTCACCTCGTCGAGAGCGTCAACATCTGAGGTTGTGTCTGTGTCCCCGGGGCGGGCAGCAGGAGCCTCGGGCCGGATCGGCCGTCAGGCGGCGCGCGCGAGGGCGGGGCGGCCGAGGATCAGGTCGGCGGCCTTTTCGGCGATCATGATGGTAGGCGCGTTGGTGTTGCCCGAGACGAGGCGCGGCATGACCGAGGCGTCGACGACGCGCAGGTTTTCGATGCCGTGGACGCGCAGTTGCGGGTCGACCACCGCGTTCGGGCCGTGGCCCATCTGGCAGGTGCCGACCGGGTGATAGACCGTGCCGCCGGTCTGCTGTGCATAGGCGAGCAGCTCGTCGTCGGTCTGCACCGCATCGCCCGGCATCATCTCGCTCTGCACGAAGCCCTGGAGCGCCGGCTGGCCGGCGATCCGGCGCGCCCATTTCAGCGAGGCGATCGCGACCTCGCGGTCGAGCGGGTCGCTGAGATAGTTCGGCACGATCGTCGGATAAACCGCCGGGTCGGCGGAGCGGATGCGGATATGGCCGCGGCTCTCCGGGCGCACCTGGCACGGCGCGATGGTGAGGCCGGGCGCCGAATCGAGCTGCATGTCGCCCTTCGCGGCGAGGCGCTCCATGTCCATGTTGGCGGGCAGGATGTGATACTGGATATCGGGCGAGGCGAGTTCGGGCCGCGACTTCACGAAGGCCGCGATATGCGCCGCCGAAAGCGTCAGGAGGCCCTTGCGGCGGAAGGCGTATTTGATCGTCTCGCCGACGAAGCGGATGCCGCGGCTGAGCTCGTTGACCGAGATCGTGCCGGGCTTCAGCCGCCAGGTGGCGGTGAGGATATAGTGGTCCTGGAGATTCTCGCCGACGCCGGGTAGCTCCGCGACGACGGGTATGCCGAGCCCGCGCAACAATTCGCCGTCGCCGATGCCGGAGAGCTGGAGCAGTTGCGGCGAATTGATCGCGCCGCCGGCGAGAATGACCTCGCGCTTCGCCGTCGCCCTGATCGTCCTGCCGCGCTGGGAGAACTCGACGCCGACCGCCTTCTTGCCGTCGAGCAGCACGCGGTTCGCCAGCGCCCGCGTTTCGACGCGGAGATTGCCGCGCTTCATCGCCGGGTGGAGATAGCCGACGGCGGCGGAATGGCGGCGGCCGTTCTTCACCGTGAGCTGGTAATAGCCGATGCCTTCCTGGTCGGCGCCGTTGACGTCGTCATTGCGCGGCAGGCCGGCCTCGACGCCCGCCTCGATCACCGCGTCCGACACCGGATGATGCTCGGTCGCGTCCGAGACGTTCAGCGGACCGCCCGTCGCGTGCCAGGCGCTCTCGCCGCGCTCCTGGTGCTGCGCGCGGCGGAAATAGGGATGCACGTCGTCCCACGCCCAGCCCTCGCAGCCGAGCTGGCGCCAGTTGTCGTAATCGGAGTGCTGGCCGCGGATATAGATAAGGCCGTTGATCGACGACGAACCGCCCAGCACCTTGCCGCGCGGCCACATATGCACGCGCCCGCTCGTGCCGGGATCGGCTTCGGTCGGATAGAGCCAGTTGACCTTGGGGTCTTTCAGCGTGCGCGCATAGCCCACGGGGATGTGGATCATCATGTTCGACAGGAACTGCGACAGTTCTTTCAGCGGCCGGTCGTCGCCGCCGGCCTCGAGCAGCAGCACCCTGGTCTTGCCGTCGGCCGAGAGCCGGTTCGCCAGCACGCAACCCGCGCTGCCCGCGCCGACAATGATGAAGTCGGCCTCGATCGTGTCGCCCACTGATGTCTCTCCCGACAGGTCTTGATTGCGCTCCCTGAGCTTAGGCCCTGCCGAGACAGAGTCGAGGTCCGGCAAGAGAGCGGTGCACCCCCCACCGCAGGACGCAGGTGTCCGGCCCTTCTCCCCTCCGGGGAGAAGTCCCCTCGCGCAGCGAGGGGGATGAGGGGTCCGCGCACGTCCGCGCGCGAGAACTCCTCCTGCAACGACACCGGCGTCTTAAGCGGTATCCCGCCCGTCGGCCCCTCGGATGCCTTACAGCCGCTGCTCGCCCCGCAGCAGACCGCCCGGCGTCTTGCCGGTCCATTCGCCGCCTTCGAAGGTGACCTCGCCCGACTTGATCGTCTGGCGATAGCCCTTCGCGGTCTGGAGCAGGCGGGTGCCGCCGGCGGGCAGGTCCTGCACGATTTCCGGCGGGCTGAGGTTGAGCGCATCCAGCGCGATCACGTTGAGGTCGGCGAGATAGCCTTCCTTCACGACGCCGCGGTCATGCCAGCCGACATGGCGGGCATTGCGCTGCGAATAGCCGTGCACCAGCGTTTCCAGCTTCATCTTGAGGCCCGACTTCGAGCCCTTCGACCACAGCGAGATCGTCGTCGTCGGGAAGGAGCCGTCGCACACCGTGCCGCAATGTGCGCCGCCGTCCGACAGGCCGTAGAGCGTGTAGGGCCCGGTCATCATGCCGTACACGTCGTCGAGATTGCCGTAGAAATAATTGTTGATCGGCAGGTAGACGAGGCGGCGCCCGCCCTCTTCCATCAGCACGTCATAGACGAAGTCGTGCACGTTGCGGCCGGCCCGATCGGCTTCGGCCTGGAGCGAGTTCTCGGACCTCGGCTCATAGTCCACCGGATCGGTCAGGCGGAACATGCGCGCATAGCCCTTGGTCAGCGCGCCCGCATTGCCGGTCATGTTGACATGCTCGTGCTCGGCGAGGATCTGCGCCTTGATCGCGGGATCGCGCAGCGCCGCGAGGCGCGCTTCGATGTTGTCGCCGTTCGCGATGCGGCGATAGGTCGACGTCACGATGAACGGGTTGGTCGTCGACGAGAACGACAGCAGCGCCCCCACCGGACGCGGCGCGACCTGCGCGCTCACGTCCAGGCCAGAGGCGCGCATCGCGTCGATCTCCTTGAAGATGTGGCGCCAGCGATCCGGCGCGTCGTCGTTCTGCTGCACCGTGAACGACAGCTTGCGGCCGGTATTCTCGGCGATCGAGCGGATCAGCTTCAGTTCCGAATTCGCGAAGGCGTCGTCATTGGTGAGATAGGCGTCGGAGATCATCTGCACGACGCCCTTGCCCGCGATGCGCAACGCCGCGGTGATGCCGTGCAGCTCGGCCAGCGAGGCCGTCAGCGTGCCGACATTCTGTCCGTCGCGGCTGCGGTGAAAGGTGGTGCGCGTGGTCGAGAAGCCGATCGCGCCGGCATGCAGCGCTTCCAGGGTGAGCTTCTGCATCCGCTCGATCTCTTGGGCCGTCGGCACCGCGGTGTGGTCGGCGCCGCGATCGCCCATGACATAGGAGCGCAGCGGGGCGTGCGGCATGTGCGCCCCGATGTCGATCGTGTATTGGCGCCGGCCCAGCGCATCGAGATAGTCGGGGAAGCTTTCCCAGTCCCACGTCAGGCCCTCGTGCAGCGCCGTGCCGGGGATGTCCTCCACGCCTTCCAGCAGGCGGATCAGGAAGTCATGCTTGTCGACCCGCGCCGGGGCGAAGCCGACGCCGCAATTGCCCATCGCGGTCGAGGTGACGCCGTTGATCGAGGACGGCGCCAGCACGCTGTCCCATGAGACCTGGCCGTCATAATGGGTGTGGATGTCGACGAAGCCCGGCGTGACGATCGCCCCGTCGGCGTCGATCGTGCGCTTCGCGGCGCCCGAGACCTTGCCCACCTCGACGATCCGGCCGCCCTGCACCGCGACGTCGGCCCGCATCCTGGGCGCGCCGGTGCCGTCGACGACGTCGCCGTTCTTGATGAGCAGATCGAACATGGCTGTCTCTCCCGGGGCGCGCTCCCGCGCGTCTGTCGTGCTGTTTCGTATGGCCGCGATCCTAGCAGCTTTCCGCCGAAAGTCGCGTTGCCGTGCGCGGCAGGTTGCGCTGGGAGCGCCGGCTAGAATCCGCGATCGCCGAGCCAGGCTTCGAGCGTCGCCACCGCCTTCGGAAGCAGGTCCTTGCGGCTCGTGTAGTAGTGGTCGGCGCCTTCGATCTGGACCAGCGTCTTGTCCTTCGAGGCGGTGGCGTCGAACATGCGCCGGGCGTGGCTCGGCGTGCAGGCGAGGTCGGCGGTGTTGTTGAGCGCCAGCAGCGGCACCGAGATATTCGCTGCGTTCTTCAGGCCATGTGCCTGGCTCTCGTCATAGCTCCACTGCGACAGCCATGAGCGCAGCGTGGTGAACCGCCCCAGCCCGACCGGCCCGTCATTCGCGATGCGCGGATCGCCGAGATAGCAGGTGCCGGGCGTGCGGTCGGACGGGTCCTGCGCCGGGTCGAGCCAGCGCACGTCGCACATCGTCCCCTGCACGACGAAGCAGCGTTCGGCGTCGGGATCGCCCTTGGCCTTGAGGTCGGCGAGGGTCTGCTTCGCCCACGCCGTGATGCGCCGGTTGCGGGCGATCTGCGCCGCCCGGAAGCGCGCGACGAATTCTGCCGAATAGGGCGGCTGCGCCGGGCAGGCCGGGTCGTAGATGTTGAGCGCAACGTCGCGCTCGAACGGCCGTGTCTCGTCGCTGACCGATGGGTCGAGCCACTCGGTCATCGTGACCGAGCGGCTGATATGCGCCGCGAGCAGCAGCACGGCGTCGGCGGGGATCAGCCCTGCGCCCTTGATGTCGACCTCGTCGCCGGCCGGCGTATGGGTGATCGAGGGCCTCTCGGCCTGCTCCTGGTAGAACAGCGACAGCGAGCCACCGCCCGACCAGCCGCCGAGCACGATCTTTTCGCATCCGAAACGCTGCTTCATGTCGGCAATACAGGCCCCGAGATCGAGCAGGCATTTCTCCATGATGAGCGCGGTGTCGTTGCCGCGGTAGCGCGGATTGCAATAGACGACATGGCGTCCGGCACGGGCGAGCGCGTTCACCAGGGGCAGGAAGGCGCCGCCGCCGATCGGGTGGCTGAAGAGGATCGCCGTCTTCGAGGGCGTGTCGGGCTTCAGCCGCGTGCATTCGACGAAGACCTGCCCGGTCGGCCCGCCATAGACCTCCTTCAGCCGGCTCTTGTCGGCATGGACGAAACCGTAGGATTCGCGCTGGACGGACATGGGGCTTCCCGCTTGCCTTGATTTGTAAGATTTATTGACGATACGATTGCCGAAACCGGCTCGAATGCAAGGGCCCTGACAGGGAAGCGCGCCATGGCCCAGCCCACCGGCATCCACCACCTCGCCTTCATGGCCGGCGACATCAAGAAGCACATCGCCTTCTTCTCCGACGTCATGGGCTGTCCGCTCGTCGCGCTCTTCGACATGCATGGCGTGCCGGGCGCGCTGCATGCCTTCCTGCGCCTCAACGACCACTCCTATTTCTCGATCGTCCAGATGCCGGGCGTCGGCGACATTCCCAGCGAAATCGGCCGCACCCATGCCGGGCGCGGCGAGAATCCGAGCGCCGCCGGCACGCTTCAGCATGTCGCCTTCAACGTGGATGACGACGCCCAGCTTCTCGCGATCCGCGACCGCATTCGCAGCCGCGGCATCAACGTGATCGGCCCGATCGAGCACGGCATGTGCAAGTCGATCTATTTCGCCGGCCCCGACAACATGGCGCTGGAGGTCGCGACCTCGGCGGCGGCGATTGATCCGGAACAGTGGATCGACCCGGCCGTGCTGGCGAAGGCCGGCATTTCCGACAGCGAGGCGGCAGGGTTCAAGGCGCCGGCGCCCTACTCCGGCCCCAGCCCGGTGCCGCAGCCGCCCTACGACGCTGCCAAGCCGCATATGCCCTATCCGGACGCCGTCTACCGCAAGATGATCGCCTTGCCGGACGAGGTGCTGACCAAGCGCTCCTCTTTCGCAGAACCCCCGGTTAAGGCGAAGCTCAGCTAGCTGCTGACGTAAACGTCAGTACATTGAAGTTGAAACGCGTTCTGCGACTGCCCTAGGATTGCTCGCGGGCGGGCTGGCCATATGCGGCCCCCCACGAAAAACCCAGGGGAAGGGGATTCATGTCCGAGGCAGCAGCGACGTCCAACGGCAACGGGCTGGGTTTCGACCCGGCCGCGCTGAAGGCGAGATACCAGGCCGAGCGCGACAAGCGGCTGCGCACCGACGGCAACCTGCAATATGTCGAGATTGCCGGCCAATACGCCCACTACCTGGAAGACCCCTATGTTGCCCGCATCGAACGCGCCCCGATGTTCGACCAGGTCGAGGTCGTGGTGGTCGGCGGCGGCTTCGGCGGCCTGCTCGCCGGCGCCCGCCTGAAACAGGCCGGCATCGACGACGTCCGCATCATCGAGAAGGGCGGCGACTTCGGCGGCACCTGGTACTGGAACCGCTATCCCGGCGCCGCCTGCGACATCGAGAGCTACATCTACCTGCCGCTGCTCGAAGAGGTCGGCTACATGCCGGTCGAGAAATACACTCGCGCGCCGGAGATCCTGAAGCACTCGAAGGCCATCGGCGAGAAATTCGGCCTCTACAAGGGCGCGATCTTCCAGACCGAGGTCACCGAAATCCGCTGGGACGAGGCGGCCTCGCGCTGGACGATCAGGACCAACCGCGGCGATGCGCTGAAGGCCCGTTTCGTGGTGCTCGCCTCGGGCCCGCTGCACCGCCCCAAGCTGCCCGGCATCCCCGGCGTCGAGAGCTTCAAGGGCCATTCGTTCCACACCAGCCGCTGGGACTATGCCTATACGGGCGGCGACTCGAACGGCAGGCTGACGGGACTGAAGGACAAGGTCGTCGGCATCATCGGCACCGGCGCCACCGCCGTGCAGTGCGTGCCGCATCTGGGGGAAGGCGCCAGGCAGCTTTACGTCTTCCAGCGCACCCCCTCGTCCATCGATGTCCGCGCCAACACGCCGACCGATCCCGAATGGGTGAAGTCGCTGACGCCGGGCTGGCAGAAGCGCCGCATGGACAATTTCAACGTCCTCGTCTCCGGCGGCTTCCAGGAAGAAGACCTGGTCTCCGACGGCTGGACCGACATCATCCGCAACCTCCTGGTGCTCGCCGGCCGCGGCGCCTCGACGCCGCAGGATGCTGCCGAACTCGTCCAGCTCGCGGACTTCAAGAAGATGGAATCGATCCGCGCCCGCGTGGATTCGATCATCAAGAACCGGCAGACCGCGGAGGCGCTGAAGCCCTGGTACAACCAGTTCTGCAAGCGTCCCTGCTTCCACGACGACTATCTGGCGACCTTCAACCGCCCGAACGTCGAACTGGTCGACACCAACGGCAAGGGCGTCGAGCGCATCACCGAAGATGCGATCGTCGCCAACGGCAAGGCATACAAGATCGACTGCCTCGTCTACGCGACGGGCTTCGAGGTCGGCACGACCTACAGCCACCGCGCCAACATGGAACTCCACGGCCGCGACGGCGTCACGCTGACCGAGAAGTGGAAGGACGGCGCGGCGACGCTGCACGGCATGCACGTCAGCGGCTTCCCCAACGCCTTCATCATCGGCAACACGCAGTCCGGCTTCACCGCCAACTTCCCGCACATGATCGACGAGCAGTCGCAGCATATCGCCTACATCCTGAAGCAGGCGGGCGAGCGTCAGGCGACCGTGGTCGAGGCGACGCCGGAGGCCGAAGCCGCCTGGGTCGACGAGATCATGCAGAAGGCGATCATGCGGCAGAAATTCGCCGAGGAATGCACGCCGGGCTACTATAACAACGAAGGCCAGCCCTCACCCGCCGCCGTGCGCAACGGCAGCTACGGCGCCGGACCGATCGCCTTCGTAAAGCTGCTGGAAACCTGGCGCGACGACGGCAGCCTGCCGGGGCTAAGCCTCTCGCGCGGTTAATCGCCGCGCGACATCGCTCGCCGTGAGGTTGACGCGCCTCACGGCGAAGTGATCCGGATCACGGACGCACGGCCCGCTTGCCTGTAAGGTGAGGCGGTGCACCTTTCGCGCGCCCGCTCCGGCGCCCACCAATGCAGGCAATGAACGATCTGAGCCAGGCCCGGGCGGGCATCGAAGAGACGTTGGGCGTGGGCCGCAAGAAGCGCTCGCCCTGGCGCAGGCGCCTCATCTGGGGCGGCATCGTCCTGGCCGTCCTTCTTGTCGGCTATTTCTTCCTGGCATCGGGCGGTGACGACGCCGCCTACAAGACCGAAGCCGTGAAGCGCGGGCCGCTGTCGGTGAAGGTGACGGCGACCGGCACGCTTCAGCCGATCGACCAGGTCGAGGTCGGCGCCGAGGTTTCCGGCCGCGTGGTCGACGTGAAGGTCGACTTCAACACCCTGGTGAAGAAGAACGACATCCTCGCCCAGATCGACACGACCCAGCTCGAGGCGCGCCGCGTCCAGACGGAAGCCCAGCTCGCCGCGGCGAAGGCCGGCGTACGCGAGGCGGAAGCCAGCCTCTCCGACGCCAGACGCCGGCTCGACCGCCTGTCGGACCTGCGCAAGAGCCGCACCGTCAGCCAGCAGGACCTCGACACCGCGCAGGCGAATTACGAGCGCGCCCTCGCCTCGCTCGAAGTCGCCAAGGCGCAGGTCGCCTTGCAGGAAGCGGCGCTGAAAGTCGCGGTCAGCGACATCGACAAGGCGATCATTCGCGCGCCAATCGACGGCATCGTGCTCTACCGCAGCATCGAACCCGGCCAGACCGTCGCCGCCTCGTTCGAGACGCCGGTGCTCTTCACCCTCGCCTCCGATATCAAAAAGCTGGAACTGCTTGCCGACATTGACGAGGCCGATGTCGGCCAGGTGCAGGAAGGCCAGACCGCGACCTTCACCGTCGACGCCTTCCCGAACCGTACCTTCGACGCACAAATCCGCTCGCTGCGCAACGCGCCCAAGAAGGACAGCGGCGTTGCCGCCGCCGCAGCGTCGGCCGGCGTCGTCATCTACCAGGGCGAGCTGACGGTGAACAACGAAGCCGGCCTCCTGAAGCCCGGCATGACGGCAACAGCGGAGATCACCGTGAAGACGGTCGAATCCGCCCTGCTCGTCCCCAACGCGGCGCTGCGTTTCGTGCCCGACGTCGTCGCGATGCGCGAGGCCACCCAGGCGCAGCCCGAACCGGCCGGCCCGCGCGATCCCTCGGCCGGCCGCGTCTTCGTCGATGAAGGCGGCGCCGAACCGGTGGAGAAGAAGCTGAAGATCGGCGTCACCGATGGCGCCTTCACCGAAGTGCTCAGCGGCGAGCTCGCGGAAGGCGACATGGTCCTCACCGATCTCGACCGCGCAGGGTCCGGCGCGCAATAGCCATGGACGCCGCCCGGCCGGTCCTCGCCTTTCGCAACGTCGCCAAGGTCTACGGCGAGGGCGACGCCGAAGTGCGCGCGCTCGACGGCGTCGATTTCGAGATCTATCCGGGCGAGTTCGTCGCCGTGATGGGCGCCTCGGGCTCGGGCAAGTCGACCACGCTCAACATCCTCGGCTGCCTCGACGTGCCGAGTTCCGGCACCTACGACTTCATGGGCGTCCCGGTCGAAACGCTCGACCGCAAGCAGCGCGCCCTGCTGCGGCAGAACTATCTCGGCTTCGTCTTCCAGGGCTTCAATCTGCTGAAGCGCACGACGGCGCTGGAGAATGTCGAGCTGCCGCTGATCTATCGCGGCACGCCGGCCCGCGAGCGCCGGGCGCTGGCGGAAGAGGCGCTGCGCCTCGTCGGCCTTGGCGACCGCATGGACCACACCTCGTCCGAACTTTCCGGCGGCCAGCAGCAACGCGTCGCCATCGCCCGCGCCATCGTGACGAGCCCCGCCGTCATGCTGGCCGACGAGCCGACCGGCAATCTCGACAGCCAGCGCAGCCACGAGATCATGCGCCTCTTCCGCGACCTCAACGCGAAGCGCGGCATCACCATCATCGTCGTGACGCACGAGGAAGACATCGCCGCCTATTGCCGCCGGCACATCCGCTTCAAGGACGGCAGGATCGCCTCGGACGACGTCCGCACGCCGGCCGAGGCGGCGTCGTGATCTTCTCCGGGCTCCGCCTCGCGCTGCGCGAGCTCTGGGCCAACAAGCTGCGCACCTTCCTCACCTGCCTCGGCATGATCATCGGCGTCGGCGCCGTCATCGCGCTGCTGACGATCGGCGCCGGCGTGTCGTCGTCGATCAACCGCGAGTTCGAATCGATCGGCCAGAACCTGATCTGGGTATGGGCCGGCGGCGAGCAGCAGCGCGGCGCCGACCGGGCCGCCTCGCGCTTCACCTGGCGCGAGCTCGACATCGTGCGCCGCACCGTGCCCGGCATCATCGCCGTCGCGCCTTCGGTCGGCGACGGCGCCAGCGTCAAGTTCGGCAATCTCGACGCGCAGACGACCATCATCGGCACGACGCCGGATTATTTCGACATCCGCCTGTGGACGCTCGCCTCGGGCCGCCGCTTTTCGCAGGCCGAGTCCGACGCCGGCCGCATGGCCTGCGTCATGGGCAAGACGCTGAAGGACAAGCTTTTCGGGGGTTCCGACCCCGTCGGCCAGCGCGTGCGGATCGACGGCGTCGCCTGCGAGGTCGTCGGCCTTCTCGCGCCCAAGGGCTCCGGCCTCACCGGCAACGACGAGGACGACCGCATCATCCTGCCGCTTCACGCCTATCAGCGCCGCTTCACCGGCGACGAATACATCAACACCCTCCAGCTCATGGCCGCGAGCAAGGCCGACGTCGCCCGCGTCATCGAAGGCGCGCGCGCGACATTGCGCCAGTTGCGCGGCATCCCGGAGGGCAAGCCGGACGATTTCACGATCGAGGACGTGACCTCGTTCGGGCAGGAGGCCAATTCCGTCCTCGGCTACGTCACGCTCTTCGTCGGCGCCGTCGCCTTCATCTCGCTGATCGTCGGCGGCATCGGCATCATGAACATCATGCTGGTCAGCGTCACCGAGCGGACCCGCGAGATCGGCATCCGCCTCGCCATCGGCGCCCAGGAACGCGACGTGCTCGCGCAGTTCCTGATCGAGGCCATGACGCTCGCCGTGCTGGGCGGCCTCGTCGGCATCTTCGTCGGACTGGGCATCGCCTATGCCGTCACGGGCGCCCTCGGCTGGGCCTTCCTGCCGTCGGCGCCGCTGATCCTCGGCGCGACCGCCTTCTCCGCCGTCATCGGCATCGGCTTCGGCTTCTTCCCGGCGCGGCGCGCGGCGCGGCTCAATCCGATCGAAGCGCTGCGGTTCGAGTAGCGGCGATGAACCGGACGACCATCCGCCTCGCCTTGCGCGAACTCTGGGCGAACAAGCTCCGCACCTTCCTCACCTGCCTCGGCATGATCATCGGCGTCGGCGCCGTCATCGCCCTCGTCACGATCGGCAACGGCGTCAGCGCCCAGGTGCAGCTCGAGCTCGAATCCTTCGGCAACAACCTCGTCATGGCCTTCCCCGGCGGACCCGATGCGCGCGGCAAGGGCAGCGACGTGCCCTTCGACAGCGACGACGTCGCCGCTGTCAGGAACGGCGTACCCGGCATCCTCGACGTCACCGCGGTCGCACAGACATCGGTCCAGGCGACCTATGGCGGTTACAAGGCCGACACCCAGCTCGAGAGCGGCGAGGCCGCCTATTTCCGCATCGGACTCTGGCGGATGGCCGAGGGCCGCGCCTTCGGCGAATCCGAGATCGGCCGCTCGGTATGTGTGCTCGGCAAGACGGTGCGCGAGAAGCTCTTCGCCGGCGGCGAGGCCATCGGCAAGCGCATCCGCTTCGGCCGCGTCTCGTGCGACGTCATCGGCGTCCTGAAATCGAAGGGCAACTCGCTGCTCACCGGCGACCAGGACGATCTCATCGTCATGCCGCTGAAGGCCTTCCAGCGCCGCGTGCAGGGTAACGCCAACATCTTCACGATCCAGGTCTCGGCCGCGACACGCGAGGACCTGCCGCGCGTCATCGAAGGCGTGCGCCATGCGCTGCGCCAGTCGCGCGGCGTCGGCGCCGACCAGGCCGACACCTTCACAGTGCGCGACATCCAGGGCCTCGCGGCGCAGGCGCAGAGCGTCTTCGGCATCGTGACGCTCTTCGTCAGCGCCGTCGCCGGCATCTCGCTGGTCGTCGGCGGCATCGGCATCATGAACATCATGCTGGTCAGCGTCACCGAGCGGACCCGCGAGATCGGCATCCGCCTCGCCATCGGCGCCCAGGAGCGCGACGTGCTGATGCAGTTCCTGACCGAGGCGATGATGCTGTCGACGCTGGGCGGGGTGATCGGGATCGCCTTCGGCCTGGGGATCGCGCTCGTCGGCGTCGCGCTGATCGGCCTGCCCTATTATCCCTCGCTCGGGATCATCGTCGGCGCGACGCTGTTCTCCGCCGCCTTCGGGATCGGCTTCGGTTTCTTTCCCGCCCGCCGCGCCGCCAAGCTGAACCCCATAGACGCGCTGCGCTACGAGTAGCGTGCCTTACTGGGCGGGCTCGGCCTGGCCGATCTTGATGTCGGCGCCGTCGGAACTGAGCGTGCCGGTGTAGGCGGCGATCCAGACATCGCCCGAGCCCATCACCGAGACATTGGGATCATGGGCCGTGCCGCCGAAACGGACATCGCCCGAGCCGGCGATGTCGACGCGGAACGGATTGGCGTTGCCGCCGTCGATGCGGACGTCCCCGGAGCCGGCGACGTCGATGTCGACCTTGCCGCTCACCGACTTCACCGTGACTTCACCCGAGCCCGCCACGTCGACATTCAGTCCGCCGTTGATGACGCCCATGATGATATCGCCGCCGCCGGCGATCTCGACCGTGGCGTCGCCCGTGTCGCCGGTCCTGATCGTACCCGAACCGGCGATCGAGGCTTCGACCTTGCCGGTCGCGCGGGCGAGCGAGATATCGCCCGAGCCGGCGATCGCGACCTCGGCGTCGGTCACTTCGCCGATGCTCGTCTCTCCGCCGGTGGAGTTGAATTCGATCTCAGCCCTGATGTCGCCGACCGTCGCGTCGCCGATGAAGTTTGCGACCTTGACCGGCGTGCCCGGGCCGACGGTGACGGTGATGGTGAGATCCTCGGAACTCGCGGACGTCCAGTCCCACATATCGCTCCACCAGTCCTCACCCGAGCCGTCCATGGAGAGGACCAGCGCATCGCCGGAGGTGGTCATGCGGAGCTTCTGGACCATCTCCTGCGTGCCGTCGACGGCGACGTTCATGCCGCTCGCGCCGTCCTGCACATTGACGGTGAGGTGGGCGATCAGCGCGTCGATCTGAAGGCGATGCGTCTGAAAGGTCTGGTTCAGTGTCTGCTCGCCGGCCGACGCGGCAGCGGCGCAGATAATGGCGGCGGGCGCGGCGGCCATCCAGAGACGGGCCTTCATCGGACTCTCCATGTGACGCCCCTCAACCCTTTGTGGGAACGAAGCTCCCACAAACCGCGGAAAAGCGCGGTGATCCAAATCACAGCGGGTTTGAATCAAGCCGCGACGGGCAGCGCCTGACCGGGCCGCAGCACCATGCCCTCGCGGGCGGCGACGGCTTCGATGCCCATGGCGCGGGCCGCGGCGCTCGCTTCGTGTTCGATCGCCGCCATCGCCGCATCGGTATGCGCCGGATCGTGGTGGAACAGCACGAAACGGGGAACGCCCGCCGCCTTTGCGACGGCCAGCCCGGCTTCCCAGGTCGAATGCCCGAAGCCGATCTTCTTCAGATATTCGTTCTCGGTATACGAGGTGTCGTAGATGAGCACGTCGGTATCCCGGACGAACGCCACGAGTTCTGCGTCGACTTCGCCGGCGACATGCTCGAGATCGGTGATGTAGCAGGCCGAGTGGCCTTCGAACTCGATGCGGTAGCCGGTGGCGCCGTTGGGATGGTTCAGCGCCATCGTCTTCAGGACCACGCCGGGCGAGGGGTTCAGCGTCTCGCCCGCATGGAAGTCGCGGAACTTCACGTCGGCCCGGAAGATGTCGGGATCGATCGGCAGCACGGGCGCCGACATCAGCGTCGACACCGCGTCGCGGGTGGTTAGCGGGAATTCGAGATGCCCCGACCAGATGTCGAACTTGTTCTCCGGGCAGAACAGCGGCGCGAAGAACGGCAGGCCGCAGATGTGATCGAAATGCGTGTGCGTCAGGTAGATCGCCGAAACCACCGCGCCGTCGCGCATGAGCTGTTCGCCCAGCGGCCGGATGCCGGTGCCACCGTCGAAGATCAGCAGGCGGCCGTTGCAACGGACCTCGAGGCACGACGTGTTGCCGCCGTAGCGGGCATAGTCGGGGCCGCCGCAGGCAATCGAGCCGCGCACACCCCAGAAGCGAATGGAGAATTCCTCGGCCATGTCACGCGTGCGCCGGGCCGGAGATGACGTCGGTCGCGAGCGCGGCGCGAGGGGCGAAATCAGACACCTTGATCACGGATTCAGCTTGTAACCCCCGCTCTCGGTCAGGATCAGCGCCGCCTTTGCGGGATCGGGTTCGATCTTCTGGCGCAAACGATAAATATGGGTTTCCAGCGTGTGCGTGGTCACCGCGGGATTATAGCCCCAGACCTCGTGCAGCAGCGTTTCGCGCCCCACCGCCTTGCCCTGGCGGTAGAGATATTTGAGGATCGAGGTTTCCTTCTCCGTCAGCCGGATCTTCTTGTTGCCCGCCGTCAGCAGCAGCTTGGCGGCCGGCTTGAACGTGTAGGGGCCGACGGTGAAGATCGCGTCCTCGCTCTGCTCGTGGCTGCGCAGATGGGCGCGCACGCGGGCCAGCAGGACGGCGAAGCGGAAGGGCTTGGTGACGTAGTCGTTGGCGCCGGCCTCGAGGCCCTGCACCTGGTCGGCTTCCTCGGCGGCGCCCGTCAGCATGACGATCGGCGTCTTGACGCCTGCCTTGCGCATCAGCCGGCAGGCCTCGCGGCCGTCGATGTCGGGGAGGCCCACGTCGAGCAGGATGAGGTCGTAGTCGCCGGATTTCGACCGTTCTACACCGGCGGCGCCGGTCTGCGCCTGCTCGGTTTCGAATTCGCCCGTCAGGGCCAGTTGCTCGGCGAGCTCCTCGCGCAGGTCCTTGTCGTCATCGACAAGCAAAAGACGGCGCTTGGCGCTCATACCATCGGTTTCCAGTGCGCCGGCTGCGCACGTGACGCCCGGCATTGAGACTTGACCTTCTATCTTATAGGCAATTCGTCACGCAAACTGTGACGGACGCACGAGTCCGCGTCCTAGAGGCCCTGTGCGGACCACCCTGCCCCTGCTCGATCCCGTCGAACGCGCCGCCGCCGCCCTGCGGCGCGGCGAACCGGTCATCGTCGACGGTTCCGACGGAACGCCCGTGCTGGTGTTGGCAGCGGAAACCGGCTCGCGCGACCGCCTCGCAGCCCTGCGGCGGGAACCCGCGCCCGTACATGTGGTGCTGACCCACGCACGGGCCAGGACGCTCTCGATCCGCCTCTATACGCAGGGCGTCGTGGCGCTCGACCTGCCGGAGACAGGCGCCCTGGAGCGGGTACGTGCGCTGGTCGATCCGACCGCCGACCTCGCGAACCCGCTGACCGGACCCTACAGCGCGCTCCGCATCACCCTGCCCACGGGCTACGAGCCCGCGGTGAAGCTCGCCAAGCTCTCCGGCCTGCTGCCCGCCGTCGTCGCCGTCGCCACGACGGCGGCACGGGCGCATGAGCTGGAAGACAGCGACCGGCTGGCGCGCGTCTCGGCGGAGGCGATCGGTGCCTATGACGAGCGGGCGGCGCGCGGGCTGCGCGTCGTCTCGTCCGCGCGCGTGCCGCTGGCTGGCGCCGAGCACACCGAGATCGTCGCCTTCCGCGCCAGCGACGGCGGGCCGGAACACCTTGCCCTGCTCATCGGCGACAAGGCGGGCAACCCGCCCGCCCCGCCCGGCCCGGTCCTGATGCGGCTGCATTCGGAGTGCTTCACGGGCGACCTCATCGGCTCGCTGAAATGCGACTGCGGCGACCAGCTCCGCGGCGCTATCGCCGCCATCGCGGAAGGCGGCGGTGGCGTGCTGCTCTATCTCGCGCAGGAAGGCCGCGGCATCGGCCTCATGAACAAGCTGCGGGCCTATCAGCTCCAGGACCAGGGCTTCGACACGATCGAGGCGAACGAGCGGCTGGGCTTCGATGCCGACGAGCGGCTGTTCCTGCCGGCGGCGACGATGCTGAAGACACTGGGCTTCGAGAGCGTGCGGCTGCTGACCAACAATCCCGACAAGGTCGCGGCCCTGGAACACAACGGCATCAAAGTGACCGAACGCGTCGCCCATGCCTTCCCGACCAACCCGCACAACGCGGCCTATCTCGCGACCAAGAAGGCGAAGGCCGGGCACGTTCTGTAGGGCGCGGCAAACTCTGCCGCGCGCTGCTGCGCCCCCGGGGCGGAAATCCGCCGCGCGGCGATGGCGCAGGGCTTGCTGGACGAGGCGGTCATGAATAACGTGCAGGCCTTCCAGCTCATGTACGCGCGGCACGATCGCATCCTCGCGCGCGAGAAGCAGCGCACGGCCGAAGCGCCGGCGCCGGCGACGCGCTTCGCCGAGGCCCTGCCCCAGCCGATCCAACCGGCGCAGCCGGCAGCGTCGGCCAGGCTGAGCGCCGCGCCGCCGCGGATCGTCGTGCCGGCGACGTCGCTGCCCATGGGCGTGACGGCCCCGGCGGCGACCGCCAAGGCAGCGCCGGTCGACCTGTCGGAGAACCAGATGTCGGCACTGATGGCCGCTTTTGGCGCGCCGAGCCCGGAGCGTGTCGCTGCGCCTGCGAAATTGGCCGCCGCAACGCGGGCGACACCCGAGGCGGCGCCCGTCGATATGTCGGAGGATCAGGTCTCCGCGCTCATGGCGGCCTTCGGTGGGGCCGAAACGCCGGCGTCGCCGCTCGCCGGCCGGAATGCCGCGCCGCCGATCCTGCCGGCGGACCAGGCGGCCCTGCTCCTCCAGAGCTTCGGCATCGCCGGCCACGCCTATGGCCTGCCCGAAGCCACAGCACCGACGCCGGAAGCGGCCGAGCCGGAGCAAAAGGACGAGGAAAGGGCGGATACGCCGCCGACCACCGTCGCAGCCGCCGATACCGGCCGCTTCTTCCCGGCGAATCCCGGAGAGAAGGTCGCGTCACTGGGTGCCGCCGACGCCTATCTCGGCGCCATCAAGAACATGGAGCGCAATCTCGCGCGCTACGGCGTGCGATGAGCGCCGATACGCCGGTTGAAGATGCCTGCGACGGCTTTAGCGTGGGCTGCATGGATTTGACCGTGCGCCCTGGCCCCGACGGCATTTGGCTGCTCGCCTTCGACGGCCACGAGACCCGCTGCGCCATCGGCCGCTCGGGCATCTCGGCGGCGAAGCGTGAAGGCGACGGCGCCTCGCCCGCCGGCACCTATGCGCTCCGCGAAGGCTTCTTCCGCCCCGACCGCGTGACGCCGCCGGCGACAGCGCTGAAACTGACGCCGCTGTCGAAGGACGACGGCTGGTGCGACGCCCCGGACGACCCGAGCTACAACCGCCCGGTGAAGCTGCCCTACGCCGCGAGCCATGAAAAGATGTGGCGCGAAGACGGCCTCTACGACGTCGTCGTCGTCATCGGCTACAACGACGACCCTGTCGTCGCCGGCAAGGGCAGCGCGATCTTCATGCACATCTGCCGCGAAGACTACGGCCCGACCGCCGGTTGCGTCGCCGTTCCAATGGGCGAGATGCTGACGCTCCTGCCGCGCCTGTCGGCGGCGACGCGGATCACATTCACCGGTTAGACCCGCGATCCGAGGATGGCGCTGCCGACGCGGATATGGGTGGCGCCCAGCTTCACCGCCGTTTCGAAATCCGCGCTCATTCCCATCGAGAGCTTCGACAGGCCGAGGCGGTGGGCGAGTTCGGCGAGGAGCGCGAAATGCAGCGCAGGCTCTTCATCCTCCGGCGGAATGCACATGAGGCCCTGCGGGTCGAGCCCGAGGCTGCGGCATTCGGCGAGGAAGCCGGCGGCCTCCTTCGGCGCGACCCCACCCTTCTGCGGTTCCTCGCCCGTATTCACCTGGAGGAACAGCAGCGGCGACCGGTTCTGGCGCGCCGTCTCCGCCGCCAGCGCCTTGGCGAGGCTGAGGCGGTCGACGCTGTGGATTGCATCGAACAGCGCCACCGCCTCGCGCGCCTTGTTCGACTGAAGCTGGCCGATGAGATGCAGCGCAATGCCGGGCGTCGCAGCCTGGAGCGCCGGCCATTTGCCCTGCGCCTCCTGCACGCGGTTCTCGCCGAAGACGCGCTGGCCGGCGGCGATGACGGGTTCGATCGTGTCAGCACCGAAGGTCTTGGAGACGGCGATCAGCGTGACCTCGTCCGGCGACCGGCCGCCGGCGCGGGCGGCAGAGGCGATGCGGGCGCGGATGTCGGCGAGGGCCTGGCTCATGGCCTGCGCGCATAGTCCGGTTGCGCCGGACCGCGCAAGGCGCGAGATCGGGGCATGACGCCGATCCCGCCGCTCTGGCTGATCACGGACGACCGCCGCGGCGACGCGGAGGCCGCCATGCCGCGCCTGCCGAAGGGGGCGGGGGTGATCTTTCGCCACTACGAAGCGCGCGATCGCGAAGCCTTGGCGCGGCGCCTGCGGGCGGTGGCGCGGCTTCATGGCCTGATCTTCCTGGTCGCCGGCGATCCGCGCCTCGCCGCCCGCGTCGGAGCCGACGGATTCCATGCACCAGAAAGGCTGGCGCATCGGATCCCGGCGGCGCGGCGGCTGCTACCGGGTGGGCTGGTGACCCAAGCGGTGCACGGCGCAGCGGGCCTTCATGCTGCGCAGCAATTCGGCGCCGACGCCGTGCTGCTGTCACCAGTGTTTGCCACCAGCAGCCATCCCGGCGCCCGGGCGCTGGGGCCGGCGCGCTTTGCTGCGCTGGCGGTGCGCAGCAAAATGCCGGTGATCGCCCTCGGCGGCATGAGCGGCGCGAATTTCCGCCGCCTCAACGGTTCGGGCGCGCTCGGCTTCGCCGCGATCGAGGCGCTTCAGAAGCCGAACGAGACTTCGGTGAACAGGATGTCGGCGCCGAGATCGCCTGCATAGAAACTGCCGGGCGCGTTCGCGGTATGGTATTCGGCGAGGTCCAGCGGGTTCAGCCCGGCCGAGGCGCCGAAGCTGTAGCGCTGATAGCCCCACGAGACCTGGAGATCGGTGGTGATCGCGTAGGCCGCCGCGACCTGCCACGCGTCGCCGTCCTGCTTTTCGATGCGGCCGATCGCGTCTTCGACGGCGACATTGGTTTCGCCGTTGATGTAGTTCGCGCCGATCTTCCAGCTCTCGAATTCGTAGAGCGCGCCGATCGACCAGATCTCGGTGTCGCTGGCGCCGCCGCTGAGCACGACCGGGGCGTGGTCGACGAAGCCGCCGCGCGCATTCGAATGGCGATAGGCGCCGCCGAGCGTGAAGCCCTTGTATTTGAGGCTCGCCCCGCCGCCCCATTCGCTCAAGTCCACCGACTGCCACGGGCTGGAGGCGGTGACGGTCTCGTCGCGCTCATGCTCGTTGTCGCCCATCAGGTAGACGAGGCTGGCGCGGACGCGGACATTGTCGATGTTGCTGTCGTAGTTGAGGCCGGCTTCCCAGATGTTCGACTGCTGATCGACATCCGGCCGCGACGTCTTCACGAAGCGTTCGAAATTGGCCGAGAACTCCGGCATGTAGGAGATGCCGAGCTGGAGGCCGAAGAGGCGCGGCGATTTGTAGACGACCTTGAGGCTCTGGTCCGACGCGTAAGGGTCGGTGCGCAGCATCAGGCCGGCCGGGCGGTAATAGTCGCCCGCGCCGTCGGCCACCGGCATCATCAGCGGATCGTCGATGCGGAGCGACTTGGTGACGCTCGGCGGGCTGATCTGGAGCTGGTCGGCGGCGCCGTCCTGGGCGCCGATCTCGAGCCGGCCGAGGCCGCTTTCCGCCCAGAGATAGGCCTTCTCGGCCACGACCCAGTCGTCGCGGCCGGGCGTCGAGTCCGAGCGTGCGCCGCTCTGGAGGCGGATTTCGCCCCGCCCGCCCAGTTCCCAGCCGCCCTCGGTGAGATACGAGCCGCGCAGGATCACCTTGCCGTTCACCAGGGCGTCGATGCCGTCCTGGTCGCGGTCGGCGAAGCCGGAGCTGTTCTGCTCGTCGTTGAACACCGAGCCGTCGATGAAGCCGCTGACGTCGAACTTGACGTCTTCAGCCGTTGCCGCCCCGGCCAGCAGGGCAGCCAGTCCAGGCACGATCAGCGCGCGTCGGGTCATCGGGTTCGCTCCTATGGCCCCTCTGTTTCACGGCATACGTTAACGCGTCTTTACCATGCCGGGCACTTCGTTAACGAATGTGTGAGGCCGTCGCGCGACGCGCAGCCATCCACCATCCAGTAAGCCGCGACAGGAGTGAACTCCCAGCGCTTCCTGTACCATTCCGCAACGCCTGAGCAAAGTTCCCGGGTGGGACCGGCCATTTGCAATGCCGCACTTTTCCGGGGAAATTTGACACCCTTCCGGCGGCGTGACAGCCTCGGAGCAACTGAGGCCGCCGGGCGGGGGAGCGTCGGCGGTCGACACCGAGGGGACTGTCTTCTTATGACGCTGACCAAAGGCCGCATGCGGCCTCTTCTGCTTTCCGTATCCTTCCTGGCCCTCGCAGCCGGCATTCCGGGCCTCGCGCTTACCGCAGCGGCGGGCCCGACGCCCGCGGGGGCGCTGAGCCTCGCGCCGCTGGCCGACGGGCCGTCGCTCGTCGAGCCTGTCGCAGCCCGCCAAGGCTCCAAGACGAAGCAGGGCAAGGCGAGCGGTGCAGAATTGCTACGCAAGACGCAGACCTCGCTGTCGGTGGTGGCGACCACGACCAAGCGCCTCAGCCGCGCTGACCGTTCCAAGGCCGCGCCCTTCGTCCAGGCGATCGCCACGACCGACCGCCAGATGAAGGCGCTGAAGGCGGCGATCGCGAGCAAGGACAAGAAGGCGCTCGCCAAGGCGGTGAGCGCCACGTCGCGCGTCGTCGGCAAGCTGAACGCGACCTTCGAGATGTCGAAGATCCAGGACCGCAAGGTGCATGAGGGGATGCGCTCGTTCAACGCCGCGTGGACACAGACGCTGAAGCGGCTGGGCGGCGCCAAGGCGCTGGTGACGGCGGAATCGACCCGCGCCAACGCCCGGCGCATCAACGCCGTGAGGACGCGCATCGAGGGCCGCCGGGCGCAGACGCAGCGCCGCGAGGACCTGGAACAGCTCGCGCTGATCCTCGCCCTGCTCGATGAGGCGCTGCTGCTGAACCGTTCGGCGGACTATCAGTGGATGGCGCTGGCCCGGCTCGACCAGGCCTTCGGCTATTACGGCGGCTATTATGACTATTACGCCGTCTACGACCCCACTTACGTGGTGCAGTTCCAGGACGATTATTACTACTGGAACAACGTCTCGAACCTCTGCGAGGTGCAGTACGAGACCTATTACGAGGCCTACAGCTTCGAGAGCTACGAGATCGTCGAGAGCTACGAATACACCGAGAGCGTCGAGATCAGCCAGGAGATCGTCACCGAGGAGGTGATGGTCGAGGCGGAGCAGACGATCGATACGGTGGAAAGCGAAGCGGTCGCGACGGGCGAGGAGACCGACGGTTATGCCGAGGCGGCGGCCGCCGAGTCCCAGGTCGAAGCGGCGTCCGAGGCCGAAGCGCAGGCCGAACCCATCGCCGACCCGGCCGAAGTCGCCGACGAGGAGGTCGATGCGGTCGCCGAACAGCCCGTGAGCGACGACGAAGCCGAGGCCATCGCGGACGAGTCGGCCGTGGACGACGCGGTCGATGAGCCGGACGCCGGTGCCGAGGAACCCGCCATCGATGACGGCCAGCAGGGCGAGCCCGAGCCGGAAGCGCAGCCGGAAGAGCCCGCAGCCGAACCGGAGGCCCAGCCGGAAGAGCCGGCCGCGGAGCCCGAGCCCCAGCCGGAGGAAGAGGTCGCGCCCGAACCGGAACCAGAGCCCGAGGCGACAGAGCCGGAGCCCGAACCGCAAGCTGCCGAACCTGAGCCGGAACCACAGCCCGAGGCCTATGAGCCGGAATCGGAGCCCGAAGCCGCAGAACCGCCGCCGCCTGAGCCGGAACCCGAGGCTTCCGAGCCTGAGCCGGAACCTGAACCTGAGCCGGCGCAGGATGACGGCGGCGGCGACGGCGGCTGACGGCCGGGCGCTTGCCCGGGGCAGAAGCGCTGGGTAAGAGGCGGGCCCGGCCTTGTTTCCAAGGCCGCCCAGCGTGTGAGGCGCCCTTGCAGATGCGTTCGACGAGTCCGGTCCGTTTCCGCGCCGCGCTGCTGGGCCTGGTTGTGCTGGTCGCGCCGACCCTGACGGCCTGCGGCGGCACGACCGAATACACGCTGACCAACATGCCGGCGAACCTGGCCGTCAACCCATTCATGTGGCAGGCGGCCCTCGACACGCTGAGCTTCGTACCGCTGGCCTCCGCCGACCCGTCCACCGGGCGCATCCGCACCCAGTGGGCGCCATCGGGTTCTGGCATTCCCGGCGAGGAGACGATGGTCGATGTGCTGATCGTGGGCCACGAATTGCGCTCGGACTACGTCGCCGTCGACGTCTATCGCCGCGTGAACGGGGCGCCGGCCGCGGTCAATCCGCAGGCCGCGATCGACGTCCAGACGGCGATCATCACGCGCGCCCGCCAGCTTATGAGCTCGGCCGAGAATTACTGACGCCCCGGCGCGCCTAACGGCCGCCACGCCGCCGGGGGATCACCCGGCGGCCACAGCCTGATACACTCGACGCCAATGACCGATTTGCCAGACCCCAAACAGCCCGCGCGCTACGATGCCGCGGAAGCCGAACCCCGCTGGCGCGCCCGCTGGAAGGCGGAGAGCGCGTTCGTCGCCGAAGTCGATAGCGCGAAGCCGAAATACTACGTGCTCGAGATGTTCCCCTACCCGTCGGGGAAGATCCATATCGGCCACGGCCGCAACTATGTGATGGGCGATGTGGTCGCGCGCTTCAAGCGCATGAGCGGCTTCAACGTGCTGCACCCGTTCGGCTGGGACGCCTTCGGCCTGCCGGCCGAGAACGCCGCGATCGAGCGCCGCGTCCACCCCAAGGCGTGGACCTACGAGAATATCGCCACGATGAAGGCGCAGCTCGAAGTGCTGGGCCTGTCGCTGGACTGGAGCCGCGAATTCGCGACCTGCGACCCCAGCTACTACAAGCATCAGCAGCGCCTGTTCCTGGACTTCGTGCAGCACGGCCTCGCCTATCGCAAGGAGAGCTCGGTCAACTGGGACCCGGTCGAGCATACCGTGCTGGCCAACGAGCAGGTGATCGACGGCCGCGGCTGGCGTTCGGGTGCGCTGGTCGAGAAGAAGGCGCTGACGCAGTGGTTCTTCAAGATCACCCATTTCGCCGATGAGCTGCTGAACGACCTGGCGACGCTGGAGCGCTGGCCCGAGAAGGTCCGCACCATGCAGGCCAACTGGATCGGCCGCAGCGAAGGCGCGCGCTTCACGTTCAAGCTGACCGCGACGCCGGGCGACATTGACGAGATCGAGGTCTTCACGACGCGACCGGACACGCTGTTCGGCGCCGCCTTCGTCGCGATCGCGCCCGACCATCCGCTGGCCGCGGCGGTCGCGAAGACCGACCCGGCGCTGCGCAATTTCATCGCCGAGTGCCAGCGCGTCGGCACCAGCGAAGCGGCCATCGAGACAGCCGAGAAGATGGGCTTCGACATCGGCGTCACCGCCGTGCACCCGTTCGACCCGAACTGGACGCTGCCCGTCTACGTCGCGAATTTCGTGCTGATGGAGTACGGCACCGGCGCGATCTTCGGCTCGCCCGCCGGCGACCAGCGCGACCTCGACTTCGCGCGCAAATACGCCCTGCCGGTGAAGCCGGTGGTGCTGCCGCCCGGCGCCGATGCCGACACGCATCGCATCGACGACGTCGCCTATACCGGTCCCGGCACGACCTATAATTCGCGCTTCCTCGACGGGCTGGAGACCAGGGATGCGATCGCGCGCGCCATCGCCGAGCTGGAGAAGCTGGGCGTCGGTCACGGCGTCACGCAGTACCGCCTGCGCGACTGGGGCGTCTCGCGCCAGCGCTATTGGGGCTGCCCGATTCCGATCATCCACTGCGAGGCCTGCGGCCCGGTCGGCGTGCCGCTGAAGGACCTGCCGGTGACGCTGCCCGAGGACGTGCCCTTTGACGTGCCCGGCAATCCGCTGGATCGCCATCCGACGTGGAAGAACGTCGCCTGCCCGACCTGCGGCAAGCCGGGCCGGCGCGAAACCGACACGATGGACACGTTCGTCGATTCGTCGTGGTATTTCGCGCGCTTCGCCGATGCCTCGCCGGCCGATCGGCCGACCAATGTTCAGGCGACGGATTACTGGCTGCCGGTCGACCAGTATATCGGCGGCATCGAACACGCGATCCTGCATCTGCTCTACGCGCGCTTCTTCGTCCGCGCGATGAAGGTCGCGGGGCATCTGAACCTGAGCGAGCCGTTCGCGGGCCTGTTCACCCAGGGCATGATCACCCACGAAACCTATCGCGACAGCGACGGCCGCTGGCTTTCACCCGAAGAGGTCGAGCGGCGTGACGGCATCGTCTTCCGCAAATGCACCGATCGTCCGGTCGAAGTCGGCCCGGCCGAGAAGATGTCGAAGTCGAAGAAGAACGTCGTGCCGCCGGAGGAAATCGCCGACAGCTATGGCGTCGACTGCGCGCGCTGGTTCCTGATGTCGGATTCGCCGCCCGAGCGCGACAGCGAGTGGACGCAGTCCGGCGTCGACGGCGCCGCGCGCCTGGTACAGCGCATCTGGCGCCTGCTGAACGAGGCGCTGCCGCATCTGGCGCCGGTCGGCGCCAGGCCCGGCGCGACGGACGGCGCCACGCTGGCGCTGCGCCGGGCAGTGCATCGCACGACGCACGAGCTGACGCAGGACCTGTCGCAGTTCCGCTTCAACCGCGGCGTGGCGCGGCTCTATGAGCTGGTGAACACGCTGGGCGGCTTCGACGCGACGACACCGGGCGCTGGTGCGGCGCTGCGCGAGGCCTATGACACGCTGGCGCTGCTGATCGCGCCGATGATGCCGCACCTCGCCGAGGAGGCCTGGGCGCTGCTCGGCCACGACCGGATGATCGTCCATGCCGAGTGGCCGGCGGCCGATCCGGTGCTGGTCGCGCATGACGAGGTGACGGTCGCGATCCAGATCAACGGCAAGCGGCGCGACGAGATCACGCTGCGCAAGGACGCGCCCGGCCCCGAGGTAGAGGCCGCCGTGCTGGCGATGGAATCGATCGCCCGCGCGCTGAACGGCGCCAGGCCCAAGAAGGTGATCGTCGTGCCCAATCGCATCGTGAACGTGGTGGTGTGATGATCCGCAGGCGGAACGTCGTCCTTCTCGCCGCCGCCTTCACGCTGGCGGCGTGCGGCTTCCGCCCGCTTTACGGCACGGCGAGTATTCCCGAAGGCGCGGCCAACGCCTTCGCGGCCGTGCGCATCGACGCCATCCCGCCGACCAACGACAGCGACCGCATCGGCTATCTCGTCACCAACGCGCTGGACGAGGCGCTGCACAAGCCGGGGCTGAAGGCCGAGGCGAAGCACCGCCTGAAGATCGCGCTGGCCGACGAACGCCGTGGTCTCGCGATCCAGGACGACGCCTCGATCACGCGCTACAATTACCGCCTCACCGCCGACTGGGCGCTCGTCACCCTCGGCAGCGACAAGGCCGTCGCACAGGGGCGCGCGGAGACGACGGCGTCCTATAACGTGGTCGATTCCGAATACGCGACGCTCGTCGCCCGCAAGGACGCCGAGGAGCGCGCCGCGCGCGAGATCGCCGAGCAAATCAAGCTGAAGATCGCCGTCGCTTTGGGCGCGCCGTCGCGTTGACGGCGGCCCGTGCGGCTCTAGTCTGCCGCTCCCATGGCGAAGAAGACTTGGCTGGAAGTCGCCCTCAACGGAAGCTGGACGCGCGCGCACCAGCCGCGCATTCCCGTCAGCGTCGCGGAGATCGTCGCCGACGGCATCGCCAGCGTGCAGGCCGGCGCGGCGATCGTGCATCTCCACGCCTATGACGAAGCGACCGGGCGGCAGAGCGACGACGCCGATCTCTATACGCGCATCATCGAGGGCATCCGCGCAAAGGTCGACGCGATCGTCTATCCGACGATTGACGGCCATGTGCCGGCAGGCGCGGAGGTGAGCATCACCGGCCGCAAGCGCTATCGCGCGGTGGAAGTGCTCGCGGAGCGCGGGCTGCTGGAGTGGACCGTGGTCGATCCGGGATCGGTGAACACGTCCAGCTTCGTCGCCGTGAAACGCGATACGCCGGGTTCGGTCTATCTCAACACCGACAGCGACGTGCGGCTGGGCCTTGCGCTGGCGCAAGGCTGCGGCGCGCATCCGAGCTATGCGATCTACGAGCCGGGCTTCGTGCGCCTCGGCGCGGCGCTGGCGAGGCGCTATCGGGGCCTCAAGACGCCGATCTACCGGCTGATGTTCTCCGACGGCCTCGCCTTCGGCTTCCCGCCGCGCGACTATGCGCTCGACGCCTATCGCGCGCTGCTGGCCGAGCACGCGCCGGACGCGCCGTGGATGATCGCCGGGCTGATGACCGACCTGACACCGCTGATCGCCGAGACCGTGGCGCACGGCGGCCATGTGCGGGCCGGGCTGGAGGACGTGCCGATGGGCAGCACACGCGGCAATGCCGAGCTGGTGGAGGCCACGGCAATTGCCGTCATGCGCGCCGGCGGGACGCTCGCCACGGCCGCCGAGATCCGGGCCGCGCTGGCGCCCTGACGAAACTTTCAAATCGGGAGAGCTTCATGGAAATCAACGGCGTCGCGCATATCTTCATCACGGCCGGCGACTTTCAGCGCGCTCGGGAATTCTACGCGAAACTGTTGCCGTTCCTCGGGATGAGGATCGTCTCCGACACCCCGACGCTGTTCTATGGCGTCGGCGGGCGCACCGGCTTCGGCATCGAGGCGCCGCCGGAGAGCGAGCGCGGCAAGCGTTTCGTGCAGGGCACGGTCGGCCTGCACCATGTCTGCTTCCGCGCGCGCTCGAACGCAGATGTCGACGAGGCGTATAATTTCCTGGTCGGGATCGGCACGCATATCGTGCACGGTCCGCAGCTCGACCCCTACGCGCCGGGGTACTACTCGATCCTGTTCGAGGACCCGGACGGGACGCGACTGGAGATCAACCACGTTCCCGGCCAGGGGCTGTTCGCGCCGGATACGAAAATCGGCGGGGTCTATGGCGAGGAGAACAAGGCCTGACTACCAGCCGCCCGGCTCGATACCGGTGAGACTCGGCATGCCCGAATGCGCCCAGAGGCCGCCGTCGCCGACATAGAAGGAGCCCGTCACGAAGGAGGCCTCGTCCGACGCCAGGAATAGCGCGATATTGGCCATCTCCTGCGGCGTGCCGAGGCGGCCCATCGGGATGGCCTCTTTGATGCGCTGGATGTTCGGGTTGCCGGCATCGTCCATGGCTTTGAGGCCGGGCGAGCCGATTGGGCCGGGGCAGAGCGCGTTGCACCGTATGTTCTTGCGCGCGTATTCGATGCCGAAGACGCGGCTGATGTTCACGACGCCCGCCTTCGACGCGTTGTAGGCGCCGAGGCCGAAATCGCCGGCAAGGCCGGAGACCGACGCGACGTTCACGATCGAGCCGCCGCCCTGCTTCAGCATATGGGCGATCGCGCATTTCGAGGCATACCAATAGGAAACGAGCCCGCCCTGGAGCGCCCGCTGGAAGGCTTCGAGCTCGATCTCGCCGAGGCGTCCGGCAGCCGTCGTCTGCGCGTTGTTGACGAGCACGTCGATGCGGCCGAACCGGCGCACCGTCGTCTCGATCATGTTTTCGATCGAGGCTGTGTCGAGAATGTTCGCCTCGACGAACTCCGCGGTACCGCCCGCCGCGCGGATCGCATCGCGCACGCGGTGGCCGCCGTCGGTGTTGATGTCGGCGATGACGACCGAGGCGCCCTCGCGCGCAAACGTCCGCGCGATCGCCTCCCCGATGCCCGATGCCGCGCCGCTTACGGTCGCGATCTTGCCCTTCAAACGCATCCTTTTCCTCCGGCTTTCGAAAATCTGATCTCTTGAAAAGTCGGCCATCCCGGTTCGCAGCAGACTTGCTAAGCCCGGACAGCCGGACGAAGATCGAACTTAGACAACATTATAAGAATTCGGGAGGCGCGCGTGGATCCGATGCGCAAATGGGCGGTCATCGCGGTGGCGGTGATCACGACGGCTGTGGTGATCGGCATTGTACTGCCCGGCATCACATTGTGGGCGCCGCTGTGGCTGAAGGAGTTCGGGGGCGGCCCGGACTCGGTCATGCTGGCGACCACGCTCAACCAGGTGGGATCGGCCGCCATCGCACCCTTCGTCGGCTATGCCGTGAGCCGGGTGGCCGTGCGCTATCTCATGCTGCTGGGCGTCGTCGCGACCGGGCTCGCGCTCATCGGCGTCGCCTTCGCGACGGCCATGTGGCAGGTCACGGTCCTCCATGCCCTGGTGCTCTCCGCCGGCGTCGTTCTCGCCGGCCCGGTCGTCGGACAGGTCCTGGCGGTCAGGCTGTTCCAGGAAAACCGGGGGCTTGCGATCGGCGTCGTCACCGCCGGCGCATCGGTCTCCACCTTCACGATGCCGCCGCTGATAAACCTGCTCCTGGCGAACGGCCTGGATTGGCGCACCGCCGAGCTCGTCATGGCCGGGCTGGTCTTCGCCCTGGTGCCGCTGATCTATTTCGTCGTCCGTGAAACGCCTGCGGCCCTGGCCGACGAAAGCGCACCCGAGGTCTTGCCCCAGCCGACGCTGACCATCGGCGAAATCCTCAGCGGCCGCGCCTTCATCGCGATCCTGCTGACGCTGATCCCGATCTGGATCGTCTTCAATGCCATCTACTACCCCATGGGGATGTTCCTCGGCGAACTGGGCGCCTCCCCGACCGACGTCGGCGCAACGGTCAGCCTGATGGGCTTCATCTCGCTCTTCGCCGTCGTCACGTTCGGCGGCCTGGCCGATCGCATTTCGCCGTGGACGCTCATGGCCCTCTCCACCGTGGTGGTGACGGGCGGATTCGCCCTCGTCGTGTCGGTCAAGAGCTACGATCTCTTGTTCTTCATCCTGCCGGTGATCGGTTTCATGTTCGGCGGCATCATGTCGCTGGGCCCGGCGATGTTCGCCAAGCATTACGGGGCGGCCAATTTCGCGCTGGCCGGCGGACTGAGCCAGCCCTTCTTCGTCGTGGCGGCCTTCAGCCCGTTCGTCGTCGGCCTGCTCCGGCCGAATTTCCCGGACTATTCCAGCGTATTTCTGGCGATGATGGCGACGCTGCCGGTCAGCTATCTCGGGCTTGCCCTGCTGCGACTGCCGCAGCGGCCGCCGGCAGGCGAGGCCGTCGCGCCGGCCTGAGGTTCACGGCAGGCGCCGGATCGGGCAAAACGCGGCCATGGAGATCAAGGGTCGCAGCATCGAGGGCTTCCTGAAGGCGCCGCCGCGCGGGCTGCGCCTCGCCCTGATCTTCGGCCAGGACGCCGGCATGGTGCGCGAACGCGCCGATGCGCTGGCGAAGCTGGTCGTCGACGATTTGGGCGATCCCTTCCGCATCGCGGACCTCTCGGCCTCCGAGGTGCGCGGCGATCCCGCGCGGCTCGGCGACGAGGCGGCGGCGATCGCCATGCTGGGGGGACGCCGCATCGTGCGCATCCGCGACGCGGATCACACGCTCGCCAAGGTGATCGAGCCTTTCCTGGACGACCCGCCGGGCGATGCCCTGGTGATCGTCGAGGCCGGAGACATCGGCAAGGGCGCGCTGACCCGCGCAGTCGAGGGCGCGGGCGAGGTCGGCGCATCAATCGCCTGCTACCCCGACGAAGGCGAGGATTTGCGCGGCGTGATCGTCTCGACGCTGAAGGCGCAGGGCCTCTCGGTCGCACCCGACGCGCTGACCGACCTGATGGCGCGGCTCGGCGACGACCGGCGCATGACGCGCAGCGAGCTCGGCAAGCTCGCGCTTTACAAGGGGCCGGATGGCGCGCGCTCCGGCACGGTTTCACGTGAAGACGTCGAGGCCGCGCTGGGCATCGAGCAGGAGGCCGATCTCAGCGAGATCGCCGATGCCTGCGGCGGCGGCGACCTCGCGGCGCTCGATTCCGCCTATGCCCGCGCCCTGGCCGGCGGCGATACCTCGCCCGGCATCGTCCGCATGGTGATGATGCACATGCAGCGCGTCCATCTCGGCGCGAGCCTCGTCGCCGAAGGCCTGGAGCCGGAGAAGGCGGCGGACCGCGCCTTTCCCCGTCTCATCTGGAAGCGCAAAAGCCAGGTCGCGCGCCAGCTCCGCCTCTGGCAGCCCGACACCGCGATGACCGCCATCGAGCAGCTTGCCGAAGCGGAGATCCTGACCCGCCGCACCGAGATTCCCGCCGACGCCGCGGTCGGCCGCGCTTTGCTGCTCGTCGCCGCCCAGGCCCGCCGGGCCGGTGCGCGCCGCGCCTGACCGTTCATCACCAGGAGGAAGCCATGCCCCGTTCAGCCGACTTCATCGCCGCCACCGGCATCGGCGTCAGCGATCTCCAGCGCTCGTCGCAATTCTACCAGACCGCGCTCGGCATGAAGGAAACGCAGACCTTCAAGCTGGACCATATGGACGAGATCGTCCTCGCGCATGAAGGCCGCAACTCGGTCGTGCTGATGCACTGGACCGACGGCTCGAAGCCGAATTATCGCGACCTGCCGATCAAGCTCGTCTTCTTCGTCGCCGACGGCAAGGCCACAGCCGCCAACATCCGCAAGGCCGGCGGCGAGGTGACGCAGGAGCCCAAGCCCTATGAGTCGATGGGCGGCGCGGCGATCGGATTCGGCAAGGACCCGGACGGATACGTGATCGAGTTCATCCAGGCCGCGTGAGCCATTGTCCGTAGACGGATGATCCGGCAGGCTTCGGTCCACCGAACGGGGCCCGAAGATGCCGATCTACCCCAGCCGCCGCGCCAGTTCGTCGAACGCATCGGCGTCCCGATAGGAGATGACCACCCGGCCCGATTCGCCGTTGTGGTCGGGCTCGATCTGGACGCGGCAGCCGGTCGCGGCACTCATGTCCTTTTCCAGCCGCATCGTGTCGACGTCCTTCACCGGGCGCGTGGCCTTGCGGCCGCCCTTCTGTGGGGTCGTCTGGGCCGAGCGGGCGAGGGCTTCCATCTCGCGCACGCTGAGGCCTTGCTCGACCGCCGCCTTGGCGAGCGCGATCGGGTCGGCAGCGGTGACCAGCGCGCGGGCGTGGCCGGCGGTCAGCTTGCCCTCCTCGACCAGGCGGCGCACTTCGGGCGGCAGCGCGAGAAGGCGGAGCGTATTGGCGATGTGGCTGCGGCTCTTGCCGACATTCTCGGCGAGCTTTTCCTGGGTATAGCGGAAACGGTCGATCAGCGACTGATAGCCGAGCGCCTCCTCGATCGAGTTCAGCCCGGCGCGCTGGACATTCTCGACGATCGCGACCTCGAGGCTCTGGTCGTCGGTGAAGTCGCGGATGACGACCGGGACCTCGTGCAATCCGGCGCGCTGGGCCGAACGCCAGCGCCGTTCCCCGGCGACAATCTGGAACCGGCCGGCGCTGCGCGGATCGGGACGCACGACGATAGGCTGGAGGATGCCGTTGGCGCGCACCGACTCGGTCAGCTCGCGCAGTTCGGTTTCATCAAAGATGCGGCGGGGCTGGAACGGGTTCGGGCCGAGCAGGTCGATCGCGACCTGGCGGGCGCCGCCGGCCTTGCCGCTTTGCTGCTCCGGCTCGGCGGGCGCGTCGCCCAGAAGGGCCGAAAGGCCGCGCCCCAATCCACGCGAGGCTGGCTTAGACGTCATGAGACAACTCCAATCGGGCGGACATTCACGCCGCCTTCAGCGCACGCTCGCGCTGGATGAGCTCGCTGGCGAGTTGGATATAGGCCTGACTGCCGGGCGCCTTGATGTCGTAGACGATCGCCGGCAGGCCATGGCTGGGCGCCTCGGATAGGCGTACATTCCTTGGGATTACAGTCTTATACACGCGGTCGCCCATGTGTCCGCGTACGTCGGCCTCGACCTGCTCGGACAGGCGGTTGCGCTTGTCGGACATCGTCAGCACGACGCCCTGGATCGCCAGCGACGGGTTCAGCGACGAGCGCACGAGCTCGATGGTCTGCTGGAGCTGGCTGAGCCCTTCCAGCGCAAAGAACTCGCATTGCAGCGGCACCAGCACGCCGTCGGCCGCGACCAGGGCATTGATGGTGAGCTGGTTGAGGCTGGGCGGGCAGTCGATCAGCACATAGCTGAACTCGGGCCCGCGGGCGTGCAGCATGGCGAGCGCATCGCGCAGGCGGAAAGCCCGGCGCTGGGCGTCGAAGAGTTCGGTTTCTGCACCCGCAAGATCGGGCGTCGCCGGCGCGATGGAGAGCCGCGGAATGGCCGTCGGCTGGATGATCTCCGAAAGCGGCGCCCGGCCGATCAGCACGTCATAAACGGTGCGGACGCGCTTCGATTTCGCGATGCCGAGACCTGTCGATGCATTGCCCTGGGGGTCGCAGTCGATCAGCAGCACGCTCTCGCCGATGGCCGCCAGCGCCGTACCTAGATTGATCGCCGTCGTCGTCTTTCCGACGCCGCCCTTCTGGTTGGCAACGGCGAGAATACGCGGCTTGGAGGGAGCGGAGCTGGTCACGCGCGACGGCCCTTGAACGCGAAGGATGTGATGGCGACGATCGATCCCGACGGGTCACTGCGGCTGGGGATCAGCTCGGCCTCGATCCTCCATGATCGCCGCGCCTCGGTCAATTCGTCGCCCGCCGTCCGGCCCTTTGGAAAGAGGCAGAGCGTGCCTTTTCTTGTGAGTCCCCCGAGATAGCCGAGCAGCGTCCCGATCGGCGCCACCGCCCGGGCGGTGATGACGTCGGCAGTGAGCCCCTCGACCGCCTCGGCCCGGCCGCGCCGGACGGCCACTTTGGTGAGACCCATCGCCTTGGCGGCGGCGGAGAGGAAGGCGCATTTCTTCTCGATCGACTCGATGAGTGTCACCTGAAGCGCGGGCCGCAGCGCGGCGATGACGAGACCGGGGAGGCCGGCACCGCTGCCGATGTCGATTAGGCTGCGGGTCGTCTCCGGGATCAGCGGCACGAGCTGGGCGCTGTCGAGAAGATGCCGCCTCCACAGTTCGGCGAGCGAACCTGGGCTGACCAGGTTCGTGTGCGCATTCGTCTGGCGCAGGATCGCCTCATAGGCGGCGAGCCGTGCCATTGCTGCGGCATCGGCCCCGGTCTCGGCGGCGAAGGCGGCGGGACCGAACTCAGGCGCGGCGTCGGACATCGCCACGCTTTACATGAGCGAGGAGCGCGGTCAGGGCGCCCGGCGTGACGCCCTCGATGCGGGCGGCCTGGCCGAGGCTCGCCGGGCGGATCGCGCTGAGCTTCTGGACGATTTCCGCCGACAGCCCGGCGACGGCGCGATAGTCCAGGCCCTCGGGCAGCACGAGACCTTCGTCGCGACGGAAGGCGGCGATGTCGGCCTCCTGACGATCGAGATAGGCGGCGTAATGGCCATCGGTCTCAAGCTGCTCGACAATCTCCGGCGCCATGCCGCCGAGCTGGGGCCAGATGCCGGCGAGTACGCCGAGATCGATGGCCGAGAAGCGGAGCAGTTCGCGCGCCGTGCGGGCGACGCCGTCCTGGGCGATCTCGATGCCGAAGGTCTTGAGGCGGCTCGGCGTGATCGACAACTCCTCGAGCCGGCGGCGCGCCGAGTCCAGCGCGGCGATCTTGGCACGGAACGCGGCGGCGCGTTCGGGTCCGATGCAGCCGAGCGCGAGGCCGAGCGGGGTGAGGCGCTGGTCGGCATTGTCCGCGCGGAGCGAGAGGCGAAACTCGGCCCGGCTGGTGAACATGCGATAGGGCTCGGTGACGCCGCGCGTGACGAGGTCGTCCGCCATGACGCCGGCATAGGCCTCGGCGCGATCCAGCACGATGTCGGGCGGGCCGCCACCGGCGAAGCGCGCGGCGTTGAGGCCGGCGAGCAGGCCCTGAGCGGCGGCCTCCTCATAGCCGGTCGTGCCGTTGATCTGGCCGGCGAGGAAAAGGCCGGGGACTCGTTTCACGTGAAACGCGGCGGTCAGCTCGCGCGGATCGACATAGTCATACTCGATGGCGTAGCCGGGGCGCAGGATAGCAGCACGCTCCAGTCCCGGAATGCTGGCAACGAAGGCGCGCTGGAGTTCCTCCGGCATCGATGTCGAAATGCCGTTCGGGTAGACGGTGTCATCGTCCAGCCCTTCCGGCTCCAGGAAGATCTGATGGCTGTCGCGCTCGGCAAAGCGGACGACCTTGTCCTCGATGGAGGGGCAATAGCGCGGGCCGCGGCCCTCGATCTGCCCGGAATAGAGCGGCAGGCGGGACAGATTCTCCGTCAGGATGCGGTGTGATGCTTCCGTCGTCCGCGTGATGCCACAGGTCACCTGGGGCGTCGTGATCTGCCGGGTGAGAAAGGAGAAGGGTGACGGCGCGTCGTCACCGGGCTGCATCTCCAGCGACGCCCAATCGATTGTCTTGCCGTCCAGCCGGGGCGGCGTGCCGGTCTTCAATCGGCCCATGCGGAGGCCCAAGCCGTAGAGCGTCTTCGACAACCCGATCGACGGCGCGTCGCCCATCCGGCCGGCCGGCATGCGGCGCTCGCCGATATGGATGAGCCCGTTGAGGAAGGTGCCGGTCGTCAGGATCACCGCGCCGGCGCCGATGTGGGTGCCATCAGCGGTGACGACGCCGGCGATCCGGCCGTCGATGATTTGCAGGTCTTCGACCGAAGCCTCGATGAGCGTCAGATTCGCAGTTTCGAGCAACGCGGCTTGCATGGCGTTGCGATAGAGCTTCCGGTCCGCCTGGGCGCGAGGACCACGAACGGCCGGGCCCTTGCGGCGGTTGAGCAGGCGGAACTGGATGCCGGCGGAATCGGCCGCGCGACCCATGAGGCCGTCCAGTGCGTCGATCTCCCGGACGAGGTGGCCCTTGCCGAGACCCCCGATGGCCGGGTTGCACGACATCTCGCCTATGGTCGCCAGCTTCTGGGTGAGCAGCGCCGTACGGGCGCCCATGCGCGCGGCTGAAGCGGCCGCCTCGGCGCCGGCATGTCCGCCCCCGATGACGATGACGTCGTAGTTCATGGACGGGTTAGGACTCGCAGGTGCAGCAAAGTCAAGAAAAGGGGCGTTTCACGTGAAACGGAACCCGCCTTGCGCCCTGTTTCACGTGAATCGTTACTTTCCGATGCAGAAGGCCGAAAAAATCCGGTCGAGCACGGCCTCGACATCGAACCGCCCCAGAATGCGCCCCAGCGCGGCCAGCGCCACCCGCACATCCTCAGCCGCAAGGTCGGGCACCGCACCCTCTGATCGTTGAAGCGCTGCCTGCGCCTCCATCAATGCTTCCCGGTGACGTGCACGAACGATCAACGTCCCATGACCCGACAGCGCCTTCACATGCGCTGCCACCACGCCCAACAGGGCGTCGATCCCCTGCCCGCTTCGCGCCGCACCGACGATATCGTCTGTCGCGGCTGTGCCGGCAAAATCCGGCCTGTCCGCCTTGTTCCAGAACACCACGTCACCCGCTCGAAACGCCTCGTCCGTTTCGAGTCCGACTCGATACTCTTCACCTTGGGAAGTACCGTCGATGACCCAGATCCGCAGATGCGCTTCGTCAGCCCGCTGCCGGGCCCGGCGTACGCCTTCGGCCTCGATAACGTCGCCCGTCTCGCGCAGCCCGGCCGTGTCGGCCACCACGACCACATAGCCCGCGATATCCAACCGGACCTCAAGAACATCGCGCGTCGTACCGGCGATGTCGGTCACGATGGCCACGTCACGGCCGGCCAAAGCGTTAAGAAGTGTTGATTTTCCTACATTTGGTGGCCCGACAATCGCCACCCGCAACCCGTCGCGTATGATCTCCCCCCGCCGGCCGTCATCCAGCACGGCGCCGATTCCCGCGGCCACCGCCTCGATGCCGTCCCGCGCCCGATGGGCCACATCGGAGGGCACGTCGTCTTCGTCGGCGAAGTCGATGTCGGCTTCGAGCCAGGCCAGCGCGTCCAGCAATTGCGCCCGCCAGCCGACGATCCGCCCTGCCCAGGCGCCGCCCATCTGGTCCAGCGCCTGAAGTCGTTGCGAGTCCGAATCGGACGCGATTAGGTCTGCCAGACCCTCGGCTGCCGTCAGGTCCATCTTGCCGTTGGCGAAGGCCCGCTTGGTGAAGGCGCCAGCTTCCGCCGCCCGAAGGCCCTGCCGGCTGAGCACGTGAACCAATGTCTCCAGCACCGCCGGACTACCATGGACGTGCAACTCCACCACATCCTCGCCGGTGAAGCTCGCCGGGCTAGGGAACGTCAGCGCCAGCCCGTCGTCGATCGGCAGCGCCGTCTCCGGATCGACCAGCCGTACCCGGTGCGCCAGGCGCGGACGGGGCACGAGCGCCGGCGCGAGCGCCTTCAGCGCCGCAAACGCCCGCGGCCCGCTGAGGCGCACGACGGCAACGCCTGCCCGCCCGGCGGCGCTCGAAAGCGCATAGATCGTTCCCGATTCGACCGCCAGATCGTCTAGCCTTCGCTCTTCTTGCCCGGCGGCCGCCGGCCACCGCCTGTCGCCATCGTCGCCAGGCTGCCCATCATCTTCTGGAACTGCTCCAGCCCCTGGGGGGCCAGCGAGAACCAGGTCTTGAACAGCGAGTCCGGGTCGACCCGCGCGATATTCTTCTGTAGCCGGTCCTGCACGTCCTTCAGGATCGCCTGCTGCATCGGCTCCAGATCGGGCAGGCCGAGAAAGCGGCGCGCCTCTTCCGGCGTCAGGTCCACGTCGATGGAAATCTTCATCCCAAGCTCCCGCCCAGAGGCCCAAAACGGCGCCGGTCCGATTGTGGACTCGGCCGGGTAAACATGCGAGTCAGCCCGGCCTTGCGCCCCGGTCGCCCCGGCCGGCGCCCCGCCGCAAACGGACGATTTCTGTCATGACCGCACTGCCCGCCCGCAACCTGCTCGGCGACGAGACCAGCCCCTATCTGCTCCAGCACAAGGACAATCCTGTCAACTGGCGGCCCTGGAGCGATGCGGCGCTGGCGGAAGCGAAGGCGCTCGACCGGCCGATCTTCCTCTCCTCCGGCTATGCGGCCTGCCACTGGTGCCACGTGATGTCGCACGAGTCGTTCGAGCACCAAGAGACGGCGGACTATCTCAACGCCCACTTCGTCTGCATCAAGATCGACCGCGAGGAACGGCCCGATCTCGACCAGATCTACCAGAGCGCCGCACAGGCGCTCGGCCAGACCGGCGGCTGGCCGCTCAGCGCCTTCCTGACCCCGGACGGCAAGACCTTCGCCGCCGGCACCTATTTCCCGGTCGAGGACAATTACGGCAAGCCCGCCTTCCGCAAGGTGCTGGCCGACGTTACCCGGGTCTATGCCGAGGAGCGCGACAAGGTCACCGACACCGCCGGCCGCGTCCAGGAAGCGCTCGAGAAAGTCTGGGCGCGCGACGAGCCCAAGGGCCTCAACCCCAACATCATCGAAGCCGTCGCCCGCCGCCTCACCCAGCGTGTCGACCTCTTCTTCGGCGGCATGGACGGCGTGCCGAAATTTCCCCAGCCGCAGGTCTTCAGCCTGATCTGGCGCGCCCATATGCGCAGCGCCCTGACACCCTTCGCCAACGCCGTCGTCAACACGCTCGACCATATCTGCCAGGGCGGCATCTACGATCATCTCGGCGGCGGGTTCTCGCGCTACGCGACCGACGAGCGCTGGCTCGTCCCGCATTTCGAGAAGATGCTCTATGACAATGCCGGCCTCGTCGAACTGCTGACACTGGTCTGGCAGCATACCCGCTCGCCGCTCTACGCCGCCCGCGTCGACGAGACGGTCGACTGGGTCCTCCGGGAGATGACGACGAAGAACGGCTCCTTCGCCTCGTCCCTCGACGCCGACAGCGAGGGCGAGGAAGGCAAGTTCTACGTCTGGTCCGAAGCCGAGATCGACGATATCCTGGGGCCCAACGAGGCGCCCTTCTTCAAGCAGGTCTACGGCGTCAGCACCGAGGGCAACTGGGAAGGCAAGAACATCCTCCACCGCCTCGGCGTGCTCGGCTTCCTGCGCCCCGACCAGGAGGCCGTCCTCACCCGCAATCGCCGGATGCTGCTGATGGCCCGCGCCAAGCGCGTCCGTCCCGGCTATGACGACAAGGTCCTCGCCGACTGGAACGGCATGATGATCTCGGCCCTGGTCCAGGCCGGCGCCGTCTTCAAGAAGGCCGACTGGCATTTCGCCGCGATCCGCGCCTTCTGGGCCGTCGTCGAGTCGCATGGCGAAGGCAACAAGCTCTACCATTCGTTCCGCGAGAAGCGCGGCCGCGACGAGACCACGGCCGACGGCTATGCCCATATGAGCCGCGCCGCCATGCTGCTCTTCGAGGTCACCACCGATCCGCGCTATCTCGAAAAGGCCAAAGAGTGGATGGAGCGGGTCGAGACGAGCTTCGGCGACCCGGAGCGCGGCGGCTACTTCCTCTCCAGCGCCGAGGCCGGCGATGTCGTCGTGCGCGTGAAGACCGCCGTCGATCTCCAGATCGCGAACTATAACGGCATCATCGCCGAGGTTCAGGCGCGTCTCTATTTCATGACCGGCGAACTGAAATACCGGGAGCGTTCGAACGCGACGATCATGGCGGCCGGCGCCGAGATCGAGCGTCAGGCACTCGGCTGCCCGACGATGCTCAACGCCATGGAGTTCATGGTCAACGGCGTCCAGGTCGTCATCATCGGCGACGACCGCAATCCGGACACCCAGGCGCTGGTCCGCGCGGTTCTCGACCGTTCCGTGGCGACGCGCGTCATGATGCTGATGCGCCCGGGCCAGAAGCTGCCCGCGAACCACCCGGCCTTCGGCAAGGCGATGGAGGGCGGCAAGCCCACCGCCTATGTCTGCGTCGGCCAGACCTGCTCGCCCGCGATCACCCAGCCGGGCCAGCTCGCCAACGGCCTGCTCGCCCCGCCCTTCATCCAGATCATGCAGGCGCAGATGCAGCGTCAGCAGGCCCAGATGCAGCAGGGCCAGATGCAGCAGGGCCTGGGCGGCCGGCCGCCGGCTGCCAATCTGCGCTGACGGCACAACGCATTCCGACCACGACAACGCAAGGAGTCCGCGATGGGCGAGAAGATCGAACTGAAATGCGCTGACGGCACTTTTTCGGGCTATCTCGCGAAGCCCGCGAACTCCGCCGAGGGGCCGGGCATCATCGTCATCCAGGAGATTTTCGGCGTGAACAAGGTCGTGCGCGACATCGCCGACCATCTCGCCGACCAGGGCTACCATGCCCTCGCGCCCGACCTCTTCTGGCGCATCGAGCCCGGCATCGACATCACCGACCAGAGCCAGGCCGAGTGGGACAAGGCCTTCGAGCTGTTCGGCAAGTTCAATGTCGATACCGGCGTCGCCGACATCCAGGTCGCGATCGATGCACTGCGCGCGATGCCCGGCACGGTCACAAAGAAGGTCGGCACCGTCGGCTACTGCCTGGGCGGCCTCCTCGCCTATCTCAGCGCGACGCGCACCGACGCCGACGCCAATGTTTCGTATTACGGCGTCAACATCGCCAATCTGCTGGGTGAAGCCGGGAAGATTTCGAAACCGATTCTGTTGCACGTGGCGGCGAAGGATCAGTTCGTCCCGCCCGATGCGCAGGCGAAAGTCGCCGAGGCGCTCGGCCCCAATCCGCATGCGACGCTGCTGACCTATGCCGGCCAGGATCACGCCTTCGCGCGGCCCGGCGGCGCGCATTATCACGCAGATGCCGCGCGGTCTGCGAATGCCGCGACGCTTGCCTTCTTCAACGCACATCTCGCCAGCACCGGCACGCCGCTCGGGACAAGCTGATGCTTGCCATTCGCATCCACCAGGTCGGCGGCCCCGAGGCGCTGAAGGCCGACGATCTGCTTCTGCCCGATCCGGGTCCGGACGAAGTCCGCATCCGCCACCGCGCGATCGGCGTCAACTATATCGACACCTATCACCGCTCGGGCCTCTATCCGGTGAAACTGCCGAGCGGCATCGGCATGGAAGCGGCCGGCCTCGTGAAGGCGGTCGGCGCGAATGTAAAAGGCCTGAAGTCCGGCGATGCCGTCGGCTATTGTTCCGGCCCGCTCGGCGCCTATGCGGAAGCCGCCAACGTGCCGGCCGGACGCGTCGTGAAGCTGCCGGAAGGGATCGGCTTCGATCTCGCCGCCTCGATCCTGCTGAAGGGCATGACGGCGGAATACCTGCTGCGCCGGACCTATGCCGTGAAGCCGGGCGACACGATCCTGTTCCACGCGGCGGCCGGCGGTGTCGGCCAGATCGCCTGCCAGTGGGCCAAGGCGCTCGGCGCGACGGTGATCGGCACGGTCGGAACGGACGCGAAGGTCGGGGCCGCACAGGCCAATGGCTGCGACCACGTCATCGTCACGGCCCGCGAAGACATCGCGGCGCGGGTGAACGAGATCACCGATGGCGCCGGCGTGCCGGTCGTCTATGACGGCGTCGGCAAGGACACCTGGCAGGCCTCGCTCGCGAGCCTCCGCCCGCGCGGCCTCTTCGTCAGCTTCGGCAATGCCAGCGGCCCCGTGCCGGCCTTTCCACCATCGCTGCTGACCCCGAAGTCGCTCTATGTCACGCGCCCGACGCTCAACGCCTATACCGCGACGACGGCCGAGCTGCGCGAAAGCGCCGACGCGCTCTTCGCCGTGATCCGCTCGGGCGCCGTGAAGGTCGAGCCGCCGAAGGCCTATCCGCTCGCCAACGCCGCCGACGCCCACCGCGACCTCGAATCGCGCAAGACGACCGGCAGCCTGCTGCTGCGGCCGCCCGGTTAGACCAGCAATTCCGCGATCTGCACCGCGTTGAGCGCCGCGCCCTTCAGGAGCTGGTCACCCGCGACGAACATCGCGATCGTGCGGCCCGAGGGATCGCTGACGTCGGTGCGGATGCGGCCGACGAGCACGTCGTCCTGCTCGCTCGCGTCGAGCGGCATGGGGAAGTAGTTCCGCGCGGGATCGTCGACGATCTTCACGCCGGGCGCGTCCGACAGGATCGCCGTCACCTCTTCCGGCGAGACCGGGCGCTCGAATTCGATCGTCAGCGCTTCCGAATGGGCGCGCAGGACCGGCACGCGGACGCAGGTCGCGGAGATGCGGAGCTCGGTATCGCCGAAGATTTTCCGCGTCTCCTTCATCAGCTTCGTTTCTTCCTCGTTATAGAGCGTCGCGAGATCGACCTTGCTGTTGTGGCTGAAGAGGTTGAACGCATACGGATGCGGAATGATCTCTTGCTGGAACGGCTTTCCGTCCAGCGCCGCGCGTGTCGCCTGCTTCAACTCCTCCATCGCCGCCCAGCCGGCGCCCGACGCGGCCTGATAGGTCGAGGCGATCAGGCGCACGATGCGGTGCTTCCTGTGCAGCGGCCACAGCGGCACCGCCGCGATGATCGTCGAGCAGTTGGGATTGGCGATGATGCCCTTGTGCTTCTTCGCCTCGCCCGGATTGATCTCCGGCACGACCAGCGGCACGTCGGCATCCATCCGGAAGGCGGACGAATTATCGACCATGACGGCGCCGGCCGCCTTCACGGCAGGCGCGAATTCGCGGCTCACCGATCCGCCGGCCGAGAACAGCGCGATGTCGACGCCGGCGAAGCTCTCCGCTGTCAGCTCGGCGACCGGCCCGTCTTTGCCCCTGAACCGCATCGTCTTGCCGGCCGAGCGTTTCGAGGCGAGCAGCTTCAGCTCGGAAAGCGGGAAATTCCGCGTCTCCAGGCATTTCAGCATCTCGACGCCGACGGCACCGGTCGCACCGGCGACCGCAACGACAGGGGAAGCACGCACTTGGGACGTCCCGAACGGAAAAGGTCGCGCGTTCTACGCGCCCCGCCTCGTGGGCTCAAGCTTTGTCACATGCAGCGCTGAAAGCGGATCGGCATGGAGCCTTCATACTCGCTGACCTGCGTGAGGACGCCGTCCTTGCCCAGCGTGAAGCGATAGACCGACGCTTCGAACGCGCTGCCCTCGGTCACCGCCCAGGCATCGCCGTCCCGCGCGATGGAAAGGACATAGGCTTCGCCCTCCGCCATATCGTCCAGCGGTCCGCGGCTGATGCGGGGCACCGGGCGGTCGAGGTCGAACAGGATCGCACCCGTGCCTTTGCCGCAGGACCCGCCCTTCACCGCAGCCCATTTACCGTTGAGCGCCGTTACCGGCTCCGGCGGAAACATAGTGCGGAGCGGACAGGGCGAATATTCCGCCGTATCCAGCGTGGCCGCCGGATCGTCGCCCTCCCGCTTTCGGCCGTTTTCGACGATGACGGTCGGCGTGCCGCTGGCCGAGCCGTCCTCGTACCAGACCTCGTTCCACAGCTTCAGCTTGCTGTCCTTCAGCCGGTAGACGCTGCGCGTCAGGCCGATGCCGACCTCGTCTTCGGTGATGAACTCACCGTGCGCGAGGGTTACCTTGGACATCGGCGTGTACCCGCCGTCGCGGCGATAGATCTCGTCATCCTCATCGATGACCCAATCGACGATCTCGTCCGGCGCCATGCAGCTCCCTGTGACCCAGGTTTGGCCGACGACCGGCGCCAGCTTGGCGGCATCGATCTTCGGCGCTTCCCCGGCGAATGCCGCGCCGAGCAGCGCCGCCGCAGCGATGAGCACAATCTTCAAGGCTTCCCTCCTCAAGCGGTCCGCACTCTTACGGCCGGCAGGCCCACGCTTTGCTGCGAGGCCGGCCGCGCCGCATTCGGCGGCAGCAGGCCCTAACCGAGCTGCTTGCGATATTCGTGGTCGTCAACCCAGCGTCCACGCAGCTTCTCGCGCATCACATGCGTCTGCACGCGGGAAAAGCCGAGCGCTTCCACGAGGCGGATCGACGGCATGTTGCGCGTGTCCACATAAGCGACGGCCTCGGCCACACCGACATCCTTGCGCAGATGCTCCAGTAGCGCTGCCACGGCCACGCGGCCAATGCCCTGGCCCTGGCTCGGCAGGAACACCCAATAGGCGATGACCGCCGGCTCGTTACGCGGCACAGTCGCTTCGACCAACCCGGCATAGCCGCCCAGCGTCAGCCGCACCGCCCAGTTCAGCCACAACGCGCTGCCGTCCGGCGCCTGTCGGGTCTCCAGCTTCTCGTAGCGGCGGATCAGCTCGCCCGCCGCCAACGGCGGTTCCTTGGGGATATAGGTGTAGAGCAGCGGCTCCTTAAGCAGCGGAAACAGGCTCTCGCCATGCCACGCCGTCAGCGGCTCCAGGGTCAGCCGCCCGGTCTCCAGCCGTGGCGCTCTGTAGTGGTCGAAGTCGATCACTGGTCTTCCAGACTGGCCTGATGTACCATGCTACAAAACTGGAGCACCACCATGGGCATCCTGCGGAAGATCACTGTAGAGATTGATGCCGAGACGTTGAAGAGCGCGCAGGCTTACAGCGGCGAAGGCATCACCGAGACCGTGCGCAAGGCGTTGGAGCAATTCAACCAAAAGGCCGCCTACGCTGCCTTCGCCGCACTGCGCGGAAAGGTCGATCTCGGCATCGACTGGAAAGAACTCAAGGAAGACCGGGAGTGATCGCTGCCGACACGAGCAGCCTCAGCGCCCATCTGTCGGGCGAACTCGGACAAGATGTTTCCTTGGTCGAGGCCGAGGTTCGCAAGGGCGCGCTGTATATCCCCGATGTCGTACTCACCGAAGCGCTCTCAGCGCCGGGCCTGACGCCTGCCCTTCAAGCCGCGCTACTCAAATTTCGTCGCGTCCCGCTTCTCGACGGCTATTGGGAGCGGGCGGGCGAAGCCCGCCGTTTGCTGCGCAGCAAAGGCCTCCGCGCGCGTCTTGGCGATGCGCTGATCGCACAGGCCTGCATCGACAACGGTGCCGAACTGATCACCCGCGACAGCGATTTCCGGCACTACGCGCAGCATTGCGCCTTAAAGCTTGCCTGACATGCAAACGCCCGCGCGACGCGGGCGTTTGGCAGGCTTTGTAAGGCCGAGACGCCTTACGTGTTCATGCTGTCGAAGAAGTCGCTGTTGGTCTTCGACGAGCGCAGCTTGTCGATGAGGAACTCGATCGCGTCGACCGTGCCCATCGGGTTGAGGATGCGGCGGAGGACATACATCTTCGAGAGGATGCCCTTCTCGACCAGCAGCTCTTCCTTGCGGGTGCCGGAGCGGAGGATGTCCATCGCCGGGAACACCCGCTTGTCCGCGACCTTGCGGTCCAGGATGATTTCGCTGTTACCGGTGCCCTTGAACTCTTCGAAGATCACTTCGTCCATGCGGCTGCCGGTATCGATCAGGGCCGTCGCAATGATGGTCAGCGAACCGCCTTCCTCGATATTGCGCGCCGCGCCGAAGAAGCGCTTGGGGCGCTGTAGCGCGTTGGCGTCGACACCGCCGGTCAGCACCTTGCCCGACGAGGGCACGACGGTGTTGTAGGCACGGCCGAGGCGGGTGATCGAATCCAGCAGGATCACCACGTCGCGGCCGTGTTCGACCAGGCGCTTCGCCTTTTCGATCACCATTTCGGCGACCTGCACGTGACGCGTCGCCGGCTCGTCGAAGGTCGAGGACACGACCTCGCCCTTCACCGTGCGCTGCATGTCGGTGACTTCTTCCGGGCGCTCGTCGATCAGGAGGACGATCAGGTAGCACTCGGGGTGGTTCGCAGTGATCGACTTTGCGATGTTCTGGAGCAGCACGGTCTTGCCCGTGCGCGGCGGCGCGACGATCAGGCCGCGCTGGCCTTTGCCCAGCGGCGCGACGATGTCGATGATGCGGGCCGAACGATCCTTCAGCGTCGGATCGTTGACCTCCATCTTCAGCCGCTCATCGGGATAGAGCGGCGTGAGGTTGTCGAAGTGGACCTTGTGGCCGGCCTTCTCGGGGTCCTCGAAATTGATCGAGTTGACCTTCACCAGCGCGAAATAGCGCTCGCCGTCTTTCGGTCCGCGGATGGTGCCTTCGGCGGTATCGCCGGTGCGCAGCGAGAAGCGGCGGATTTGCGACGGGCTGACATAGATATCGTCGGGGCCCGGCAGGTAGTTCGATTCCGGCGAGCGCAGGAAGCCGAAGCCGTCGGGCAGCACTTCCAGCACGCCGGCGCCGGTGATCTCGATCTCGCTCTCGGCCAGCGCCTTGAGGATCGCGAACATCAGCTCCTGCTTGCGCAGAGTCGAAGCGTTCTCGATCTCGAGGTCTTCGGCGAAAGCCAGCATCTCCACAGGCGACTTGGCCTTCAGGTCCTGAAGGCGGACGACCTGCATCTTGAGATCCGGAACGGCAATGTCTTGCGGCTCGGGGGGCGCTTCGGCCTGTGCGGCGGCGGCAGCCGCAGCGGCGGCCTTGGCGGATTGTGAACGAGGAGGAATGGTCGTGACCCTGAACGAATGGGGGTTTAGGCGAAACGCACGAGCGGCGAACGCAGCTCACGCGCGTGTCCGTTGGGGCTGACGAAGCTTTCGCGGACGTGTCGGTTTGTGGTTCCGGCAGAGCGGGCGGCTGTTCTCAGCGCCCTTCGGTCCGGAAATCCGATCTGGCCCCCGGGGAGAGGACCGGAGCGGTGATTAGCCTGTTCCTGAGACCCTGTATAGCGCGATTTCTGCCGGACTCAAAACGGCTTCACGACCACAAGGACGACAATCGCGATAACCGCAAAGCTGGGGATCTCGTTCAGCATCCGCCAGATACGCGTATTCCGGATACCGGTGTCGCTGCGGAACCTGCGCACCTGGGCGGCCAGAAAGCCGTGGAAGCCCGAGAGCAGCAGCACCAGTGCCAGCTTGACGTGCAGCCATCCGCCGCTCGACAGCAGCTCCGGCCGGGCCGCGATCATGGCAAGGCCAAAAACCCATGTCAGCCCCATCGCAGGGGTCAGGATGACCCTCAGAATCCGGCCCTCCCGCGCCTTCCAGGTCCCGCTCTCGGGCGATCCAGCCGACGCCTCGCTGTGATAGGCGAGATAGCGCGGCAGCATGAAAAGCCCCGCCATCCAGAAGATGACGAAGATGACGTGGGCGCTCTTGATCCAGACGAAACCCTCGCCCTCGAGCCAGTTCATGCCGCTTCCCTTCCCGTGCAGGGGCAACCCCTGGCCCCGCCGCAGCCTGTCCAGGCTGAATCCGGCGCCAGACCGGACCGGCCGAGCGAGCCCCGCACGACATCCGCCAATGCCCCGATGAAGCGCGGATGTGTCCCGATCGCCGGGACACGGATATAGGCCGGCGCGCCGGCAGCCAGCGCTGCCGCGCGGTAGATCTGGTCCAGTTCGTACAGCGTCTCGGAATGTTCCGACACAAAGGACAGCGGGACCACCACCGGGACAAGCCCGGCCTTACCGGCCGCCTTGACCTCCTCATCCGTATCGGGACCGATCCATTTGAGCGGCCCGACCCGGCTTTGATACGTCACGCGGCTGTCCACCGCTGTCACCCCCGCCGCTTCGGCGATCGCGCGGGCCGAGGCCTCGACCTGCATCGCGTAGGGATCGCCCGCCAGCACGATCTTCTCGGGCAGTCCGTGCGCGGAAAAAAGAATGTGTGGCACACGCCCCGCTGGCACCTGTGCCAGCCCCTGGCGCAGGAGATCCGCGTAAGCCGCTATGAAGCCCTCGTTCAGCGGATAGCAGCACGCCCCCGCTGCCGGTCCGCTGAGCCCCACCGAAGCGGCTGCCTGCGCCCAGTCGGCGACCGAGGAGGCCGTCGTGGTCGTCGAGAATTGCGGGTAGAGCGGCACCAGCGCGATCCGCTCGGCACCCCACGCCTTCAGCACCTGCGCCGCCTCGCTGGCCCGCGGCTTCCAGTAGCGCATGGCGATCACCACCCGCGCCTCGATCCCGTCCGCCTTCAGCAACACCTCCAGCGCATCGGCCTGCGCCTGGGTCTCCCGTACGATCGGCGAGCCGCCTCCGATCGAGGCATAGATCGACCTGGCATAGTCCCGCCGGCGCCGCGCAATGAACCAGGCGAGCGGCAAGCGCACGAAGCCCGGCGCGCGTATGATCGCCGGATCGGAGAACAGGTTCTTCAGGAAAGGCTCGACCGCATCCAGCGTATCGGGCCCTCCCAGGTTGAAGAGCACGACGCCCAGGCGCTGACCCATCTCACTCTCGGCTGGATGTGTGCACCCATGCGATGAATTCGCGAGTGCTTTCTTCCCTCATCTCTTAAGGAGAAGAGGTAGTAGTGGGAAGTGGTATCAGGCCCTGTGGACAGAGGGGATCAAGCTTGCCGTAAAGCTGTCCACACAGGCCTGTGAACGAGGCGGCCGGAGTCGGTTTTCCGCAAGGAACCGGTTAACGAGCCCTTAACATCACGGAATTCCAGCCTGTGACTTACTCTGTGGAAGCCGTGAATCCCGGGGAATGTGTTGTCACGTCCGGCGGGATTCCCGGAGTACCCAATTCGGGTCCGGAGTCATCCACCGAAGGATGACTCCTACGGCAACCGGACCGGAAACCTGGGTGCGGCGCGCGAAGAACGGGCGCTTGATCGGTGCCGTGCGGCTCTCCACTCTGTTATCCACCTGTCACACACAGTGCTGCGGACCCCCATGAGCGAAGAGATCACCGCGACCGCGCTCAGCCAGGGCTGGGGTCCCGCCAACGTCTTCTTCCACCTGCACCTCGTCTCGGACTCGACCGGCGAAACGCTCCAGGCCTACGCCCAGGCGGTCTGTGCGCAGTTCGACGAGGCGAAGCCCATCCTGCACATCCATCCGCTGATCCGGTCGGAGCGGCAGATGGAACGTGCGCTGACTTCGGTCGAGGACAACCCCGGGCTCGTCCTCTACACGCTGATGAAGCCGGACAAACGCGAGGCCCTGGAGCAGCTCTGCCTGCGGCTCGGCCTGCCGCATCTGAGCGTTCTCGATCCCGCAATCGCCATGACCGGACGTTATCTCGGGATCGAATCGAGCCATCGCCTGGGCCGCCAGCATGAACTCGACCAGCGCTATTTCGCCCGTATCGATGCCCTCAACTACACGCTCGCGCATGATGACGGGCAGAACGTCGCCGGCTTCCACCAGGCCGATGTCGTGCTGCTCGGGATCAGCCGCACGTCGAAGACGCCGACCGGCCTCTATCTCGCCAATCGCGGCTACAAGGTCGCGAACATGCCGCTGGTACCGAACGTAGCCTTGCAGCCCGAGATCGACGCGCTCGACAACCAGTCGAACGGCCCGCTGGTGGTGGGCCTGATCGCTAGTCCCGAGCGCATCGTGCAGGTCCGGCGGAACCGCCTGCTCACCCTGAACGAGCGGCGGGAAACCGACTATGTCGATGCCGATCACGTGCGGGACGAGATGACCGCCGCGCGCAAGCTGTTCCTCATGAAAGGCTGGCCGATGATCGATGTCAGCCGCCGCGCCATCGAGGAGACCGCCGCGGCCATCATAGCGCTGCTCTCCCGGCGCCGGGCCGAAGGCGGGCTCTCGCTCGGCGGCGGCAATGATTTCTGAGCTTTCGCGCCCGCTTATCCTCGCCTCGTCGAGCAGCTCGCGCGCCACGATCCTGCGTGACGCCGGCCTCGTCTTCGACGCCGTCCCGGCACGTATCGACGAAACCGCGCTCATCGAAAGCCTGGGCGTCGAAAACGCCAGGCCGCGCGGCATCGCCGATGCGCTGGCCGAAGCGAAGACCCGAAAGGTCGCCACAGCCGCACCGCCGGACGCCCTCGTCATCGGCGCCGACCAGTTGCTGGTCTGCGACGGGCGCATCTTCGAAAAGCCGCGCGATCGTACCGAGGCCGTCGCCCATCTTCGCTTCCTTAGCGGCAAGACGCATGAGCTCGTCGGTGCGGTCTGCGGCGCGGCGAACGGCGCCGTCGTCTGGCGTCATGTTGCAACAGCGCGGCTCACCATGCGTTCGATGGACGACGCCTTCATCTCGGACTATCTGGACCAGGCAGGGCCCGGCGTGATGACGAGCGTCGGCTGCTATCAGCTTGAAGGGCTGGGGGTGCATCTGATGACTCGGATCGACGGCGACTATTTCGCGATCCTCGGGCTGCCCTTGCTGGCGGTGCTCGACTTCCTGCGCAGCCAGGGCGCGTTGCGCGCATGACTATTTCCGGTCACGCCAAGCTGGCCGGCGTCGTGGGCTGGCCGGTCGCCCATTCGCGTTCGCCGCTGCTGCATAACCACTGGATTTCGACGCTCGGCCTTGAGGCGGTTTATGTGCCGCTCGCTGTGAAGTCGGAGGATCTGGAGGCCGCCTTGCGCGCCCTGCCGAAGCTCGGCTTCGAGGGCGTCAACGTCACGGTGCCGCACAAGGAGGCGGCACTGAAAATCTGCGATACGCTCGATTCCGCGGCGAAGCGCATCGGTGCGGTCAACACGATCGTCTGCCGGGAAGACGGCACGCTTGAAGGCCGCAACACCGATGCCATCGGTTTCTATGAAAGCTTCAAGGACGTCACCAACGGCGACGATTTGGAGGGCGCGACCGCCGTCGTGCTGGGGGCCGGTGGCGCGGCGCGGGCCATCGTCGCGGCGCTGATCGATCTCGGCTGCGACTGCATCCGCATCGCCAACCGCACCGACGAACGGGCCGAAACGCTGGCTGCCTTCTTCAAGGACGAGAAGGTCCGCATCGAAGCCGTGCCGTGGGACTCGCGCGACGACGCGCTCGACGGCGCGACGATCGTCGTGAACACCACCAGCCTCGGCATGGAAGGCGACGCCGACCCGCAGGTCGCGATAGATCTCGCGCCGCTGGCCCAGGGCTCGATCGTCGCCGACATCGTCTACACGCCGCTCGTGACCCCGCTGCTGGCGGCGGCGAAGGAGCTCGGCCACACGACGATCAACGGCTTGCGGATGCTGATCGAACAGGCCCGGCCCGGCTTCGAGGCCTGGTTCGGACAGAAACCGCCGGTGACCAAGGAACTGGTCGAGATGCTGATGACCGACCTCGCGCCCGAGAAAGACTGATGCTCCTCGCAGGCCTCACCGGCTCCATCGGCATGGGCAAGTCCGAGACGGCGAAGATGTTCGCTGCCCTCGGCGTGCCGGTCTACGATGCCGACGCTGCCGTCCACGCGCTCTATGACGTCGGCGGCACCGCCGTTCCGTTGATCGAAGCTGCCTTCCCCGGCACCACCGTCGGGGGGAAGGTCGACCGCCAGCGCCTCTCGGCCGCGACGCTGAACAATCCGGATGCGGTGAAGAAGCTGAACGCCATCATCCATCCGCTGGTGGGCGAGGCGCAGATCAAGTTTCTGCATGACGCCGAAGCCGCCGGCGCGCCGGTCGTCGTGCTCGACGTGCCGCTGCTCTTCGAGACCGGCGGCGAGGCGCGTGTCGACGCGGTCATCGTTGTCTCCGCCCCGGCCCATATCCAGCGCGAGCGTGTCCTTGCGCGGCCGGGCATGACGGCGGAAAAATTCGAATCGATCCTGAAGCTCCAGACTGCCGACGCAGTCAAGCGTGCCGGGGCCCATTACGTCATCGATACCGATCTTGGCCTCGACCATGCGCGCGAGCGCGTCGCCTATATCCTGGAGGATCTGAAGCGGCGCGATGCAAAGGTCTGGCATCAGCGCAAGGCTGCTGCGCAGAATCGGGCATGATTCGCGAAATCGCGCTCGACACCGAAACCACCGGCCTGAAGCCCGAAGAGGGTCACCGCATCGTCGAGCTCGGCTGCGTCGAGCTCATCAACCATGTCCCGACCGGGCGGACGTTTCATCATTTTCTCTATCCCGATCGTGCCATGGAGGCGGGCGCCTCGCGCGTCTCGGGCATCACCGACGAGATGCTCGTCGGCAAGCCGATCTTCGGCGACATCGCGCAGGCCTTTCTCGATTTCATCGCCGACGCGCCGCTGGTCATTCACAACGCCGGTTTCGACATGGCGTTTCTCAACATGGAGCTTCAGCGTGCCGGCCTCGCGCCGCTGATCTTCGAGCGGGCCATCGACACCATCGCGATCGCGCGCCGGAAATATCCGGGGGCGCCTGCTTCGCTCGACGCGCTCTGCAAACGCTTCGCGATCGACCTGTCGGAGCGCACGACGCATGGCGCGCTGCTCGACGCCAATCTGCTGGCGCAGGTCTATCTGGAGCTGTGCGGCGGGCGTCAGCCGGCGCTCATCCTTGCGGCCGGTGCGGAATCGGATCTCGCCGGTCTCATACGCCGGCAGCCGCGGCCCGAGCCGTTGCCCTCACTCATCACGGCCGACGAACTCGCCGCCCATGCGGCCTTCATCGACGGCCTCAAAGGCGAGGTCATCTGGAAACAATACGAGCTGCCGGCCGCCGCTTAGGCGGTGCCGGCCGTACCCGAAGCCTGGGCGGCGCGCTGGCGTTCGAGCTGCGCGCGATAGAGGCTCGCGAAATCGATCGGGTCCAGCATCAGCGGCTGATAGCCGCCGTCGCGCGTCACGTCGGCGATGATGCGGCGGGCAAACGGGAACAGGATGCGCGGGCATTCGATCAGCAGGAAGGGTTGCTGCGCTTCCGCCGGCAGGTTCTTCAGCAGGAAGACGCCGGCATAGACCAGTTCGACCACATAGGCGCGGGCCTCGCCGGCCTTGGCTTCGATCATCGCCCGCAGCGCGACCTCGAACTGCTCGGCGCCAAGGGGGCGGACCTGCACGTCCATCTGGACCTGGATCTGCGGCTTGCTCTGCGGCAGTTGCGCGGCCACGCCGGGGTTCTCGAACGACAGGTCCTTAACGAACTGCGCGAGAATGGAAATCTGGGGCGCCTGGCCCGGTGCGGCGGCGTTGTCTTGGACGTCGGTCATGAGAAATGCGATCCCATCGGAAGGCGCGGCTGCTAGCAGGGGCAGCGCTGCGGTGCAAGCCAAGGCGGTGGCAAAGCCAAGCCGCCATGCCTATACTGGGTAAGCATCTGGCAACGAACGGCTTCACCGGCGGCCCTCGTTCCGCCAGAATGGCGTGCGAAGGAAGACGGAACGCGCGCTGCATCCCCGTTTAGGGTCCAGGCGTTTCCGGCTCAGTGAATGGACATGATCGAGATCGTCGACATCCTGATCCTGGCGGCAATAGCAGGCTTCATCCTGTTCCGCCTGTGGTCGGTCTTGGGTACCCGGACCGGCAATGAACAGCGTCCGACCGAGCGGCGGGCGCCCGATGCCGCGCGCGGCCCGACTCCGGTGCCGACGCCGGCCAACGACAAGGGCGTCGTCGCCCCCATCCGTCCGGCGCCGGCTTATCCGACCGCGGCTACCAAGGGCCTGGAAGACATCGCCGCCGCTGATCGCAGCTTCGCGCCGGAGGGCTTCCTTCAGGGCGCGCTCGCCGCGCATGAGCGGATCGTCGAAGCCTTTGCCGCCGGCGACCGCGACGAACTCCGCTCGCTCCTGGGCGACGATGTCTACAAGGCCTTTGACTCCGCCATCACCGACCGAGAGACCAAGGGCCTCAAGGCCAGCACCGTCTTCGTGAAGGCCGCTCCGGCCCAGATCGTCTGGGCCGCACTCAAGGGCCGCTCGGCTGAAATCGGCGTCCGCTACGACTCCGAGTTGATCCAGTACACCACCAACGCGGCCGGCGAGATCGTCGAAGGCAGCGAGACGGCGGTGAAGCGCGTCATCGACCGCTGGACCTGGGTCCGTAACGTCAAGTCCGGCGATCCGAACTGGAAGCTGGAAGACACCGACTCCGGCGACTGATCCCGCCCATGGCGACCACCGGCGTTCGGCCGCGCGGGCTGGCCTTGCTGGTGCTCGCCGCCCTAACCGGCGCAGCGCTCGCCATCCTGTTTCTGCCCCGCTCCGCCTGTAGCCACGACGCCTGTCCGGATATTTCGGCGCCGCCGGTCGCGCTGAAGGTCGACTTCGCGCCGACGACATTCGCGAAACTCGCCGGCTGGGCGGAGGACGACCACGCCGCCGCCCTCGCCGCCTTCCGCCAGAGCTGCAAGGCCATTGCCGCTGACGCCTCCCGCTTCGCCGATCATGAAGGCTTCGGATCGCCGGAGGCCTGGGCTGCCGCCTGTGGCGAGGCGCTGACGGCGTCCGACGCAAAAAGCTTCTTCGAATCGAGGTTCGAACCGGTCGTCCTCGCCGGCCGCGAAGGCCGCAGCGGCCGGGTGACCGGCTATTACGAGCCGGAACTCAAGGGTAGCCGCACCCGATCCGACGCTTACCCGGCCGCAGCGCTCGCCAGGCCGGACGACCTCATCACCGCCGACCCGGTCGCCTTCCGCCCGATCCTCCGCGGCGAGCGCCTGTCCGGCAAAGTGGTCGACGGTATGCTCGTGCCTTACGAAAGCCGTGCCGAGATAGAGGCCGGCAGCCTTGGCCGGCGCGCTACCGCCCTGCTTTATCTTGCCTCGGCCGCCGATGCTTTTTTTCTACAGATTCAGGGCTCTGGCCGGATCGCGCTGGCCGAGGGCGGACAGGTCCGCCTCGCCTATGCCGCGCAGAACGGCCGCCCCTATACTGCCATCGGCGCCGCTCTGATCGCCCGCGGCGAAATCGCCAGCGGCGACATGTCGATGCAGGCGATCCGCGCCTGGCTCGACAGCCACCCGGGTGAGGCCGCCGAGGTCATGAACCTCAACGAGAGCTACGTCTTCTTCCGCGAGCAGCCTTTGCCCGACCCGTCAGTCGGCCCGGACGGCGCCGAAGGCGTGCCGGTGACGCCGGGCCGCAGCATTGCCGTTGATGACGGCGTCTACCCCTACGGCGTCCCGCTCTTCGTCACCGCCCGGATCGGCGCCGCCGACGGCACCGGCCAGGAAGAGGTCCGCCGCCTGATGATCGCCCAGGACACCGGCGGGGCGATCCGCGGCGTTGTGCGGGCGGATTATTTCTTCGGCTGGGGGCCTGAAGCCGAACGCCGCGCCGGCGCCACCAACGGCGCCCTCCGCATCGTCCTCCTGCGGCCGAAATCGGCATGACCCGCCGCCTGACGCCCGAAGAGCACGAACTCTGGCACCGTATCGCCGCGACCGTGAAGCCCCGCCGCTCGCGTCGGGCAACCCCGGCCGAGATCAGCCATGCGCCGGCCGTGGCGGCGATGCCGAAGACTGTCGATAAGCCGAAGCGCCACACGACGACGCTGAAGCCGCACGGCGCGCGCGAGCCGGCGGTGCGCCATGGGAAGGCGGCGTCCCCCTTCCCTGCGGCGGCCCTCGACGGCAAACGGGCCGCCCGTTTCCGCAAGGGTGCTCTGGAGATCGAAGGCCGCATCGACCTCCACGGCCTCACCCTCGACCTCGCCCACCGCGCCTTGATCGGCTTCCTCGGCCAGGCCCGCGACCGGGGCCAGCGTGTGGTGCTCGTCATCACCGGCAAGGGCGGCCCTGAGGTCGGCGCTCTGAAGCGGCTCGTACCGATGTGGCTGGCGACGCCGCCGCTCGTCGCCGTCATCGCCGCCGTCGCCCCGGCCCAGCCGCAGCACGGCGGCGGCGGCGCGCTTTACGTGTATCTCCGGCGCAGGCGTGCCTGAATGCCGCCCCTTTCCAAAGCCATGCCCGCCGGGTCATTGTCGTCGCTCCGCAGAAGCAGATTTCCGTGACCGAAATCCCCGCTGACGACATCGACATCGCCGCGTCCTATTCGCGGCGCGACGCGGCCGTCGTCGTGCCGATCCTGGATGCGTTGAAGGCGCGCGGCGTGCGCGTCTGGTTCGACAAGAACATCCCGGGTGGGGCGCTGTGGGAGGAGACGATCACCCGCAACATGCGCCGGGCGCGCGCGGTGATCTTCTTCGCCTCGAAGGATTCGCTCGAAAGCGACCGCTGCTTTGACGAGGTCTCGGCAGCCCGCACGCTGCGCAAGCCGATCATCCCCGTGCTCGTCGAGCCGGTTCGGATGCCGGACGATCTGCCCGACCGGCTCGTCCTGACGCTCCAGACGCGCAACACCGTCGATGCCTGGCCAGGCGCCGAGGGCGATGCCGTCGACGCCATCATGCGCGCCCTCGCCGCCTTCGGCGTCCGGGGTGAGCCGACCATGCGAAGCGCGCCACCCGCCGTCGGTGCGGCTCCTCCGGCTCAGGAAAACGCCGCCAAACCGCGCGCCGAAGCACCGCCCGCTGCACGCCGGGCCGGTGGACGGGGCTGGCTCTTCGCCGGGCTCGGTGTCGTCGTTGCCGCCGCGGCGCTGGCCGGCGGGCTCTTTGCCGGCGGCGTCTTCAAGGGCGGACTCGAGCGGCTTCAGGTGACTGACGCCGAATGGTGCAGCCTCTCTGCACCGCAATTGCTCGCGAAAGGCGTGACCGCGGAAGGCATGCCGGCGCTGGTCGAAGCCGCCAATGCCGGCGACCGCGACGCGCAGACCCTGCACTGCCTTTCGGCCAACAAAGGCTGTACCGGCGGCGGCGACACGACCGCCAACATGACGGCCGCCTATGCCGCCTGCGAACAGGCCGGCGCCAGGGGCAGTTGGCGCGCCGTCTTCAACCAGGGCTGGCTGAAGCAGCGCGGCTGCGGCGTCCGCATCGACGGACCCGGCGCCGTCACCGCCTACACGCGCTCGGCCGAGGCCGGCTGCGCCATCGCCCAATTCTATCTCGGCACGCTCTATCTCGACGCCGAACTCGTCGGCTACGACGAGGTCAAGGGCATCAAGTGGCTGACGGCGTCGGCCGACCAGAACTACGCCCCCGCCCTCAACCGTCTCGGCGCCGCCTATGCGCTTGGCCGCGGCGTGCCGGAAGACGATGTGCGCGGCACGGAATATTACCGCCGCGCCGCCGAACTCGGCGATCCCCGTGCCATGATCAACTATGCGCGCGCGCTCGAGCAGGGCGTCGGCGTCGAAAAGAACACCGGCGCCGCCATCGTCTATTACCGCCGCGCGGCGGAGCAGAGCGACGATCAGGAAATCAAACAGCTCGCCCAGGATTCACTGAAGCGCCTGGGCGCTTCGTCATGAGAGCGAAATGAGTCAAGCCGCCGACGAACCGATCCACGCCGCGATCTCGTATTCGCGCGCCGACCAGTCCCGGGTCGAGGCGCTGCTCAGTAGCCTCAAGGCGCGCGGGCTCGTCATCTGGTTCGACAAGGACATCCCCGGCGGCGCGCTGTGGGAAGAGATCATCGCGAAGAAATATCGCGCCAGCGGCGCGCTGCTGTTCTTCGTTTCGAAGGCCTCGCTGGAATCGCAGCGCTGTTCGGAAGAAGTCTCGACCGCACGCACCCTCGGCAAACCGATCATCCCCGTTCTGCTCGATCCGCTGAAGCTCCCCGACGATCTGCCCGATCGTTTCGTGCTGACGCTCCAGGCGCGCAACACGGTCGACGCCTTCGAGCGCAATCAGGAGGAAGTGGAAACGGCTATCCTGAAGGCGCTCGACGGCTTCGGCATCAGGCCCGGCGCCGTCCCCGTCATCGCGCCGCCGCCGAAGTCGACGCCCCGCCCGGCCCACACGCCCACGCCGGCGGCACTGCCGTCACGCAGCGGCTCGGGCCGGATGATCGCCATCGGCGGCGCGCTCCTTGCTGTCCTCCTCGTCATCGGCGGCTATTTCGCCTTCGTTCGCGACAGTGCCGACAAGGCGCCTTCGGCCGGCGTCTCCGCCCCGGCGGCAACGACGGCATCGGTGCCTTCGACCGTCACGTCGCAGCCCGCCGACAAGCCGGCCGAGCCGCCCGTCGAAGTCGCGGACGCGCCGCCGCCGTCGACGCCGGACGCTACCCCGCCGCCTCCGACGCCCGCACCGGCACCAGCCGAACCGGCCCCCACGACGGCAACGCCGGCCGCCGACGCGACGGGCAAGCTGACCATGGAGAAATCGAGCTACCCTGTCGGCTATCCGATCAAAATCCGTGTGGCGGACCTGCCCGGAGACGACGGCGACTATGTCGCCATCGCTGTCGCCGGGTCTGCGCCCACGGACTACGTCTCCCGCAAGGGCTCGGAAGGCGCGACGGCGAAGGCCCTGACGCTCCAGCCGGTGATGAAGCCGGGCGACTATGAGCTTCGCCTCTTCTACGGCACCGATGTCGTCAACGGCGGCGCCCCGGTCGTGCGCGCCAGCCTGCCCTTCAAGGTGACACCGGCCGAGCCGGTCACGATCGCGCTCGGCAAAGAGAGCTATGCCGAGGGCGAGCGCATCGTCGTCAGCTACAAGGGGATGCCGGGCAACGAGCGCGACTGGATTTCCGTTGCCAAGTCGGATGCCGGAGAAAGTTCCTACGTCGCCTACGAATACACCGGCGGCAACAAGGAGGGGACGCTCAGCATCCGCCCGATGGTGCAGCCGGGCGAGTACGAGGTTCGCGTCTATTTCGACGACACCACCGGCGACAAGAAAGTCCGCACCCGGCAGGTGTTCCAGGTGACGCCGGCGCCGCCGGTCGTGGGCGCGTTGGACGCCAATTCCTACGTGCCGGGCAGCGTGATCAAGGTCTCCTATTCGTCGATGCCCGGCAACGAGCGGGACTGGTTCTCGCTTGCCAAGGCCGGAACAGCGGACACCGCCTACATCACCTATGTCTATACAGGTGGCCCCTCCTCGGGTCAGGTCGAACTGAAGGCGCCCGATGAACCGGGTGCCTATGAGATTCGCGGCTATTTCGACGACGGCACGGGCGACAAGACCGTCCGTGTACGCCTGCCTTTCACCGTTGCTGCGGCGGCGACGGCTGGCGACCCCGCGGCGCCAAAAAACTGATCGGCGAGGCTGGTGTCCGATTCCGGACACTCGCATCGTTGTGATGCAATTCGGACTTGATTCCGGGTCTGCCCCGGGCGCAGGTGGCTCAAACCACGCTCAGGGAAATCCCACCTGCATGAAAATCTTCCGCCGCGCGGCGCTGGCCGCGTCCTTCCTCGTATTGGCCGCCGCAACGGCCGGCGCCGAAGCCAGCAAGCCGACCATCGGCGCGTGGGGCTTCGACCTCGCGGGCATGGATAGCTCGATCCAGCCCGGCGACGACTTCTTCCGCTATGTCGGCGGCACCTGGATGAAGAACACCCAGATCCCGGCCGACAAGACCTCCTATGGCTCCTTCGTCATGCTGCGCGACAAGGCGGAAGCCGATGTGCAGGAGACGATCGAGGCGAACGCCAAGGAGAAGCACGAAGCGGGCACCGCCGGCCAGAAGGTCGCCGACTTCTACAACGCCTTCCTCGACACGGCTGCCATCGAGGCCAAGGGTCTCGATCCCGCGAAGGCCGACCTTGGCCTCATCGCCGAGGCCAAGACGCTCGAGGACATCGCCATGATCATGGCGACGCCCGGTCTGCCCGGCGGCCCGCTGGGCATGAGCCCCGGCATCGATTCCAAGGACCCCAACAAATACATCGTCGACGTCTCGCAGAGCGGCCTCGGCCTGCCGGAGCGCGAATATTACCTCAAGGACGACAAGCAGTTTCAGGACATCCGCGCGGCCTATGTCGCCTACGCCGCGAAGATGCTGACGATGGCGGGTTACGCCGATCCGCAGAAGAATGCCGAGGCGATCCTGGCGCTCGAGACGGAGATCGCGAAGAATTCCTGGGAGATCGCGCGCCGCCGCGATCCGGTCGCGATGTATAATCCGAAGACACGAGCCGAACTGGCGGCTTTCGCGCCGGAATATCCCTGGGCGGTTTCGGCCGAGACGCTCGGCATCCCGAATTTCGACCGCTACAACGTCAACGAGTCCGACGCGATCCAGAAGCTCTCGAAACTCTACGCGGCGACGCCGGTCGATCTCTGGAAGGCCTACCTGACCTTCCATTATCTCGACGCCTATTCGGCCTATCTGCCGAAGGCCTATGACGACACCGCCTTCGCCTTCAATTCGCTGCTGTCCGGCCAGAAGGAACAGCGGCCGCGCTGGAAGCGGGCGATCTCGGCGCTGGGCGGTTCGCTCGGCGAAGCGGTGGGCGAGCTCTATGTCGCGCGGCACTTCTCGCCTGAGGCCAAGGGCCAGATGCTCCAGCTCGTGGAGAATCTGCGCGCCGCCTACAAGAAGCGCATCGAAGGCCTCGCCTGGATGGGCGACGCGACCAAGAAGGAAGCGCTGATGAAGCTCGCCGCATTCCGCGTGAAGATCGGCTACCCCGACAAGTGGCGCGACTATTCGGCCTTCGAAGTGAAGCCGGACGATGCACTCGGCAACGCGCGCCGCTCGGCCGTCTATGAGTGGAACCGCAACGCGCAGCGCCTCGACCAACCGACCGACAAGGACGAATGGCTGATGCCGCCGCAAACGGTGAACGCTTATTACAACCCGGTGTTCAACGAGATCGTCTTCCCGGCCGCGATCCTCCAGGCGCCGTTCTTCGACATGGCGGCGGATCCGGCGGTGAACTACGGCGCGATCGGCGCGGTGATCGGCCATGAGATGGGTCACGGCTTCGACGACCAGGGCTCGCAGTTCGATGCCAACGGCAACCTGCGCAACTGGTGGACCGACGAAGATCGCGCCCGCTTCACCGAGCGCACCAAGGCGCTGGGTGCGCAGTATGACGCGTTCGAGCCGCTGCCCGGCATCCACGTGAACGGCGCGTTGACGATGGGCGAGAATATCGGCGACCTCGGCGGCATCCAGGTCGCGCACGAGGCCTATGAAATCTCGCTGAACGGCCAGACGCCCGAAGTGAAGGACGGTTTCACCGGCGAGCAGCGCTTCTTCCTCGGCTTCGGCCAAGTGTGGCGTTCGATCTATCGCGACGAAGCGACGCGCAACCAGGTCATGTCCGACCCGCACAGCCCGCCGCAGTATCGCGTCAACGGCGTCGTCCCGAATGTCGACGACTGGTACGCCGCCTTCAACATCACCGGCGGCAAGCTGTTCATCGCCCCGGAAAAGCGCGTCCATATCTGGTAACGCGCCGCACCGTCGGATCAGCGAAAGGCCCGCGGTTTGCCCCGCGGGCCTTTTTCATTCGGCCCTCGGCGTCGATCCTCGAAGCCGCGGCTGCGTAGCGCCCTACTCCGCCTGGCGCTTCGACTCGCGGCCGTTCGGATCCTTCACTGTGTTTTCGTCGACCACCGTCAGCACGACGCTGCGCGTGCCGAACTCGTTCGCCGTGACCGAGGCTTCGCAGGTGCCGGCCGTCGGTCCGGGCTTCGCGTCCCATGCGCCGCTGATGCTTTGGCTCATCGGGGCCTGTCCCGGCATCTCCATGCTCTGCGTCGCGGTGAAGGTGCCGTCGGTTTTGTAGACCGAGTGGGTCTTCACCATCATCTTGTGGTCGCCCATGTCGGCCTCGCCTTCGCTGTTCCAGGTCCCGGTCAGGAAGCTCTTGCAGGTCGCATTGTCGAAGGCGGCCGCCGGCGCAACGAACAGCAGCGCGGTTGCGGCGGCGCAGAACAGGGTCTTCATCGCTCTCTCCATCTTTGCGACTTCCATAGACCGCCGCAGGTCGCGGCGGAAGGTCACGGGGCGCGCGCCTGGCCCTCGCGGCGCGGATCCGCCCCGCCGACGAGATGCCCGCTGTCGTCGAGCTCGATCGCGTGCAGGCCCGACGCCTCGCCGGCCCGCGCGTCGGAGATCTGGTGTCCCATCCGTTCCAGTGCCGCGCGTATTGCCGGGTCGAAGCTCTGCTCGATGATGACCGGCCCGCGCGCCACGACATTGGGCAGCGACACGGCGTCCTGCGGCGTCATGTTCCAGTCGAGCGTCGCGACCAGCGTCTTCAGCACATAGGCGATGATCGCGTTCCCTCCGGGCGAGCCGGCGGCGAGCCGGAACCTGCCGTCCTTGAAGACGATCGTCGGCGCCATCGACGAGCGTGGCTTCTTGCCCGCCGCGACGGCATTGGCGACCGGCGTGCCGTCCGGGCCGGTCGGCATGAAGGAGAAATCGGTGAGCTGGTTGTTGAGGAAGAAGCCCGCGGCCATGCGCCCGGACCCGAACGGACCTTCGACCGTCGTCGTCATGGAGACGACGTTGCCGGCGTTGTCGACGACGACGAAATGGCTGGTGCCAGTCCAGCCGCCGGTCTCGTCCGACGCGCGCTTCTCGGCCCCGGGCGGCATGCCGGCCTCGGCGTTTGGCAGCGCCTTGTCGGCCTGGATCAGCGCCGCGCGGCCCTTCAGATACGTGCCGTCGAGCAGCCCGGCCGTGGGCACGTCGACGAAACGGTCGTCGGCCGCATATTTGTCGCGGTCGGCATAGGCGAGACGCATCGCCTCGATCATCAGGTGCCAGCCTTCGGCGCTGTTGCCCGCCTTGGCCATGTCGAAATGCGACAGGATCCCGAGCGCGTTCAGCACGCCGAGTCCGCCGGACGACGGCGGCCCCATGCCGCACACCAGATACACGCGATATGGCTCGCAGATCGGCTCCAGCTTGCGGGCCTCGTAGCCGCCGAGGTCGTCCAGCGTCAGCGACCCCGGATCGTTGCCGCGATGCACGGCCGCGACGATCGCCTCCGCCACCGGCCCGCGATAGAAGCCGGCCAGTCCCAGCTCGCTGATCTTCCTCAGCGTGTCGGCATAGGCGGGATTTTTCAGCACATAGCCCACCGGCAGCGGCGTCGTGCCATCGGTCGTCAGATACGACGCCGCATCGGGTGGCAACGGCCCGAACGAGGCGACCATCCCGATCACCGCGTTCATGCGCTGCGAAACCTGGAAGCCCTCCGTCGCCAGCCGCATTGCCGGCTCGAAATCGGCCGCGACACCGAGTCGCCCGTGATTCCGGTCCTGATAGGCCAGCATGAGCACGGCCACTGCGCCGGGCACGCCGACCGACCGGCCGCTCCGCACCGCCTCGACGAAATCCTCCGGCTGTCCGTCTTTCAGGAAGAGCGCCGGCGTCGCCCCCGCCGGTGCCATCTCGCGCCCGTCATAGGCGGTGACATCTCCGGTCGCCGCGTCGTAGTGCAGCAGGAACGCGCCGCCTCCGAGGCCGGACGACTGCGGCTCGACCAGGCCCAGCACGGCCTGCACCGCCAGCGCCGCGTCCACCGCCGAACCACCCTTGCGCAGGATCTCCAGCCCGGCCTCGACCGCGTGCGGATTGGCGGCCGCCACCATGGCGCCGGCGGCCCAGTTTTCCGCAGGCAAGGCTTCGACATGCCCCAGTCCGGCCTCAAGGCGGCTGGAAGGACCGCCGCAGCCGGCGACTGCGAGGACGGCAAGGAGGACAAACAAACGGCGCATGCAGAACCGGACCACACTCCGCGCCATTGCGGAAGACCGGGGCACCGGCGAAGGCGCCCCGCGTGACGAGGGGGATCGGCGCGGCTAAGACGGGCCGGTGACCGCTACACCCGCTCCCTCGCCCGCGCCCGAGCAGAAGCTGACGCCGATGATGGCGCAGTATCTCGCCATCAAGGCAGACTATCCCGATGCGCTGCTGTTCTATCGCATGGGGGATTTCTATGAGCTGTTCTTCGATGACGCACTGAAGGCCGCGCCGGCGCTGGATATCGCGCTGACCAAGCGCGGCCATCACAACGGCAAGGACGTGCCGCTATGCGGCGTGCCGGCCGTGGGGGCCGAGCCGTATCTGGAGAAGCTGATCCGCAAGGGCTTCAAGGTCGCGGTCTGCGAGCAGACCGAGGACGCTTCCGTCGCCAAGAAGCGCGGCGGCAAGTCGGTGGTGGCACGCGACGTGGTGCGCCTGGTCACCGCCGGCACGATCACCGAGGATTCGCTGCTGGATGCGCGGCGGCGGAATTATCTCGCCTGCCTGGCGCGCGCGGGCGGCGAACTGGCGCTCGCCTATGCCGATCTGACCGACGGGACTTTCGCGGCGTTTCCGCTGTTGCCGGGGCAACTGGCGGCGGCGCTGGCGCGGCTGGAGCCGGCGGAGCTGTTGCTGTCGGACGCGCTTGTCGTTGACGATGTCGTCGCGCCGTTGGTGAAGGAGCTGGGGCCGCGGGTGACGCTGCTGCCGGCCTCGCGCTTCGACAGTGCGAATGGCGAGGCGGCGCTGAAGCGGCTGTATGGCGTCGCGACGCTGGACGGGTTCGGGGCGTTCGGGCGGGCCGAGATCGCCGCCGCGGGAGCGGTGGCCGACTATATCGCGGTGACGCAGAAGGGCCGCGCGGCACGCCTGTCGCCGCCGGTGCGCGAGGCGGAATCGGGCGTCGTGCAGATCGACCCGGCGACGCGGCGCAATCTGGAGATCGTGCAGACGCTCATCGGCGAGCGCGAAGGCTCGCTGCTGTCGGTGATCGACCGTTCGGTCACCGCGGCGGGGGCGCGGGCGCTGGCCGACCGGCTGGCGAGCCCGTCCACCGACGCGGCACTCATCAATGCGCGGCTGGATGCGGTGGCCTACCTGGTCGAAGGACGCGAGCTGCGGGGCACCTTGCGCGAGGCGCTGCGGCGGGCCCCGGACGTGGCGCGGGCGCTCTCGCGGCTGAGCCTGGGGCGCGGGGGGCCGCGCGATCTCAGCAGCCTGTGCGAAGGGCTGGGGACGGCGTCGGCGCTGACTGCGGCGTTGGGGCGCGAGGCGGCGCTGCCGGAGGAGCTGTCGCGGCTGGCGCGCGATCTGGGGGCGGGCGGCGAAGCGCGGACGGCGTTTGCGGCGCGCCTGACGGCCGTGCTGGGCGAGAGCCTGCCGTTGCAGGCGCGCGATGGCGGGTTTGTCGCAAGCGGTGCCGATGGCGGGCTGGATGAGGCGCGGGCGCTGCGCGACGACGCGCGGCGGGTGATCCTCAGTCTCGAGGCGCGGCTGAAGGAGGAAACCGGAATCGGCTCGCTCAAGATCCGCCACAACAACGTGGTCGGCTATCATGTCGAGGTGACGTCGGTGCATGCGCAGAAGCTGCTCGCCGAACCCTTGAAGGCGCGCTTCATCCATCGCCAGACGCTGCCCAACGCGGCACGCTTCACGACCGGCGAACTCTCCGACCTCGCGACTCGCATCCTGGAAGCCGGCGGGCGGGCGCTGGAGATCGAGCTGGCGCTGTTCGAGGGGCTATGTGCGGAGGCGCGCGCTCTGGCGGGCGAGATCGCGGTCGTGGCGGGGGCGCTCGCGGCGCTGGATGCGACGGCGGCCCTCGCCGATCTCGCCGAACGCGAGGGGTGGGTGCGGCCGCGCGTCGATGCGGGGGCGGCGTTTGCGGTTTCGGGCGGGCGCCATCCGGTGGTGGAGGCGGCGCTGAAGCGCGAGGGCAAGACCTTCACGCCGAACGACTGCGACCTGTCGGGCGGGAGCCGCGGGCGGCTGTGGCTGGTGACCGGGCCGAACATGGCGGGCAAATCCACTTTCCTCAGGCAGAACGCGCTGATCGCGATCCTCGCGCAGATGGGCTCGTTCGTGCCGGCGGCGTCGGCGCATATCGGCATCGCCGACCGCATCTTCAGCCGGGTGGGGGCGGCCGACGATCTGGCGCGCGGGCGCTCGACCTTCATGGTGGAGATGGTCGAGACGGCGGCGATCCTGACCCAGGCGGGGCCGCGGGCGCTTGTCATCCTCGACGAGATCGGCCGCGGTACCGCGACCTTCGACGGGCTCTCGATCGCCTGGGGGGCGATCGAGCATCTGCACGAGGTGAACCGGGCGCGCGCGTTGTTCGCGACGCATTACCATGAACTGACGAGTCTCGCGGCGAAGCTGCCGCAGCTCTCGTGCGTCACCATGCGGGTGAAGGAATGGAAGGGCGACGTCGTCTTCCTGCACGAGGTGGCGCCGGGCGCGGCCGACCGCAGCTACGGCATCCAGGTGGCGAAGCTCGCCGGCCTGCCGCCCGCCGTGGTGAAGCGCGCCGAAAGCGTGCTGCGGGCGCTGGAGAAAGGCGACGCCGGCCGCCGCGCCGCAACGCTGATCGACGACCTGCCCCTCTTCAGCGCGGCGGCGGAAAAGGAGGAGGCGTCCGCGTTGCCGCCCGCGCTGGCGCGGCTGGAAACGACCGACCCCGACGCTCTGACGCCGAAACAGGCGCTGGAGCTGGTGTATGAGCTGAAGCGGTTGGCGGCATCCGTGTGATTTCGCGCACGGACCTATCTGAATTCCGCTAACCCGATGATTTCTGTGGATAAGCTGTAAAAACTCTCAACCTCTAACGTGAATAAAGATGCTGCGCTATCGCCGAAAGCGCGGACCGTTTGGTTATCTGATCTTTTGCTTAGGAATCCCGAAGGGGTATCCATGACGCTTCCATCCGACGCAACGATAGCGACCGTGTGGCCGACGCTTACACACCAGCGCGACTACGTGGCCAACACGCGGCACAAGGCGGGTCAGTGCGCTAAAATGCATGGAAATGCCTATGTGCGGATCGGCGTCACGGGATCGGGACAGAAGCCCTGCTACAGGATTTTCTACCTGACGCCGGATGGCGCAGAGAAAATCTTCGGTTCCTATTGGGATAACCACAGCCCACTCGATAACGAGCGCGCGATCAACACTAACTGGAGCACGGCTGCCATGAGCTTTGCGCAATTGGACGCGCTGATGCTTGAGAAGCATGGCCCCGGACGGACGGCCTGAACGCTGACCGCCACATCGGCGCCGCGCAGGCAAACATAACTCAAGAATGCGCGAGGGCTATTGGGATGACACCATTTGTCATCTCGGGATGCTCTTGTGCGCTGGGTTGTCCGCCATCGAAAAAAGAGGGGGCTGTGGGGGGATGGCAAAGCAGGAAGAAGGCTGGAGTCGGCGCCTGAATCGCATCTTCAACGACACGTGCCCGCCTCAACCGGACGAGCACGCGAGCCGCGTCCGGCTTCCAAGCGCTGCATCGGTCGAGTTCATCGGTACGAACGAGAGCGTTCGGATGGTTCTCAAATCGGGCGCCACAGCGAATATGCAAACCGACGCGTCGGCGTTCGAGGGCTGGGCGCTGGTGTTGCATCGCTGGTTTGGTGTTCGTGTCACCTTGTCCTGGAGTCCTCCACCGCCCGGATCGACACATACAGAAAGATGTCACTATCAGCGGTTCCTCTATCGCGTCGCCTTCTTCCGCGAGATGTTTGGCGAATGGTTCGATATCGAGGACGTCGATGCTTTGCGTGATCGAGCCACCGCGCCGGGGTCAGCTACTCGCTTCCTGGTCAACTGGCCGGGGCTGCGCGTTCCTGACGCTCCGATCGATAAGAGAGAGGCGCGGCGCGACAGGGAACGACAGCTGGAGCTTGGCCTCAAGGACTCCGCCGAATTGAGAGCGTACTTCGATCTTGGCGGCGCCGTCATAGATCGGCAGTTTCCCGTCGGGCTGTTCGGCGACCGCATCGGCCATCACGATCGCATCTTTACGGGCGGCAAGAGCGCTATCGATCTTTTTGCATTGACCGACACGCAGTTGACGCTGTTTGAGCTGAAGGCGGGCAACAACATCTCAGTCGGGTCTCTTGCCGAGCTGCTGTTTTATGTTGCCTTCATGCGCGATGTAATCCGCGGTCGCTTCAAGTTCGCAGACGCCCCCAAGCCTTGGTCCATTGAGTCGGAAGCGCTGACGAGAGTTACTCGTATTCGAGCAGTACTGCTTGGTCACAAAATTCATCCCCTGCTCTGCGACAAGCCGTTGATTGATCTGCTGAGCAGCGGACTCGAGAAACTGAATGGAAATCCCTCGACGACATTTGAAGTGGCGAGGATCGCGCGCGACGAGCCGTACTGCTTTGAACAAGCTGCGCTGACGCGAACGAAGAAACGCTCTTGAAGCTCACCATCCACCGCTCCGCGCACGAAATCGGCGGCAATTGCATTGAACTCGCCTGCGGCGGGTCGCGCATCCTATTGGATGTCGGGCGGCCGCTGGAGGCGCCGCGCGAAGCGAAAGGGTTGATGCCGGCGACGCTGGATCTGGATGCGCCGCTGGATGGGGTGCTGATCTCGCATCCGCATCAGGATCATTACGGGCTGCTGGAGGAAGCGCCTCCGCATTGGCCGGTGTTTTCGGGCGAGCCGACGCAGCATCTGATCCGCCTGACGACAGGCATCTTCGGCAAGCCGCTCGAACGCCAATTCCAGACATGGAAGAGCGGCGTCAGCCAGCGGATCGGCGCATTCGCCGTGACGCCGTTCCTGACCGATCATTCGGCCTTCGATGCGCACATGCTGCTGATCGAGGCGGGCGGGAAGCGCGTCTTCTATTCCGGAGACTTCCGCATGCATGGGCGCAAATCCGCGCTGGTGCAGCGGCTCATGGAGAACCCGCCGCCCGGTATCGACGTGCTGCTGATGGAGGGGACGAATATCGGCAGCGACAAGCCCTGCGTGACCGAGAGCGATCTTGAGGATGATTTCGTCGATCTGTTGCAGGAAACGAAGGGGCGTGTGTTCGTCGCCTGGTCGGCGCAGAATATCGACCGCACGGTCACGCTGTATCGCGCCTGCCTGAAGACGGGGCGGACGCTGGTCATCGATCTCTATACGGCCGAGGTGCTGGAGCGCCTGGCGGCGTTCGGCCGGCTGCCCCGACCGGGCTGGAACGGCCTCAAGGTGGTCGTGACGCGCGCCTTCGCGCGGCTGTATCGCAGCAAGGGTGAGGGCGCCTTCGTCGATCGCATGGCGCAGCATGGCATTGCGGCGCGCGAGCTGGTGGCGGCACCGGGCCAATGGGCGATCATGGTGCGGCCTTCGCTGATGCGCGCCTTCGCGCCCGCCGGCGTTGTTCCGGATGCGGACGATGCGTGGTGCTGGTCGATGTGGCGCGGCTATCTGAAGGAGAAGGACGGCGCGGCGCTCCAGGTCTGGTTTGACGGCGGCGCCGCCTGCGCGCGCCACATCCACACCAGCGGACATGCCGCGACCGCCGATCTGCGCGCCTTCGCGGCGGCGCTGAATCCGCGATGCCTCGTGCCGATCCATGGCGTTGCCTGGGACTCGGCGCCGGACGGCTTTCCTCCGATCCGGCGGCTGAGCGACGGCGAGGCCGCCGAAATCGCATGACGCGTTCCTCGGACGGGAAGGATGATGCCGCGCGCCGTGGGGCGATGGCAGAAGCGGGAGACAGCTATAGTGCCGCGATGATGCGGCGGGTTGCTGCCAAGAGCGCTCGCTCGCTTCCGCTGACGATCGCGCCGATGACACTGCCGCAGACCATCTGGCGGTGCGTCGGCATATTTTGGGTGGTCGAAGACAGGCTCTTGGTGGCGCGAACGAAGCTGAGCGAGGCCGAGCTGTATGGTGACTGCCTTACGCATTCCGATGGGCACTACGAGCAGTGGCAACGCTGGCAACGGCTGGGCGCGGGAGGGCTGGCCTCGGAGGGGCTGCCGGTGGCGATTCTGTCGAGCGAGCACGATAGCTGGCCCCGCGGGCGCGTCGTCTTCGATGCGGCGGCCGTCCGGTTCATGCTCTACGCCGATGCGCGGCTTCATACGGCGGCTGTGCGCGAAACGCTGATCCGGGCGTTCGGGCTCGAAGGACAGGACGCCGTGATGGCGCTGGACGCACATTACCGCTAGGCGCTGACACCTGCCGTCGATGCGAACCGCGTGCCGGTAAGGGCTAGACTCGGGTAGTCTGGACATATGCCGATCCTCCTTCGCCCTGCCGTGCCTGCCGATGCACCGGCGCTTGTTGCGATCCTCGTGGGGACGTTTCGGGATACCTGGGCGCCGCAGATGTCGGCCGAACGCGTGGCGGCGTATGGGCCGGAGGGGCGGGCAGAGGGGTATGTGCGCGCGAAGGGCGCGGCGTTTGTGGTGGCCGAGGTGGATGGGATCGTCGCGGGATTCGTGCATGCGGAGGACGGCTTCGTACATGCGCTGCATATCGCGGCGACGATGCGGCGGCGCGGGGTCGGGCGGGCGCTGATGGCGGCGGCGGAGACGACGGCCCGCGCGGCAGGTCAAATGCGCCTGCGGCTGGAGACCGACACGTTCAATGTGGCAAGTCAGGCGTTGTATGCGGCGCTCGGGTTCGAGGAGGTCGATCGCTATCCGGATGTCGAGTACGACCCGGAGCGGATCGTGACGGTTCTCCTGGAGAAGCGGCTGGAGCCTTGAGTCATGGCGCGCAGACACGCGCCGGCCCCTCATCCCCTCGGCTTCGCCGAGGGACTTCTCCCCGCCGGTCGCGGGGCGAAGGGTCGGCCGTAGGACAGACTCCCTGCTGCTTTCACGCGAGCGGGAAGATGCGGCGGGCGCAATCCCGGCGTCGCCCTGGCGCTCTTGCACGCGGGCGGCCTCCCGTGAAACGCTGACGCATTGTCATCGCGATCCAAGAAATGCGGGAGGAAACATGGCGCGGGCGGAATCGGTGGGGTTTTCGGCGAAGCGGCTGGAGCTGCTCGATAAGGTGATGAAGGAGCGCTATGTCGACAGCGGCATGCTGCCCTTCGTGCAGACGCAGATCTGGCGCAAGGGCCATCTCGCCCATTTCGGCCAGGCCGGGCATGCCGATCTCGAGCGCGGCACCCGCATCGCCGACGACACCATCTCGCGCATCTATTCGATGTCGAAGCCGATCACCGGCGTGGCGCTGATGATGCTGGTCGAGGAAGGCAAGCTGGGCCTCGACGACGACGTCCACACCCATATCCCCGAATGGAAGAATCTGGGCGTCTATGCCTCGGGCATGCCGACCCTTCTGCCCGACACGCCGCAGCAATTCGTCACCACCCGACCGCAGCGCCGGATGAAGGTGATCGACCTTGCGACCCATACCGCCGGCCTCACCTATGGCTTCCTGATGCGCACGGCGGTGGACGCCGCCTATCGCCGGGGCACGATCGCCGAATTCAAGACCGAAGGCGGCCTGGCGCAGATGGTCGACGACCTCTCGCGCCTGCCGCTGGAGTTCTCGCCGGGCACGCAGTGGAACTACTCGATCGGCATGGACGTGATCGGCTACCTGGTCGAAAAACTGTCCGGCCAGAAATTCGGCGAATTCCTCCGCACCCGCCTGTTCGAGCCGCTCGGCATGAACGACACGGCCTTCTTCGTGCCGGAGGACAAGATCGCCCGCTTCGCCTCGTGCTACCAGCCGAACGCCAACGGCAAGGGCATCAAGATCCAGGACGACGCGAAGAAGACGACCTACGGCGTTCCCCCTGGCCTCGAATCGGGCGGCGGCGGGCTCGTCTCGACGATCGGCGACTATATGCGCTTCTGCCGCATGTTCCTGGGCAAGGGCACGCTGGACGGCGTGCAGATCCTGAGCCCGAAGAGCGTGCAGCTCTTCAGCCTGAACCATCTGGAGGGCGGGCGCGAGATGGCCGAGATGGCGCCGCCCGCGACCCAGTTCAGCGAGACCGGCTATAACGGCATCGGCTTCTCCATCTGCTGCGGCGTGAACATGAACGTCGCCAAGACCCGCCTGCCCGGCACGACGGGCGAGTTCTTCTGGGGCGGCGCCGCCTCGACTGCCTTCTGGGTCGACCCGAAGGAGGACCTGGCGGTCGTGTTCTTCACCCAGGTGATGGGCAGCGACGCCCGCCTGACGCTGCGCCGCGACCTCCGGACGCTGGTCTATTCGGCGATGACGGAGTCGTTCGCCTGAGCCGCCGTCCAGGTTCCGCCGCTGCCTCGGCCGGGCGGCGGAACCTTTTCGGGGCAGGCTCCATAGGTTTCTTGCGCCGTCCTCGCTATTCTGGCCGCCATGGATTCCCCTGCCCGCGCGCTTACCGAGCCTGATCCTGCGCCGATCGATGGGGTCGCCCTGCGGCAAGAGCTGACGGCGGCGGCGCGAACGGCGCATGGGACCGACGCCCTGCGCCGGGTGGCGGTCGACATCCTGAAGCAGGCCATGGCGGAGGGCCGCGAGCGGTCGCGCGAGGTTCTGCGCCAGCGCCGCTCGGGCCTCGCGGCCGCCCGGCTGCTGAGCCGGGTCATGGATGAGGTGATCGCGGCGCTCTACGATTTCACCGTCAAACACGTCTATTACGCGCAGAACCCCTCGACCTCGGAACGCATCGCGGTGGTGGCCGTGGGGGGCTATGGCCGCGGGGCGCTGGCGCCGGGCTCGGACATCGATCTTCTGTTCCTGCTCCCCTGGAAGCAGACGGCGTGGGGCGAGAGCGTCGTCGAGTTCATGCTCTATACGCTGTGGGACCTCCGCCTGAAGGTCGGCCACGCGACGCGCAATGTCGACGAGTGCATCCGCCTGTCGAAGGCGGACATGACAATCCGAACGTCTATCCTGGAAGCACGCTTCCTGTGGGGCGAGGCCAGTCTCTGCGAGCAGATGAAGAGCCGCTTCGACAAGGAGATCGCCGCGCAGGGCGGGCAGGATTTCGTCGACGCGAAGCTCGCCGAACGCGACGAGCGCCACCGCCGCAGCGGCGAGAGCCGCTATCTGGTCGAACCGAACGTCAAGGACGGCAAGGGCGGCCTGCGCGATCTCAACACGCTCTTCTGGATCGCCAAATATCTCTACCGGGTGGAGGACGTCGCCGAGCTGATCGGACGCGGCGTCTTCACCGCCGAGGAGCTGGCAACCTTCGCCCGCGCGGAGGAATTCCTCTGGACGGTGCGCTGCCACCTCCACTTCCTCACGGGCCGGCCGGAAGAGCGCCTCAGCTTCGACGTGCAGCGCGATATGTCGGCCCTGATGGGTTATGGCAGCGACGGCAACGCCGCGATCGAAGCCTTCATGAAGGACTACTTCCTGACGGCGAAGGACGTCGGCGACCTGACCCGCATCTTCTGCGCTGTGCTGGAAGACCAGAACCGCAAGCGGGCGCCGGGATTCGGCAAGCTGCTGGGCTTCGGCCCGCGCAAGCAGGCCGTGGCGCCGGGTTTCTTCATCGAGGGCGGGCGGCTCTGCGCCGAGGACGGCGTCTTCCCGCGCGATCCGGTGAATTTGTTGCGGCTGTTCGCCCTGGCAGACCAGAAGGCGGTGCATATCCACCCCAACGCGCTGAAGGCCGCGACGCGCTCGCTGAACCTGATCGACGACGCGCTGCGGGCGGACCCGGAGGCGAACCGGCTGTTCCTTTCGGTGCTGAGCTCCAAGCGCGATCCCGAAACGGTGCTGCGCTGGATGAACGAATGCGGCGTGTTCGGACGGTTCGTGCCGGCGTTCGGGCGCATCGTCGCGCTGATGCAGTTCAACATGTATCACCACTTCACGGTGGATGAGCATCTGCTGCGGGCCATCGGCAGCGTCTCGCAGATCGAGCGCGGGCTGCTGAAGGCGGACCACCCGCTGGCGGCGCAGATCTTTCCGAAGATCAAGCATCGCGAGGCGCTGTATGTCGCGATGCTGCTGCACGACATCGCCAAGGGCACCGAGCGGGACCATTCGGAGGAAGGCGAGGAGATCGCGCAGGAGCTGGGCCCGCGCCTGGGGCTTTCGGCCGAGGAGACCGAGATCGCCGCCTGGCTGGTGCGCCATCATTTGCTGATGAGCGACGTGGCGCAGAAGCGCGATCTCGCGGACCCCAAGACGATCGACGACTTCGTGAAGATCGTGCAGACGCCGGAACGCCTCCGCCTGCTGCTGGTGCTGACGGTCGCCGATATCCGCGCGGTGGGGCCTGGCGTCTTCAACGGCTGGAAGGGCCAGTTGCTGCGCGACCTCTATGCCGCCGCCGAGGAGCAGATGCTGGGCGGGCGCATCGAGGTGTCGCAGAATGCCCGCGTGCGGTCGGCGCGCGACGGCCTGGCCGGACGCCTTTCCGACTGGACCCAGGCCGACCGCGACCACGCGCTCTTCCGCCATTACGCGTCCTATTGGCTCACCTTGCCCGCCGACATGCATGAGCGGCATGCGCGCTTCATGCGCGAGGCGGATGCGTCGGGGGATGTTCTGTCGCTCGATGCGCGGGCCGATCCGTTTCGCGCGGTGACCGAGATCACGATCTATACCGGCGACCATCCGGGCCTGTTCCAGCGCCTCGCTGGAGGCTTCGCGGTGGCCGGCGCCTCGGTGGTCGATGCGAAGGTCTTCACGACGACGGACGGCATGGCGCTGGACGTCTTCTGGGTGCAGGACGACGAGGGCCATGCCTTCGACCTGTCGCGCCTCGACCGGGTGAAGGCCGCGCTGCTTCGCACGCTCAAGGGCGAGGTGCTGGCGCGGGCGCAGATCGACGCGCGCAAGGTGAAGAAGCGCGACGAGGCCTTCGCGGTGACGCCGCAGGTGATCTTCGACAACGATGCCTCGAATGTCTGCACCGTGATCGAGGTCGACGCGCGCGACCGGCCCGGCCTGCTGCACGATTTGACCCGTGCGCTTTATCAGGCGCAGCTCTCGATCCACTCGGCTGTCATCGCGACCTATGGCGAGCAGGCCGTCGACGTGTTCTACGTCAAGGACCTGTTCGGGCTGAAACTGGACCACAGGGACAAGATGGCCGGCGTCGAACGCAAGCTGCTCGAAGCAATGGGCGGCGGCGGCGCCAGGCCGGAGCGCCCGCAGCGGGCCAAGGCATGATCACATCGTTAAGGTTTCGGTAGGCATATTCCGCCGCGACCCAGGCCCCCTCGCAAGCATCACCTCGAGCAAACCCCCATGAGCCTTCTGCGCGGCGCCTTTACGGTGGGTGGCTGGACATTGGTCAGCCGTGTGCTGGGCTTCGCCCGCGACATGGTGATCGCGCGCGCGATCGGGATCGGCTGGGTGGCCGATGCCTGGGCGGTCGCGTTCCGCTTTCCGAACCTGTTCCGCCGCCTGCTCGGCGAAGGCGCGATGAATTCGGCCTTCGTACCGATGTACGCCAAGCGCCTGGAAGGCGACGGCAAGGGCGCGGCCGACCGGCTGGCGGAAGAGATCCAGAGCGTGATGCTGCCGATCCTTTTCGCCATCTCGGCGGTCGCCATGCTGACCATGCCGTGGATCATGACGGTCTATGCCCCGGGCTTCGCGGACGAGCCGGCGAAATTCGCGCTGGCGACGGTCATGACGCAGATCGCATTCCCCTATCTCATGTTCATGTCGATGGTGGCGCTCTACTCGGGCGTCCTCAACACGCATGGGCGCTTCGCCGCGGCAACCGCGGTGCAGAGCCTGCTCAACATCACGCTGCTGATCGCTGCGCTGGTCGTGCAGCAACTTCATCACCCCGCGCCCGGCGATCCGTTATGGGGCCTCGCCCTCGCCTACGGTTGCGCGGCCGCAGGCGCGGTGCAGTTCTTCTATCTCGTGTGGGCGATGGGCCGGGCCGGCATCCATCTGCGCCTTCGCCTGCCGCGGCTCTCCGCCGACGCCAAGCGCATGTTCGTGCTGATGGTGCCGGGCATCATCGCGGGCGGCGTGAGCCAGATCTCGATCTTCGTCTCGACCATCGTCGCGAGCCTTCAGGACGGCGGCCCCTCGATCCTCTACTACGCCGACCGCATCTATCAGTTTCCGCTGTCGATCGTCGGCACGGCGATGGGCGTGGTGCTGCTGCCCACGCTGGCGCGGCATGTGCGCGGCGGCCGTGAGGATCTGGCGCTCTACTGGCAGAACCGGGGCATCGAACTGGCGATGCTGCTGACGCTGCCGGCCGCGGTGGCGCTGCTGCTCATCTCGACGCCGGTCTCGATCGCGCTGTTCGAGGGCGGGGCGTTCGACCGCAACGCCTCGGCGGCGGTGGGCCAGGTGCTGATCGCGTTCGGCGCGGGCCTGCCGGCCTTCATCCTGAACAAGGTGCAGGCCCCCGCCTTCTTCGCGCGCGAGGATACGGCGACGCCGATGAAGTTCGCGGTGCTCACGCTGGTGATCGATCTCGCGCTGGCGGTCGGCCTCTTCTTCGTGCTCGGCGTCGTCGGCATCGCGATCGGAACTGCGGTGGCGGCGTGGATCAATTGCGCGCTGCTGGCCTGGACGCTGAACGCCCGCGGCCTCTTCAAGATGGACGCCCGCGCGCTTGACCGGCTTTGGCGCATCGGCGTTGCGAGCGTGGTGATGGGCGTCGCGCTGGTCGGCTTGCGCTTCCCTGTCGACCCCTGGTTCGACGGCGGCACGGCGAAGAAGTTCGCCGCCCTCGGCGTCCTCTGCCTCGGCGGCCTTGCCATCTACATCGCCGCCGCCTTCGCTCTCAAGGCGACGACGCTGGACGAGCTGAAGGAGCAGTTCCGGCGAGAACGGGGCACGGCCTGAATACGGCGCTGAGCGTCAGACCGACGTCCCAGAGATCGAGGACGATCGGCGCATCCGCATGAGGCGGACCAGCAAGACGGAGCCGGCCAGGCCCAGGAACGGGGCGGTAAGCAGCCCAGGAAAATAGCCGCCCGCCAGGATCGCGAGGGCAGGATGCGCGATCCCGTTGCCGACCGCGGCGAACGCAAGGAACCAAACCGCCGCCGCGGCGAGGCGCGAGGGGAGACCAGCGCTGATCGCAGCCGCCGCCAGCAGCCATAAGCACAGCCACGCCGTGTTGAACGTGACGAAGAACGTGTCCGTCCACGGTGCCAATCCCAGACGCTCGGGAAAGCGCCGCTGAAAGCCGGTCCAGAACTCCTCGGCGAAATGCAGGCACTGAAGGGCAAGCGTCAGCAGGAACATGGGCAGAGCGCCATGCGCCCGTGCGCGATGGCACGGGTCGCGGACCGAAATGACAAGCGCCGCCGCGAAGGCCGCCCACAGCGCTCCCGTTCCCAGCAATTCGCTCCGCACATTACCCTCCGCGGCCCCGTCCGATATTCCACCTCGGGCGCGGCCCTGGCCAGCCGGCTGGCCTCCATGCGCGGAGGCTGGTATGAGGCCAGCCATGGTGCCTCCTCGCGACCCACGTTTGGCGATGCAGGCCGCCGCCTTGACCGGGCGATGGCGGCGCTGAGCCGCGCCCCTGCTTAGCCACCCAATCGCTTGAATGACGACGCGCGCTCGGCCATAGAGCGCCGCTTCGTCCCCTCCATCAGGACACCATCATGTCTGACACGGCCGTCCAAACGCCGGACAGCGCCCTCGCGCAACCCGCAAAGCACAAACCGCTCGTCTTCTCGGGCGTGCAGCCCACGGGCAATCTCCATCTCGGCAATTATCTCGGCGCCATTCGCAACTGGGTGCCGATGCAGGAGGAGATGCCCTGCATCTTCTGTGTCGTGGACATGCACGCCATCACTGCGTCGTTCGAGCCCGATCTCGCCGACAAGACGCGGGAGATCGCAGCCGCCTATATCGCGAGCGGCATCGACCCCGAGCGGTCCATCGTCTTCGCCCAGTCGCGCGTGCCGGCCCATGCCGAGCTTGCCTGGATTTTCAACTGCATCGCCCGCATCGGCTGGCTCGACCGCATGACGCAGTTCAAGGAGAAGGCGGGCAAGAACAAGGAACGCTCCAGCGCAGGGCTCTATGTCTATCCGGTGCTGATGGCGGCCGATATCCTTGCCTACAAGGCGACGCATGTGCCGGTCGGCGAAGACCAGAAGCAGCATCTGGAGCTCGCCCGCGACATCGCGCAGAAGTTCAACAACGACCTGAATGAGCCCGGCTGGTTTCCGCAGCCCGAGCCGATGATCCTAGGGCCGACGCCGCGCGTCATGAGCCTGCGCGACGGCAAGGCCAAGATGTCGAAGTCGGAGCCTTCGGACCTGTCGCGCATCAACCTGAAGGATTCGAACGACGAGATTGCGACCAAGATTCGCAAGGCACGCACCGATCCCGAACCGATCGGCGGTTCGATGGCCGAGATCGATGCGCGGCCGGAGGCGTCGAACCTGATCGGCATCTACGCGGCCCTCGCCGGGACCGAGAAGGAGAAGGTGCTGGCCCAGTTCGATGGGGCGCAGTTCTCCGGCTTCAAGAACGAGCTGGCCGAGCTGCTGGTGTCGACGATCGGGCCGATCCGCGACCGCATGGACCACATGCTGAAGGACAAGGCCGAGATCGACCGCATCCTCAGCCGGGGTGCGGAGCGCGCCGATGCCATCGCCGCGCCGATCCTGGCCGAGACCAAGCGCATCGTCGGCTTCTTGTGAGCCTTGCGTCCTTCGCGATAGGGTCGCGGCCGTGAGTGCCGCGACCCGCAGACGCAAATTCCTGGTCGTCGTCGACGAGACGCCGGAAGCCAAGGTCGCGCTGCGCTTCGCGGCAAGGCGCGCCGAGCATACGGGCGGCGTCGTCAGCCTAGCGCATATCATGGCGATCCCCGACACGCAGACCTGGCGCGGCGTCGAAGAGCTCATGCGCGAGGAGGCCGAGGCCGAAGCGGAAGCGACGCTCTACGAGGCCGCGAAATATGTGCACGACCTCAACGGCATCCTCAGCGAAGTCGTGATGCTGGAGGGCAAGAAGCGCGAGGCGCTGCTGGCGCTGATCAAACAGGACCCGGCGATTTCGATCCTGGTACTCGCATCCGGCTCGGGCCGCGAGGGGCCGGGGCCTCTGGTGGCGGCGGTCGCAGGCGCCTCGGCATCCTCCTATCCGATCCCGGTGACGATCGTGCCCGGTACGCTGACGGAGACGGAGATCGACGCGGTGGCGTGAGGCGGTTACGCGCGCGGCCGAAAGGTGAAGATCTCCTTCGGCTCGCGCACGCCCTTCAGCGTGTGAAACCCGAGCGAGGTAACGTCGTCGCGGACCAGGGCGGCGAAGGGGGCGGAGAGGAGGATCGGCTTGCCGATCTCCTTGGTCAGCGCCTCGATACGGAAGGCCTCGTTCACCGCCGGGCCGATCAGCGTGAAGTCGAGCCGGGCGCGGCTGCCGACGTTGCCGAAGGTGATCTCGCCTGCATGCAACGCGAAGCCGGCGCGCAGCGGCCAGGCGCCGTCGGGCAGGTCCTCCGGGGCCAGTGCGCCGAGCGAGGCGACGGCCTGCTTCGCCGCGTCGGCTGCCTTATCGGCGAGGCTTGCGCGCATGTCGGCATCAGCGTCGTGCGGGACCGGGAAGACCGCGAGGATGCCGTCGGCGATCATCTTCACGACGTCGCCGCCCGCTTCGATCACCGGCCCCGACACCGCGTCGTAATAGACGGACAGCGTCGCAAATACCGCATCCGGATCCAGCGTGTCGGTGAGGTGGGTGAAGCCGCGCATGTCGACGGCAAGGATGATCGCGTCGATCGACTCGCCGCGGATGCGCCGCACCTCGCCGCCGATGACGCGAGGCGCGGCATAGGAGCCCAGATAGACCCGGACGAGCTGATCTGCGAGCTGGCGCGTGTGCTCCACTTCGATGCGGAGACAGAGCTGCGGCAGCAGCGACTCCAGGAAGGCGAGCTCGTCGTCGCGGAACCCGTCGTCCCTGTCCGTCGCGAAGGCGATGAAGTGGCGCGTGCCGTCGGAGAAGATGAGCGCCATCGCGACATAGTCGCTGGCCCCTTCCGTCGCGAGCTCTTCGAGCACGGGGAAGTCATGCTGGATGCCCGGTCCCCTCAGCCGGCGGCGGAGCGCCGCGGCGCCATCGCGGATGACGCGGATGGGGCTCGAGACATAGGCGTCGCTGATGCGCGGCGTATAGCGCCGGTCGACCTGCTGCGGCCCGCGGTCGCGCACCCAGTTATACTGACGGCCGACGACCTCGGGGTGATAGTCGCTGAGGGTACAGGTCACGCGCCAGACCGGCAGGCCGGCGGCGATCAGATGCTCGCCAAGCTGGGTTACGAGGTCGAGCAGCGCGACCCGGTGGCCGCCATGGTTGGCCGCCCAGGCGGCCAGCGCCTGGCGTGCCGCCGCCGCTTGGGGCGTCGGAGCCTTGAGGGAGGCGGGAAGGTCTTCGACAAAGGCCATGATCGGCCTGTGGTTGTTTCCGGCGGCGTCGCCGCCCCATATAGGGCGGCAGATTGCAACCCGCAAAGCAGCCCCGCGATGTTCATCCAGACCGAATCCACGCCGAATCCGGCGACCCTGAAGTTCCTGCCCAACCGGGATGTGGCCGGCGAGGGCGCGCTCTACGACTTCCCGGACGCGACCTCCGCCGCCCGTTCGCCCCTGGCGCGGGCGCTGTTTGAGGTGGAAGGCGTGACGCGAGTCTTCTTCGGGGCCGATTTCGTCGCCGTGACCAAGGCCGACGGCGAGTGGAAGCATCTGAAGCCGCCCATCCTCGGCGCCATCATGGAACATTTCCAGTCGGGCCAGCCCCTGATGGGTGAAGGCGCGGCCGCCGCGGCGGAAGATGAAGACGGCCCGATCGGTGTTACCTCGGAAGAGGACGAGGACGTCGTCGAGCAGATCGTCGAGATCATCGAGACCCGCGTGCGCCCGGCCGTGGCGCAGGACGGCGGCGACATCATCTTCCGCGGCTTCGACAGCGAATCCGGCACCGTCTATCTCAAGATGCGCGGCGCCTGTTCCGGCTGCCCGTCCTCGACCGCGACCCTCAAGGGCGGCATCGAAAAGATGCTGAAGCACTACGTGCCCGAGGTGAACACGGTGGTCTCGGCCTGAAAGGCTGGAATCTGCGATCCGGGGCAAATAGGTTCCGGATCGAGACGGCGCCGCGGTGCGTCGCGTTTCTTCGCCATTTACGAGGACCTGATGTCGCACGACCCGCTGCCCGACGCTTCGCTGGATCAGATATTCCGCACGGCACGGACGCAGAACGGCTGGTTGGACAAGCCGGTGTCGGAGACGCTGCTGAGGGCGGTGTACGACCTGATGCGGTTCGGCCCGACGAGCGCCAATTGCAGCCCGGCGCGGATCGTCTTCGTGCGCACGCCCGAGGGCAAAAAACGGCTGGAGCCCTTCCTGTCGGGCAACAACAAGGAAAAGACGATGCAGGCCCCGGCCTGCGCGATCATCGGCCACGATCTCAAATTCTACGAGGAGATTCCGCGCCTGTTTCCGCACGCGCCCGAGGCAAAGAACTGGTTCAGCGCGCCGGCGGTCGCCGAACCGACGGCCTTCCGTAACGGTACGCTGCAAGGCGCCTATTTCATGATCGCGGCGCGCGCCCTCGGCCTCGACTGCGGGCCGATGTCGGGCTTCGACAATGCGGGTGTCGACAGGGAATTCTTCGCCGGCACCGACATCAAGTCGAACTTCCTGTGCAATGTTGGCTACGGCGATCCCAGCAAGATTTTCGCCCGCTCGCCGCGCCTCTCGTTCGAGGAAGCGTGCCAGATCGTATGACGGCCGGCGCTTGATCTGCCTGGGACTGGATACCGCACTGGGCGCCTGCTCGGTGGCGCTGATCGCGGGTGACGCGGTGCTCGGCCATGCCTTCGCGCCGATGACAGCCGGTCAGGCCGAGGCGCTGGCGCCGATGGCAGAGCAGGTCATGCGCATCGCGGGCCGCGCCTTCCCGGAGGTGGAGCGTATCGCGGTGACGACAGGGCCTGGCACCTTCACCGGCCAGCGCATCGGCCTCGCCTTTGCGCGCGGACTGCGGACGGCGCTCAAGGTACCCTGCGTGGGCATGACGACGCTGGAGGCGATCGCGGCGGCTGTGCGCGCCGCGCATCCGGGGCGTCCATGCCTGGTCGCGAGCGATGCACGGCGCGGCGAGGCTTATGTGCAGGCCTTCGCGGCGGACGGCACTGCGCTGACGCCGCCGCAGTTGCTGACGCTGGCCCATGCTGCTGCGCTGGGAGCGTCGCTGACGGAGCCGGTGTTCGCAGGAACGGCGGCGGAGAACGTCGCGAACGGCGCGACAGTCGTGCCCATCACCCAGCCCGATGCGGCGTGGGTCGCACGGCTCGGCCTCGCGCGCGCACCAGATGGTGCGCCACCGGCCCCGCTCTATCTTCGCGCGCCGGACGCGAAGCTGCCCGGGCCGCTGAAGCCCCTGCCGCCGCTGCGAGCGGTGCGCGCGTGACGGCGCTGGCGCTGCGCCAGGCCGAGGCGACAGACGCGCCGGTGATCGCCGAAATCCATGCGCTGAGCTTCGACGAACCGTGGAGTGTGGAGTCGATCGCCGTGCTGATGGCGGGGCCGGGCGGTTATGGCGTCATCGGTCGCCGGGACGGGGAGGATGTCGGTTTCGCGCTGTTCCATTGCGTCCCGCCGGAGAGCGAATTGCTGTCGGTCGGGGTGCGACCGCATTTGCGACGCAATGGCATTGCGCAAGCCATTCTGCGTTGTGCCGCCGCTGATCTGGCGCAGCGCGGTGCGGCCACCATGTTCCTGGATGTCGCGGCCGACAATCACGCAGCGATGGCGCTTTACCGCGCGCTCGGATTTCGCGACATCTCCCGACGGCCGCGCTATTATCGCGGCAAAGTCGATGCAATCCTGATGCAGGCGGAGCTGTCCGGCATCGTCGCATGAGCAGCGAAGGAATTCCCATGCCGCTGAGGATAGAAAAACTGTGTGTGGACAAGGGCCTGCGCATGACGGAGCAGCGCCGGGTCATCGCGCGCGTGTTGTCCGATGCGCACGACCATCCCGATGCCGAAGAATTGCATCGCCGGGCCGCTGCAATCGATCCTCGTATCTCCATCGCGACCGTCTACCGGACGGTGCGGCTGTTCGAGGAAGCCGGCATCCTGGAGCGGCACGACTTCCGCGACGGCCGTTCGCGCTATGAGGAAGCGCCCGAGGAGCACCACGACCACCTGATCGACCTCTCCACGGGCAAGGTGATCGAATTCCGCGATGAAGAGATCGAGCGGTTGCAGCATCTCATCGCAGAACGCCTTGGCTTCCGCCTCATCGATCATCGGCTGGAGCTCTATGGGCGTCCGCTCGACCTGAAGCCGAAGGCGTGAGCGAAGCCGCCCTTTCCGCATCGGGACGCCGCCCCCGACTCGATGTCGATGGCGTCACGCCGGCGCTGAACGAACTGACGCGGATGCAGAAGGCGCGCGGCATCCTGCGGCTGGTGGGGTTCGTCCTGCTGACGCTGCTGGTGATCCCGGTCCAGTGGGTCTTCGTGAAGCTGAAGCTGCCGCTCAGGAAATCCATTCCCTTCCGCTATCACCGCATCGTCGCGCGCATCATGGGGATGCGGGTCAGGGTGACCGGCGCGATCGAAGGCGGAGGCGGCGTGCTCGTCGCCTCCAACCATATCTCGTGGCTCGACATCGTCTCGATCTCGACGGTCGGCCCGATCAGCCTGATCGCCAAGAAGCAGGTCGACACCTGGCCCTTCTTCGGCCTGCTCGCCCGGCTTCAGGAGACCGTCTATGTCGAGCGCGAGCGCCGCGCCAAGACGGCCGAGCAGCGCGACGTCATCAAGGACCGCCTCGGCCAGGGCGATACGATCGTGCTGTTTCCGGAAGGCACGTCGAGCGACGGCAATCGCGTATTGCCGTTCAAGAGCGCGCTGCTGAGCGCCGCGGAAGGCCGCATCAAGGACCGCAAGGGCGGCGAGAAGGCGATCCGCGTGCAGCCGATGAGCGTCGCCTACACCAAGATCCAAGGCCTGCCGATGAACCGGGACTACCGGCCCTTCGTCGCCTGGTATGGCGACATGGACCTGATCCCGCACCTGCTCGAGCTGTTCAGTCTCGGCGCCATCGACTGCGAGATCACCGTTCACCCGTCAATGACGGTGGAACAGATGGGCTCGCGCAAGGCGCTGACGGTGGAGTGTGAGCGCATCATCTCGGAATCCCTCAGCCGCTCGCTGGCGGGGCGCGGCTAGGTCGGCGTGTCGCTGACGGGATGGCCGCGATCTGAAACGCGTCCTCGCAGACACCTCAAGTCGCGGGAAACTAGACCCGATTTGCGCAAAACCGGCCGTTCGGGGCATATAGCCGCCCCTTCGATCTCCAGGAAGACCAAGACCGTGACCCGTCGGGTCTACATCAAGACCTATGGCTGCCAGATGAACGTCTATGACAGCCAGCGCATGGCTGACGTTCTGAAGCCGCTCGGCTATGCGCCCAGCGAAACGCCTGAGGCTGCGGATCTGGTCATCCTCAACACCTGCCATATCCGCGAGAAGGCGGGCGAGAAGGTCTACTCGGAACTCGGCCGGCTGGCGAAGCTGAAGGCCGACAAGGACGGCATGATGATCGCCGTCGCCGGCTGCACCGCGCAGGCGGAGGGTGAGGAGATCGTGCGGCGCGCGCCTTCGGTCGACATCGTCGTCGGACCGCAGGCCTATCATCGCCTGCCGCAGATGATCGCCGAAATCCATCGCGGCGCCGGGCGGGCGCTCGATACCGACTTCCCCGCACTCGACAAGTTCGATGTCCTGCCCTGCGAAAGTGGCCAGCAGGGCGTGGCGCAGTTCCTGACCGTGCAGGAAGGCTGCGACAAATTCTGCACCTTCTGCGTCGTGCCCTATACGCGCGGCGCGGAATATTCGCGGCCCGCGCAGGCGATCCTGGACGAGGCCCGGCGCATGGTCGCCGGCGGCGCCCGCGAAATCACGCTGCTGGGCCAGAACGTGAATGCCTATCGGGGCGCGGCCGCGGGCGGAACCTGGGGCCTCGGCCGGCTGATCCGGGCGCTCGCCGAGATCGAGGATCTGCGTCGCATCCGCTATACGACGAGCCATCCGCGCGATGTCGACGACGACCTGATCGCCGCCCATCGCGACGTGCCGCAATTGATGCCGTTCCTGCACCTGCCGGTGCAGTCGGGCTCGGACCGCGTCCTCACGGCGATGAACCGCAAGCATACGGCGGACGACTATCGCCGCGTTGTCGACCGCCTGCGCGCGGCGCGGGCCGATCTCCAGCTCTCGTCGGACTTCATCGTCGGCTTCCCCGGCGAGACCGACGCGGATTTCGAGGCGACGATGGCGCTGGTGCGCGAGACGGTGTTCGCGCAGGCCTTCTCGTTCAAATATTCCCGCCGCCCGGGCACGCCCGGCGCCGCGATGCCGAAGCAGATCGCAGAGGACGCGAAGGACGCGCGGCTCCAGGCGTTGCAGGAGCTGCTGATCGCGCAGCAGACCCGGTTCAACCGCAGCCTCGTCGGCACGACCATCCAGGTGCTGTTCGACAAGCCGGGCCGCCACGCCGGGCAGGTCGGCGGGCGCAGCCCCTTCCTCCAGGCCGTCCATGTCGACGGCCCCACCGAGCTGATCGGCACAATGGCTGAGGTAGAGATAGAGGCGGCGTCACAGAATTCGCTGTCCGGCCGCCTGGCCCCAGCGCACGCCGAGGCCGCATGACACGAGGACGTTCCGGCCAGCCGGCAAAGACGCCGAAGGCCAGTGTCGATCGGGCCGTCGTGGTCGACGACAATCGCAAGCTCGGCGCCCTCCTCGGCCCGCTCGACCGCTTCGCCGTCCGGCTCGAGCAGAAGCTGGACGTGCGCGTCGCGCGGCGCGGCAACCAACTGACCGTCACGGGCGCGGCGCACGACGCCGATGCGGCGGTCGCCGCGTTGCGCGCGCTCGAGGCACGGCTGGACCTGACGGGCGAACTGGCGCTCGCCGATGTCGATGCCGCGATCCGCAGCGCGCTCCAGGGCGACGGCGGCGCACCGTCCGGGGTGATCCGTACACCGCGCCGGACCATCGCCGCACGCGGCCGGGCGCAGGCCGACTATGTCGATGCGCTGCTGCGCGACGAGATGGTGTTCGGCCTCGGCCCCGCCGGTACCGGCAAGACCTATCTGGCGGTTGCGGCCGCTGCCTCCTTCCTCGCCGCCGGCCAGGTGGAGCGCATCATCCTGTCGCGCCCCGCGGTCGAGGCCGGCGAGCGGCTGGGCTTCCTGCCGGGCGACATGAAGGAGAAGGTCGACCCCTATCTCCGCCCCCTCTACGACGCCCTGCACGACTGCATGCCTGCCAAGGACGTCCAGCGGCGCATTGAAAGCGGCGAGATCGAGATCGCGCCGCTCGCCTTCATGCGCGGCCGCACGCTGGCGCACAGCTTCATCATCCTCGATGAGGCGCAGAACGCGACGCCGATGCAGATGCGCATGTTCCTCACCCGCTTCGGCGAAGGCTCGCGCATGGCGGTGACCGGCGACCCGTCGCAGAGCGACCTGCCGAGAGGCCAGCTTTCCGGCCTCGACGAGGCGGTACGGGTGCTCGAGGGTGTCGACGGGGTCACCATGAAGCGCTTCGGGGCCGAGGATGTCGTGCGCCATCCCCTCGTCGGCCGTATCGTGCGGGCTTATGAACGGGCCGATGCCGGCTGAGCCCAAGCTGATGCTCGACATCGTCGTCAGCGCGCCGGCCTGGCGCCGCCATGTGCCCCGCCTCGCGCCCTTCGCGCGCAAGGTGGCGACCGCGGCACATGGCATGGCGGTGGCGGCCGGAAAGCCGGCGCTGACGGGCCCGGTCGCCCTCGCCTTCGCCGACGATGCCGCGGTCCGGCCGCTGAATGCCCGGTTCCGCCGCAAGGACAAGGCGACCAACGTGCTGTCCTTCCCCTCCCCGGCGGGCGGCGGCGACATCATCCTGGCCCTGGAGACCGTCGCCGGCGAGGCGGAAGCCCAGGGCAAGCGTTTTGCCGATCATGCGGCGCACCTGATCGCGCATGGGATTTTGCATCTGATGGGCTATGATCACCTGTCCGAAAGGCAGGCCCGGCCGATGGAAAGCCTGGAGCGCGCGATATTGGCGCGCTTCGCCATCGCGGATCCCTATGCCTAACACGAGAGGTTTCAGACCCCAGCCATGAGCGACGCCGCTCGCGAGACGACGCCGCAGCCGCCGTCGAAGCCCGCCGACGAGGAGCCCCCCAGTCGCGAATCCTCCGGAAAGCCCTGGTTCAGCGGCATGATGTCGCTGCTGGGCGGCTTTCTGGGGGGCGGCCGCAAGGAAGGCGACGTCAAGGAATCCATCGAGGACATCCTCGAGGAAGAGGATGCCGAAGCGGAGCTTTCGCCCAAGGAAAGGGCGATGCTGCGCAATCTGCTGAAGTTCGGGGAACTGAAGGTTGCCGACATCATGATGCCGCGCGCCGACATCGTCGCGGTCGAGGTGTCGTCGAGTTTCGACCAGGTCATGGCGGTCTTCGCCGAGGCACAGCATTCGCGCATGCCGGTGTTCCGCGAGACGCTGGATGCACCGCTCGGCATGATCCACCTGAAGGACATGATCCCGGCGATGGCCAGCGCCGAGGCACGGGCCAGCTTCGACCTCATGACGCTCAAGCGCGACGTGATGTTCGTGACGCCGTCGATGCCGGCGCTGGACCTGCTCCCGAAGATGCAGGCCGCCCGCAGCCATCTCGCCGTGGTGATCGACGAGTATGGCGGCACCGACGGCATCATCTCGATCGAGGACCTGGTCGAGCAGATCGTCGGCGAGATCGACGACGAGCACGACACCGACGAGGAGCCGCACCTGGAGCTCCGCCAGGACGGCAGCTTCGACGCCGACGCGCGTGCCACCATCGAGGATCTCGAGAAGGCGGCGGGGATCGAACTCATGATCGGCGGCGAGCGCCCGGAGATGGAGACGATCGGCGGCCTCGTCGCGGCGCTGGCCGGGCGTGTGCCGCAGACCGGCGAGATCGTCCGCCACGACCAGTCGGGGCTGGAGTTCGAGGTTTCGGATGCCGACCCGCGCCGGCTGAAGCGGGTGCGCATCCGCCGCTTCGCCGATCCCGAGCTCGCCGAGGGCGCGCCGGGCGCCGGCCCGGGCTAATACTCCAGCGATGATTCGAGCGGCACGGGCCTCAGCGCCTTGACCCTTCTTGCGCGCATGGGGCTGGCGCTCCTCGCCGGCCTGACGGCGGTCGCCGGCATGGCGCCGTTCAATCTGTGGCCGGTGCTGATCGCCAGCCTTGCCGGACTGTTCGTGCTGGTCGACGGTGTGGCAGGGGGCCCGCGCGGGATCCGGCGCGCCGCCTGGATCGGCTGGGCCTTCGGTTTCGGCTATTTCGGCGCCGGGCTCTACTGGATCGGCGAGGCCTTTTACGTCGATCCCGACACGGTCTGGATGATGCCGTTCGCGGTGACGCTGCTGCCGGCAGGGCTCGCGCTCTTCCATGCCGTAGCCTGCGGCCTCGCGGCGGCGGTACCGCGGCGTGGCCCGGGGGGCGCGCTGATCCTCGCCGCCAGCTTCGGCGCGATCGAGTTCGTGCGCAGCTTCATCTTCACCGGCTTCCCGTGGAACCTGTTCGGCAGCGCCTTCATCGACATTCCGGTGGCGGAGGCGGCGTCGGTGGTCGGCGTCTACGGCCTGACGCTGCTGGCGCTCCTGCTCGGCTTTACCATCCCGCCGGCCTTTCGAGGCCGCCATATCCTGCGCTTCGCACCCTTCGCGGTGGCGGTGGCGCTGTTCGCCGCGGCGTGGGTGTATGGGGCACTGCATCTTGCCGCCTATGCCGCACTGCCGGCTGAGCCGGCGACGCGCATCCGCATCGTGCAGCCCGACAACCCGCAGAGCGAAAAGGGGCGTCCCGATTACGTGCGGCGCCTGTGGCAGCGGCTCAAGCAACTCACGACGGCGCCGGGCGCGGACCGCGTCGACATTTTCGTCTGGCCGGAGGGCGTCACACCCTTCTTCCTCGACGAGGCGACGGAGGCGATGACGGCGATCGGCGACATGATGCGGCCTGGCCAGATCATGCTGGCGGGCTCGGCGCGGCGCGAGATCGGCAACGACCGCACCACGCGCTTCTACAATGCGCTGCTGGTGATCGACGCGTCAGGCCATGTCATCGATGCCTACGACAAGGCGCATCTCGTACCGTTCGGGGAGTATCTGCCGTTTCCCGACGCCTTCCGTGCTCTTGGCATTGCCAGCCTGACCGCCCGGATCGGCGGCGCGTTCACGCCGGGGCCGGGCCTGCGCACGCTGAAGCTGCCGGCCCTGCCGGCGGTAGGGCCGCTCGTCTGTTACGAGATATTGTTTCCGGGCGAGGTGGTCGACGCAGCGCAGCGGCCGAAATGGTTGGCCAACGTCACCGACGACTCGTGGTTTGGAACGCAGACCGGACCTCACCAGCACCTGACGGCCGCCCGGTTCCGCGCCATCGAAGAAGGCCTTCCGGTGGTTCGCGCAGCCACGACCGGTATCTCCGCGCTGATAGACGCCACCGGCGCAGTGCTTCAGACAGCGGGGCTTGAAACGGCGCAATATATCGATGGCGATCTCCCCCAGCCCTTCCCGGCAACCGTATTTTCCCAGTGCGGGCACTCGATATTTATTCTATCTTTAGTTGTCGGTGCCTTGGCCGGGCTGCTACTTGGCCCGATTGCAACTCAGAACCATTCCGGCTCTGAAATATTGCAGTCGACGGGCCTGATACATCAAGCTACAAACCGGATACATTGATGATTTGTCAGTTGGAACCGTAGTGCGCTGGCCGGGAATCTGGGCGGATTCCTATGCCGACGCCAAGTGGCAAGAGGCGGCACAATGCCCAAGAGATCCATGAACCCCATCGACGCCCATGTCGGCGCGCGCGTAAGGCTGCGCCGGATGCTGATCGGCATGAGCCAGGAGAAATTGGGCGAAATGCTGGGGGTGACGTTCCAGCAGGTTCAAAAATACGAGAAGGGCGCCAACCGGATCGGCGCCAGCCGCCTGTTCGAGGTGTCCCAGATCCTTGGAGTGCCGGTCCAGTATTTCTTCGACGACCTTCCGGCGGAGGGAGAACGGCCGGTTGCGCGGCCACAGGGCCTCCCGGAGGACAGCGAGGAGTCCTTCGTCATGGATTTCGTCGTCAGCCAGGAAGGCCTGGCGTTGAACCAGGCCTACAAGAAGATCGGAAACACGAAGCTTCGCCGCCGGGTGCTCGACCTCGTACGCGCCATATCATCGGAAGATGAAGCCGCAGCGCCCTGAGCGCAGACTTGACCCCCTAGGCTGTGTTTGACAGAAGGGCGCGCCCGCACGCGCCCCTGTGGCGCGCGGCTTTCCTCTTTACACCACGGTCACATTCGGGGGCCTTTCTATGGCGCGGTCGTCTTACCTGTTCACGTCGGAAAGTGTCTCCGAAGGCCATCCGGACAAGGTAGCGGACCGTATCTCCGACACCGTCGTTGACGCCTTCCTCGGCGTCGACCCTTACGCGCGCGTCGCCTGCGAAACGCTGGTCACCACGCAGCGCATCATCATCGCCGGCGAAGTGCGCGGTCCGGGCGAGGTGATCGGCGGGCTGGAAGAGAAGATCCGCGCCGCGGTGAAGGACATCGGCTACGAGCAGTCGGGCTTCCACTGGGCGACGGCGCATTACGAATGCCATTTGCACGCCCAGTCCGCCGACATCGCGATGGGCGTCGACGCCGCCGGCAACAAGGATGAAGGCGCCGGCGACCAAGGCATTATGTTCGGCTACGCTACGAACGAGACGCCCGAGCTGATGCCGGCGACGCTGCAATATTCGCACAACATCCTCAAAGTTCTCGCCGACGCGCGCCACTCCGGCAACGAGAAGGGCCTTGAGCCCGATGCGAAGAGCCAGGTCACGCTGCAATACGAGAACGGCAAGCCGGTGCGTGCGACCTCGATCGTGCTCTCCACGCAGCACAAGGAAGGCCTGACGCCGGCCGACGTCGCCGACATCGTGAAGCCCTACATTCTCAAGGTCCTGCCCGGTGACTTCATCACCAAGGACACGGAGTGGCACATCAACCCCACCGGCAATTTCGTGATCGGCGGCCCTGACGGCGACTGCGGCCTCACCGGCCGCAAGATCATCGTCGACACCTATGGCGGCGCAGCCCCGCATGGCGGCGGCGCGTTCTCGGGCAAGGACCCGACCAAGGTCGACCGCTCGGCTGCCTATATCAGCCGCTATCTCGCCAAGAACGTCGTCGCGGCCGGTCTCGCCGACAAATGCACGATCCAGATCGGCTACGCGATCGGCGTGTCGAAGCCGCTGAGCTTCTATGTCGACCTGCACGACACCGGTAAGGTCGACCCGGCGAAGCTGGAGAAGGTGCTGCCCGAGCTCGTCGGCGGCGCCAGCCCGCGCGCCATCCGCGAGCATCTGAAGCTCAACCGTCCGATCTATGCGCGCACCGCGGCCTATGGCCATTTCGGCCGCAAGCCCGAGGCCGACGGCGGCTTCTCATGGGAGAAGACGGACCTGGTCGACGCACTGAAGTCGGCGGTCAACTGAGCTCCGCCACGCAAGGCAAGCGGCGGCTGATCTATGGCCGCCGGCAGGGCCGCCCGCTGAAGGCCCAGGCTCGCGATGCCCTGGAAACGGTACTGCCGCGCCTCGCGCTCGACCTCGATGCGCTGGGCGACCTCAAGGCGTTGTTTCCGGGCCGGCAGGACTTCGCGCTGGAGATCGGCTTCGGCGGCGGCGAGCATCTGATCGCCCAGGCGAAGGCCCATCCCGAAACCGGCTTCATCGGCGCCGAGCCCTTCATCAACGGCGTCGCGAAGCTCGCTGATGCCGCCCGCGAGACGCCGAATCTGCGCCTCCACCACGGCGATGCACGCGACGTGCTGGAGCGCCTGCCCGATGCGAGCCTCGGCAGCGCCTTCCTCCTCTTCCCCGATCCCTGGCCGAAGCTGCGTCACCACAAGCGGCGCTTCGTGAATCAGGAAAACCTCGCCGCCCTCGCCCGCGTCCTCGCGCCGGGCGGCCGCCTGCGCATCGCCTCGGATATCCCGGATTATGTGCGCTGGACGCTGATCGAGATCGCCCGCTTCAACCGCACCGAGGGCCGCGGCTTCGTATGGACGGCGCGGTGCAAGGCCGACTGGACGCAGCGCCCCGCCGACTGGCCCTCGACCCGTTATGAGGCCAAAGCGCTGGAGGCGGGTCGAGTGCTGGCGTATCTGGAGTTTGAGCGCGCGGATCGCGTCGACATTCGCGAAGTTTTCCGCACAGCTCACGAACTGGGCTCGTCGCACGGTCAACGCGCGCATCTCCACGCTGCCCGGATGGCTAGCACGGCTGCCACCGCAGATGGGCGAGCGTTCTGGAAGGCTGTCGAAGCCTCGCTCACGCCGCGCTGAATCCCGGGCCTCTTGATTGCTCCTATGTTCGGGCGCATATAGCCGTCCAACAAACCGGTCTGCTGATCGCGAGATCAGAGGAAGGTGGCCCCAACGGGCCGCCTTTTTTGTTGGCCGGCGGAGCAACGGGAATGGCCACGTCCGAGCGCCTGACGGCCCTGATCGAACCGATCGCACAACGCGAAGGGTTCGAGCTCGTCCGCGTGCGCCTGACCGGCAGCGCGCACAAGACCTTGCAGGTGATGGCCGAACGGCCCGACGGCACGATGGATGTCGACGATTGTGCGCAGTTGTCGCGGGCGATCTCAGAGATGCTGGATGTCGAGGACCCGATCGCCGAGGATTACGACCTCGAAGTGTCGTCGCCCGGCATCGACCGCCCGCTGACGCGGCCGAAGGATTTCGCGCGCTATGCCGGGCACAAGGTGAAGATCGAACTGGTGTCGCCCGACACACAAGGCCGCCGGCGCTATTCGGTCGACATCGCCTCGGCCGATGCGAACAGCGTGACCCTGGCGCTTTCCGCCGACGAGCGGCTGACGATCCCGTTCTCGGCGATCGGCGATGCGAAGCTCGTCCTGACCGACAAGCTGATCGAGGAATCCCGTGCCTGGCGCAACGGCGCCAAGCACTAGAGAGAAGAAGAGGAAAAACCATGGCGGTGAGCGCCAACAAGCTGGAACTGCTTCAGATCGCCGACGCGGTCGCGCGCGAGGCGCTGATCGACAAGTCGATCGTGATCGGCGCGATGGAGGAGGCGCTCGCGAAGGCCGCCCGCTCGCGCTACGGCACGTCGAGCGAAATCCGCTGCGAGCTGGATACGAAGACGGGCGAGGCGCGCCTGCATCGCGTGCTGCTGGTCGTCGACAAGGTCGAGAACGACGCGACCGAGATTTCCGTCGAGTCCGCGCAGCGCCGCAATCCGGCGGCGCAGGCCGGCGACACGATCCTCGATCCGCTGCCCCCGCAGGACATCGGCCGCATCGCGGCGCAGACGGGCAAGCAGGTCATCCTGCAAAAGGTGCGCGACGCGCAGCGCGAGCGTCAGTATGAAGAGTTCAAGGACCGCATCGGCGAGATCATCCACGGCATCGTGAAGCGCGTGGAATACGGCAACGTGATCGTCGATCTCGGCCGTGCCGAGGCGATCATCCGCCGCGACGAAGGCCTGCCGCGCGAAGTCTTCCGCCCGAACGACCGCGTGCGCGCCTATCTCTACGACGTGCGCCGCGAAGCGCGCGGGCCGCAGATATTCCTCAGCCGCACCCATCCCCAGTTCATGGTGAAGCTGTTCGCGCAGGAAGTGCCCGAAATCTATGACGGCATCATCGAGATCCGGGCCGTGGCGCGCGATCCCGGCAGCCGCGCCAAGATCGCGGTGATCAGCAAGGATTCCTCGATCGATCCGGTCGGCGCCTGCGTCGGCATGCGCGGCAGCCGCGTCCAGGCCGTCGTGCAGGAACTCCAGGGCGAGAAGATCGACATCATCCCGTGGTCGGGCGATGCGGCGACGTTCATCGTCAACGCGCTCCAGCCGGCCGAAGTCGCCAAGGTCGTGCTCGATGAAGACGCCGGCCGCATCGATGTCGTGGTGCCGGAGGATCAGCTTTCGCTCGCCATCGGCCGCCGCGGCCAGAATGTGCGCCTCGCCTCGCAGCTCACGGGCTGGGACATCAAGATCATGACGGAAGCGGAAGAATCCGAGCGCCGTCAGAAGGAATTCCGCGCCCGCACGCAGATGTTCATGGATGCGCTGGATGTCGACGAGGTGCTGGCCCAGCTCCTCGCCTCCGAAGGCTTCGCGACGCTGGAAGACCTCGCCTATGTCGAGCCGCACGAGCTCTCGTCGATCGACGGCATCGACGAGGATACCGGCGCCGAGCTCCAGCGCCGCGCCCTCGACGTGATCGAGGCGGCGAACCGCGAAGCCGATGCGAAGCGCCGCGAACTCGGCGTGCTCGACGAGGTGGCCGAGATTCCGGGCGTCACGCCGCAGATGATGGTCGCGTTCGGCGAGAACGAGGTGAAGTCGGTCGAAGACGTCGCCGGCTGCTCGGCCGACGACCTCATCGGCTATGACGACATGAAGAAGGGCGAGCGCTTCCACGTGAAGGGCATCCTCGAAGGCACCGGCTTCACCAAGGACGAGGCTGAGGCGCTGGTCATGCAGGCCCGCATCATGGCGGGCTGGGTGACGGCGGAAGAGGAAGCCGGCGAAGCCACCGGGGAAGAAGAAGAAGAGGTCGAAGCGTAGCGCATGAGCCGGAAAGCCGCGCGCGAGCGGCGCGACCATCAGCGCGGCGGCGACCACGACACGGCCGGCGGCGAACCCCTTCGCCGCTGCCTCGTCACCGGCGCGAGCCTGCCGAAAGACCAGCTTGTGCGCTTCGTCGCCGCCCCGGACGATGCCGTCGTGCCGGATGTCGGCAACGAGCTGCCCGGGCGCGGCGCCTGGGTCACCGCGAACGCCAAGACCATTGCAAAAGCCGTTTCGAAGGGCCAACTCGCCAAGGCGCTCGAGGCGAAGGCCGATGCTGCGCTGCCGTCCCTCGTCGAAACCCTTCTGGTGAAGCGGACCCTGGGCCTTCTGGGCATCGCCCGGCGGGCCGGTCTCGTCGTCAACGGGTTCGAACGGGTCAAGGAAGCGCTCGACCTGCACGAGATCGGCCGGGCCCGTGTGGCCGTGCTGATCGAGGCGTCCGATGGGTCGGCCGACGGCCGGCGCTCCATCCTCGCCAAGGCGCGGGCGATCGGCATCGAGGCGCCGGTCTGCGGGCTGTTCACGGCCGCAGAATTGAGCATGGCCTTGGGCGGCGCGAATGTGATACACGCCTGCCTCCTGTCGGCAGGCACCGGCGGGCTCCATGCGCGCTTTCTCGAAGAGATCGGGCGAACGGCCGGGTTCCGGGCGATGGCGCCCGCATCCTGGCCGGCTGAGTAAGTAGGTTTGACGAATTAGGCGGTTGATGACGGATCAAAAGGAACAGTCGGGCAAGACGCTGCATGCAGGGCATCCGCCCCGTGCGCCTTTGGGTGTGAAGCGCCCCGGCACGGAGACGGGTACGGTCAAGCAGAGCTTCAGCCACGGCCGCGCCAACACGGTGGTGGTTGAGAAGAAGCGCACGGTGGTGCGCCCGGGGACGCCCACGCCTGCGCCGGTGGCCCCGAAGCCAGTCGCTGTCGCCCCTGCTGCCCCCGCGCCCACCGCCGCCGCGCGCAGCCCGCAGCCGTCGCGTCCCCCGGTCAGCCCGCCCCCCTCGCCCTCGCGTCCGCCGCCGCCTTCGGCGCAGCGCTCGGGCATGGTGCTGCGCACGCTCACCGAAGAAGAGAAGGCCGCCCGCGCCAAGGCGCTGGGTAACGCCCGCATCGCCGAGGCCGAAGCGCGCGCGCGCGCCGAGGAAGATCAGCGCCGCCGCGCCGCTGAAGACGCGCGGCTGAAGAAGGAGGCCGAGGCCGCCGCCAAGCGGAAGGCCGAGGAAGACGCCCGCCACGCCGCCGAGGAAGAAGCCAGGCGCCGCGCCGAAGTGGAAGCCGCGCGCCGTGCCGAGCTGGAAAACCGGCCGACCATTCCGGTCGCCCCGACCCCCGGTCCGACCAAGCTGACCCAGGCTGCGTTCGACGACGAGAACACGAAGCGCAAGGCTTCGACGATGACCGGCATGCGCCGTCCCGGCGGCGGCCCGGTCCGTCCGCCGCCGGCGCCTGCGCGTCCAGCAAAGCCGGGCGGTGGCGGCGACAAGCGCCGCGATGGCCGCCTAACCGTTACGGCTGCCGCCTCGACCGATGGTGAGGAGCGCCAGCGTTCGCTCGCGGCCATGCGCCGCCAGACGCAGCGCCGCCTGCACCAAGGCGCGAGCCGCAACGACCAGAACGCTGCCGTCGCGCCGCGCGACATCGTGATCCCGGAAGCGATCACGGTGCAGGAGCTCGCCAACCGCATGGCGCGCCGTGCCGTCGACGTCATCAAGGTGCTGATGAAGAACGGCGTCATGGCGACGATCAACACGTCGCTCGACACCGACACGGCACAGCTCATCGCCGAGGAATACGGCCACGTCGTGAAGCGCGTGGCGGAGTCCGACGTTCTCGAAGGCCTCAAGGGCCCGCAGGACGACGAAGACAAGCTCCAGCCGCGCGCCCCGGTCGTCACGATCATGGGCCACGTCGACCACGGCAAGACGTCGCTGCTCGACGCCATGCGCCAGACCAATGTGGTCGCGGGCGAGGCCGGCGGCATCACCCAGCATATCGGCGCCTACCAGATCACCACGGCGGGCGGCGACAAGATCACCTTCCTCGACACGCCCGGCCACGCCGCGTTCACGGCGATGCGCGCCCGCGGCGCCAAGGTCACCGACATTGTCGTGCTGGTGGTCGCCGCCGACGACGGCGTCATGCCGCAGACCGAGGAAGCCATCGCCCACGCCAAGGCGGCGGGCGTTCCGATCATCGTGGCGATCAACAAGGTCGATAAGCCCGACGCCAATCCGTCGCGCGTGAAGACCGAGCTGCTGCGCTACGAAGTCGTGGTCGAAGACATGGGCGGCGAGACGATCGCCGTCGAAGTGTCGGCGCTCGCTAAAACCGGTCTCGACAAGCTCCAGGAAGCCATCCTGCTCCAGGCCGAAGTGCTGGAGCTGAAGGCCAATCCCGACCGTGCTGCGGAAGGCGCGATCGTCGAGGCCAAGCTCGACAAGGGCCGTGGCCCGGTCGCGACCGTTCTCGTGCAGAACGGCACCATCCGCGTCGGCGACATCGTCGTTGCCGGCGGCGAGTGGGGACGCGTCCGCGCGCTCGTCGGCGACGACGGCAAGCAGGTTCAGGCCGCAGGGCCGTCGCTTCCGGTCGAGGTGCTGGGCCTTCAGGGCACGCCCGAAGCCGGCGACGAGCTGGTGGTTGTCGAGAGCGATGCGCGGGCCCGCGAGATCGCGGATTTCCGCACGCGCAAGCGCCGTGAGGCCCGCACCGGCACGTCGGGCCGCGCGACGATGGAAGACCTGCTCAAGGACCGCAAGGACGGCGAGAAGAAGATCCTCCCCGTCGTCATCAAGGGCGACGTGCAGGGTTCGGTCGAAGCGATTTCGCAAGCTCTCAAAGGCCTCGGCAACGACGAGGTCCAGGTTCAGGTCCTGCAATCGGGCACCGGTGGCGTCACCGAATCCGACGTGGTGCTGGCACATGCGTCGGGCGCGGTGGTCATCGCGTTCAACGTGCGTGCGCATGCGGAAGGCCGCGAGCGGGCGAAGCGCGACGGCGTCGACATCCGCTACTACTCGATCATCTACAACATCATCGATGACGTGAAGGCGGCGATGAGCGGCCTGCTGTCGCCGGTGGTGCGCGAGAACTTCCTCGGCAACGCAACGATCCTCCAGGTCTTCAACATCACGAAGACCGGCAAGGTCGCTGGCTGCCGCGTGGTCGAAGGCACGGTGCGCCGCGGCGCCAAGGTCCGCCTCATCCGCGACAAGGTCGTCATCCACGAAGGCCGCCTGTCGACGCTCCGCCGCTTCAAGGAAGAAGTGCGCGAAGTGCAGCAGGGCTACGAATGCGGTATGGCCTTCGAGAACTACCAGGACATGCGCGAAGGCGACACGATCGAGTGCTTCGAGCTGGAGGAGGTCGCGCGGACGCTCTAGTCCGCGCGATCGGCGCCTGCTTCCTTAGCGATGCGGGCGCAGGAGGTCTGAGCCCGTGCCCCGTCACCATCATCAATCCGCCTCCGGCCCCTCGCAGCGCCAGTTGCGCGTGGCCGAGGAAATCCGCCGCACCGTGCACGACATCCTCGCGCGCGCGCATTGGCGCGAGCCGCTGCTGGCGGATGCGGTCATCACCGTCACCGGCGCGCGCATCTCGCCGGACCTGAAGAACGCGACGCTCTTCGTGACGCCCCTGGGCGGCGCGAAGGAGGAAGAGATCGTCGCCGCGCTCAACGTGGCGAAGGCCTATGTGCGCGGCGAGCTCGGCCATGCGCTGAACCATCTGCGCGTCGTGCCGACGCTGCGTTTCGAGCTCGACCGTTCGTTCGACGAGGGCGCGCATATCGACGAGATCCTGCGCTCGCGCGAGGTCCAGCGCGATCTCGAACCGCGCGACGAGGACTAGATGGCCCGCCAGAAGAAGGGCGAGAAGGTCGATGGGTGGCTCATCCTCGACAAGCCGCCGGGCTTGACCTCGACCGACTGTGTCACGCGCACCAAGCGGCTGTTCAACGCGCAGAAGGCCGGCCATGCCGGTACGCTGGACCCGATGGCAACCGGCGTCCTCGCGATCGCCTTCGGCGAAGCGACCAAGACCGTCCCCTATGCGATGGACTCAGCGAAGACCTATCGCTTCACCGCACGCTGGGGCGCTGCGACCGATACCGACGATGCCGAGGGCAAGGTGATCGGGACCAGCGATGTGCGCCCCTCGGTCGCGGCGATCCGGGCGGCGCTGCCCGCCTTCACCGGCCTCATCATGCAGACTCCGCCCGCCTATTCGGCCGTGAAGGTTGCCGGCGAGCGGGCCTATGACCTCGCGCGCGAGGGTGAAACGGTGGAACTCAAGCCGCGCGAGGCGGAAATCCTGCGCCTCGAGATCGTGGGCACGCCCTCCGCCGACGAGACCGAGCTGGAGATGGATTGCGGCAAGGGCACCTATGTCCGCGCCATCGTCCGTGACCTAGGCAAGGCGCTGGGCACGCTCGGCCATGTCTCGGCCCTGCGCCGGACCCGGGTCGGGACGTTTACCCTCGCGTCAGCAATTTCCCTAGAAGCCCTGATGGAATTGGGCTATAGCGACGCCGCCAAACGGCACCTACACCCCGTCGAGACCGCGCTGGACGACATCCCGGCTTTGGCCATCGGCGAGGCGGATGCAGCCAAGATCCGGTCCGGACAGGCTGCCCCGGTGCGCGGACCCGCCTTCGCGACGGCAGAGGCTCTTTTGAAGGATGCAGGCGACGAACCGCCTGTCGTCCTTTTGAAGGCTCAGTCGGGAAGGCCTGTGGCGCTTGCCGAGCTTAGGCTCGGTGCGTTCCACCCGCTGCGCGTGTTCAACCTTTAGACTTTGAAGGAGCGCACGATGTCGATTACCGCGGCGAAGAAAGCCGAAGTCATCAAGAGCAATGCCACCAAGGCCGGCGACACCGGCTCCCCCGAAGTGCAGGTCGCGATCCTGTCGGAACGCATCACCGCCCTTCAGGACCACTTCAAGGCGCACGCGAAGGACAACCACTCGCGCCGCGGCCTGATCAAGATGGTCTCGCAGCGCCGCAGCCTGCTCGACTATCTGAAGAACAAGGACCGGGGCCGCTATGAGGCCCTCATCGCCAAGCTGGGCCTGCGTCGTTGATCGGCGTCCAGCCCTCCCTCTGAACTGCCTACCCGAAACGGCCGGCGATGCGCGCCCGGCCGTTTCGTTTATCCGAAGCAAGCGCGCGAACCGCATGAGCGTCCGGCAGGGCCGGCGCTGCTGAAACGAAAGACGAAACGCATGTTCAACATCCACAAACGCGAACTGATGTGGGGCGGCCGCAAGCTGACGCTGGAAACGGGCAAGGTCGCCCGCCAGGCGGACGGCGCGGTGATCGCCACCTATGGCGAGACGACCGTCCTCGCCACCGTCGTCGCGGACCGCCAGCCGCGCGCCGGCGTCGATTTCTTCCCGCTGACCGTCCACTACCAGGAACGCACCTACGCCGCCGGCAAGATACCCGGCGGCTTTTTCAAGCGCGAAGGCCGCCCTTCCGAGAAGGAGACGCTGGTCTCGCGCCTGATCGACCGCCCCATCCGCCCGCTCTTCGTCGAAGGTTTCTTCAACGAGACGCAGGTTATCTGCACCGTCCTCTCCTATGACCTCGAGAACGACTCCGACATCGTCGCACTGGTCGCCGCTTCGGCCGCGCTGACGATCTCCGGCGTTCCGTTCCAGGGTCCGATCGGCGCCGCCCGCGTCGGCCTCATCGACGGCGCGTTCGTGCTGAACCCGACGATCGAGCAGGTGAAGACCGGGACGAAGCTGGACCTCGTCGTCGCCGGTACGACCGACGCGGTACTCATGGTCGAATCGGAAGCGCAGGAGCTGTCGGAAGACGACATGCTCGGCGCTGTGATGTTCGGCCATCGCTCGATGCAGCCGGTGATCGACGCGATCATTTCGCTGGCCGAAGCCGCCGCGAAGGAGCCGCGCGAGCTCAAGATCGAGGACAAGTCTGCGGTCAAGGCGCAGATCAAGACGATGGTCGAAGCCGACCTCCGTGCCGCCTATCAGATCCGCGGTAAGGCCGAGCGCCACGAAGCGATCGCCAAAGCGAAGGACAAGGTCGTCGCGGCTCTCGGTGGCGAAGGCGAAGGCAAGCTGAACCCGGCTGTCCTGTCGAAGCTGTTCAAGGCGGCCGAGCAGGACATCGTGCGCAACGCCACGATCGATGGCCACCGCATCGACGGCCGCAAGCTCGACGACGTCCGCCAGATCGTTGCCGAAGTCGGCGTCCTGCCGCGCACGCACGGTTCGGCGCTCTTCACCCGCGGCGAAACGCAGGCCCTCGTGGTCGCGACGCTCGGCACCGGCGACGACGAGCAGATGATCGATGCGCTCGAAGGCCGCTACGACGAGCGCTTCATGCTGCACTACAACTTCCCCCCGTATTCGGTGGGCGAGACGGGCCGCATGGGCGCCACGGGCCGCCGCGAAGTCGGCCACGGCAAGCTGGCGTGGCGCGCGGTGCACCCGATCCTGCCGTCGAAAGAATCCTTCCCCTATACGCTGCGTGTCGTCTCCGAGATCACCGAGTCGAACGGCTCGTCCTCGATGGCCTCGGTCTGCGGTGCCTCGCTGGCGCTGATGGATGCGGGCGTGCCGCTGCGCCGTCCGATCGCCGGCATCGCGATGGGCCTGATCAAGGAAGGCGACCGCTTCGCCGTCCTGTCGGACATCCTGGGTGACGAAGACCACCTCGGCGACATGGACTTCAAGGTCGCCGGCACCGAGGAAGGCATCACCTCGCTCCAGATGGACATCAAGATCACCGGCATAACCGAAGAGATCATGCGCGTGGCGCTGACACAGGCGAAGGCCGGCCGCGCGCATATCCTCGGCGAGATGGCGAAGGCCCTCGAGGCCAGCCGCTCGGAAGTCGGCCCGAATGCCCCGCGGATCGAGACGATGAAGATCCCGACCGACAAGATCCGCGAAGTGATCGGCTCGGGCGGCAAGGTGATCCGCGAGATCGTCGAGAAGACCGGCGCGAAGATCGACATCGAGGACGACGGCACGATCAAGATCGCCTCGCCGAACGCGGACTCGATCAAGGCCGCGCAGAAGTGGATCAAGGGCATCGTCTCGGAGCCCGAGGTCGGCGAGATCTACGAAGGCAAGGTCGTGAAGATCATGGACTTCGGCGCTTTCGTGAATTTCTTCGGCGCGAAGGACGGCCTCGTCCACATCTCGCAGCTCTCCAAGAAGCGCGTCGCCAAGGTCGGTGACGTCGTGAAGGAAGGCGACAAGGTGTTCGTGAAGCTGCTGGGCGTCGACGACCGCGGCAAGGTCCGCCTGTCGATGAAGATGGTCGACCAGACGACCGGCGCCGAGATCAAGGAAGACGAAGCGTCCGCCGGCGAAGGCGAGCAGCCCGCGGCCGAGTAAGCTCGTCGCTTCGGCGATGCGTATAAAGGGCGGCCTTCGGGCCGCCCTTTTTGCTGGCTGCTCGCCCGCCCAATGCGGGATCAGACCGGATCGAAATGCCGAGCCCAGACCGGTACGATCTTCGCGCGCTGGGCTACCGCGCGGCGGATGGCTTCGATGCGCGGCGCGTTGGGGGCGCGCCATTCGATCGGGTTGAACCACGCTGCGATGTTCGCGACGTAGATATCGAGCGCCGAAAACTGGTCGCCGCCGAGCGCATAAGGGCCGGGTCGTCCGCGGTCTTCCAGTTCGCGCTCGAACAGCATCCAGAACCAGCGGATTTCGGATTTCGCCGAAGCCTCGATTGCCGACCGGTCATAATAGTTCGAGGTGTAGCGGTTGGGAAATTCAACGCGCCCGACCGCCTCGTAGATATTGTTCGAAATGAACATCAGCCAGCGCAGCGCCCAGGCGCCGTCGCTGCTCGCGAGATCGGGGAACAGCTTCGCCTCGGCATGGCGCGCTGAGATCGTCAGCAGGATCGCCGCCGATTCCGTCACCACCGTGCCGTCGGGCAGCAGCAGCGTGGGCAGCTTGCCGGCCGGGTTGATCGCCTTGAACGCGTCTTCGGTCTCCTCGTATTTCGCGAGGTCGATGCCGCGCAGTTCGTAAGGCACGCCGATCTCAGCGAACAGCGCCTCCGCCGTGAACGAACCCGAATCCTTGTCGCCGTAGAGGATGTAGCTCATTCGGCAGCGCGGACGGCTGCCGGCTTCGCCTCGGCATTCTCGTCGGGCAGGCCCATCAGCTTCAGGTCCGCCGTCGAGGGCATGCCGACGATGTTGTAGCCGCTGTCGACATAGTGGACCTCGCCGGTCACGCCCGCTGCGAGGTCGCTGAGCAGATAGAGCCCGGCATTGCCGACATGCTCCAGCTCGATGTTGCGCTTCATCGGCGCGTTCATCTTGTTCCACTTGAACATCAGCCGCGCATCGCCGATCGCGGAACCGGCGAGTGTGCGCATCGGGCCGGCCGAGATGCAGTTCACGCGGATATTGTCGGGGCCAAGGTCATGCGCCAGATAGCGCACGCTCGCCTCCAGCGCCGCCTTCGCGACGCCCATGACGTTGTAGTTCGGGATCACCCGGATCGCGCCCATATAGGAGAGCGTCAGCAGCGAGCCGCCATTCTTCATCAGCGGCGCAGCGCGGCGCGCGATATCGGTGAACGAGAAGCACGAGATGTCGAGCGCCCGCGCGAAATTGCGCCGGCTCGTGTCGACATAGCGACCCTTCAGCTCGGACTTGTCGGCGAAGGCGATGCAGTGGACGACGAAGTCAAGCCCACCCCAGCTCCGGTCGAGTTCGCCGAAGAGGCCTTCGAGGCTCTGCTCGTCTTCCACATCCGCCGGCAGGCACATCTTGCTGCCGAGTTCGGCCGCGAGCGGCTTCACGCGCTTGCCGAACGCATCGCCCTGATAGGTGAAGGCAAGCTCGGCACCCTGCGCCGCACAAGCCTGCGCGATGCCCCATGCGATGGAATGGTCGTTGGCGACCCCCATGATCAGGCCGCGCTTGCCGGACAGAAGTTGGTTGGCACCGGCCATGGCTATTTCCTGCCTGTCATTTCGCCGCTATCGCCTCGACTTCGAGGAGAAGCTCGGGAGCGGCCAGCGCGGAGACGTAGACGAGCGTAGAGGCGGGCTTCACGTCGCCCATGTGGCGCGCGCGGATTTCACGCACCTTGCCAACGGAGGCGATCTGGTTGGCGACAATGAAGAGATTGATCTTCACAAGGTCGGCGACCGTGAAGCCGCCGGCCTCCAAGACCGCCTTGATGTTGGAGAAGACGATTTCCGTCTGCCCTTCGATTCCCGGCGGCGTAGTGCCGTCCTTCGCTACGCCCACCTGGCCGGCGATGTAGAGCATCTCCGATCCGGCTTTTACCTTCCCGGCGTGACTATACGCACCGGCCGGCGCGTGGACGGCGTCGGGATTGAAGCGCGTGACTGCTGCCATGCTCAGCTCCCCACGCGCTCGAACACGAGCGAGGCGTTGGTACCGCCGAAGCCGAAGCTGTTCGACATAGCCGTGTTGATCCTGGCGCCGTCGATCCGCTTGCGGACGATATTGGCGCTCGCGACGGCCGGATCGATCTCCTCGATATGGGCGCTCTCGCAGATGAAGCCGCCCTGCATCATCAGCAGCGTGTAGATCGCTTCGTGCACGCCGGCCGCGCCTTGGCTGTGGCCGGAGAGCGATTTCGTCGCGCTGATCGGCGGCATGTTGTCGCCGAAGACGCTGCGGATCGCTTCGATCTCGGGGATGTCGCCGACCGGCGTCGAGGTTGCGTGCGGGTTGATATAGTCGACCTTGCCCTTCACCTTCTCCAGCGCCATGCGCATGCAGCGCACCGCACCTTCACCGGACGGGGCGACCATGTCGGCGCCGTCCGCCGTCGCGCCGTAGCCGGTGAGCTCGGCATAGATCTTCGCGCCGCGTGCCGTGGCATGCTCCAGTTCTTCGAGAACCAGGATGCCGCCGCCGCCCGAGATCACGAAGCCGTCGCGGTTCTTGTCATAGGCGCGCGAAGCCCGCTCGGGCGTGTCGTTGTACTTGGACGACATCGCGCCCATTGCGTCGAACAGCACCGAGAGCGTCCAGTCCAGCTCCTCGCCGCCGCCGGCGAACATGATGTCCTGCTTGCCCCACTGGATCATCTCGGCCGCGTTGCCGATGCAGTTGGCCGAGGTCGAGCAGGCCGACGAGATCGAATAGTTGACGCCCTTGGTCTTGAACCAGGTCGAGAGATTGGCCGAGACCGTCGACGACATCGCCTTCGGCACGGCGAACGGGCCGACGCGCTTCGGACCCTTGCCCGGTTCGCGCGTGGTGTCGGCCGCCTGGACGATCGCCCTGGTCGAAGGACCGCCGGAGCCGGCGATCAATCCGGTGCGTTCGTTCGAAACCAGATCCGGCGTGAGCCCCGCATCGGCGATCGCCTGGTTCATCGCGATCCAGGCATAAGCGGCGCCGTCGCCCATGAAGCGGCGGGCCCGGCGGTCAACGGCTTCATCGAGGTCGATCTTCAGGCTGCCGTGCACCTGGCTGCGGAAGCCAAGCGCGGCGTAGTCGTCGGCGCGCACGATGCCGGAGCGGGCATCGTGCAGGCTGGCGGTGACTTCCTGTGCGTTGTTGCCCAGCGACGAGACGATGCCCATGCCGGTGACGGCGACGCGTCTCATGGAAAGGCCCTTCCTAAACTGATGCGGCAGGCTGTGGTCACGCCGCGGCGATCGCCGGCCCGCCCGTGGTGAACAGGCCCACTTTCAGATCCTTGACCTCGAAGGCCGTCTTGCCGTCGACCTGCACGATGCCGTCGCCGACGCCGACCACCAGCTTGCGCAGGATCACGCGCTTCAGGTCGACGATGTAAGTCACGAGCTTGGCGTCCGGCAGGACCATGTCGCTGAATTTCACCTCGCCGACGCTGAGTGCGCGGCCACGGCCGGGGGCGCCCATCCAGCCGAGGAAGAAGCCGCACATCTGCCAGAGGGCGTCGAGGCCGAGACAGCCCGGCATGACCGGATCGCCCTCGAAATGGCATTTGAAGAACCAGAGGTCCGGCTTCACGTCCATCTCGGCGACGACCTGGCCCTTGCCGTGGGCGCCGCCGGTGTCGCTGATGTGAGTGATGCGATCGAACATCAGCATCGGGGGCATCGGAAGTTGCGCATTCCCGGCCCCGAAGAGCTTGCCCTTCGCGCAGTCGATCAGGGCATGAAAGTCGAAGCTCGTCGCCCGTTTGATCAGATTGGCCGCCAGGCCGCCCTCGCCCATCGATCCGTCCCAAGTTCCAGATGCGCCCGAAAAGGCGCGGAATTTTCCGATCCGCTGAGGTAGCAGCCGCGGAACCCCCTCGCAAGACAACGCGCATGCTGGGATTGCTTTCCGCCACGATCGCGCGACACTTGCGCCATGCATCCCTTGCAGAGCGCCGGGCGCGCGCCGGACCTGACTGCGGCCCATCATTTGCTCCGGCATGCGGGCTTGCGCCCGACGCGCCCGCGGCTTCGCCTCGCGTGGCTGCTGTTTTGTCAGGGGCCGCGCCACGTCTCCGCCGAGATGTTGGCTTCAGAGGTGGCGGCGACCGGCTTCGCCGTCGCCCAGGGGACCATCTACAATGCGCTCAATGCATTTGCGCGGGCAGGACTGGTGCGCGAGGTCGTGATCGACGGCGAGCGGACCTGGTTCGATACCCACGTCGCACCCCACCACCACATGGTCGACGCTGCGGGCCATCTGCACGACATCCCCGCGGATGTCGTGTCGTTGGGCAACCTGCCGCCGCTTCCCGCGGGTCAGGAGATTGCAAGTGTCGAACTGGTCGTGCGGTTGCGGCCCAAGTGAACCTGCGAGACATTCGCGAATTTGAAGCCGATTCAAATTTGCCCCTAAGTGCTTGACGAGGCCTGTATCCTCTCTAATTTTGCCGCGTCATGAGGCAGGCAGACCGGCACTGTGCGCCGGAATACGGAGATGACCATGAGCGGACTTGCAGACACCAAGACCCACGAAAATCTCAAGGCGGCCTTTGCCGGTGAAAGCCAGGCGAATCGTCGCTATCTCTATTTCGCGCAAAAGGCCGACGTCGAAGGCTACAACGATGTCGCGACGGTGTTCCGCTCGACGGCGGAAGGCGAAACCGGGCACGCTCACGGTCATCTTCAGTTCCTCGAAGAAGTCGGTGATCCGGCGACGGGTCTGAAGATCGGCGGCACCGCCGACAACCTGAAGGCTTCGGTGGCCGGCGAGACGCACGAATACACCGACATGTACCCCGGCATGGCGCGCACGGCGCGTGAGGAAGGATTCGACGAGATCGCCGACTGGTTCGAGACGCTGGCAAAGGCCGAAAAGAGCCATGCGGGCCGCTTCCAGAAGGCGCTCGACACGCTCTAGGCTGTTTGCCGCTGCTGCCGTCGGCCGGCGCCCATGGTGCCGGCCACGGCGGAATGCTCTGGCGTCGGCTGCGCTTTCGAGACGTTAGCCGGCGTGCGCTTCAACCGGTCCGAGTCACCCATGAATGAAGGCAGCCTCAAGGCGCCTGAACGGCACAACATTCCCTGGGAGGATCCCAACTGGCTGGACCCCGTCCAACTGGACGCGGAGCTGCGCCGGGTTTTTGACCTCTGCCATACCTGCCGTCGCTGTTTTAACCTGTGCGAGTCCTTCCCGCGCCTGTTCGATCTGATCGACGAGTCGCCGACCGGTGAGCTCGATGAGGTGAAGTCGGACCAGTTCGGTCCGGTCATTGAGGCATGCACGCTGTGCGACATGTGCTTCATGACGAAGTGCCCCTACGTGCCTCCGCATGAATGGAATATCGATTTCCCGCATCTGATGCTGCGCGCGCGCGCCGCCGAGGTGAAGAAGGGCGAGTCCAACTGGACCGCACGACAGCTCGCCGAGATGGACCGCAATGGCCGGCTCGCCGGGGCCGTGGCGCCCCTCGCCAATTGGGGCACCAGGCGGACGAATAAACTTACGCGGCCGCTTCTGGAGAAGACGCTGGGCATCGACCGCGATGCGGAACTGCCGAAGTTCGCCGGCAAGACGCTGATGAAGCGCGCGCGTAAGCAGAAGCATGCGCCCAACAGCGCTGCGCCTGCTTTCGGCAAGCGCAAGGCAGTGCTCTTTGCCACCTGTTTCGTAAACTTCAACAAGCCCGAGACCGGAGAGGCCGCGCTTGCCGTCCTGAACAAGCTCGGCATCGAAACGAAGGTCGACTATCCGGGCTGCTGTGGCATGCCCTTCCTTGAGCAGGCCGAACTTGATCGCGTAGCGGAACAGGCAAGAACCGTCGCCGCTGCGTTACGGCCGCTGATCGATGCAGGCTACGACGTCATCACGCCCACGGCCTCGTGTGGCCTCATGTTCAAGTTCGAATGGCCTCTGATCGTGCCGGGCGATGAGAACGTGAAGGCCTTGTCGAAGGCGACATTCGACATCGACGAATACGTCGTCGATGTCGCCAAGAAGCACGGCCTGCCTGATGGGCTGAAACCCATAGAAGGCGGCGTTACGGTGCACCTCGCCTGCCATGCCCGAGCCCAGAACGTCGGGGCGAAAGCCGCCGATATGCTGCGATTGATCCCCGGCCAGAAGGTCGACATCATCGAACGCTGTGCCGGCCACGGCGGAACCTTCGGCGTGCTGAAGGAGACCCGGGTCTGCGCCACCAAAGTCGGCACGCCGGCCTTCCGTACCGCCCTCAAGACCAACAATGCGCATCTCGTCAGCGATTGTCCGCTGGCCGCGAGTCATCTTGTAGCCGGGACACAGGAACTGGCGCGATCCAAAGGCGAAACGGCCAACGTCCGTGTTCCTGAGCATCCCATCGAGCTTCTCGCCGCTGCGTACGGCCTCCAGGGATGACGGAACACGGCGTCAAGCGTTTGGCGCGTGGGCTGCCGACACGCGTTGCGCAGTAGCTCCAGGACCGAAAGGATTAGGTCATGTCGAGGCACAGATGCATCGAGCGCGGCGACATCATGTCGATGGCGGACTATAGCCTCGTTCGCAAGGAGAGACGCAGCGCGCTCATTCCCGCCAAGAAGCTGCGGCGTGTGGAGGTGGGGCCCTTCGCCACGTTCTATTTCGAGAACTATGAAACCATGTGGCTTCAGGTTCACGAGATGCTCTTCATTGAAAAAGGCGGCGACGCGCAGATCGACGACGAACTCTCGGTGTACAACCCGCTCATCCCGCAGGGCCGGGAGCTGATCGCTACAATGATGCTGGAGATCGATGATCCTGCGCGGCGTGACAAGGTTCTGAAGCGCCTTGGCGGGATCGAGAAGCACGTCTTCTTCGAAATCCAAGGTCCCGGCGAAAGCTGGCGCATCCAGGGCGAGCCAACCGACGACACCGAACGAACGACGCCCGAAGGCAAGACGTCGTCGGTGCATTTCTTTCATTTCCGATTTTCGGACAATGACGTTGCCGCGTTTTCCGATGCCCGACGAACGGTCATTCTGGGCGTCGATCACCCGAACTATGGCCACATGGCGGTCGTATCCCCGGGCAGCAAAGCAGCCTTGGCGCAGGACTTCGGTTAGGCCACCCGAGCGACCGGTCGGGCTGAAGCAGGGCTCGTGGCTGCGCCCGGAAGCCGGACGCTGACGGTCGTTCCCTGGCCTATTTCGCTGGTGATCGTGGCAAGGCCGCCATGCAAGCCCGCCAACGCCTGCACCAGCGCGAGACCAAGCCCCGTGCCTCCGGCGGCTACAGAGTAGGAGTCGTCGACGCGCTCGAAGGAGCGGAAGATCGTCTCCAGCTTTTCCGTCGGGATGCCCGGGCCATTGTCCGTAACCCAGAAGACGGCGTCATCGCCTTCGCGCCGCAGGCCGATTTCGATGGCCCCCCCGGCCTGAGTGAACTTGACGGCATTGATTGCCAAGTTGGCCGCGATCTTGCGGAAGGCGCGATTGTCGGCCTCGATCTCTTCCACAGCGGGGTCGAGGCTCAGCGTGATCGTCTGAGCCTTGGCTTCGGCGTCCGCTTCGATCGTGCGGCGAACCTGCCGCAACACGTCGATCACATCGAAGGGCTGGGGTTCGATGCTCATCTTTCCGGCCTCGATACGCGCGAGGTCGAGCAGATCGTTCACGAGGGCCAGAAGATGTGCGCCCGAGTCGTTGATGTCCGTCGCGTACTCGCGGTAGCGCGCGTCGAGCGGGCCGAACAGGCTGTTCTTCATCACGTCCGAGAAGCCGATGATGGCGTTCAGCGGCGTGCGCAGTTCGTGGCTCATATTGGCCAGGAAGACGGACTTGGCACGGCTCGCAGCGCGCGCCTCGTCACGCGCGACGGCGTAGCTCTCGGCGAGCAGGCCGTTGTCAATCTGGGTGAAGATCATTTCGCTGATCCGGCGCGAGAGATTGAGGCCGGTGACGATGAGAAAGGCGTACCAGAGCGGGGCGCCGATGGAGAGCGCCATCGCCATGTCGGTATGGCCGAAGAAGAAGGACGGCGTGGAGATGAGGCCGAGGCACCCGACCGCCGCAAGATAGGTCGAAGGATGTGTGGAGACACGCACGCTGTAGACGGCCGACACAGCGATCAGCATCACGCCGACGAATGCCTGGCTCGAGACATTGCCGGGTTGCATCATCGCCCACGGCAAGAGTCCCCATGAGGTCCCGGCCAGCAAATATGTTGCGACATATGCGTGCTGCCGCTCGATCCCGCGCGGCCCGCGCTCGCTCCCCCGGGGCCAAAGCTTGGCGACGACGTGAAACGTGCCGGCGACAAGAAGCTGGAGGCACGCCCACGCGATCACTCGCGGTTCGAGACCTCCGGAGAGAGTCGGGAACGCGCCGGACGCTGCGCCCAGAATGACTGCAGTCCATACGGGGACTTGCGCGCGACCGACCGGCAGGGTCTCGGCGACGAGATCCAGCCGCGCAGTCTCGGCAGCGGTCGCTGTCTTTAGGTTCCTGTCCGACACTTCGTGCGTCCCGCCCCCAGCAGGCTGAACGCAACCTAACCTTGATCCCTTTGCAGTCCGGTTAGGGGAATACGCCGATATTCGCGCATCTCCTTAACCCCCCGTTCAGAGACACCCCCGGTTCAGGAACCTACGTTCTGGAAGGAACGGGGAGCGGCGCGAACAACGCTAAACCCCGAGCCGGTCGCTTCTATTACCGCTAGACCCCGCTGAATCGCGCCATTTGACAGAAAGCGGAAAATGCCTGTCGTCCCCTCGAACCCGTTCGGATCGGTTATCGCACTCTGGTTGAAGCGCTGGCCGGCCGTGCCGCCGGCAAGTGTGGCGGCCAGGGCCACGGCATCGTAGGCGATCGAGGTGTTCGGCGTCGGGCGGCGGTTGAAATTTGCCTGGAAGCGCGCCGCGAAGCTTGCCACCGCCGACGGCTCGGGAGCGGCGAACAAGCCGCGGGCCAGGGCGCCGGACGACCCATTCTCAGCCTCGTACCACGAGCCGGTGCCCAGCAGGACATGATCCGGAATGGCTGCCCGCATCACGGGCGCCGGCGGGGGCGGCGGGGCAACGCCCGCAGCCACCTGCTCTTCCGTCAGGGGTTTCGGCGGCGGTGGAGCCGGCGGTCCGAAGCGGACCAGCCTGGCAATGGCCTGCAAGCCTTCCTTGTTGCTCGCCGGAATGAACAGGGCGTCGAAATCCTTCCCGTCCAGTTGCATGACCGAGGCGTAGGAAACTCCGCCGGCCGTATAGCTCGCCGTCGCAACAACCTTGCCGCCGATCGCGTCTACATCGCGTTTGAACGCCGATTCCGCCCGGCGCGCATAGGTCGTCTGCGGCGTCATCACGGCGAAGAGGCCCATGTCGCGTGAGGCGGCATAGCTCACGATTGTGCGGATCTCTTCCTCCATCGGGAAGCTCATGAGGTAGACGCCGCCGCCGGCGACGGAACTGTCGCTGGAGAGCGTGAAGACCGGAACGCCCAGCGGCGCGGCGACGGCCCGAACCGCCGCGACCTCGCCCGCGAAAACCGGGCCGACAATGACCTCGGCCCCTTCGTTGATGGCCGACTGCGCGGCATTGGCCGCACCGTTGGCCGTATTCTTGATGATCAGCTCGACTCCGGGGTTGTCGAACATGGCGAGCTGCGCGGCATCGAGGAAGTTATCGCCAAGGGCCTTGTTGCCACCGGATTGCGGCACCAGCAGGCCGATGCGAAGCGTGCCTCCGACCGATCCGGGTCGTCGCGGCGCACCATAGGCCGCCGGTCCTTCGGGGCCCAGCGGGCTGACATCTGGCCGTGCCGTGCGGCCCCCCGGACCCTCGGTTCCGGGGCCACCACCGGCCTCACCGCTGCGGTCGCCCCCGTTGCCGAAGCCTGCACAGCCGGCGAGAAGCAGCGCGAGAGCCAGTATGGCGATGATCGCAAACGTGGCTTTCAGAGCGCGGGCAACCCCGCTATCCCTCCACGCCTCGGCAGCAAGCGACGGTGCGAGAGCCATTCGGTGTCCTCGTCGGATAATTCAGCGGAAGCTAAAGGCGGGTCAGGCGCGAGTAAACCGCGCCTGCAATCCGGCCTTTATGTGACCGCGACCCCTATCGGCAATGCCAAAGACATCACGCTGAGGGCACTGGAGATTCTGCGCCAGGCGGCGATCGTCGCGGCCGAGGACACACGGGTGACCGGCAAGCTGCTGGCGATCCATGGCATAAAGGCAAAGCTGGTCTCCTACAGGGAGGAAAATGCGGCCCGCGCGACGCCCGCGATTCTTGCCCATCTGCATCGTGGCGAGGCCGTTGCCCTGGTGACGGATGCCGGCACACCACATGTGTCGGACCCAGGCGTCGATCTTGTGCGGGCGGCCCACGAGGCCGGCATTCCCGTCTTCGCGGTGCCTGGACCCTCGGCCCTGACGGCCGCATTGTCGATTGCCGGGATTGCGGCCGGGCGAACGCTATTCATGGGATTTCTGCCGGCCAGCGCGTCTGCGCGCAGGGCGGCGTTGGCAGAGGTCAAAGCTATAGCCGCAGCGTTGGTCTTCTTCGAGGCACCGCATCGCGTGGTCGAAACACTCAACGACATGGCCGCCGCACTCGGGCCGCGCCCCGCAGCGCTCTGCCGTGAGATCACCAAGGTCTTCGAGGAAGTCAGGCGCGGAACGCTGGACGAACTGGCGGTCGCCGCCAAATCCGATGCCAAGCTGCAAAGAGGGGAATGCGTCATCGTGGTTGCCCCACCCTCCGGGGAGGCCGATCATCCCACGCCGGGCGATTTGGATGAGGTCCTCGTAAAGGCCCTGAAATCGATGCGGCTCAAAGACGCGTCGGATGCCGTCGCCGGCGCGCTGGGCCTGCCCCGCCGGAAGGTGTATGCGCGGGCCTTGGAGCTCAAGGACGATGGCTAATGCCAAGCGCGTCGCCGCCGAAGGACGCGGCCGGGTCGCCGAAGCGCGGGCAGCCTGGCTGCTGCGCCTGAAGGGCTACAGCATCGTCGCGCGGCGCTTTCGCCCTGCAAGGTCGTTTGGCCTGGGCGAGATCGACCTTGTCGCACGGCGCGGGCGGATGCTGGCATTCGTCGAGGTCAAGGCGCGGGCGACGGATGCCGAGGCGCTGCTTGCGATAACGGCACAGCAACAGCATCGAATCCTGAGGGCAGCGGAGCATTTCCTCAAAGTCCGGCCGGTTTACACGGGATGGCCGATGCGGTTTGACGCGGTGATCCTCGAGCAGGATCGCTTTTGGCCGCGCCATTTCCCGGACGCCTGGCGGCCATGACAGAGACGCCACAGGCGCTGCTGGGCATCGTGGCCGCGGCCGGCACCGCAGACGTCGACCTGGCGCTCTCGGCACTGGCGCTCGCCGCCATCGCCCGGCCAAATCTGAAGCTCGATCCCTACCGGTCGCACCTTGCCGAGCTGGCAGACCAGGCGCCGCGCCGGCTGCGGGGTACCGGCGATGACGCGCGCGCCCTTGCCGAAGCGGCAACGGCAACCCTGCGCGACACCTACGGCTATGACGGCGACCGCACGACCTATGATGATCGGCGCAATGCCGATCTTGCTTACGTGATCGACCGCCGGCGCGGCCTGCCCGTCGCACTTGGCATCCTGTACATCCATGCCGTCCGAGCGATGGGGGCAAGCGCGCACGGCATCAATTTTCCGGGGCATTTCCTCGTGGGCATCGGAACGCCTCGCGGGTCGGTCATGATCGATCCGTTCAACGGCGGCCGGATGCTCGACGGAGACGAGTTGGAGAGCATGCTGCCGCCCAACACCCCTCTCGCACAGGAGCATCTTGCGGCGCTCAGCGATCGGGGAACGTTGATCCGGCTACAGAATAATATTCTGAGCCGCTCGCGCGCCGCTGGCGACTGGGTGCGGGCAGCCCTGACCCTGGAAAGCCTGACACGCATGGCGCCCGGCACGGCGCAATTCCACTATGAGCTGGGCGACGCCTATGTCCGGATCGAGCGGCCCAATGCGGCGCGGGTCGCGCTTCAGAAGGCGCTGGCAGCAGAACCTTCGGCGCCTTGGGCCCAGCAGGCGCAGGCCCTGTTGTCGGCCACGCTGCGGAGCTTGAACTAAGAGTTCGGCTCGGCTGGCGGAACGGGGCTTCGATGAGTATTTGAAGCGGGCTAGAGCGAGGAACTGCGCATGGGCCTGAACGTCGCGATCCAGATGGATCCGATCCACGCTATCGACATCAGCGGCGATTCGACCTTTGCGCTGGCTCTCGCGGCGCAGGATCGCGGACACCAGCTCTTCTACTACGAGCCGCGCAACCTGTCTTACCGGGACGGCCGCGTATTCGCGCGTGGCCATCACCTGACCGTCCGGCATGAGAAGGGCAATCACTATTCGTTCAAGCCCGAAGCTACCGTCGAGCTCAGCGACATGGACGTCGTGCTGCTGCGGCAGGACCCGCCCTATGACATGGCGTATCTCACGACGACCTATGTTCTCCAGCGGATTCATCCGAAGACACTGGTGGTCAACGACCCCATCCACGTCCGCGACGCACCGGAGAAACTGTTTCCGGTGCTTTGGCCTGAACTGATTCCGCCGACGCTGATCTCGAATGATCGTTCGGCCATCCGGGCGTTCCGAGAGGAGCACGGCGACGTGATCGTGAAGCCGCTGTACGGCAATGGTGGTGCCGGCGTGTTCCGCATACGTGCGGAGGACGAGAATCTGGGATCGCTGCTGGAGACCTTCGAAAAGCTGTCGCGCGAACCGCTGATCGTGCAGCGCTACCTGCCCGAGGTGCGCAAGGGCGACAAGCGCATCATCCTGGTCGACGGCAAGCCGGCCGGCGCCATCAATCGCGTGCCGGCTGAGGGCGAGGCGCGGTCGAACATGCATGTCGGCGGCCGGCCTGAACCCGTGGACCTGACCCCTCGCGACAAGGAAATCTGCGCCGCGATCGGCCCGGAACTTCAAAGGCGCGGCCTCATCTTCGTCGGCATAGACGTGATCGGAGATTTCCTGACCGAGATCAACGTCACGTCGCCGACAGGCATCTGGGAAATCCGTCGATTCGGCGGCCCCGACATTGCTGCGCTGGTATGGGATGCGATAGAAGCCAAGCGGCGTGGGCACTAACGGGGCGGAAAGGCCGCGCGGGTAGGAAAGCCCGCATGCTGGATGTTCTCGACCAGATCGTCGGCTTCATATCGGCGCACCGGGCATGGGCCGGGCCGGTTGTCGGCCTGCTGTCGTTTGTCGAGTGCCTGGCGCTGGTTGGCATCCTCATCCCGGCACCACCGCTGATGATCGCCTTCGGCGGCATGATTGCTGGGGGCTTCATCGACGGCGGGCCGGTCTTGCTGGGCGCCGCGGCCGGTGCCGCGCTTGGGTTCATCGTCTCCTATTTTGCCGGCCGCTGGCTCGGGCCGGGCTTCCTGCATCGTTGGCCGCTGAAGAACTACCGGCGAACGGTTGCGCGGAGTCGCCTCCTGTTCCGGCGCTATGCAGCAGCAGGCGTGTTCGTTTGCCGCTTCTTCGGGCCGTTGCGGACCACTGTGCCCCTGGTCGCCGGCATTACGGGTATGAACCAGCGGAAATTCCACACGGCAAACGCGCTTTCGGCATTGGTCTGGGCACCGGCCTTGATGGCGCCCGGCTGGCTGGCGGCCAAGGGGGTTGAGCAGCTCGAAGGTCTGGCAGAAGCTCCGGGAATAGCCGTTGCGGCCGGTGCGGGTCTGCTTGCCGTCATTGTGGTAGCCGTCGGATTCAAGATCCAGCGCAGCCGCCTGTTGCGACGGAAGACACGGCTGGGCGCCACCTGAGCACTGATCTATCCAAATTCCGGGCCTGCCTTAAGCCATTGTTGGGCAACTTGGAGTCATCATCCTGCGGCAGTCGGATGGGCGGGGAGCACCATCATAGGCAATGACGCCGGATTGGTTGGATATCGTACTGCCGCTCATTGCGGGTATAGCGGCAACAGTCGGGGCCGTTGCCGGGTGGGCTATTCGTAGCCGGCGGGCCGCGCGGGAATCGGCGGCGCTTCAAGAGGCGCTCCGTGCGTTGCGGGCCGACCCCCAGCCGGCCATGGTCGCGTTTCTGAACGCCGGCGCGGAGATGCTGAACGTGCAGGCCAACGCGCTGCACGATGAGATCGCCTGTCTCGAGTTGGAAGTCGCGCGCAAGCGTAAGCGTCTGGCCGAACTCACGAAAGATGGACGGGAGGGCGAGACGGCATTCCTGCAGGATGCGCTGGCGCTGCTCCATCGCAAGCTGATCGAGTATCAGGAGGTCGCACGCCGGCTTCAGGTGCATAACGCGCGGACGGCATTGTTTCGCATGAGGATCGAAAGTGGCGCGCTGAACGCGGCGCTGGCCTTTCGGCACAAGGTGGAAGCGGACACCGGTATTGCGGCGTTGAGGGCGACCGACCAGGCGCAGCGGCGCGAGCTGATGGCCGATCCGCGCAACCGGCGCAGCGAAAAGGCCCCCATTGCGCTGGCAGAATGGCGCGCCCGTTCAGCCTCCGCTCGGCGTCAGGCGACGCGGTTGAAGCCGCGGCTTGGAAAATGAAATAGGCTCAGTGTTCGGCCATTCGTGTCAGGCCGCGGAGATCGAGCAGCTCGATGCTTCGGTACCCGAGACGCACAAGGCCTTGGGCGGCGAAGCTCGACAAAAGTCCATTTGCCGTCTTGCGTGTAACCCCGATCAATTCGGCCAGAGACTGCTGGCCAATGGCAAGACGGAGCGGCGTGCGGCTGCCCTTTGGCGCGGCAAGCGCCAGCAGCCGCGCCGCCAGCCGCTGGCGCGGAGGCAGCGCAACCAATTCAGCGTTGGCACGGATGACGGCGCGCATTTGCGCATAGGCCAGAGTCGTCACGACGCGCCAGATGTCCGGCCGGTCGCGCGACAATCGCGTTAGCGCTGCGTCCGAGACGATCAGGAGCAGGCTTGGCTTGACGCAAATGGCGGTTACCAGCCGCGGCCCGCCGCCGAACCGGACTGTCTGGCCAATGGTGCCGCCCTCTTCCACATGGCCAATCAAGACCTCCCGATCGCCGCGGACACGCGTCAGGAGTTGAAGAGCTCCTTCGATCACGAAGATGAGACCGGTCTCGATGTCGCCTTCGCCGTGCGCCCAGCCGCCGGGTCCGACGCTCACGAGGCGCCCGGCGGCCAGGAAAGCGTCGGGCAGTGCTGGATCATGCGCCTGCAGCCAGCGCATGCTGCGCAGGACTTTGAGGGCTCGTTCGCTGCCCGTTTCGGCCATGAAGCAAAGGATAACAATTGTCCCGGTCTGACTCCATCGGGCGTGACGCCTGGCTACAGCCCGCTTGCAACGAACCCGCGCAGTTGGTGATCATGCGCGCGCATGACCGTCGCGCGCGTTTCCACTGTCGCCTTTGAGGGCATCGAGGCACGAGAAGTGGACGTGCAGGTGCAGATTTCTGGCGGCGGCAACAAGATGACGCTCGTGGGTCTGCCCGACAAGGCCGTCGCGGAAAGCCAGGAGCGGGTACGCTCGGCCCTGCACGCGATCGGTCTTGCCCTGCCGCCGAGACGGGTCGTTGTGAACCTGGCGCCTGCGGATCTGCCCAAAGAGGGAAGCCACTACGATCTCCCCATCGCCATGGGCCTGCTTGCCGCAATGGACGTCCTGCCGCGCGATGAAATCGCGCGCACAATGGCATTGGGCGAACTGGCGCTCGACGGGCAGGTGACGGCGGTTGCAGGCGTGTTGCCGGCGGCGCTCGCGGCGGCGACGGCGGAAAAGACGCTGGTTTGTCCCGAGCGCTGCGGACCGGAGGCGGCGTGGGCGGGCGGGATTGAGATCGTCGCGGCGCCGAGCCTGATTGCGCTGATCAACCATTATCGCGGCGTCTCGGTACTCCGGCCACCCGAGCCGAAGCTGGCCGACGAGGACACGACACCGTTGCCCGACCTCAAGGACGTGAAGGGCCAGGAGACGGCGAAGCGAGCCTTGGAGATAACCGCCGCCGGCGGGCATAATCTGTTGATGATCGGTCCACCGGGTAGCGGCAAGTCGATGCTGGCCGCCCGCCTGCCCGGCCTCCTGCCGCCGCTCGATGCGCGCGAGGCGCTGGAGCTTTCGATGATCCAAAGCCTGGCAGGCGAGTTGAAGGACGGGGCGATCGGCCGACGGCGGCCGTTCCGCGCGCCGCATCACTCGGCCTCGATGGCGGCACTGACGGGCGGCGGCCTGCGGGTGAGGCCGGGCGAGGTGAGCCTTGCCCATCTCGGCGTGCTGTTTCTCGACGAGCTGCCGGAATTCCAGCGCCAGGTGCTCGACTCGCTGCGCCAGCCGCTCGAGACCGGCTCAACGCTGGTGGCGCGGGCGAATGCCCATATCCGCTATCCGAGCCGGGTCCAGTTGGTGGCGGCGATGAACCCCTGCCGCTGCGGGCATTTGGGTGATCCGGGCCTCGCGTGCAATCGGGCGCCCAGATGCGGTGCGGACTACCAGTCGCGCATCTCGGGGCCGCTTTATGATCGCATCGACCTCCATGTGGAGGTGCCCCAGGTGAGCGCCGCCGATCTCGGCCTGCCGACGCCGCGCGAAGGCTCGGCCGAGGTCGCAGCTCGGGTTGCCGCGGCGCGGGCGCTCCAGACCGCGCGCTATGCCGGGGCAGGCGTCCGCACCAATGCCGAAGCCGAAGGTGACGTGCTGGACGAGGGCACCAAGCTGGAGGCCAATGCGCGCAGCCTGCTCGTCGAAGCGGCGGACAAGATGCGCCTGTCGGCCCGCGGCTACACGCGGGCCCTGCGGGTTGCCCGCTCGATCGCGGATCTCGCGGGCTCTGCTGTCACGACGCGCAGCCATGTTGCCGAGGCGCTCAGCTACAGACGGCTGAACCTGAGCTGAATCGGACCCGCGCCGTTTCGCCGCTTTGACGAAAGCGGGGGTACGCGGGAGAAGGCCGTCCCCGTTCGAGGATTCGTAATGCGCATTTCGCCTGTCGTTGCCCTGCTGCCCCTGATCGTTCTACCGGCCGTCGCCGCCGACGCACCCGGCGCCGCGACGACCAGCGAGGTCCGGATGCTGGATTGCCAGGGACCGTTCGCGACGGACGCGTCGGAAGCGAGCCTGAAGCAGGCGTTCGGCGCCGAGAATGTTGAGTACAAGACCGTGCCGGGCGCTGAAGGCGTCGAGACGCAGGCGACGGTGATCTATCCGAACGACCCGGCGCGCATGGTGACGGTGTTCTGGTGGGACGAAGCGGCCCGCACCAAGCCCGCGACGATCCAGGTGCAGGCCGACTATGCGGCCGACCCGGACGGCTCGAACTATTGGAAGACCGACGTGCTGTGGCAGTCGACCCAAGGCGTGAAGATCGGCAGCTCGGCCGCCGAGGTCGAGGCCCTGAACGGCAAGCCGTTCAAGATGTCCGGCTTCGGCTGGGACTATGGCGGCTTTGCGGTCGGCTGGGAAGGCGGCAAGCTCGACACCCCCGAGGGCAGCGCTTGCAGCCTGAGCGTGCGCTTCTCGTCCTCGGTTGAAACGCCGCCCGACGGCGCCATGGGCGATACAGAACTGATGTCAAATTCCCCGGAAATGCTGGGCGCGAAGCCCCGCGTGACGGAATTCTCCATCGGATATCCCATGGAAGACACCCCTTCGCGTTAACGGATTCCTAGGCCCGCCGGACCGAAAATACAGGTTGTTCGACACCCGTCGTGTGACCGGCCTTTCTGTATGAATCTCTACCGCCTGGCGGCGCTGATTTTCGGCCTGGCAGCAAGCGCCATCGCGGCGGTCTTGCTTGCGGCACGATTCATCCGCCACGAATCCCTGTCGGCCGATCCCGTTCTGGCCGGCGCCCTTGGCGCGGCGGGGATCGGCGCTGTGGTCGTCGCGCTCAGCCTGGCGGCGGCGCGTCACAAGGCGCAGGACGAACAGAATGCAGGCCTGAAGCGCTTCGCCGACGTGCAGAAGCGCACCGTCGAGCGGCTACAGCTCCTCATCTCCGAGCTCAAGGAGAACGAACAGCGCTACAAGGGCCTCGTCGACGCGCAGGGCGACGCGATCCTGCGCAAATGGCCGGATGGGCGGCTCACCTTCGTCAATGACGCGTTCTGTGCCCTGTTCGGGGTCTCGCGCGAAGCGATCCTGGGCAAAGCGTTCACGCCACAATTCCATCCCGAAGACCCGCCGCCGCTGCTGCACAACTATGCCGAAAGCGGCGACCGCCCGCGTCTGCGCTACGACCAGCGGGTCAAGACCGCCAAGGGCTGGCGCTGGTACGCGTGGGAGGACTACCCCATCCGCGGCGAAGGTGGCCAACTGAGCGAGATCCAGTCGGTCGGGCGCGATATCACGGAGCGCAAGGAAGTGGAGCGCGCGGTGCGCGCGGCCCGCGACCGCGCCGAACAGATGAGCAAGGCGAAGTCGCTGTTCCTGGCGACAATGAGCCACGAGATCCGGACGCCCATGAACGGCGTCATCGGCATGGCCGGGCTGCTGCTCGACACCAAGCTGACGCCTGACCAGCGCGCCTACGCGATCGCGGTGAAGCAATCCGGCGAGCAGCTCGTCGAACTGATCAACGACATCCTGGACTTCTCGAAGATCGAGGCCGGCGGCCTGGTGCTGTCGCGCGACGGCTTCGGCCTGCGCTGGATGGTCGACCAGGTGACCGAGCTGCTGTCGACCCGCGCCTACCAGAAGAACATCGATATAGCGGCCTGCGTTGCGAGCGACGTGCCGGATGCCCTGCTGGGTGACGAGCAGCGACTGCGGCAGGTGCTGCTGAACCTTGCCGGCAATGCAATCAAGTTCACCGAGACAGGCGGCGTCACGATTCGCGTCAGCCGCGTGCCGGGCGGGCCGGATGCCAGTGGCCGCGGGCTGCTGAAGCTGCGCTTCGAGATCGCGGACACTGGCATCGGCATTCCCGAGGACGCCAAGGACCGCATCTTCGGGCATTTCGAACAGGCCGATTCCACACATAGCCGCAAGTTCGGCGGCACCGGCCTCGGCCTCGCCATCTCCAAGAAGATCGTCGAGACGATGGGCGGCGAGATCGGCGTCGAGTCCGCCTGCGGGTCGGGCAGTACATTCTGGTTCACGGTCGCCTTTGCGCCGAACCGCCTGGCCGATCCACCGGCCCCGCCGCCGGACATGTCGCGCAAGCGCATCGCGGTCATCAGTCCGTCGGCGATCCTGCGCGAGACGATGGTGACGCGCCTGAACGAAGGCGGCGCGATGGCGTCGGGCTATGCGACGGTGGCGGAGGCGACGATCTCGCTGATGGCAAGCCGTACCGATGCGGTGCTCATCGACATCGAGCTGCCTGAGGGCTCGGCCGAAGCGCATATCGCCGCGATGCGCGCCTGGCTGCCAGACGAGGCGCAGATGGTCGCCCTGCTGCCGCCGACGCAGCGCGGGCGCATTCCGGACCTGCGCGCCTCCGGCGCCAGCGGCTATCACATCACGCCGATCCGCCATGGCTGGCTGGAGCGCCGCCTCGCGGCCAGCTTCGCGGGCCACGACCTCGACAGCGGCAAGGTCCGGCCGACGCCGGTGCGACCGCCAGCATCGGCGAAGGATCAGGATACGCATGGCGACGGCATCCATATCCTCGTCGCCGAGGATAACGAGATCAACACGCTGCTGACCGTGTCGTTGATCAAGCGCATGGGCCACAATGTCGACTCGACGCGCGACGGCGCGGAGGCGCTGGCGGCGCTGGAGTCGAAGCCGGACTACGACCTGATTCTCATGGACGTGCATATGCCGGGCGTCGACGGCATCGAAGCGACGCGCCGCGTGCGCGAGGCCGAGAAGACGCGCGCCTTCGGCGGCCGGCCGCGCGTGCCGATCATCGCCCTGACGGCGAGCGTGATGGACGAGGATCGCCAGAACTGCCTCGCGGCCGGGATGGACGACTTCCTGACCAAGCCGCTGGACCCGAATTCGCTGACCGCCGCGATCGCAAAGTGGACGAAGCCGCGCAGCAAGGCGGCTTAGGAAGGCGCCATTGCGCTCTCGCGACGACCGACGCGGATCCACTCAAGGATACAGGCAAGGACTGCGACGATCCCCAGGACGGCTGCGAAGCGGAACACGCTGCCGTAGCCATACTGCTCGATTGCTTCTCCGAGCGCGCCGCGACCGAGCGTTCCGACCAACAGGGTCAACGACGTAAAGACAGCGAATTGCACGGCGCCGTGCAAGCGGCTCGCCAAGCTGGAGAGGTAAGCAACGAAGGCCGCGCCGGCAAAACCCGCGGCCAGGTTCTCTCCTGTGATGGCGGTCATCAGGCGGGCCATGCGTATGTCGAGGCCACACCAGTCGAAGACGGCGTGAAGCCCGGTAAAGTTCAACACTGCATCTATCGCCACTGAACCATCGGCAAGATCGGCGAAGAGCAGATTGCTCGCCGAGGCGAGTATCGCGCCCAGCGTGAGACTGGCCATTCGCCCGAGCTTCAAGAGAGAGAACGCTCCCAGGGCAACGCCCGCGATGGTCATGATGACGCCGAACGTCTTCGACGCGAGCGCAACCTCGGTGTTGGTGTATTTCATTTCGCCCAGATAGAACGGGAACGCGAACGGCCCCCAGATCGAGTCCGTAATCCGGTAGGTGAGAACCAGGATCAGCACGAGGATCGCGGCGAAACCCAGCCGTGCCATGAGCTCAACGAAGGGTGAAACGATGCCGGCATAGAGCCGGTCGAAATTGCCCGCCTGTTGTCCGTGCGGGGCGGCGAAAGGTCGCCGGGCGATCCAAGCCGCGATCCCGCACGGCAGGATTACCGTAGCAATGACAATCCACGGACCCCAGAACGAGGTGAACTCGCCAGCTTTTGGCGGCGTATCGCTCGTCAACGACGCGACCATGAATTGAATGATCAGCAAGGCCGCCGCTGCCCAAGCAGCAAGAATGACGACGACCACCGTCCGTCGAATGGCTGGTGTGGTCCGGCGGTCTGTGGCCAGCGCCGCCGCCGTTACCTCTGGCACTTCCGGCTCAGGCGCTACGAGCGAAGCTAGCATCGCGGTAGCCATCAAGGCAGCGCCGATCGCGTAGACGCCGTTCCACGGGATCGCATCCGCCAACAGTAGCGCTCCTGCCCCGCCAACCAGCGACGCCGTTCGATAGCCAAACTGATAGATCGCCGACATGAGATCTATCGGTGCGGACTCGTCAGCGACCTCGATGCGCCACGCGTCGATGGCCATGTCCTGTGTGGCTGACGCGAAGGCCGCAACCGCTGCGGCCACGGCAATCAGGCCGAGACTCGTCTGGGGGTCCATTGACGCAATGACAACCAGCGCGGCTGACATCACGATCTGGCAGAGAATCATCCAACCGCGGCGGCGGCCGAATCGTTTGAAGCCCGGCGGTGGCGCGTTGACGGCAGGCGACCAAAGAAACTTGAAGGCATACGCAAGGCCGATCCAGGAGAGGATGCCGATCGTTGCGAGGTCCACCTTCGCGGCGGCAAACCAAGCATTCAGCGTGCCGATAAGCAGGACGTTGGGAAACCCGGCCGCGAACCCGAGCGCCAGCATCACCGCCGTCTTGCGTCCGCCTAGTACCGTCCGCGCCCGGGAAAGCGCGTTTGTGGAAGCACCTTCGGCAGTCATCGCTAAGCCCCCAATAACAGCCTCGACTCGCTGTTGCCCATGCCGTGCATGATGCGCTGCCGACCGGCAAGCTTGTTGCACCTGCGAAATCCGCTTTGGTTTGAACGAATCCGCCCTTTCGCCTAACCTTGCGCTTTAGCGACGCGTCAGAGAAGGCATGACAATCGACGCCGCGAGCCCTGAGTTGAATACGCCCGCCCTAGCGCCGGATGTCCTCGCACGCTCGGGCGCGCTCGAGGCGCGTCTGGCGCGTAACGTCGCGGAGGTCGAAGCGGCCCAGCGGCTGCGCTTCGATGTGTTCTACCGCGAGATGCATGCCCAGCCGACGCCCGAGATGGCGGCGAGCGGGCGCGACTTCGATCGCTATGACGCGTTCTGCGACCACCTGCTGGTCTTCGATCACAATGCCGGGTCGGAGGTCGTCGGCTGCTATCGCCTGTTGCGGCGCGCCGTCGCCGAGCGGAACGGCGGCTTCTACAGCGCGGCGGAATACGACCTCTCGGAGCTGATCGCGCGATCGCCGAAGGATGCGAAATTCCTGGAGCTGGGGCGGAGCTGCGTCGCTAAGGCATACCGGTCAAGCCAGGTGATGCAGTTCATGTGGCGCGGGCTGCTCGCCTATCTGATCCGCAACGACATCGAGCTGATGTTCGGCTGTGCGTCGTTACCCGGCACGGACCCCGGCACGATGAAGCTGGAGCTTTCGTATCTTCATCATTTCTGTTCCGTGCCGCCGGAACTCCCGCAGGTCCGCGCGTTGCCCGAACGGTTCGTCGACATGAACCTTGTCCCGAAGGAGGCGCTGAACGGGCAGGAGGCGCTGCACGAGTTGCCGCCGCTGGTGAAGGGTTATGTCCGTGCCGGCGCTTATATCGGCAACGGCGCGGTGATCGACCACCAGTTCGCGACGACCGATGTGTTCATCTATTTCCCGACGGCGCGCCTCGACAAGCGGCTCCGCGCCTTCCTGTCCAAGCACCTGAAGCGCGACGGCCCAACCGCCGCCTAACGCTGCGACTCGAGCCAGCCGTTCACGACATCGAAGTCGGCTGCGACGACACCCATCGCATCCTCCTGCCGCGCACCGGCCGGCAGGGCGCGGTCGATGCGGATGCTCGCCATGCCGGCGTTGAGCGCGGCGGCGACTTCACCCGGTGCGTCAGAGAGGAAAAGGACGTCGGCAGGTGGGTGTTCGATCAGGCCCGCGATGGTCGCGTAGGACTTGGCCTCCAGCTTCGGGCCTGTGCGCGTATCGAAATAACCGCCGAACAGTGGCGTCAGGTCGCCTGCATCGGAATGGCCGTAGAGCAGCTTCTGCGCTTCGACCGAGCCCGAGGAATAGACGTCGAGGCGATAGCCCTGGGCGTTCCATGCGCGCATCTGCTTCGCCGCGTCGGGATAGACCGGCGAGACGATGCGGCCCGACTCATAGCCCTCGCGCCAGATCTTGCCCTGGAGCGTCTTCAGCGGCGTCGCCTTGCGGTCGGCCTTGATCCAGCCCAGCAGCGTGGCGATGGCCGCGTCGGTCGAGAGGGCGCGGCCTTCGAGCTCGGCGGTTTCGCGCAAGGCGTCCGCGACATCCGGGTCGCCCGCATGCCCGCGCACGAAGGCGTCGAGCCGTTCGGCCGCGAAGGGGAACAGCACCTCCGCGACGAAGCTGATCGGCGCCGTCGTGCCCTCGATGTCGAGGAGAATCGCCTTGATCGTCACGCGGCTTCGCGCGTCTCGGGGTTGACGAATTCCGGGAAGCTCTCGGCGATCTTGTCGCCGGTGAACTTTGCGACCCAGCCTTCGGATGTTGTGAAGAGGCGGATGGCGCAGAAGAGAGGCCGGTCGCCTGCGTCGAACCAGTGCGTCGTATTCTTCGGTACCGAAATGAGATCGCCGGCCACGCAGACCGTTCGGTACACCTTGCCGCCGACGCGAAGATAGAAGGCACCCTGCCCTTCGACGAAGAAGCGTACCTCGTCGTCCTCATGGATGTGCTCGGCGAGGAATTTGGCGCGCATCGCAGCGCGGTCCGGATGGTCCGGCTTCATGCGGACGACGTCGACCGACTGATAGCCATGCGCGGTCGAAAGGCGTGCGACGTCAGCCTTGTAGGCTTCCAGCACGGCGGCCTGGTCGGCGCCGGCGCCCAGCGGAACGGCGGCATCCCAGCGTTCGAACTGCACGCCGATCTTCGCCAGCTCTTCGGCGATGCGGTCGGGATCGGTCGCGATCATCAGCCGCTCGTGCGGCGCGGTATCGGGTGTGACGATGAGCTCGCTCATGTGCGGCGCTCCTCTTCCAGGATCAGGGTCAACAGATGGGCATAGGCTTCGAGGTGGCGGCGCGCCTCGCGCGCGTCCTTGCCCCAAGCATAGATGCCGTGGCCGGCAATCAGATAGCCGAAAACCGGCTGCGTCCAGGACGCCATCGCTTGAGAGACACGTAGGCCGAGGCGGCGCGTGTCCTGGTCGTTGGCGAAGATGGGGAGTTCGATCGTGCTTTGGTGTGTGGCGATGCCGCGGATCGCCTTCTGCATCTCCCAGCCTTCGATGACGATCTTGCCGCGATCGAGGTGGCGCCGCGAAAGGACGACGGCGCTGACCGGATGGGCGTGGACGACGGCGCCGATGGAGGGGTCGTCCTTGTAGAGCTGGAGGTGCAGCGGTCCCTCGGCCGAGAGGCGGGGATGGGGCGTGCCGGTGAGGTTGTCGTCGATGTCGGCGACGATGACGTTGGCCTCGGTCGTCTCGCCCTTGTCGCCGCCGGTCGCCGTTATGGCGGCGCGGGCGAGATCGATCCGCGCCGAGAAGTTCCCGGACGTTGCGGGAACCCAGCCCTGTTGGCCGCACCAGCGGGCAAGACCGATCACTGCCTGGATAGCGTCGGGTTCTGTCAGGGCCGGGAAGGTCGGGGTCGCGCTCATGGGCCGGTTATATGGGGTGCGATGGCATCAATGGAATGCGCTCGCTATCCGGCGAGCAGCGCGATGCCCTGAACGATCGAGATCGTGCCGACAACCAGCACGATGACCCTGGTCCAGCGGCGGAATTGCGCGTTGGAGAGCTTCTCCAGGATCGGCCCGGCCAGCGTCGTGCCGACGACAGCGGCGGCGATGGCGGCGGCATAGATTTCGGCGCCGAGCGCCGGGAGGCCGGCGACGAGGGCGCCGTAATAGCCGACCTTGAGGGTGTGGCTGAGCGCCTGGGTCGTCGCCTTGGTGGCGACGACGGCGCGGCGGTCGAGCGAGGTGGAGCGGACGAAGAAGACGTCGAGCAGGGGGCCGGCGACGCCGGCGATGAGCTGCGTGCCGGCAACGAGGAAGCCGCAGGCGATGGCGTGGCTGCGCCGCGTGGCGTCGAGGGCGAGGCTCGCGGGCAGCGCCAGCGCGGCATAGGGAACGAGGCCGAGGGCGATCAGCATGGTCGGCTTGTCGGGCACGTAGGCGACGACGAGCGACAACAGCGTCGCCGGCAGGGCGCCGAGGATGTAGAGGCCGACGATCCGCCAGTCGATCCAGCGCCGCCAGAGCCAGGCGCGCCAGCCGTTGGAGAAGAACTGCGTGACGCCGTGCAGCACCATGGCGGCCGGGACCGGCAGCCAGAGGGCGAGGATCAGCATCAGGATGAGGCCGCCGGCCATGCCGAAGATGCCCGAGACGATCGAGGTGCAAAGGACGATGGCGAAGATGGCGAGGGCGGCGATCATGGCGCCGCCGCTATAGCGCGCGGCGGCACGGGTTGCGCGCAGAGTTCCCGGAGCGTTACCCTCAGCAAAACGAAGGCTTTGCGTGTCATGCCCCTGCCGCCGCTGAACGGCCTGCGCGCCTTCGAGACGGCCGCCCGGACCGGAAGCTATGTCGCTGCGGCGCGGGAGCTGAACGTCTCGCCGTCGGCGATCAGCCGGCTGGTGAAGCTGCTGGAGCAGCGGGTCGGCGTGGCGCTGTTCGTGCGGCGGGCCAACGGGCTGATCCTGACCGAGGCGGGGACGCAGTATCTGGCGGAGCTGACGGCGGCGTTCGGGCGGATCGCCCGGGCGACCGAGCGGCTGAAGGCGAAGGGGCCGGAGGCGCTGGTCGTGGGGGCCGGGCCGACGCTGGCGATGCGCTGGCTGATCCCGCGCCTGCCGGCCTTCCATGCGGCGCATCAGGGGGTCGACGTCAGGCTGTCGACGGCGATCGCGGGGGCGGAGCCGATGCGGCCGGACTGGCAGGCGGCGATCCGCATCGGCGAGGGCGCCTGGCCGGGATTGCAGGCGGATTTCCTGTTCACGGCGGACCTGTTCCCGGTCTGCGCGCCGGGGCTGGCGGCGCGGCTGACGGGGCCGGAGGGGCTCGGCCGGGTGACGCTGCTGGCGGCGGCGAATGCGCCGGACGACTGGCCGCTCTGGCTGAAGGCGGCGGGGCTGGACGGGACGCTGGATCTGAGAAGGGCGCTGAAATTCGACTATCCGGCCTTCGCGCTCCAGGCGGCGCTGGATGGCCTCGGCGTCGCGATCGCGGCGGGGCCGTATGTGGCGGACGACCTGGCGGCGGGGCGGCTGGTCAGGCCCTTCGCCCTCTCGGTGCCGAACGGCCGCGGCTGGTGGTTCCTGCACCGCCAGGGCGCCGAGCCCAATCCCGCCCTTTCGGCCTTCCGCGAGTGGGTGCTCGCGGCGGCGGGGGCGGCTCAGGTGACCTCGCGCTTGACCGCCTGACGGACGCGGCGGGGCGCCAGGGTCATGGCGAGGATGAAGGCGGAAAGCAGCAGGCACACGGCGTTCGAGCCGACCAGCGGCCAGTCGCCGCGGAGGAGGCCGTAGGTCACCCAGAGGGCGAAGGCGGTGACGGTGATGGCGTAGGACCAGACCGAGATATCCTTGGTCTCGCCGGTGCGGATCACCTTCCAGGCCTGGGGCGTGAAGGAGATCGTCGAGAGGATGGCGGCGCCGGTGCCGAGGAGCGTGACGGCCTCCATGGATCAGCCGGCGGCGGCCCGGCGGGCGTGCGGCGCCTCGTCCTCGGCCTCGCTCTCGGCCTCGGCGATGATGTCGGCCTCTTCCAGCGCGGTGCTGGCCAGCGCCTCGTAGCGCTTGCGCAGCTTCTCCAGCTTCTCCTCGTCGAGATTGTCGATATCCAGCAAGGCGTTATGCGCCGCGCCGGTGGCGCGGATCAGCTCGTCGATCTTCAGGTGCAGGGCGACGGTATCGCGGTTCTGGCTCGCCTGGATCACGAAGACCATCAGGAAGGTGATGATCGTGGTGCCGGTGTTGATGAGGAGCTGCCAGGTCTCGGAATAGGCGAAGATGGGGCCGGTCACCGCCCAGACGACCACGATGGCGGCGGCGAAGACGAAGGCCTCCGGGCGCCCGGCGATGCGCGAGACGGCGGCGGTGAAGCGGGTGAAGAAGGAGCGCCGCGCCCGGCTGCCGTTGCCTGTCGCTGCGCTGTCGTTGCCTGTTGCCGGGCTGTCGTTATGTGACGTTGGGCTGTTGTTGTTTGACGTTGCGCTGTTGTTGTTTGACGTGGCGCTGTCGTCTTTTGACGTCTTCGGTGCCGCTGTGGATGTCGTCATCGAGGTGTTTCCTGTCGCCGGCGGCCAACTCAACGGGCGCCGCGGTGTCGCGGTTCCACCCGCTTTCGCCCGCGGGAGGGCGGAGATGCCCGAGCAGGGCGCGGATGTCGCGGGCGAGGGCGAGCCGCTGCTTGCGGCGGATACGCGCCTCGGCGGTTTCCCGGCCGGAGCGGAGCGCATTGCGATTGCCCGGCTGGCCGCCCCGCCGGCGGCGCGCAAGGGCCTGATCGGGCGGCGTATTTTCGGGCGTAGCCCATTCGTTTTCCACTTTTTCCCCTTTTTGAGTCCGGCCCTGTGGATAAATTCCGCGGTGTGGCCCCCACGGCCGCCCTAGCGCCTGGGCGGCTTCGGCCAGTCGAGCTGGCGCGAAGCGTCGGCCATGCTGCGGAACGGCCCGACCTCGCCCTCCAGCGGCTCGTAGCCGCGCAGCGCCCGGCCGAGCCACAGCGGCATGCCGAACTGCACTTCGCTGTAGAGATCCTGGTCGCGCACGCCGTCGTCGTCGGCGAAGCAGGCGTCGGGCAGCGAGAGCAGCGTGTTGACGCGCCAATCCTCATAGATCGGGTCATACTGCGTGTGCCGCCGCTCGTCGGGGTGGAGGAGATGCTCCACCCGCTTCACCCGCGCCTTGGCCGCCGCGATGGCCAGCCGGTGCGCCCGGTTGGTGCGCCCCTCAAGGGCATGGCCGACGAGGGCGATGAGGCGGCCGAGGGCCTCGCTTTCGCGCAGCGCCTCGCGCCGTTCCGCCGGGCTGCCCATCGCCACGACCTCCAGCGCCCGCCCGAGCAGCGCATAGGCGATGGTGAGCTGGCGCTCCACGATCTCGTGCAGGTCGATCCTGTTCGCCGCATCGATGCGCACACTGGGCAGATAGCGCTTGACCAGCTCGGTGACGTCCAGGGCGGGAACGACGGCAGGCGGCGACGGCATGGACAACACTCCTCCGGCCACGGGATGTGGCGACGGAGGGAGATGGGGAGAAATTTGTCCTAGGTCAATAGTCTTACATTGCCTCGCAGGAGTCTTGCGGCGCGCGGACGCGCGCGCCCCTCACCTTCCGCGCTGCTGCGCAGCGCTCCCTCCTCTCCCCGCTCGCGCGGGGCGAGGGGTTGGACAAGGGCTGCCGCGTCGGCGTGGTCCGGCCCTTCTCCCCATTCTTCATGGGAGCCTCGGCTTCTTCGCCGACCCGGTGACGAGGTCCAAATATCCCTGCGGCGGGCAGATAAATCGTAAGATGCGGTGAAACTGATTCCAGAAAAGCATTGGTTTACGTTTCGTTCTTGTCTAGGCTGCTCCAGAATGTCGCGTCTGAATTCGCGTCTGTTGCTACATGGCAAGCAGGAGGTGGCCTTGACAGCGCAACCAGCCAGTTGTCCCGACCGCCGCCCAGTGCAGAGGCGATATAGGCCATGAGCGCTGGCGATAGAACCTCGAGCGATTTGCCCTTTGGGAGTGAATTCTCACCTTCTCAGATTAATCTGCCCAATCTGCTCGACATTGTGAGAGCGCACCAAGGCGATAACAAAGCCTTGGAAAAAGAAATCATGGACCGATATTTTGCAAAGCACGCGCTGCATTCCGACGGCAACGCCCAGACCTACAACCGGGGTAAGCTCGCCAACAACTGCAAACTCGGGCTGATCGCGTATGGGATTATCTCGCGTGAGGCGACATTCACGCCTTTCGGCGAACGATTGTTTGATCTTCGGAGTGACGAAAACGCGCTCTATGACGCGCTAGCCAAGCACATTTTGCTGAATCTCAAGGGGATGACTCTCGTCCAGTGCCTTCAGGATATGGTCGCTGCCGGTGATGACATAACTCTCGATACCTTGCGAGTAGCTCTCGGAGAGCGAGGGGTACACTTTCCGCGCGGCGGCAAGCATCCGAGCATGATGCGCCTGTGGCTTGCGAAAGCAGGCGTCATCAGCGGCTCACGTTGGCAGGTAAATCCAATACGATTGCGTGCCGTCCTAGGTGTAGATCCCGAAGAGTTTCCTATTCTCGCGCGATTTACCATGTATCAACGCGCGTTTCTTTTGGCGCTTGCCAACTCCGGCATCGTGACACCTCAGCCGGCCAACGAAATCGTGAAGCTCGCATCCGCGACCTACGGCATCCGCTTCCCGGACAAGAGTTTGCCGAAGGACGTTCTGAACCCTCTTTCTGACGCAGGCTATATAGAGGCGACGAAGACCACCCGTGGACGGGGCGCAAAGCCCTTTCTGGTGGCGGCGACCGCCAAAGTGCAGACGGACATAATCGGGCCGCTTCTGGAGCAGCTGAAGAATCGGATCGATCCGAAGCTCTTGGATCTTCTCACCAAGCCGACCTCAGACATTATGAATGAGATTGGATCACCCGATCGGTATATCGCCGGCTTAGCCCTTGAAGCGCTGGCTTTCAAAATCATGCGCATGCTTGGGATGGACTACATCGCTACAAGGCTACGCGCGAAGGATACAGGCGGAGCTGAGGTTGATCTGGTTTTTCATTCTGCTCGCCTCGTTTATTCGCGTTGGCAGGTCCAATGCAAGAATTCTAGTCGTGTTTCTCTTGACGATGTAGCCAAGGAAGTTGGGTTGACCCATTTCATCAAGAGCAATGTCATCGTCATGGTGACGACCGGAGAAATTGGCACCGAGGCCCGTCGCTATGCCAACAAGATCATGTCCGACAGCAATCTGGCCATTGTAATGATCGATCGTGTCGATCTTGAAGAGATAGCTGCTAACTCATCTCATCTCGTTGATGCGTTTCGGCGCGAGGCCGAGCATGCCATGACGCTTAAGCGCATTGATATAGGCGCGGAGAATTTCGCATGAGCCGCGTTGTACTCCGCCCCTACCACCTAACTAAGCTGGGTAAAATTTATCACAACGACTGCCTAGACGTGATGAGTACGATGAGGGCTAACAGCGTCGATCTCGTCATGACCAGCCCCCCCTTCGGCCTTACTCGCGAGAAGGAATACGGCAATGTTCGGGAGCAAGCCTATCTCGATTGGTTCAAACCATTTGCGGAGGAATTTCACCGCATCCTTAAGGAAAGCGGCAGCCTGGTAATTGATATCGGTGGGGCATGGAAGCCTGGCCGTCCGATCCGGAGTCTCTATCACTTTAAACTCATGATTATGTTGTGTGAGGAATTCGGGTTTCATCTTGCTCAAGACTTCTATTGGTGGAATCCATCAAAACTCCCGACGCCAGCGGAGTGGGTAAACATCCGTCGCATTCGAGTAAAGGACGGTATCAACACTGTCTGGTGGTTATCCAAGTCCGAGTGGCCGCGCGCGAGCAACAGAAGAGTATTGCAGCCTTATAGCCCGAGCATGGAAGTGCTTTTGCTGAATGGCTACAAGGCAAAAAAGCGGCCTTCTGGTCACGAGATAAGTGACAAATTCAGCATCAACAACGGAGCGGCAATCCCGCCCAACCTGCTCGCTATCCCGAACACCGAGAGCAACAGTGCCTACATGCGTTACTGCCAAGAACGTGGGATAAAGACTCATCCAGCGCGTTTTCCGGCAGACCTGCCCGAATATTTCGTCCGAATGCTGACTGATCCCGGAGATATGGTTTTCGATCCATTCGGAGGAAGTTGCGTAACAGGAGAGGTCGCCGAGCGCCTCGCGCGAAAGTGGGTCTGTGCAGAAATGGTCGAAAATTACTTAGAAGGTGCGGTTGGTCGCTTCGTTCAAAAGCCGTTCACCGAGCGACCAATGCCAAAGGATGCGGATGCCTACTACCGCGTTCCTAGGCCTAGCTTGATGTGGAACGGGCCGGACCCCATTCCACTGGCTTCCGATGGCGGTCGAAAGCGACCGCCAGTTAGGAAGGCGAGGGGCGATAGCAGTCCTGCAAGCAGGGATGCCTCTTCCCCGGTTCAAGACGCGGCGGAGTAATTTTTGGAGGTTCGCCCTCCGACGAAGTCGGCACAGATTTCCATGACGATTGGCGACGGAGGCGAGGGCCCCAGGCTCTGTTACAGAGACATCCCGGTACGCGCGAGATGAAGGGCGAGCAAAGGACGTTGTGATGCCGATGATCTTGCGCATGTCGCGTTCGGCATTGGTCGAGGCGTTCACGACGCTCGGGACCTTCGTGCCGAAGGATACCGGCATTCCGGTTCGGATGTCGCATCGGGACGGGCTGCTCACGCTCGCCTCGCTGGCTGCCGAGGCCGACATTCCGGCGGACGGCGACTGGCCGAAGCGGTTGCGCCTGACGCTCTACAACGCGGCCGCCTATGCGGAAAAGCTGCCGCCGGACGATCCGGTGACCATGACCTTCGACGGCGCGCACATCGCCATCGGCCCGACCTTGATCCGCGCCGCGATCGACGCGGACGACGTGGAACCGGCGCCGCTGACGGTGGGCATGGATACGCTGGACCTGCTCACCGCCATTTCGCGCTACGGCCGCGCCCGCGTCGTCGCATCGGCGGGTGTCAGGCTCGTGGAGAATGCCGAATACGAGCTGGAATCCGCCGTGGAGGAGGCGGCCCCGCATTTCGAGAAGATCGGCATCGCCCGGCGCGACCTCATGGCTGCGATGCGGGCGTGGTTTCGCGAGCGGGTCAAGGCGGGGCGCTGACCGCCGGAGATATTCCGGGGCTCACAACGCGCGCGGGCGCGCGCGCCCCTCACCTTCCGCGCGGCTGCGCCGCGCTCCCTCCTCTCCCCGCTGGCGCGGGGCGAGGGGTCGGAGGGGGCGGAGGGGGAGGCGGTCAGCCGTTGATGTCGTAGGCGGCGAGGGCGGCCATGTTGACGATGTCGGACATCTTGGCGCCGATCGGGCAGATCTGGACCGACTTTTCGAGGCCGACGAGGAGCGGGCCGATGACCGTGGCGCCGCCGATCTCCTGGAGCATCTTGGTGGAGATCGAGGCCGAGTGGATGGCCGGCATGACCAGCACGTTGGCCGGGCCCTTGAGGCGGCAGAAGGGATAGAGCGCCATCGCCTGCGGGTTCAGCGCGACGTCGGCGGCCATCTCGCCGTCGAACTCGAACGACACGTTGCGCGATTCGAGAATCTTCACCGCCTCGCGCTGCATCTCGGAGCGCTCGCCCGTCGGATAGCCGAAGGTCGAATAGGCGATGAGCGCGACGCGCGGCTCGAAGCCCATGCGCCGCGCGACGCCCGCCGCCATCTCGGCGATGTCGGCGTTCTCTTCGGCCGTCGGCATGTCGGTGACGTTGGTGTCGGCGACGAAGATGGTGCGGCCGCGCGCCAGGATCATCGAGACGCCGATGACCCGCTGGCCCGGGCGCTCGGAGAGCACGGTGCGCACGCCGTCGAGCGCCACGGAGTAGTTGCGCGTGGTGCCGGTGAGCATGGCGTCGGCGTCGCCCGCCTCCACCATCGCGGCGGCGAAGACGTTGCGGTCGAAGGTGACCATGCGCGAGCAGTCGCGGTGCAGCGCGCCCTGGCGCTGGAGCTTCTGGTAGAGGCGGTCGGTGTAGCCGGCCGAGAGCGGCGAGCGCTGCGGCTCGACGATTTCGAGGTCGGGCGCCTCGATGCCGGCCTTCTTCATGGTGGCGTGGATGCGGTCGGGCCGGCCGATCAGCACGCCGGTGCCGCCGGTGTTGGCCTCATAGGCGAGGGCGGCGCGGATGACCGGCTCCTCCTCGCCCTCGGCGAAGACCACCTTCTTGGGGTTGGCGCGCACCTGGTTCACCAGGCGCTGGATGACGGACGCGATCGGGTCGAGGCGGGCGAAGAGCGCGTGGCCGTAGGCTTCGAGATCGGCGATCGGCTTCTGGGCGACGCCCGACTTCATCGCCGCCTCGGCGACGGCCATCGGGATGCGGGCGATGAGGCGCGGGTCGAAGGGCACGGGGATGATGTAGTCGGGCCCGTAGACCGGGCGCGCGCCGGCATAGGCGGCGGCGACCTCGTCGGGCACGTCCTCGCGGGCCAGCGCGGCGAGCGCCTGGGCGGCGGCGATCTTCATCTCGTCGTTGATCGTCGAGGCGCGGCAGTCGAGCGTGCCGCGGAAGATATAGGGGAAGCCGAGGACGTTGTTGACCTGGTTGGCATAGTCGCTGCGCCCGGTCGCGACGATGGCGTCGCCCCGCACGGCCTGGACGTCTTCGGGGGTGATCTCGGGGTCGGGGTTGGCGCAGGCGAAGATGATGGGCTTGGAGGCCATCGCCTTCACCATGGCCTGCGTCATCGCGCCCTTGACCGAAAGGCCGAGGAACACGTCGGTGCCGGCCACCGCCTCCTCCAGCGTGCGCGCCGGCGTGTCGATCGCGTGCGCCGACTTCCACTGGTTCATGCCTTCGGTGCGGCCGCGATAGATGACGCCCTTGGTGTCGCAGAGCGTGACATTCTCGTGCGGCATGCCCATCGCCTTGATGAGCTCGATGCAGGCGATGCCGGCGGCGCCGGCGCCGTTGACCACCATCTTCGTCGTCGCGATGTCGCGGCCGGTGAGGTGCAGCGCGTTGATGAGGCCGGCGGCGGTGATGATCGCGGTGCCGTGCTGGTCGTCGTGGAATATCGGGATGGTCATCAGTTCGCGCAGGCGCTGCTCGATGATGAAGCAGTCCGGCGCCTTGATGTCGTCGAGAGTGAGGCCGCCGAAGCTCGGGCCCATGTAGCGGACCGCGTTCACGAAGGCGTCGACGTCATAGGCGTCGAGCTCGATGTCGATGGAATCGACGTCGGCGAAGCGCTTGAAGAGGACCGACTTGCCCTCCATCACGGGCTTGCCGGCCAGCGCCCCGAGATCGCCGAGGCCGAGGATCGCCGTGCCGTTCGAGATCACGGCGACGAGATTGCCCTTGGACGTATAATCATAGGCCTTGGCCGGGTCCTCGGCGATCGCCCGCACCGGCACCGCGACCCCCGGGGAATAGGCGAGCGAGAGGTCGCGCTGGGTGGTCATCGGCTTGGAGGCGATGATCTCGATCTTGCCGGGCTTGCCCTGGCTGTGGAAATCGAGGGCGTCCTGGTCGGTAAAGGGGCGGCGCTTTGACATGGGACGCGCCTTTTGCCCCAAGGTTTCACGCCGGGCAACGAAAGTTTCGTGAATTAGGGCGCCAATAGAATTTCGTTACCGTGTTGCGGCGCCTGCCCTAACGGAAGATGCCGGGCCGTCAGAGGATAAATTTGGAGAGGTCGGTGTTCTTCGCCAGGGCGCCGATCTTGGCGCGGACATAGGCGCCGTCGATCGTCACCGTATCGCCGGAGGTGTTGCCGGCGGCGAAGCTGATCTCCTCCAGCACCCGCTCCAGCACGGTCTGGAGGCGGCGCGCCCCGATATTCTCGACGCTCGCATTCACCTCGGCGGCGACGTCGGCGAGGGCGTCGATGCCGTCCTCGCTGAAGCTCAGCGTGACATTCTCGGTCGCCATCATGGCCACGTATTGGGTGATGAGGCTGGCTTCCGGCTCGGTCAGGATGCGGCGGAGATCGTCGCGCGCGAGGCCGGCCAGCTCCACCCGGATCGGCAGGCGGCCCTGGAGTTCGGGCAGCAGGTCGGCGGGCTTGGCGAAATGGAAGGCGCCCGAGGCGATGAAGAGGATGTGGTCGGTCTTCACCGGCCCGTGCTTGGTCGAGACGGTGGTGCCCTCGATCAGCGGCAGCAGGTCGCGCTGCACGCCCTCGCGGCTGACGTCGGCGCCGCGGGCCTCGGAGCGGGCGCAGATCTTGTCGATCTCGTCGAGGAAGACGATGCCGTCATTCTCGCATTTGCGGATCGCCTCGCGGACGATCTCGTCATCCTCCAGCAGCTTGTCGGATTCCTCGGCGATCAGGACGTCATAGGTGTCCTTGACGATCATCTTGCGCTTCCTGCGCCGCCCGCCGAAGGCCTTGCCCAGCGTCTCCTGGAGATTGATGAGGCCGACCGAGGCGCCGGGCTGGCCGGGGATGTCGAACATCGGCATCCCGCCCTGGTCGGCGAGGTCGAGCTCGACCTCCTTCTCGTCCAGTTCGCCGGCCCGCAGCTTCTTGCGGAAGGCCTCGCGGGTCGCCTCGCTGGCCTTCTCGCCGACGAGGGCGTCCAGCACGCGCTCCTCGGCCGCCTTCTCGGCCTTGACCTTGACGCCCTTGCGGCGCGCCTCGCGGGTGAGGCCGATGGCGATCTCAAGCAGGTCACGGACGATCTGCTCGACGTCGCGGCCGACATAGCCGACCTCGGTGAACTTGGTCGCCTCGACCTTCAGGAACGGCGCTTCGGCGAGGCGGGCGAGGCGGCGCGAGATCTCGGTCTTGCCGCAGCCGGTCGGTCCGATCATCAGGATGTTCTTCGGCGTCACTTCCTGGCGCAGCGCCTCGGGCAATTGCTGCCGGCGCCAGCGATTGCGCAGCGCAATCGCCACCGCCCGCTTGGCCTCGCCCTGCCCCACGATATAGCGGTCCAGCTCGGAAACGATCTCACGCGGCGAAAAATGGGTCATGGGCCGGAGAGATAGGGCTGCAAGCGCCTAAGCGAAAGACGCCAGTCACGGCGCTTCGATATTGCGCCTGACCCAGGCCGCCAGCTCCAGCTCGGTCACATCGCCGGTCGCCAGCGCGAGAATGGTCTGGAAGGCTTCGATCTGGCTGGCCTTGAAGACGTGCCCGTTCAATTCGACGAAGGTCATCAGTGCGATCAGCGCCGCGCGCTTGTTGCCGTCGATGAACGGGTGGTTCTTGGCAATGCCAAAGCCGTAGGCCGCCGCAAGCCGTGCGATCTCCGTCACGCCTTCATAGGCATAGAGGTTCTGAGGCCGGCCGAGGGCGGATTCCAGGAGGCCCTCATCGCGAAGCCCGCGTGCACCGCCGTGATCGGCGAGGGTCTCGCCGACCAGGAGCATGAGCGTGGTCTTCTCGATCCACTCGGGTTCGGTCATTTCGCCAGCTCTCTCAGGGTCTCGCGATAGCGCGCCATCAGGTCGCGGCCGACCCGGAGCTGACGATCGACCTTCTCGTCATAGGCCGTAAGCATGACGCCGCCGGGCAGCTCGGTCACGAACAGCACGTCGCCCTTGTCGACCTTCAGCCGTGCGATGACGTCCTTGGGCAGGATGACGCCCAGCGAGTTGCCGATCTGGGTGACTTTGAGCTGGCTGGCGGGCTTCAGTTCGGTCATGGCTGTTCTCCGTGTTATAACGACCGTACAACAGACGCCGTTATAACGCAAGTAAAACAGTTAGGCCGCAGGCCGCAGATTTGCCTCCAGCCAGGCCGTGAGATGGCTGCCGTCCCAGTCCTGATCGGCGACGGCGCGGATGGCGACGGCGACATCCTCTTCCGGCACCGCCAGCTCCAGCCCGTTGAGGGCCAGGAAGGTTTCCATCGCGGCGGCGGCGGTCGCGCGATTGGCGGCGTGGAATGGGCGGCGTTCGATCAGGGCGCAGGCCTGGGCCGCGGCCATCGCCGGCAGCGCATCGCGGCCGAGGCTGCCGCGGGGTACCTGGTGCAGGCGGAGCACTTCCAGCGCGAGATAGTCGGCGATGCCGGGCTCGCCGCCGGCCGTCGCCAGCACCGCATCATGCAGCGCCAGCAGCACCTCGCGCTCCAGCCAGACGATCACTCGGCGAGGGCGCGCAGGGCGTTGCGGCGGCGCTTCATGACGTCTTCGGCGATGCGCATCTGCTCGGCGAAGCGCGGGTTGAAGGGCGTCAGGCGGACCCCGTCCGGCGCGCTGGTCAGGTAGATCGTGTCGCCCTTGCCGGCCCGGAGCTGGGCGAGCACGTCCTTGGGCAGGACGACGCCCAGCGAATTGCCCATCTGGACGATCTTCAAGGCATGCATGGCGAATCACCCGTATATACGCCTGTCAGAAAGACGTCAGTACGGCGGTGATGACAAGGCCCCATCGCCCTTGATTCAAAAGGACGAATCCCGGAAGTCCGGACCGGCCCGGCTGACTCTACGTCAGGCGGCCGCCATTTCCTCCAGAACGACGTTGCCGTTCGTGTAGACGCAGATCTGGCCGGCGATCGCCATGCTCCGGCGGGCGATTTCCTCGGCCGGCAGATCGGTGGTCATGAGGGCCCGCGCGGCGGCCAGGGCGTAGTTCCCGCCCGAGCCGATGCCGATCACCCCGTCCTCCGGTTCCAGCACGTCGCCCTGCCCGGTCAGCAGCAGGCTGACGGATTTGTCGGCGACCGCCATCAGGGCTTCCAGCCGGCGCAAGTAGCGGTCGGTGCGCCAGTCCTTGGCGAGCTCCACGCAGGCCCGGGTCAGGTTCCCGGGATAGGTTTCGAGCTTCCCCTCCAGCCGCTCCAGCAGCGTGAAGGCATCCGCCGTCGCGCCGGCGAAGCCGACCATCACGTCGCCCTTGCCGATGCGGCGCACCTTGCGGGCGTTGCCCTTGACGATGGTCTGGCCCATCGAGACCTGGCCGTCGCCGGCGATCACCACCTTGCCGCCCTTGCGGACCGAGAGGATCGTCGTGCCGTGCCAGCCGGCGAAGTCGATATTGGAGGCATCGTCGCGCACTAGTCGCACTCCGAAAGGTTTGACACAGAGATAGGTAACCTCAGCCGTGTTGCGGGTGACAGTTGGTCGAAAGTGACCCCTGAGGGCGCCATAGCGCAACCGCCGATTCTGATATGCTCATAGTACATCTTGGATTCGATTCTTATGTTTCTCAGCTATGTCGATGAGAGCGGTGACACCGGCCTAACCAACTCACCGACACAGTATTTCGTTCTCTCAGCGGTCAGCATCCACGAGTCCCGCTGGCTCGAATTTACGGACGCTACATTGCAGTTCCGAAAGGTTCTGAGAGAACGATATGGCATCCCTATGCGCGCTGAGCTCCATGCCCAACCTCTAATTTCACGGGCAGAGTTTGACTTGCCTCCGCAGGATCGGCTGGCCGTCTACGGGCTGTACCTAAAATTCCTCGCTTCTCAAAAGTCGGTAAACGTTACCAACGTTGCGGTCGCAAAGACCTTGAAGGATGCGGACTACGACGTCTTCGAGACAGCATGGAAGGTCCTGATCCAGCGACTCGAAAACGCGATGGTCTACGACAACTTCCAGGCCGGATCGTCTTCCGAGCATACGATACTGCTCTGCGACAACACCGACGGCACAAAGCTGACTGCGCTGGTCAGAAAGGGCCGCCGATACAATCCGATCCCCGGCGGCCGGGCCGGCTATACCGATCGACCTCTGCAACGGGTTGTCGAAGATCCGATACTACGGGACTCGGCATCGAGCTACGGCGTGCAAGCCGCTGACTTTTGCGCCTATGCGCTCTATCAGATGTGCAGTCCGAAAAAATTCCTGAAGGAACGTGGCGCCCATAATGCCTTCAAGCTGCTGACACCTCGCCTGAATCGCAAGGCATCACCCAGACATGAGTTCGGCGTAGTGATGCTGTGAAGAAGAAGAAGAAGAAGGGGGGCTTTCGCCCCCCAGTAATCCTACTAACGGGATATGCCCGCGTTCAGATTACCTGATCAATATAGGAAATTTCCTATACTATTCAATAGGATAGGGGGAAAGCGATTTTACCGAGTCGGCTCAAGGACTTAGCTGACCCGCAACGGCCGGCAAGAGGATGGGCGCTGGCGGATTTGCTAACCCGCGCCTGCCACACTAAGGGACACGCGATTCCGGCAGGACTGACCCCACCATGCGCACCGCGATGATCGAGCGGAAGACCCGCGAGACCGAGATCATGGTCTCGCTCGACCTCGACGGCACCGGCGACTACGACGTCGACACCGGCATCGGCTTCCTCGACCATATGCTGGAGAGCTTCGCCCGCCATGCGATGCTCGACCTCAAGGTCCGCGCCCAGGGCGATCTGCACATCGACTTCCACCACACGACCGAAGACACCGGCATCGTGATGGGCCAGGCGGTCGCCAAGGCGCTGGGTGAGTTCAAGGGCATCCGCCGCTTCGGCGAGGCGACCATCCCGATGGACGAGACGCTGACCCGCGTCGCGCTCGATGTCGCGAACCGCCCCTATCTGGTCTGGAAGGTCAATTTCACCCGCCCGAAGCTTGGCGAGATGGATACCGAGCTGTTCAAGGAATGGTTCCAGGCCTTCGCCCAGCATGCCGGCATCTGCCTGCATGTCGAAAATCTCTACGGCGAGAACAACCACCATATCGTCGAGAGCTGCTTCAAGGGCCTCGCCCGCGCGCTGCGCCAGGCGGTCGAGATCGACGACCGCCTCGGCGGCGAGCCGGCTTCGACCAAGGGCGTGCTGTAATGGTCCTCCCATGTGACGCGAAGCGGCACGGGGGAGGGGGACCGCCGAAGGCGGTGGAGGGGGCGTGTGCGCTTCCGCTGTTCAGGATGCCCCTTGGACTAGTCCCAACCATCTCATCCGCGGCCGCCCCCTCCACCGCTTCGCGGTCCCCCTCCCCCGCTGCGCGGGTGAGGATCAAGAGGTGACCGAAACGATTGCGGTCGTCGATTATGGTTCGGGGAATCTGCGGTCTGCCGCCAAGGCGCTGGAGCGCGCGGCGTGCGATGCTTCGTTGCCGCGCCGAATCGAAATCACCAGCGACCCGAACGCCGTTCGGGCGGCCGATCGCGTCGTCCTGCCGGGTGTGGGGGCCTTTGCCGACTGCATGGCGGGGCTCACCGCGGTCGAGGGCCTGAAGGAGGCGCTGACCGACGCCGTCATCGCGAGGCGCCGCCCCTTCCTCGGCATCTGCGTCGGCATGCAGCTGATGGCCGAGGCGGGCGTCGAGTTCGGGCGCCATGCCGGGCTCGGCTGGATCGCCGGCGAAGTCAGCCGCCTGACGCCGGCCGACCCGGCGCTCAAGATCCCGCATATGGGCTGGAACCGCCTCGCTTTCGCCCGCCCGCATCCGCTGTTCGCCGGGCTGGACGATCCCTTCGTCTATTTCGTCCATTCCTTCGCGATGCGCCCTGCCCGTCCGGCCGATCTCGTCGCGACCGCCGATTACGGCGGCGCCTTCGCCGCGGCGGTCGGGCGCGACAATCTCTTCGGCACCCAGTTCCATCCGGAGAAGAGCCAGGCGGCGGGGCTCACCCTGCTCGCCAATTTCCTGAACTGGCGCCCCTAGGGCGGGTGCGATAGTCAGTCCCGCCGCCATTCTCCAGAACATGTAAGGGACGAGATGCACTACGCCGAGTACAAGCAGGCCTGGGACGAGCTGACCGCGCCGGGCGCGCCCTTCGAGATCGCCGAAGTCGATCTCGGCACGCATCGGATCCGCGCCTTCAAGGCGGCGCCGCCGAGCGTCCGCGAAGTGTGGCTCTCCACCCTGCCCTTCGCCGAGCGCGAATACCTGATCTACGAGGACGAGCGCATCACCTATGGCGAGGCGCACCGGCAGGTCGCGGCGATCGCCAACTGGCTCGTCGCCCAGGGCGTGCAGCCGGGCGACCGGGTCGCCATCGCGATGCGCAACTATCCCGAATGGCTGCCGATCTACTGGGCCTGCGTGTCGATGGGCGTTGCCGTCGTCGGCATGAACGCATGGTGGACGACGGCCGAGATGGCCTATGGCCTGGAGGACTCGAGGCCCAAAGTGATCTTCGCCGATGCCGAGCGCATCGCCCGCATCGCCGAGCAGCCCGGCATGCTCGGCGGCGCCAAGCTGGCCGCGGTGCGCACCGACACGCTGCCCGAGGGCGCGATTCCGTGGCGCGATGTCGTCGCGACCGGCGGCGAACTGCCCGCCGTCGCCGTCGACCCCAATGCCGACGCCTGCATCTTCTACACCTCCGGCACGACCGGTTTCCCGAAGGGCGCCCAGCTCACCCATCGCGGCTGCGTCACGAACCTCATGAACATGATGTTCTCGGCCCAGGTCACCTCGCTCGCGACCCAGCGCGGAACGGGCGTCTTCCTTGATCCGAACGCTCCCGTTCCGATTCCGGTGACGCTGCTGACGACACCGCTCTTCCACGTTACCGCCAATAATTGCGGCGCCTACGCGACGACGGCGGCCGGCGGCAAGCTGGTGCTGATGTATAAATGGGACCCGACGGTCGCGCTCCAGTTGATCGCGCGCGAGAAGGTCACCTCGATGAGCGGCGTGCCGACGATGGCGCGCGAAATCATCACCCACCCCGACTTCGCGAAATACGATACCTCCAGCCTCCTCGCCCTGGCCGGCGGCGGCGCCCAGCTTCCGCCCGATCTCGTCGGCAAGATCGACAAGGCCGTCGCCACCGCGCGCCCCGGCACCGGCTACGGCATGACCGAGACGAGCGGCATCATCACCTCGATCTCGGGCGACTTCTTCGTCGACAAGCCGGAAAGCTGCGGGCCCGCCATGCCGACCTTCGAGACGAAGGTGATCGACGACGAAGGCAACACCGTCGCCCCCGGCATGCCGGGCGAGCTGGTGGTGAAGGGCGCCCCGGTCATCAAGGGCTATCTCAACCGCGAGAAGGCGACGGCGGAGGCGATCCAGGACGGCTGGCTGCGCACCGGCGACGTCGCGCGGATCGACAAGGACGGCTTCATCTTCATCGTCGACCGCAAGAAGGACATGGTGCTGCGCGGCGGCGAGAACGTCTATTGCGCGGAGGTCGAGACCGCCCTCTACCGCCATGACGCGATCGCCGAATGCACCGTCTTCGGCGTGCCCGACGAACGCCTCGGCGAGGAGGTGGGCGCCGCCGTCGTGCTGCGCCCGGGCCAGGAGCTCACGGGCGCCGCGCTGCGCGCGCATCTGGCGCCGATCCTGGCGCGCCACAAGATTCCGCGCTACGTCTGGTTCCTGAACGAGGAACTGCCGCGCAACGCCAGCGGCAAGTTCCTCAAGCGCCAGCTCCGCGACACGCTGAAGGCGGAAGACGCGGCCTGATGGCCTTCACGCTCTATCCCGCGATCGACCTGAAGGACGGCAGATGCGTCCGCCTCGTCAGGGGCGAGATGGCCTCGGCCACGGTCTTCAGCCTGGAGCCGTCGAACCAGGCCCGCGTCTGGCAGGACGCCGGCTTCGACTGGATCCATGTCGTCGACCTCAACGGCGCCTTCCAGGGCGAGCCGGTGAACCGCAAGGCGGTGCGCGAAATCCTCGCCGCCGTCACGGTGCCGGTGCAGCTCGGCGGCGGCATCCGCGAGCGCCGGCAGATCGAGGCCTGGCTGGAGGAGGGCGTCCGCCGCGTCATCCTCGGCACAGTCGCGGCGCATAATCCGCGCCTGGTGAAGGAGATGGCGCGCGCCTATCCCGGCTGCATCGCGGTCGGCATCGATGCGAAGGACTTCAAGGTCGCCGTCGAGGGCTGGGCCGAGACGACCGACCTCAACGCGGCCGAGCTTGCGGCGCGCTATGCCGATGCGGGCGTCGCCGCGATCATCTTTACCGATGTCGGCCGCGACGGGACGGGGCAGGGGCTCAACATCGAACAGACGCTGGAGGTCGCCGAAGCCTGCTCGGGCGTGCCGGTCGTCGCCTCGGGCGGCCTCGCCTCGACCGACGAGATCCGCGCCTGCATGACGACCAGCGCGATCTCCGGCGCCATCATCGGGCGCGCCCTCTACGACGGCCGCATCACCCCGGCCGCCGCGCTGGCGGTGGCGAAGGGGAATTAGCCACAGGTGCTGGGTCTCCGCCGATGCCCGTGCGGCTCGTTGACAGCGCAGGGCTGATCGGATTCGGTAAGGTGAATGAACGGGTTGGCGCATGACCGCAGAAACGCGCGAGCTTCTGACCTATCGCCGGAAGCTCCCGGAACTTCGTGACCAGGAAGGCAGGTTTGCCGTTATCTCCGGCGATGAGATCGTGGGCTGTTACGATACCTATGCCGACGCGATCGGCGTCGCCTACGAGAAATGTCCGCTGGACGGCTTTCTGGTGAAACGCATCGAGGCGGTCGAGCGGGTGTTCACGTTCACGCGGGGCATCGTTCTCGCGTGAGCATCTTCACGGGCATTGTCACGGACGATGGCCCGGTGATCGACGTGACGCTGATGGTGACGGTGCCGCGCCAGAACGCGATCAGGATAGCCAGCTCGGGCAGCCACACGCACGAGATTCCCATCACGCCCGTGTTCTCGTGCGATCACTCGGAACAGGGCATAGACGGGCTGTTCGGCCGCGACGTGCTCAGCGGTGCGATCTTCATCTATGACGGCCACCGGAAGTCCTACACGCTCTCATTCTGACGGCTTCGCAAATGAATGAGACGATCACCCTCCGCACCGAACGCCTGATCCTCCGCCCGCCGGTCGAGGCCGATCTGGAGGGCTATGCGGCGTTGACGGCGGATGCGGAGGCGGCGCGCTTCATCGGCGGGGTGCGCGCGCGGAGCGAGGCGTGGGAAGCACGGCCTGCTCTGGCGCCGTGGCGCGGGGCTTGTTAAGTCCGCGCGACAGGGTGAGCGGGGACGGGGCCGGCAGGGCGTATATGCAGGAAGTCTTCCGGTCGCCGAAGATCATGGCGGACGCGACGGTGCGCGGCGACGACACGCTCGTCATCGGCTTTTCGTTCCATCCCTATCCGCGCCCCGGGGCCGGACCTCTGGCGCAGCTCGACCAGAAGCGGGCCTTCGGCTTCAGCCTGGCCGATGTCGTCTGCCAGATGAGCTTTCCCTACCCGATCGAGGAGACACAGCAATGTCTCGCGGCGCTCGCGGCCTTTGCCCGGCCGTTTCGCCGCGTCGTCACCTTCGGCGAGAGCCTGGGCGGTTTCGCGGCGCTCAATTTCGCGGCGCATCTGGGGGCCGAGACGGCGATCGCGAGTTCGCCGCCCTATACGCTCAGCCCCGAGAAGATGCCCTCGGAGAATCGCTGGGGCATCTACACGCGCTCGGTCAACGCCTTTCCCTGGGACCATATCGAGAAGGGGCTGGCGGTGCTGCGCCGCCTCTATCTGCTCTACGATGCCGCGACGCCGGACGCCGCCCATATCGCGGCGATTACCGCCCTCGCGCCGCAGGCGGTGCATCTGACCGTGCCGTTCGGCGGCCATCCGGTCTCGCGCATCATGAACCAGGGCGGCACGATGGCGGGACTGATCGCCGCGATGGTGGAGGGAACGCTCGAACCTGTGCAGTTCCGCCAGGCGGTGCGGGCCAGCCGGCGGCGGTCGCAGACCTATCTGCGCAATCTCGCCGCCGCCCAGCCCGGCCGCCGCGACCCGCTGCGCGTGCGCCTGCTGGAGATGTCGCAAGCCCTCGAACCGACCGCCCATACGCTGCTGGCGATGCTGCCGCCGCTGGTGCGGCTGGGGCGGAAGGAGGAGGTCCAGGCGCTGTCGCGCAGCCTGGTCGAGACGGACGCCGCCTATGCGCGCCGCCTCAACACGCTGAAGAAAGAGAACGATGCGCTGAAGCGGCAGGTCGCGGAGCTGACGCGCCGGCTGGCGGCGCCGTCCTAGTTCAACCGGAAGATCGCCGCGTTGAGCGCCGTCGCGAAGCCGACCCAGGCCGCATAGGGCAGGAAGAGCAGGGCGCTCGTGCGGTCCGTCCGCCAGGCCGCGGCGAGGAAGGCGAGGATCGCGGCCAGCAGGGCGGCGACGATCGCCAGCGCCAGGCCGACCTGATGGGCGCCGAAAAAGACGGGCGACCAGGCGAAGTTCAGCGCAAGCTGGAGCCACCAGAGCTTCATGGCGGTGCTGCGCGGGGCGACCTGCCAGAGCCGCCATCCGGCGATCGCGACGAGGACGTAGAGGATCGTCCAGACCGGTCCGAACAGCCAGTTGGGCGGGTTGAAGGCCGGCTTGTTCAGCCCGGCATACCAGGCGCCGGGCAGGGTCAGCCAGCCGATGAGAAGGCCGCCGCCCACGACGAGCAGCAGGAAGGGGATCAGGGAAAGCCAGCGTCGCATGTCATCTCCGTGCCGCCACAACGCGGGCCGGTTCAGGAAAGTGCCCTCTCGTCCGCGCCCAGCTTCGCATAGCGCGACGTACCGCGGGCGAAGCGGACGAAGGCGATCGTATCGAAGAAGCCGTGCGCCAGGATCACCGCATAGAGATTGTGGCCGGTCAGCACGAACAGCAGGCCGAACAGCATCGAGAGCTGCGTGATGATCACCATTGCGCGCGGCCCCTGGTACCAGTGCACGATGCCGGCGCCGATCGCCGCCGCCGCGATGGCGACCGCCGATGCAAGCCACGACGGCAGCCATCCGCCGAGCCCGGCTTCGACCGCACGCAGCAGGACTCCGCGGAACACCAGCTCCTCGAAAAAGCCGCCGAGCAGCCAGGCGATCGCGATGCCGGCGATCAGCTTCGCCGCCGAGTGCTGGATCGCCCGAAACGCCTTGAGCGTCGGCGGCGCGGCAAAGACCTGCCGTGCGAGCCGGTCCGCCACCGGGCTGTAGGCGAACATCAGCGCCGTCCATCCCGCCGCCCAGGCCAGCGTGGCGAGCCAGGAGGCGGGCAGGGCGAGACCCAGCTCCGTCGCCGCGGCCTTTCCAAAGGCCAGCGCCAGCAGGGCCGCGGTGCCGATACCGACGAGCCCGCCAAGAAGCACCGGCGTTGAACGCCGGAAGCGCAGCGCCACCGCCGCCAGCCACAGCAGCGTCAGCCCCAGTGCGATCTGCTGAAATGCGCTCATCCCGGCCCCGCGGGACACCCATCACGGGTGTCCGGTTCAGCTTGGTTCAATCAGTGCCTGAACCAAGCTGAACCGGACAGCCGTGGGTCAGAGGCCGGCGAAGGCATCTTCGTCTTCATGCTCGTTCCACGCGCCGAATTCGGCAAATGGATCGAAGTCGTCGCTCATGGCGCCATCATATTCGCTCTCAGGCGCCGACGCGAAGCGCCGCTTCTTCCTTGATGCGCTTGACCATGTTGGCGAAGCCGTTGGCGCGGCTGGGCGAGAGATGGGCCTGGAGGCCGATGCGGTCGCCGAGGGTGAAGGGCGTCGCCAGTATCTCCTGCGGGCGGCGGCCGGAATAAAGCTCCAGCAGCAGGGCGATCAGGCCCGAGGTGATGATCGCATCCGACGCGGCGCGGAAATGCAGCCGCTCGCCGTCGAAGGCGGATTTCAGCCAGACCTGGCTCTGGCAACCGGGCACCTTGAGTTCGTCGGTCCGCTCCGCCTCCGGCAGCGCGGCCAGCTTGCGGCCCTGGTCGATGAGCAACTGGTAGCGGTCCATCCAGTCGTCGAAGAGTTCGAACTCGGCGGCGAGCCTTTCCTGGGCCTCGGCGATGGTCTCGTCGGATGCGGACATGGGCTGGATGTAGTCGGGCCGCCGCTCAGGGGCCAGCCATAATGGTGATTCGACGGCGGCGCCGGGCAGCCTTGTGGGTCCCCTTGCGGTAAGACACCATCCCTAGGGGCGTAGGATATTCAGCGGGCGAAGACCATCGTGTCGTCGGCGAAGGCCTTGAACTCAAGGGCGTTGCCGGAGGGGTCTTTCACGAACAGCGTCCACTGCTCTCCGGGCAGGCCTTTGAACCGTACTCCGGGTTCTACAAGGAACGCAACGCCGGCCGCCCTGAATTTCTCGGCCAGTGTTTTCCATAATCCGACGTCCAGGATTGCGCCGAAATGCCTCACCGGAATCTTCTCACCATCTACCTCATTCGTGCTTTGCACCCCCCCTGCCCCCGTGCTCAGATGGGCCACGATCTGATGTCCGAAGAAGTCGAAATCGACCCATTCGGCAGAGGATCTCCCCTCGGGACAGCCCAGGACGCCCCCATAGAAGGCCCGTGCCTTCGCAAGGTCGTCTACGGGAAAGGCGAGGTGGAAGCGGGGCAGGTCGGGCATTCTGACGGGTCGCCGGGTTGGGTTCAAACGGGGCGGAGCGAAGCGTGGCGCGCACGACCTACAAAAGCCTGATGCGCATCGGCGGTCAGCCTATACCGCTGAACGTCCGCGTGAACCCGCGCGCCCGCCGCATCATCGTCAAGGTCCATCCCTCGACCGGCGAAGTCGCGGTGATCGCGCCGTCGCTCCGGGCCGTTTCGCCGGCGATCGACTTCGCGCGCTCCGAGCGCGGCTGGATCGCCGAACGCCTCTCGCGCATCCCCAAGGCCGTGGCCTTCATGCCGGGCGCGGCGATCCCCTATCGCGGCGTCGAGCACATCCTGCGCTGGGCCGGCGCCAAGCGCGGGCTCGTCACCATCGACCAGGAAGCCTGGCGCCCGACGATCCGGGTCGCCGGCGGGGCCGAGTTCTTCGGCCGCCGGGTTGAGGACTGGCTGAAGCGGCAGGCGCGGTTCCACCTGCGCCGCAAGGTCGACGGCTTCGCCCAGGAACTGGGCGTCAAGGTCAGCCGCCTGACGATCCGCGACGGCGCGAGCCGCTGGGGCTCGTGCTCCTCGACCGGCGCGCTCTCCTTCTCGTGGCGCCTGGTGATGGCGCCGCCGATGGTGCTGGACTATGTGGCGGCGCACGAGGTCGCGCATCTGCGCGAAATGAATCACGGCCCGCGCTTCTGGCGCCTGGTCGATCGGCTGGTCGGCGATTCCACCGCGGCACAGGAGTGGCTGCGCGAGAACGGCAGCCAGCTCCACCGCTTCGGCGACCTCGACACCGGACACGCCGTCGAGGTGATCCTGTAAGGCGCGGGACATTCAGGTCCGGTTCACGCGCCCTGCCCTTTATCCCGGTCCGCTTTCAGGAGCCTCGCGATGAAGCTTGCCTATGCCGCCCTTGCCGCCTTCGCGCTGAGCGCCGCTCCGGCCTCCGCCGCGGGCGATCCGCAGGTCGAGTTCCTCGGCTACTGCATCGAGCAGGGCAACTCGACGAATTACTGCGCCTGCCTGACCGACACGCTGGCGAAGACGCTGAACGCGCAGGACTTCAAGGTCTATCTCGACTATCTGCGCATCATCGCCGGCGGCGAGCGCGACCAGGCGAAGATCATCGACAGGCTCAAGACCGATAACGGCATCACCGGCAAGGAACTGGGCGCCAGCCTCAAGACCTCGACCGACGCCGCAGCCGCCGCCTCGAAGAGCTGCGCCGGGCTTTAGGCGAAGGCCGCCTTTCGCGCCGCGGCTGAGGGCTGCTTCAGGCAGCCGAGCGCGCACAGCGTAACCCGCAGCGCCTCGTCCAGCGGCGTGTGCGGCTCGGCGCCGAGAAGGGCGACGAGCCTGGCATTGTCGAGCCGGAGCGGGCGCTGCCAAAGATAGCGCATCTCCAGCATCTCGCGCATCGTCTCGTGGAACGGCGCGATGAGGCGGATCGCCCACCAGGGCAGCTTCTTCACCGGCAGGTCGCGGCCGGCGACACGCCTGATCGCCTCGGCCAGCGCGATGCCCGGCGCCAGCCAGTGGCCGCCGAAATGGAAGCGCGCGAAGGGCGCAAGGTCATCGACACGGTCGAGCAGGCGGCCGAAGGTCTCGGCGAGGTCGGGGAGATAGGCCCAGGCGTGGCCGGCATCGGGATCGCCGGGATAGGTCACCGAGCGCAGCGGCCTGCCCGGCGTCACGACACCCTGCGCCAGCCAGCTATTCGCGGCGCCCGGGCCGAAGAAATCGCCGGCGCGGACGATCAGCACCGGCACGCCGCTGTCTTCGAGCCGCCGCTCCATCTCGGCGCGCAGCCGGCCCTTGCGGGTCAGCGGATTCTGCGGCGCATCTTCGGCGACACAGGCGCCGGCGTCGGGGCCGTAACTATAGACGGTGCCGGGGAAGAGGATGCGCGCCTTCTGGGCGCGGGCGGCGGCGATGGCCGAGTCCAGCATCGGCACCACGGTCCCCGCCCAGTTGCGGTAGCCGGGCGGGTTGGCGCCGTGGAAGAGGATCGCGGCGCCCTCGGCGGCGCGGGCGACATCGGCCGGCCGCATCGCATCGCCGGCCACCCAGGCGACCGGCAGCGAGGGGTGGGCCAGCGCCGCCCGGGCGGGATCGCGGTTCAGCCCCGACACCTGCCAGCCGCGTGCGGCGAGCATGCGGGCCACCGCGCCGCCGACGCCGCCGGTCGCGCCGATCACCAGAGCCTTCCGCGATGTGCCGGTCATGCCTGCCTCCTTGGTTCGGGAGACAGCATGCCAGGCGACTGACCCATCAGGAATTGCATGGTGGACTATATCTGCTATTCATTCTTGAATGACCGGCGGCGACCTCTGGACGCTCTACCGCACCGGCCTCGCAGTGCTGACCGAAGGCAGCCTGTCGGGCGCGGGGCGGCTGCTGGGGCTCAGCCAGCCGACGGTCGGGCGGCAGGTCGAGGCCCTGGAGGCGCAGCTCGGCCGCGGCAGGCTCTTCACCCGCTCGCAGCGCGGACTGCTGCCGACCGAGACGATGCTGGCGATGCGGCCGCATCTGGAGACGATGGCCTCGGCCGCGGCCGCGGCGGCCCGCGCCGGTTCGGGCGGCAGCGAGGAACTCGCCGGCGTCGTCCGGATCACCGCGAGCGAGATCGTCGGCGGCGAGGTCCTGCCCGGCCTGCTGGCCTCGCTGCGCTCGGCGCATCGCGGACTGGTCTTCGAGCTTTCGCTCTCCAACCGAACCGAGGACATGCTGCGGCGCGACGCCGATATCGCCGTGCGCATGGTGCAGCCGGCACAGAAGGCGCTGGTGTCGCGCCATATCGGCAAGGTGGCGCTCGATCTCTACGCGCATGAGAGCTATGCGCGGCAATACGGCCTGCCGCAGAGCGTCGCCGATCTCGCCGGCCATGCGCTGATCGGCTTCGACCGCGCGACGCCGTTCCTCAACGCGGCGGCACAGGGCCTTGCCCTCGACCGCAACCTGTTCGCCCTCCGCCTCGACAACGACCTCGCGGCGCTCGCCGCCGTCCGCGCCGGCTTCGGAATCGGGCCGGTGCAGCGCCCCATCGCGGCGCGCGATCCGGCCCTGGTGAAGGTGCTTCCGGGCGCGGTGGCCTTCGAGCTCGAATTCTGGGTCGTGATGCACGAGGACCTGAAGCGCACCCGCCGCATGCGCGCGGTGTATGACGGCCTCGTCGAGGGGCTGACGCGCCATGTCGGCCAGGGGAAGCGCGGATGAGCTGGCTGAAGGGCAAGCTCGTCTCCCTGCGCCTCCGGGAAACCCTCGCGACGCCGGCCTGCGCCTATGGCGTCCGCGCTTCGGCGCGGCGCTCGGGCTTCACCGCGCCGGTGATCTCGCCGCCCTCGCCGAACATGTCGTTGAACATCCTGTCGAAGGCGGCGTCTTCCGGGACGTCCATCGGCGCACCGTCGGTGGGCACGACACCGGACATCTCGGCGTCGGCGGTGTAGCCGCCCTCGGCCGGCGCTTCCTCGGTCGCGCCGCCATGCGTCCGGGAATCCTCGTACCAGCCGTCGCCGGCGGCGACGTCGATCGACGGGTTGTTCTCCAGCGCGACCAGCGGCCCCGCTGCCGTGCGGTCGGCGACCGAGGCCATGAAGGCGTTCCAGATCTCCGCCGGCACGCTGCCGCCGGTGACGTTGTTCATCGCCGCGTTGTCGTCGTTGCCGACCCAGACACCGGCGACGAGGTCGCGGGTGAAGCCGATGAACCAGGCATCGCGGAAGCCCTGGCCGGTGCCGGTCTTGCCGGCAGCGTCGCGGTCCTTCAGATGGGCGCGCTTGGCGGTGCCGCCGTTGACGGTCTCGCGCATCATATAGGCCATCTCGGCGGCGAAAACCTTGGGCACCACTTCGAGCGGGCCTGACCCCTGGCGCTCGTACAGCGTTTTTCCTTCCCGCGTGCGGATCTTGTAGATGCCGTGCGGCATGGCGGCGTAACCGCCATTCGCGAAGGCGGCGTAGGCGGAGGTCAGTTCCAGCAAATTCACCTCCGACGCGCCCAGCGCCAGCGCCGGCTGGGCCTTCAGCGGCGACAGCACGCCCAGCCGCTTGGCGACGCTGGCGGCGGTCTTCGGGCCGACATCCATGATGAGGCGGATGGCGACGGAGTTCAGCGAGCGCGCCAGCGCCTGCGTCAGCGTCACCTCGCCTTCGTATTTGTGCTTGTAGTTCGCCGGCGACCATTTCTTGAGGGCGATCGGCGCGTCCATCACGAGGGTCGACGGCGTGTAGCCCTTCTCCAGCGCGGCGAGGAAGATGAAGGGCTTGAACGACGAACCCGGCGGGCGCTTGGCCTGGACGGCGCGGTTGAACTGGCTCTCGGCGTAGGACCGGCCGCCGACCATCGCCTTCACGGCACCGTCGGTGCCGAGCACCACGAAGGCGCCCTGCCCGATCTTCAGCTTGGCGCCGTCCTTGGCGAGCGCGTCGGCGACGACCTTCTCGGCCGATTTCTGCATCGTCAGGTCCAGCGTCGTCTCGATGACGATGTCGGCTTCCGGCTCGCCGCCGATGAAGCCCGGGACCTGCTCCAGCACCCAGTCGGCGAAATAATCGGCGCCGGGCGAGGAACGCGTGATCACGACCCGCGGATGCGACTGGTCGGCCTCGGCGCGCTCCTCTTCGGTGATGAAATGGGCGTCGACCATCGCGCCGAGCACGACCTGGGCGCGTTCCTCGGCGGCATCGGCGTCGGTCGTCGGCGCGAAGCGCGACGGCGCCTTCAGCAGGCCGGCGAGGGTCGCGGCTTCCTTAAGCGTCACGTCGCGGGCGCTCTTGTTGAAATAGCGCCGCGCCGCCGCCTCCACGCCATAGGTGCCGGCGCCGAAATAGACGCGGTTCAGGTAGAGCGTGAGGATCTCGTCCTTGGTGAACTTGACCTCGAGCCAGAGGGCGAGGATCGCCTCTTCCATCTTGCGCTCGAAGGTCCGTTCCGGCGTCAGGAACAGGTTCTTCGCGAGCTGCTGGGTGATGGTCGAGCCGCCCTGGACGACGCGGCCGGCCTCCATATTCGCGAACAGGGCGCGCGTCAGGCCCCAGGGGTCGATGCCGTAATGGTCGTAGAAGCGCCGGTCCTCGATCGCCATCACCGCCTGCGGCAGATAGGGCGGCATCTCGGACACCGGGACGACGGCGCCGACACCGGCCCCGCGGGTCGCGATGACACGGCCCTCGACGTCGAGAACGGTGACGCTGGGCGTGCCCTTCACGCCGAAGAGGGCGTCCGTGGCAGGCAGTCCGGTCGCGTAATAGGTGACGAGCAGCGCGAGGGCGAGGGCCCCCAGCACGGCTCCGCCGAAGAGGAATTTGAACAGCGCAAGCATGCCGCTGCGGCGCTTGCGGCGCGGCGCCGGCTTCTCGCGGCCGCGCCGCCTGTTCTTCGATGGCGCAGGCTGGCCGCGCCGCCAGGGGGCGCTGTCGCTCGGCCTTGTGCCGCGATGAGACGGCATTCTGTCCCGCTCTGCCTTGGTTTCCAGGCGCTTAACCCCGTTTCCCTAGCGCTCCTGCCGTTAAGGACGGCTGAATCCCCCAGGGGCGCCCAGGGCGCGCCCCTTCATGCGCCGCGAATAAGGCGCTGGCACAGCGCTTGAAGCCTTGGCGGCACGAAGCCTTTCCGGAGCCTGTCGCCCATGAAGACCCTTGCCGCCTTTGCCGCCGGGCTCGCCCTTGCCGGGGCCGCGAGCGCCGCGGATGCCCGCGGCGGCTATCAGGCCGTGGGTGTCGGCGCCAATAGCTGCGCCCAGTATCTCGCCGCGCCGCGCGATGTCGGCCAGGTCGTCGGCGTGTGGCTCTCGGGCTATTTCACCGCGATGAACCAGGTCCTTCCCGACACCACCGACGTCCTCGCCGGCCGTACGGATGCGGACCTCGAACAGGCGCTGGTCAGCGCCTGCCAGAAGCAGCCAACCCAGTTGCTCGCCGATGCCGCCAACCAGATGCTGACCGCCATGGCGCCCGCGAGGCCGGCGGCGGCGAAGACGAAGAAGAAATCCGGCAAGCAGCCGAAAGACGAAGCGGTGCCGGAGCTGCGCCGCTGATCTGAAAGTTCAACTCCGCCTACCACACCACCAGCACCTGTAACGCCCGGGCGGCGGAGGAAACCCCTCCGCCGCCCGCGGTGTTTCCGGCGCCGACAAATTCGGTCAAGGCCCGGTCCCCGCGGTGGCGCGCGCCCGGTGAGTTGGACTAGGTTGTGCCATCCACACCATCGATGCCGCGCGGTGGCTGCGCGGAAGCTGCTTGGCCGACATCTTCATCTCCTATGCCCGCGAGGATCGCGACTGGGTCGAACGGCTGGCCGAGGTCGTCGAAGCCGCCGGCATGAGCGTCTGGTGGGACAGCCGCCAGCGCTACGGCAAGAGCTTCGAGGCGCAGATCGTCGAGGAACTCGGGCGCGCCCGATGCGTGATCGTCGTCTGGTCGCGGGCCTCGCTGGCCTCGGACTGGGTGAAGGACGAGGCGCAGGAGGGGCGGGAGCGCGGCGTGCTGCTGCCGATCCTCAAGGACGGCGTGCTGCCGCCGCTCGGCTTCAAGCAGTTGCACAGCGCCAATCTGAGCGACTGGACCGGCGGCGAGCACAAGGCGCTGCCCGGCGTGCTCGACGCGCTGCGCGAGCTGACCGGCAAGGCTGAGCGCACGGTCGCAATCACCGCACGGCCGAAGCCGGTGAAGCCCGAACGGTCGCACGCGCCGCGGCCGGCACCGGCGACACCGGCGGCGAAGAAGACCCCGGGCCCGCGCATCCTGGGGCGGCTGCTCTCGACGATGAACGCGAACGGGGCGCCGCCGAAGCCGGCGGCCGACGCGGCACGCTTCGAGCCGGTCGCGGTGCTGCGCCACGATGCGGCGGTGCACGCAGCGGCAGTGACGGCGGACGGCGCTGCCGCCGTCACCGGCGCCGCCGACGGCGAAGCGCGACTGTGGGATGCGCAGAGCGGCGCGGGCCTCGCGACGCTCAGCGGCCATACCGGGGCCGTGACGGTCGCCCGTTTCGCGCCCGACGGCGGCAGCCTCGTCACCGGCGGGCACGACAGCGATTTGCGCCTGTGGACGCGCTCGGGCGAAGCGACAGCGCTGCTGAGCGGACATGAAGGACCGCTGCGCCGCGTGGCGTTCGCGCCGGACGGGCTGCGCATCGCCTCGGCCGCCGATGACGACATGCCGTGGCTGTGGGACGCGCGGTCGGGGGCGGCGCTGACGACGCTGCAAGGTCACGACGACACGATCTGCGACATCGCCTTCGCACCCGACGGCATGACGCTGGTGACGGCGAGCCGCGATGCGACGGCGCGGCTGTGGTCGGTGAAGACGGGCCGGCCGGTGCTGACGCTGAAGGGCCATATCAAGGGCGTGCTCTTCGCGCGCTTCGCACCCGGCGGCGGGCTGATCGCGACGGGCAGCGCCAACGGCTCGGTGCGGCTGTGGGACCCGGTCTCCGGCACGACGCGGCACCGGCTCGGCGGCCACGGCGACGCCGTCTCGGCGGTGGCGTTCGGGCCGGACGGGAAACGCCTGCTCACCGCGGCCCGCGACGGCACCGCCTTCCTGTGGGACACGGCAAGCGGCGCCGGCGTGCCGTTGCCGCGCGAGGGCAGCGCGCTGGTCGCGGCGGTCATGCGGCCCGACGGCTCGTTCGTCGCCGCCTATGAGGACGGCTGGCTGCGGCTCTACGGCAGCGACGGCACCGCCCGCGCATCCCTGCACGCCCATGCGAAGCCGGTACAGGCGCTCGCCGGCACTGCCGACGGCCTGACCGTCGTCAGCGGCAGCGAGGACGGCACCGCGAAACTCTGGCGGATCGCCGGCGCCTAAGCGTCGACTTCCGCCGAGAGGGCGTTGTCCTGGATGAAGGCGCGGCGCGGTTCGACGACGTCGCCCATCAGCTTGACGAAGAGATCGTCGGCCGTGTCGGCGTGATCGACCTTCACCTGGAGCAGCGAGCGGACATTCGGGTCCAGCGTCGTCTCCCAGAGCTGGTCGGGATTCATCTCGCCGAGGCCCTTGTAGCGCTGGATCGTGAGGCCCTTCTCGCCCCATGCGGTGATCGCTTCCAGCAGGGCGAGCGGCCCGAGAATCTCGCGGCTCTCCGCACCGCGCCGCAGCACGGCCACGCGCTCATAGGCGCGCTGGAGATCCGATGCGAGGCGATCCAGCTTGCGTGCATCGGCGCTCGCGATCAGCGGGCCGTCGATGACCACCGCCTCGGTCACGCCGCGGACTTCGCGCTTGAACGAAAGGCCGCCGTCATCCGTCGGCTCGCCAGACCAGCCCTTCTCGTATTCGACGGCGAGCTGGTTCAGCCGATGCGCGATGTAGGACGCCGCGCCGGCCGCGTTGTCGCTGCGCAGCAGCTCGGGGTCGAGGGCGCCGCCGATCGCCGCCTGCTCCAGCACGAAGGCCGGATAGCGGTGCGCCAGCGAGTCGATCGCGAGCTTCGCCTGGCGCGCCTTGGCGATGAGCTCGGCCAGTTCCGGTCCTGCGATCTGTTCGCCGGTCTTCAGCGTCAGCACCGCGCCGTTCGCGCCCTCGTCGAGCACGAAATTCTCGTAGTCGCGCTGGTCCTTCAGATAGCGGAACGACTTGCCGCGGGTGACTTTGAAGAGCGGCGGCTGGGCGATGTAGATATAGCCGCGCTCGATCAGCTCCGGCATCTGGCGGTAGAGGAAGGTCAGCAGCAGCGTGCGGATATGGGCGCCGTCGACGTCGGCGTCGGTCATGATGATGATGCGGTGATAGCGCACCTTGTCGGCGTTGAACTCCTCGCGGCCGATGCCGCAGCCGAGCGCCGCGATGAGGATGCCGATCTGCTCGGAGCCCAGCATCTTGTCGAAGCGGGCGCGCTCGACGTTCAGGATCTTGCCGCGCAGCGGCAGGATCGCCTGGTTCTCGCTGTTGCGGGCGCCCTTGGCGCTGCCGCCGGCGCTGTCGCCCTCGACCAGGAATATCTCGCTCTTCGCCGGATCGCGCTCGCGGCAGTCATGCAGCTTGCCGGGCAGCGAGGCATTGTCGAACGCACCCTTGCGGCGCGTCAGTTCGCGGGCCTTGCGCGCCGCTTCGCGGGCCGCGGCGGCCTCGACCACTTTCGAGACGATCGCCTTGGCTTCGGCCGGGTTCTCCTCGAACCACGAGGCGAGGCGCTCGCCGGCGAGCGATTCCACCACCGGGCGCACCTCGGAGGAGACGAGCTTGTCCTTCGTCTGGCTGGAGAATTTCGGGTCCGGAACCTTCACCGACAACACGCAGGTGAGCCCTTCGCGCGCGTCGTCGCCGGTCAGCGTCACCTTCTCCTTCTTCGCGATGCCGCTGTCGTTGGCGTAGCCGTTGACGACACGCGTCAGCGCGGCGCGGAAGCCGGCGAGGTGGGTGCCGCCGTCGCGCTGGGGGATGTTGTTGGTGAAGCAGTGCATGCTCTCGTGGTAGGAATCGTTCCACCAGAGGGCGAATTCCACCGTGATGCCGTCGCGCTCGGCAGCGGCGGTCATCGGCTGCTTGATGAGCGGCGTCTTGGCGCGGTCGAGATAGCGCACCATCTCGGAAAGGCCGCCTTCGTATTTCAGATGCGTCTCGCGCTTCTCGACGCCCCTGAGGTCGGTCAGCGAGATCGCGACGCCCGAGTTCAGGAAGGCGAGCTCGCGCAGGCGGTGTTCCAGCGTGTCGAAGCTGAACTCCGTCTTGGTGAAGGTCTCGGACGACGGCATGAAGGTCACCTCGGTGCCCTTGCGGCCCGGCGCCTCGCCGACCACCCGCAGCGGCGCTTCGGCGACGCCGTGGCGGAAGCGCATGGTGTGCTCCTGGCCGTTGCGCCAGATGCGCAGGTCCAGGAACTCGCTGAGCGCGTTCACGACCGAGACGCCGACGCCGTGCAGGCCGCCGGAGACCTTGTAGGAATTCTGGTCGAATTTCCCGCCGGCATGGAGCTGGGTCATGATGACCTCGGCCGCCGAGACGCCCTCGCCCTGGTGGATGTCGACCGGAATGCCGCGGCCGTTGTCGAAGACGGTCGCCGAGCCGTCGGCGTTCAGCGTGACCTGGACGATGTCGGCATGGCCGGCGAGGGCCTCGTCGATCGCGTTGTCGACGACCTCGTAGACCATGTGGTGCAGGCCGGTGCCGTCGTCGGTGTCGCCGATATACATGCCCGGCCGCTTGCGCACCGCATCGAGGCCCTTCAGGACCTTGATGGACTCGGCGTCATAGGCTGCCGGGGCCGGCTTTTCCGGGCCGGAATCCGGGGTCGAATCGGTCATCAAAAATCCGGAGAAATTCCAGATTCTATATAGGGTTTAGCGTGCCGTTCGTCACGTAAAACCCTTGGCCGCGGTCACCCATTTCGGCGAAAAGTTGCGGGTCGGTTCCGGTCATCCAGGCCTGCGCGCCGAGGGCGCAGATTTCGTCGAACAAAGCGGCCCGGCGGCGGGCGTCGAGATGGGCCGCGATCTCGTCGAGCAGCAGCAGCGGGGCGGCGCCGGAGCCGGTACGGGCCTGCGCCCGCGCTGCCGCCAGCGTGAGGCCGATCAGCAGCGCCTTCTGCTCGCCCGTGGAGCAGTCGGCCGCCTCGCGGTTGCGGCCGAGATGGCGCACCGCGAGGTCGGCGGTGTGCGGCCCGAAGGTGGTGCGGCCGGCGTCGGTGTCGAGACGGCGGCGGCGGGCGAGTTCCTCGCGGAAACGCGCCTCGCCCTCATCGCCCGGCATGCGCGATTCCTCGAAGCTGCCGGTGATGGCGAGCGAGGCTTCGGGAAAGGCGTCGGTCAGCGGCGGCAAATCGGCCTTCAGCCGCTCGGCGGTGCGGGCCCGGGCGTTGGCGACGGCGAGGCCGGACGCGGCCATCTGCGCCTCGATGGCCTGGAGCCAGTCGCGGTCGCCATTGTCCTTCAGCAGCCGCAGCCGTTCGCGCACCGCCTTGTCATAGGCGTTGGCGTGCTGGCCGTGCGCGGGCTCGAAGGCCAGCGTCAGGCGGTCGAGAAAGCGGCGGCGGTCGCCGGGCGATTCCAGGAAGAGCCGGTCCATCGCCGGCGTGAGCCAGAGGACGCGGCAGGTTTCCGACAGTGCCGTCGTCGCGGCGGTCGCGGCGCCGTTGATGTGGGCGGCGCGCAGCTTGCCGACGCTGCCGTCCTTGCCGTGATGGAGCCCGGTGCCGACGTCGAACGTGCCGTCCGGGCCTTCGACGGTCGCCGCGACCGCCCAGGGCCGCTGCGGCTCGTCCTCGCCGGGCAGGAGGCGGGCGGAGTCGATCAGCGCCGCACCGCGCAGGCCCCGCCCCGGCGACAGCAGCGACAGCGCCTCGAGGATATTGGTCTTGCCGGCGCCGTTCTCGCCGGTCAGCACGACCGGCCGCGCGTCGACGTTCAGCGTCAGCGTTTCGTAGGAGCGGAACGCGGAGAGGGCGAGGCGGATGACGGCGTAGGCGGCGGCGGACACCGCGGGATCATACATCCCGCGCCCCGGCGGAGCATTTCAATTGTATCCGGGGGAGGGCGCGGACGCGCCCCCTCACACCCGCATCGGCATGATGACGTAGAGCGTCGCGGGGTCGGCGCCGTCGCCGGCGTCGCGGACGATGGTGGGGGAGCCGGCGTCGGCGAAGAGGAACTGGGCCTGGGTGCCGTTGAGCGCACCCGAGATGTCCATGAGGTATTTGGCGTTGAAGCCGATGTCGAAGCCGTCGGCATTGAAGTCGGCGACGAGTTCCTCGCTGGCGCTGCCCTGTTCCGGATTGACGACGTGGAGCGTCACGCGGCCGTTTTCGATCGACATCTTCACGGCGCGGGTGCGGTCGCTGGCGACGGTGGAGACGCGGTCGACGGCTTCCTGAAACAGGCCGCGGTCGATGAAGAGCGGCTTGTCGTTGCCGGTGGGGATGACGCGCTGATAGTCGGGGAAGCTGCCGTCGATGAGCTTGGAGGTGACGACGGCGTCGCCGAAGCCGAAGCGGATCTTGGTGTCGGAGACGGCGATCTCGACCTCGCCGTCGGCGTCGTCGATGAGCTTGCGGACTTCCTGGATGGTCTTGCGCGGAATGATGACGCCGGGGATCGACTCGGCGCCGGCAGGCACCGGCAGTTCGAAGCGGGCGAGGCGGTGGCCGTCGGTCGCGACGGCCCGCAGCAGCGTCTGGTCCTTGGCCTTGGCGGCGTGGAGATAGATGCCGTTGAGGTAGTAGCGGGTCTCCTCGTTGGAGATCGCGAAGCGGGTCTTGTCGATCAGCCGCTTGAGGTCGGCGGCCGGCATCGCGAAGGCGTGCGGCAGGTTGCCGGCGGTCATCGCCGGAAAGTCCTCGCGCGGCAGGGCGCCGAGCTGGAAGCGCGAGCGGCCGGCCGAAAGCTGGATGCGGCCCGATTCGCCCTGGAGCTCGATCTGCACCTGGGCGCCGTCGGGCAGCTTGCGGACGATATCGTAGAGCATGTGCGCCGAGGCGGTGGTGGCGCCGGGGCGGGCGACGTCGGCATCGAGGCTTTCGACGATCTCGATGTCGAGGTCGGTCGCGGTCAGCGACAGCTTGCCCTTGGTGGCGTCGAGCAGGACGTTCGACAGGATCGGGATGGTGTTGCGGCGTTCGACGACGCTTTGGACGTGATTCAGCGACTTCAACAGGGCGCTGCGTTCGAGCGTTATCTTCATCGCACTTCCCAAGACAGAACATTTCCGGCGAAGCGCCCCCGCAGGCCCTCGCACCGTGGCGACACTATAAGCAGGGAGGGCCCGCGGCAAACCCACGTCGGCCCGCGGAAACTCCCCTATTCCTCCAGCATGCGCTGGAGGCGGATCAGCTCGTCGTCCAGCACCGAATCGACCGAGCGGAGCTCTTCGATGCGCTTCACGGCATGGATGACGGTGGTGTGGTCGCGGCCGCCGAAGCGGCGGCCGATGTCGGGCAGCGACCGGGTGGTGAGCTTCTTGGCGAAGTACATCGCGATCTGGCGCGGCCGGGCGACCGGGCGGGCGCGGCGCGGCGAGACCATGTCGGCCGGGCGGAGATTGTAGAACTCCGCCACGCGCTTCTGGATCTCGTCGACCGTGATCTTGCGGTCGTGGGTGCGCAGGATGTCGGACAGGAAGTCGCGCGTGCGTTCCACCGTCACCGGCTCGTCCGTCGCCTCGGCCATCAAGGCGAGCTTGTTGAAGGCGCCTTCGAGGTCGCGGACATTCGAGACGATCTTCTGCGCCAGATATTGGAGCACGTCGTTGGCGAGGCCCTCGCGCACGCGGGTGCGCGAATCCTGGTCGCGCTTCGCCATCAGGATCGACAGGCGCAGCTCGAAGTCGGTCGGATGGACGTCGGCTTCGAGGCCGCCCGAGAGGCGCGACTTGATGCGTTCGGAGATGCCGTCGAGAGCCCGCGGATTGCGGTCCGCCGTCATGACGATCTGCTTGCCGGCGCCGAGCAGGTCGTTCAGCGCGTGGAAGAATTCCTCCTGCGTGAACTCCTTGCCGGCGAGGAACTGGACGTCGTCGATGAGGAGGACGTCGGCGGCGCGCAGCATGTCCTTGAACTCGATCGTCGACTTCTCGCGCAGGGCGCGCATGAAGCCGTTGAGGAAGCGCTCGGACGAGAGATAGACGACGCGCAGGTCCGGGCGGCGGCGGCGCACCTCGTGGCCGATCGCCTGCATCAGATGCGTCTTGCCGAGGCCCGAGCCGCCATAGAGGAAGAGCGGGTTGTAGCGCGCCTCGGGAATCTGCTCGGCGACGCCGAGAGCCGCTTCATAGGCGAAGCGGTTGGGGCGGCCGGTGACGAACTGGCCGAAGGTGCAGCGCGGGCTCAGCGGCTGGCCGATCGCCAGTTCGAGCGCGACGTCGCCGGCGGCGGGCGCGGCATGGCCGTTCGCCTGGACCTCGGGCTGCGCCACGGGCGCCGCCGGCAGCGCCGACGTGCTGGTGACGTAGGAGATGCGCATCGCGCGGCCGGAGATTTCCTCGGCGAACCGGGCGATCTGCGCGCCGTAATGGTCGCGCGCATACTGGCGCAGGAAGGTGGTCGGCGCGCCGAGCACCAGATCCTCGCCGGAATCGTTCATCGCCGTCAGCGGCTTGATGAAGAAATCAAAAGCATTGGGCGCGATCTCCGACTGGAGACGCAGCCGCACGGCGTTCCAGAGACCGCCGCCCACGGTTTCGTTCATATCGTTCTTGTCTTTCGCGCTGGGGCGATCTTGTGCCGCCCGCAAACCCCAAAACTCGTTCAGCCCTGCCGCCATGGAAGCCCCTCGGCCTTCCAGCCGTTTACCGATCCCCGGTGTCCGTTTTCATCGTGGTCCCCTTCGAATCCGCCTGCGATGTTGAATGCCTGCGCGTAGCCGCGCTGGGTGAGGGCAATCGCCGCCGCGCGCGAACGCGCACCGGAGCGGCAGATGATGACGACGGGCGTCCCGGGCGTGACGCCCATGCGGGCGAGGCTCGCCTCGGCCTCGGCCCCGAAATTCGGATTGCGGGCCCCGTCCGGGAAGGCCTGCCACTCCGCCAGCGCCGGCTTCTTGCCGAGGCCGTCGAGATTGGGCAGGCCGACATAGGTCCACTCCGCCTGGGTGCGCACGTCGAGCAATTGCGCGGCGGGGGTCTCGGTGAGGATGTGCCAAGCTTCGCGCGGTGAAATGTCACCGGCATAGGCACCTGAGTTGCCCAGAGCGTCGCCCATCGCCGAACGCTTCCCAGTTCTTGTTGCTGCCGCACCGCCCCCAAGCGCCGACAGCTCTCCGCCTTGCACCGCAAAATTCATCCGCAAACAAGACTTGTTCGCGCGCGCAACAATACTTTGTAGCGCGCTTCGCTCAAGATTCTCTATTTTACGGATATTGCTGCTCTGCGCAGCTACTCGCGATGTGGAAAACATTAAGCGGGGGGTTTTGACAGTGCAAGCGGAATGATTCGCGAACGCCACAGAATCTTCACCACGTCGATCCGGAGCCGCCTGGGCGCCCGCCGGCGCGCCGAAAACCCAGCATTTTGCTGGGATTCCGCCGTGCGTCAGAAATACGACGGCGGACCGCTGCGGCGCAAAACCGCGGCCGCCAGGCGATCTGCATCGCGGCCCGTACAGTGTTCGAAATGGAATAGATTTTGGGCGCTCACGCGCCCGGAGAAATCAGGCCGAAGCGCCGATCTTGTTCACGCGCTTGGTCAGGCGCGACACCTTGCGGGCCGCCGTATTGGCGTGCAGGACGCCCTTCGTCGCGCCGCGCGCGATTTCCGGCTCGGCGGCCTTGAGCGCCTTGAGCGCGGCGTCCTTGTCGCCCTTCGCCAGCGCATCCTCGACCGCGCGCACATGGGTGCGGATGCGGCTCTTGCGCGCGTGATTGCGGGCCTGGGCCTTTACGGCCTTACGGGCAGCCTTCGCCGCCGACTTGATATTCGCCATAGCTCTCGGTCTCGATAAGGGCGCGCGTTATAGGGATGCCCGCCCCCCGCGTCAACGCGGTTCGATCAGGCCGGCACCAGTTTCTCGGCGGCCGTCTTCAAGGCCTCTTCGCCCCATTGGTTCAGGCTTTCCCCGACAATTCGGCGGCCTGCGCCGCCCTGGCGTGAACGTCGGGTGCGACGCGCAGCATCATCCTGCCCGAGAACGGCTTGTCCGGCTTTTTTCCGGCCTTGGCGCAGGCCTCCAGATAGTCGTCGACAGCCTCGTGGAACGACGCCTTCAGCGTCACCACGTCCGATGCATGGAATCCGACACCATCCCGGATGCCTGCGATACGGCCGACGAAAAGCTCATCCGCACCGTCATATTCCAGCCGCGCCGCGTAGCCGCGATACGACATCACGCTCTGCCTGCTCATATCGCTCCTATCCGCACCCGGCCCTGATATCACGCTACTGGTGGCGGAAGCCGGCTTTGCGCTTTTCCACGAAGGCGGCCATGCCCTCCTTCTGGTCGGCGGTGGCGAACATCGAGTGGAACAGGCGGCGCTCGAAGCGGACACCTTCGCTGAGCGTGGTTTCATAGGCGCGATTGACCGATTCCTTGGTCATCATCGCGATGGGGAGCGACTGCGCGGCGATCTTCTCGGCCGCCTTCAGGGCCTCCTCGACCAGCGTGTCCACGGGCACGACGCGGCTGACGAGGCCCGAGCGCTCGGCTTCGGCGGCGTCCATGGTGCGGCCGGTGAGGCACATGTCCATCGCCTTCGACTTGCCGACGAAGCGGGTGAGGCGCTGCGAGCCGCCGATCCCCGGCATGACGCCCAGATTGATCTCGGGCTGGCCGAATTTGGCGTTGTCGCCGGCGATGATGAAGTCGCAGAGCATGGCGAGCTCGCAGCCGCCGCCGAGGGCGTGGCCGGCGACCGCCGCGATGATCGGCTTGCGGAAGGTCGAGACGGCCTGCTCGAAGGCGGCGAACATGTCTTCGGCGAAGACGTCCATATAGCTCTTGGGCGCCATTTCCTTGATGTCGGCCCCGGCGGCGAAGGCGCGGGACGAGCCGGTGAGGACGACGCAGCCGACGCCGGGGTCGGCGGCATAGGCCCGCAGCGCCGCCTCGACCTCCCGGGCGAGCTGCGCGTTCAGCGCGTTCAGCGCCTGGGGGCGGTTCAGCGTGATGAGGCCGACGCGCCCGCGCGTCTCGGTGAGGATGGTTTCGTAGCTCGACATGGGTCCTCCGGAATTCTGCCGGGCGGGACTACCACAGATTCCGGCCGCCGGTGATACGGCCGTCGCGCCTCAGTGCTGGCAGACCGGGCAGTAGAAGGTCGAGCGGCCCGACTGGACGATGCGCCGGATGGTGCCCTTGCAGCCCCTGGTCGGACAGGGCGCGCCCTCGCGGTCGTATACGCGGAAGGAATGCTGGAAATAGCCGAGTTCGCCGCTCGGCTGCTGATGATCGCGCAGGGTCGAGCCGCCGGCCGCGATGGCGTCGGTCAGCACCCGCGTCACCGCCTCCGCCAGCTTCGCGACGCGCGGCGGCGAGATGGAGCCGGCGAGGCGCTTGGGGCTGATCCCGGCGCGGCTGAGGGCCTCGCTGACATAGATATTGCCGAGCCCCGCGACGACGCGCTGGTCGAGCAGCGCCGCCTTGATGGGCGTCGCCTTGCCGGAGAGCAGCTTCGCCAGCGCCTTGCCGTCGAGCGGCGGATCCAGCGGCTCCGGGCCGATGCCGCAGAAGAGCCGGTGGTCGTCGAGGCTGCCGGTCAGCTCCAGCAGCATGAGGCCGAAGCGGCGGTGGTCGTTGTAGATGATGCGCGCGCCCTCGTCGGTCTCGAGCAGGAGATGGTCGTGCTTGCCCGCCCCGGCGGCGGCTTCGGGCGTTTCGTGGTGGAACTCGCCGAGCATCGCGCCTTCGTTCGAGCCCGGCGGATAGACGGTGAAGCGGCCCGACATGCCGAGATGGATGATCAGCGTCTCGCCGTCGTCGAGATCGGCGAGGATGTATTTCGCCCGCCGCCTGAGGCGCTGGACCAGCCGTCCGGTCAGCCGCGCCCCGAACCGGTCGGGGAAGGGCACGCGCAGATCCTTGCGCCGCACCACGGCCTTGGCGATGCGGCGCCCTTCGAGGACGGGCTGAAGGCCGCGCCGGACGGTCTCGACTTCGGGGAGTTCGGGCATCGCTCACTACTCGGCAGGATGCATCCGGGATACACTCATCTCATGGCCAAGCAATTCCCCGCCCTGCTGCCGGAGCATGTCGCGTTCATCGGGGCGCAGCACATCTTCTTCACGGCGAGCGCGGCGGCGGAGAGCCGGATCAACATCTCGCCGCGCGAAGCCTCGGCGCTGCGGGTGCTGGGGCCGAACGCGGTCTGTTATCTCGACCAGACCGGCAGCGGCGCGGAAACGTCGGCGCATCTGATGGCCGACGGGCGGCTGACGCTGATGCTCTGCTCGTTCGAGAAGGCGCCGCTGATCATGCGGCTCTACGGCCAGGGCCAGTCGCTGTTCCGGGGGTCCGCCGGCTACGCCGCCCTGCTGGACGGCGCTTTCGCGGGCGAAGAGTCGCCCGGCGCCCGCCAGATCGTGCGGCTGGAGGTCGAGATGGTGCAGACCTCGTGCGGCTACGGCGTGCCCTTCTTCGACTTCGTCTCGGAACGGGCGCAGCTCAAGACCTGGGCCGCGGGGCAGGGACCGGAGGGCGTCGCGGCCTACCGCGCGAGGAAGAACCTCGCCTCGATCGACGGCCTGCCGACCGGCTTCCTGGCCGAGGCTGCGGAATAGCCGGCTTGCCGGGCAGCGTCATCAAGCTTAAATCTAGGCGATGTCAAAAGCCGACGCCAAAAAGCCTGTCACTCGTCCTTCTCGAGTTAAGGTGACGCGTGATGTTCATACCGGTGACAAGGTCTACATGATCGACGCACACAGCAAGACGATCGGGCAGGATCTGTTGAGCGTGTTCCGCAGAAACGTCAGGGCGGCACGCGAAGAAAACAAGAAGCTGTTCGGTACGGCCGATGGCAGGCCATCGGGACGCTGACGCGCCGCTCCTTTGGATTGTCGGCGGTGCAAACGGCTCAGGAAAGTCGAGCGCATTCGAGAGGCTGAGAGCAACCGCCGAAGGCGGGACTGTCTGGATCATCGACCCGGACAAACTTGCACGTCACATCGGCGAAATTGAAAAGCGGCCCGGCGACGAGGCCAATTTACATGCCGTCCAGCGGCTTGAAAAATGGCTGTATGCGTCCGTCGACGCCTATCAGAATATCGGCGTGGAGACGGTTCTCTCCACCGACAAATATCTCGCTCTCGCCCGCTTCGCGAGGGACCGGTCGATGCATGTCCGTTTGGTCTATGTGCTCCTTGCCTCGGCCGAGATGAATATCGAGCGGGTCCGTACGCGTGTCGCGAAAGGCGGTCACGCCGTGCCTGAGGACAAGATCGTGTCGCGCCGAGCCAAGTCGCTGGCACTTCTGCCGCGCTTTCTGGCCGAAGCCGACGATGCCTTCATTTTCGACAATTCCGGGGCCACGCCGAACCTTGTAGGCGGCAAGGACGTCCGAGACGGCAAATGCTGGTTCGACAGCGAAGCAATTGCGCCGGTCATCGCGGCGGTCAGGCAGGCCGAGTTGATCCGAGCCGGCTGGGCCTGACCGGTATGGCAAGGGGTTCGCCCCGTCGCTATGGTCCCGCCGCGATGAGTGTTCCGGGCGAGACCGCCTCCTTTGGGTTCCAGGATATCCCGGCTGCCGACAAGGCGGCGCGGGTGAAGGGCGTGTTCGACAGCGTCGCCGGGAAATACGACCTGATGAACGACCTGATGTCGGCCGGCGTCCACCGCCTGTGGAAGGACGCCCTGGTCGACTGGCTGGACCCGGCGGGCGGAATCAAGGTCGTCGACGTCGGTGGCGGCACCGGCGACATCGCGCTTCGGATCGGCCGCAAGCTGGGCGCCAAGGGCGGCAACGTCACGATCCTCGACATCAACCACGAGATGCTGAAGGCCGGGCGGACGCGGGCGGACTTCTCCGAAGTCCCGGCGACTTCGGTGCAATGGGTTTGCGGCGATGCCGAGACGCTGCCCTTGCCCGACCGCAGCGTCGATGCCTACACGATCGCCTTCTGCATCCGGAACGTGACCCATATCGCGCGCGCCCTCAGCGAGGCGCGGCGGGTGCTGAAGATGGGCGGGCGCTTCCTGTGCCTGGAGTTCAGCCGCGTCGACGTGCCGGGGCTGGACGCCCTCTATGACCTCTGGTCGTTCAACGTGCTGCCGGAACTCGGGGCGCGGGTGGCGGGCGACCGCGAGTCCTATCGCTATCTCGTCGAGAGCATCCGCCGCTTCCCGCCGCAGGAGAAATTCGCCGCGATGATCGAAGCGGCGGGGTTCGGGCAGGTCAAGGTCCGCAACCTCTCCGGCGGGATCGCGGCGATGCATTCGGGCTGGGTGATCTGATTGGGCCAGGCCGCCGCCTTTCTGCGCCTCGTCCGGGCCGCGCGCGTCTTCGCCCGGCACGACGCGCTGATACCGCCCGAGCTGCGCGACCAGGTGCCGTGGAGCGCCCGCTTCGGGGCCGGACTGCTGAAGCTGACGACCTTCGGCGGGGCGCGGCGCGAAGGAGCGATCGGCCAGCGCTTCGTCGCGGCGCTGGGCGAACTCGGCCCGTCCTATGTGAAGCTCGGCCAGTTCCTCGCGACGCGCCCCGACATCGTCGGCAAGCAGCTCGCGAGCGACCTGACCGCCCTCCAGGACCGCATGCCGCCCTTCCCGCTCGAGGCCGCGAAGGCCTCGGTGGCCGAGGAGCTGGGCCGGCCGGCCGACGACATCTTCGAGCGCTTCAGCGAACCGCTCGCCGCCGCCTCGATCGCGCAGGTCCATCGCGCCAAGGCCCGCGGCATCGAGGGCGACGTCGCGGTGAAGGTGTTGCGGCCGAATATCGAGACCCGCTTCCGGCGCGACCTCGAATCCTTCTATCTCGCCGCCCGGATCGCCGAGCGGCTGGCGCCGGCCTCGCGGCGGCTCAGGCCGGTCGCCTTCGTCGATACGCTGGCAGCGAGCGTGAAGGAGGAGATGGACCTCCGCATGGAGGCCTCGGCGGCGGCCGAGCTGGCCGAGCGCACCAAGGCCGATCCCGGCTTCCGCGTGCCGCGCATCGCGTGGGAGCTGACCGCCAAGCGGGTGATGACGTCGGAATGGGTCGACGCGATGCCGCTGCGCGACGCCGCCCTGCTGAAGGCGAAGGGCTTCGACACGCACAGGCTGGCGACCGCGGTCATCCAGAATTTCCTGACCCAGGCCCTGCGCGACGGCTTCTTCCATGCCGACATGCACCAGGGAAACCTGTTCGTCGACGCGAAGGGCGACCTGGTAGTGGTCGATTTCGGCATCATGGGGCGGCTCGACCCGGTCATGCGCCGCTTCATGGCCGACGTGCTCTACGGCTTCCTCCAGCGCGACTACAAGGCGATCGCCGAGGCGCATTTCGCGGTCGGCATCGTGGCGCCGGACCGCTCGGTCGATGCCTTCGCGCAGGCGCTGCGGGCGGTCGGCGAGCGGGTCTTCGGGCGGCCGGCGCGCGAGATCTCGATGGCCAGGCTGCTCCAGCAGCTCTTCGAGATCACCGACATGTTCGGCATGGAGATGCAGCCCCAGCTCGTCTGGCTCCAGAAGACGATGGTGGTGGTCGAGGGCGTCGCCCGCGATCTCGATCCCGACCACAATATCTGGGAAAGCTCGCGGCCCGTCGTGGAGCGCTGGATGCGCGAGACCCTGTCGCCGGAAGCCCGCCTGCGCGGAGCCGCCGAGGGCCTCGGCGACTTCGGCCGGACCTTGCAGACGATCATTCGCGAAGCCGGGCACGCGGCGGCGAATCTGGCGCAGTCGGGCGTCCGGCTGCATCCCGATAGCGCGATGATGATCGCGGACGAAGAAGTGCGGCGGACGCGCCACACCCGCATCGCCATCTGGATCGGCGCCCTGGCCCTGCTGGTCGTCGCACTGAGGGCGCTGTTTTGAGCTTGCTCCTTCGTGTGTATGATCATACTCATGCCCGTCCTTGCCGGCCATGAAGATATGGTCCAGCAAGGATGTCGTCCGGCGTCTGGTAAGCGACGGCTGGACCAAGGTGGCGCAGGACGGGTCGCATGCGAAATTCAAGCATCCCGGCAAGGCCGGGCACGTCATCGTCGCCCTGCCCCGGCGCGAAATACCGCGCGGGACGCTCAAGTCGATCTTTCACCAGGCCGGCTGGGAATGGCCGCCGGACTGAGGGCTGAACCATGATCCGCTATGTTGCCCTCCTGCATGAGGGACGCTCCGAGTACGGCGTGAGTTTTCCCGACTTCCCCGGCGTGGTGTCCGGGGGCGCGACGCCGGACGAGGCCCTTGCCGAAGCTGCCGAGGCGCTGCGCTTTGCGGTGACCGAAATGCGTGCCGAAGGCGCCGCCGTCCCGAAGCCCCGTACATTGTCGATGATCCGGAAGGTTGCCGCGCGCGAGGACTGGTACGACATGGACGAGGCGATCGCAGCCTATGTGCCCCTGCTCCCGCCGAAGTCCAACGTCGAGCGCCTGAACATCACGCTGGAAAAGGGGCTGGTCGATGCGATCGACGCCGCCGCCAGCAAGGGCGGGCAAAGCCGCTCGGCCTGGATCGCCGAAGCGGCGAAGACGCGTCTGGGGGCGTTTTGAGCCGGGTCCTGTTGCTGGGCGGCGGCGGCGCCGTCGGACGCCAGGCGCTGGCGTCGACCGCGGCGTGTTCGGCGATCGACGAGGTGATCGTCGCCGACCGCATCGAGGCGGCGGCCGAGCGCGCCGCATCCGCCTTCCCGGGTCATGCCAAGCCGATCGCGCTCGACGTCTTCGACGACGCGGCGCTGCGCAAGGCGATGCAGGGCGTCGACGCGGTGCTGAACTGCGCCGGGCCCTATTTCCGCACCGGCGTCCATTGCCTCCAGGCGGCGATCGCCGAGAAGCGGCCCTATCTCGATCTCTGCGACGACTGGGAGACGACGCACGAAATGCTGCGCCTCGACGGCGAGGCGCGGGCGGCGGGCGTGTCGGCGGTCATCGGCATGGGCTCGTCGCCCGGCGTCACCAATCTGCTGGCGCGCGTCGCGGCGGCGGAGCTGGATTCCTGCGTGAAGCTGGTGACGGGCTGGAATCTCGACGCCGGCCGGGAGACCTTCATCGAGGCCGAGCAGCACCGCGCCGGCACCCATGCGCGGGTCGACCACTGGCTGCACCAATTGTCCGGCGAGGTCGAGATCTGGCGCAACGGGCGGCGCGAGCGGGCGCGGCCCTTCGCGGCGATCCGCCTGGAGCCGCCCGGCCTGAAGCCGCGCACGGTCTATACGCTCGGCCACCCCGAGCCGCTGACCCTGCCGCGCATGATCCCGGCGCTCGAATGGGCGGCGCATGTGATGGTGCTCTCGCATGCCGAAGCGGCGCTGGCGCGGGGGCTGGTCGAACGCATCGCGGCCGGCTCGCTGTCGGTCGACCAGGCGACGGCGCTGGTGCTGCGCCCTGGGCGCCGCCCGCTGGCGCTGAAGGCCCGCGTCGCGATGGGCACGCTGCGCGACACGATCAATCCGCTGCCGAAATACCCGGCGCTCTTCGCCGTCGCCGAGGGCCGCAGGCACGAGCAGCGCCGGCGGGTCAGCGCCTGGCTGACGCGGATGCCGGTCGGCGGCCTCAACGGTGCGGCGGGCGTGCCGCTCGCCGTCGCGCTGAAGCTGGCAGTGACGCGGCGGCTCGGCCGGGCCGGCGTCTCCCCTCCCGAGGACATCCTCGATCCCCATATCTTCTTCGAGGAATTCGCCACCCGCGCCGCGCCCAAGAGCGAGGGCACGACGCCGCTGATCCACATCGAAACGCTCGATGTGACGGACGAGAACGGATGACCAAGCGAATCCTGCTGATCGTCGGCGGCGGCATTGCCGCCTACAAGGCGCTGGAGCTGACGCGCGCCCTGCGCAAGCGCGGCCATGCGGTACGGGCGATCCTGACGCGCGCCGGGGCCGAGTTCGTGACGCCGCTGAGCCTTGCGAGCCTGACGGGCGACAAGGTCTACCAGGACCTCTTCAACCTGACCGACGAGTCCGAGATGGGCCATATCGAGCTGTCGCGCTCGGCCGATCTGGTGGTCGTCGCGCCGGCGACCGCCGACCTCATGGCGAAGGCGGCGCACGGTCTCGCCGGCGATCTCGCTTCCACCACGCTGCTCGCGACCGACAAGCCGGTCCTGATGGCCCCCGCGATGAATGTGCGCATGTGGCGGCATGCGGCGACGCAGCGCAATCTCGCGCAGCTCAAGGCCGACGGCGTCGGCTTCGTCGGCCCGGGCGAAGGCGAGATGGCCTGCGGCGAATTCGGCCCCGGGCGGATGGCCGAGCCGGAGGCGATCGCGCAGGCGATCGACGCGGCCCTCGGCGCCCTGGACGCGGCGCGCCCGCTGGCCGGCCTCAGTGCGCTGGTGACCTCGGGCCCGACGCATGAGCCGATCGACCCGGTGCGCTACATCGCCAACCGCTCGAGCGGCAAGCAGGGCCACGCCATCGCCGGCGCGCTGGCCGCGGCGGGCGCCAGGGTGACGCTGGTTTCCGGACCGGTCGGCATCCCGGCACCATCAGGCGTGCAGCTCGTTTCGGTCGAGACGGCGCGCGAGATGCTGGCCGCCGCCGAGCGGGCGCTGCCGGCCGATATCGCGGTCTGCGCCGCGGCGGTCGCCGACTGGCGTGTCGCGAGCGATGCGGCGCAGAAGATCAAGAAGGCCGGCCACGCACCCGAGCCGCTGGCCCTGGTCGAGAATCCGGACATCCTCGCGACCCTGTCGCGCCATCCCTTCCGCCGGCCGCGGCTGGTGATCGGCTTCGCGGCCGAGACCGAGAATGTCGTCGAATATGCCCGCGCCAAGCTCGCCAGGAAGGGCTGCGACTGGATCGTCGCCAACGACGTCTCGCCCGGCACCGGCATCATGGGCGGCGACAGCAACACGGTGCACCTGATCACCGCCGGCGGCGAGGAGAACTGGGCGGCCATGCCGAAGGGCGAGGTGGCGCAGCGTCTCGTCAGCCGCATCGCCGCGGAGTTCGCCGGGGCATGAAGCTGCGCATCCGCCGCCTCGACCACGCCCGCGACCTGCCGCTGCCGCGCTACGAGACCGCCGGGGCGGCCGGGCTCGACCTGCTCGCCGCCGTGCCGGACACGGTGCCGCTGCCGCCGGGCGCCTATCGGATGATCCCCTGCGGCATCGCGATCGCCCTGCCGCAGGGCTATGAGGGGCAGGTCCGGCCGCGCTCGGGCCTCGCCGCCAGACACGGCGTCACGGTGCTGAACGCGCCGGGGACGGTCGACTGCGACTATCGCGGCGAGGTGACCGCGATCATGGTCAACCACGGGGCGGAGCCCTTCTACGTGACCCGCGGCATGCGGATCGCCCAGATGGTCGTGGCGCCGGTGACGCAGGCGGTGCTGGAAGAGGCCGAGACGCTGGACGAAACGGCGCGCGGGGCGGGCGGTTTCGGCTCGACGGGCCAGTAAATCCTCGCAGATTTATTGCGACTGATTGTCATTATCATAACTTTGCGATAGTGTGCTCCTCCAGAATAACCACGCGCGCCTGACGCCGCGCCGGTCCATGCGAAGGAGAAAGACGATGTCCGATCTGGGGACGATGCTGGCGGCCGCCGTGCTGGCCGATGCCCGCCAGGCCGAAGCCGCCGAAACCGGCCGCCTGCCCACCACCGCCGGCCTCGTGCGCCAGGGCCTCGCCCTGCTGCGCACCCGCTTCGGCGGTGCCCGCCGCCCCGCGCCCCGCTGGGACACCGCTCCTCTTCCGCACTGAGGGCTCCCGAGGCGGTTTCGGCGGTGGCGCAAGGTGGGTAAGCTGGGCTGAAGCGAGGCATTAGCCCCGAGGGCCTGACCGCCGGCCGGGCGCAGGCCATCATCTGGGAAACCTTCCGAAGGAGACAGTCGTGAGCGAAGCCGTCAAAGCCGCCCCCGCGCATGTGCCCGGCCGCGGCCGGATCTACGATTCGATCACCGAAACGATCGGCGATACCCCGCTGGTCCGCATTCCCCGCCTGTCGAAGGAATACGGCTCGAAGGGCGACGTGCTGCTGAAGCTGGAGTTCTTCAATCCGATCGCCAGCGTGAAGGACCGCATCGGCGTGTCGATGATCGAGGATCTTGAAGCGCGCGGCCTGATCACGCCGGGCAGGTCAGTTCTCGTCGAGCCGACCTCGGGCAACACCGGCATCGCGCTCGCCTTCGTCGCGGCCTCGAAGGGCTATCGCCTGATCCTGGTGATGCCGGAGACGATGTCGGTCGAGCGGCGCAAGATGCTGGCGCTGCTGGGCGCCGAGCTGGAGCTGACCGAGGGGCCCAAGGGCATGCGCGGCGCGATCGCCCGGGCGCAGGAGCTGGTCGCGCAGATTCCGAACGCGCTGATCCCGCAGCAATTCGAGAACCCGGCCAACCCGGCGATCCACCGCAAGACCACAGCGGAGGAAATCTGGAACGACACCGAAGGCAAGGTCGATATCGTGATCTCCGGCGTCGGCACGGGCGGTACGCTGACCGGCGTCGGCGCCGTGCTGAAGGCGAAGAAGCCGTCGGTGAAGATGATCGCGGTGGAGCCCGAGGAATCGGCCGTGCTGTCGGGCAAGCCGCCCGGCCCCAACCGCATCCAGGGCATCGGCGCCGGCTTCATCCCGAAGGTCCTCGACACCGCGCTGATCGACGGCATCGAGACGGTGAATTTCGACCAGGCGATCGCCATGGCGCGCAAGCTCGCCAAGCTCGAAGGCATCCCCGGCGGCATCTCGTCCGGCGCCGCGACGCAGGCCGCGCTGAATGTCGCCGCCCGCCCCGAGAACGCCGGCAAGACGATCGTCACGATCATCCCGTCCTTCGCCGAACGCTATCTCTCGACGGCACTGTTCGAAGGGCTGTAGCCGTTCATGGGGGGGCGGGAGGTGGCGCCCAGGTGAGAGTCCTGGAACGACACCTCCGCAAAATCCGCCTCCGCGTCAGGCGTCGAACATGATGACGGAGCGGGCGACTTCGCCGCTCTTCAGTTCCTGAAGCGCGTCGTTCACCTGCTCCAGCTTGATGCGCTGCGAGATCATCTCGTCCAGCTTCAGCTTGCCGTTCATGTAGAAATCGACGAGACGCGGCATGTCGACCGGGAAGCGGTTCGAGCCCATCACCGAACCCTGGATGCGCTTCTCCTGGAGGAACTCGGCGCCGTGCAGCTCGATATTGGTGCCGACCGGGATCATGCCGATGATGTTGGCCGTGCCGCCGCGGCCGAGCACGCGGAACGCCTGCTCGGCGGTCTGCTTGAGGCCGACGCACTCGAAGGAGTGATGGACGATCCCCTTGGTCATCTCCTGGATCGTGCCGATGACCTCGACGTCCTTGCCGTTGACGACGTCGGTCGCGCCGAAATGCTTGGCGAGGTTCAGCTTCGAGCCGACCACGTCGACGGCGATGATGCGGCCCGCGCCGGCAATCGCCGCGCCGTTGATCGCCGAAAGGCCGATGCCGCCGCAGCCGAACACCACGACGGTCTCGCCCGGACGAACGCTGGAGGTATGGATCACCGCACCGACGCCGGTCATCACGGCACAGCCGATCAGCGCCGCGCGGTCCAGCGGCATGTCCTTGCGGATCGCGACGCAGGCATGCTCGTGGATCAGCATCTGCTCGGCGAAGGACGAGAGGTTGAGATACTGGTTCATCGGCCCTTCGGCGCGGGCGAGGCGCGGCTCTTCGCCCTGTTCGCGGCTGACATCCGGGCTGACGCAGCGCGACAGGTGGCCGGTCAGGCAATGCTCGCAATGGCCGCAGAAGGCGGAGAGGCAGGTGATGACGTGGTCGCCCTTCTTCACCGTGCGCACTTCGCTGCCGACCGCTTCGACGACACCGGCGCTCTCGTGGCCCAGCACGGCGGGCAGCGGATAGGGGTAGAGCCCGTCGGCGAAATGCAGATCGGAATGGCAGACGCCGGCCGCCGCGGTACGGATCAGCACTTCGTGCGGGCCGGGCTTGGAAATCCGCAAATCCTCGATGACGAGGGGCTTCCTCGTCTCGCGCAATACGGCAGCTTTCATGGGGTCTCTCCCGAGGTTGGTTTTCTGACGCTGGCGTCACGGTCGCAATGTTCCGGGCTAGGCGTCAAGGCACACGCGCGCTAGGGAAGGCCATGCTTGCCGTCCGCATTATTCCCTGCCTTGACGTAAAGGACGGCCGCGTCGTGAAGGGCGTCAATTTCGAGGGCCTGCGCGATGCCGGCGATCCGGTCGAAGCGGCCCGCGCCTATGACGCGCAGGGTGCCGACGAATTGTGCTTCCTCGACATTTCGGCCAGCCACGAGGGCCGCGGCACGCTGCTCGATATCGTCGAGCGCACCGCCAATGCCTGTTTCATGCCGCTGACCGTCGGCGGCGGGGTGGGGCAGGTGGAGGATTTCCGCAAGCTGCTGCTGGCGGGCGCCGACAAGGTCTCGGTCAACACCGCGGCCGTGAAGCGCCGCGAACTGGTGCGCGAGGCGGCGCAGAAATTCGGCAGCCAGTGCGTCGTCGTCGCCATCGACGCCAAGCGCACCGCGCCCGGCCGCTGGGAGATTTTCACCCATGGCGGCCGCAAGGCGACCGGCCTCGATGCCGTCGCCTATGCGCGCGAGGTGGAAGAGCTCGGGGCGGGCGAGATTCTCCTGACCTCGATGGACCGCGACGGCACGAAGTCTGGCTATGACCTGGAATTGACGCGGTCCATTTCGGACGCGATTCGAATTCCCGTCGTCGCTTCGGGGGGCGTCGGCGACCTCGCCGATCTCGTGGCGGGCGTCCGCGACGGCCATGCCAGCGCCGTGCTGGCCGCCTCGATCTTCCATTTCGGGACGCATACGATCGCCGAGGCACGCGCCGCCCTCGCCGCGGCGGGCCTGCCGGTGCGCGGATAGCGCCTGCGCAAAAAAGATCGCTCCCCGCGATAGATTTCCCGAAAACCGCTCGTCTAGGTTCCGCGCCGTCACCGAATTGTCACGGGAAGGCGCGTGAGCGAGGAGATCGAACTGAAGCTGGAGATCGCGGAGGCGGCGATTCCGGCGGTGCTGAAATCGGAGGCCTTGCGCCGCCGGCGGGTGCGTTTCCGTCCGGCGCGCCATCTCGTCACGACCTATTTCGACACGGCCAAGGGCGCCCTGCGCCGGAAGGGCGTCTTCCTGCGCCTGCGTGAGGACGGCGCCCGCATCACGCAGACGGTGAAGACGGCCGGCGAGGCGGGCATCGTGGCGCAGCGTGGCGAGTGGAACTGGCCGCTGAAGACGGCCGAGCCGGACCTCGAGCTTGCCTCGGAATGCGGCCTCAAGCCGATCCTGAAGCGGGCCCGCAAGGGTGGGCTGAAGCCCGTCTTCGCGAGCGACCTGAGCCGCCGCGTCGCGCGGGTGCAGGAGGCGGGCGCCGAGCTCGAACTCGCGCTCGACGTCGGCCATGTCCGGGCCGGCCGGCGCAGCACGAAGCTGGCGGAACTGGAGATCGAGGTGAAGCAAGGGACGGCCGCTGCCGTCTTCGGGCTCGCCCGCGAACTGGTCGTCCTGCCGGGCGTGCGGATCGGCATGGCGACCAAGGCGTCGCGCGGCTTTGCGCTGGCCGAGGGCCGGCATCCCGCCGCGGCCGTCAAGGCGGCCGGCGTGGCGGTTTCCGAACGCCTGACGGTCGGGGAGGCCGAGGCTGCCATCATCCGGACCTGTGCGGCCCAGATCGCCGCCAATGTGCCGGCGGTGGTCGACCGGCGCCTGCCCGAGGGCGTCCACCAGATGCGGGTCGCCCTGCGGCGGCTGCGTGCCGCGCTGAGCCTCTTCAAGGACACGATGCCGCCGGAAGCGCGCAGGGCGCTCCGCCGGCAGGCCGGGACGCTCGCCCGCGCCCTCGGACCGGCCCGCGATCTCGACGTGCTGATGGCCGACACGATCCGCGCCGCGGCCCCGCCCGAGGCGCTCGCCGCCGACATCCGCGCCCTCACGCTGCGCCTCGGCCGGGCCCGGCGCGAGGCCTGGAAGACCGCGCTGGCGGCGGTGTCCGGGCCGGAGATCGGCCTCCTCGTGCTGGATCTCTCGGAACGCGCCGCGGCGCTGGAGGCGGAAGGCTGGCCCGGCCAGCACGACGCGATCCCGTTGCCCGAGATGGCGGTCAAGGCGCTCGACGACCGGCACGAGATCGTGCTGGCGCTCGGCCAGTCGATCGACACGCTGCCGGTCCTTCAGCGCCACGAGCTGCGCCTGGCGCTGAAGAAGCTGCGCTACGCGGCCGACTTCTTCGCCGGCCTGTTTCCCCACAAGGCGGCCAAGGCTGGCATAGCCGCGCTGGCCGCCTTGCAGGACGACCTCGGCGGCTTCAACGACGCCGCGTCGACCTCGGCCATCCTCGATGCCGCCGTCGCGGCGACGCCGGAGAAGGGGCGGGCGCCGGTCGAACGGGCGGCGCTCTTCCTCAAGGGCTGGGCCTCGCTGCGGGCCGATCTCGCCTGGGGCCATGCGCGGCAGAGCTGGGCCGCCTTTGCCGGAAAAAAGCCATTCTGGCGATAGGAGCTATAGTCGGCCCAGGCGAATCACTTCCGGTTCGCCTGCCGGGGATCGCTCCGCTGTCTACGCCCGCCCACCCGCTCGACGCCCTGTTCGCCGAGATCGAACTCCGCAAGGGGGCCGATCCGGCGCAGTCCTATACCGCCAAGCTGATCCAGTCGGGTCCGCCCAAGATCGCCAAGAAGCTGGGCGAAGAGGCCGTCGAAGCGGTGATCGCCTCCCTCGGCGACGACAAGGCGCATTTCGTCGCGGAATGCGCCGACGTCCTCTTTCACCTGCTCGTGCTGGTCGCGGCGAAGGATGCCCATCTCCACGAAGTCTACGCGGAACTCGTAAGGCGGCGCGGCCGTTCTGGTCTGGACGAGAAGGCGTCGCGCAAGGCCTGAACGACCGTATCCGCCGCACCGATCCGCGGAACGCGAGTACCGTCCGCAGGGTTGGGCAGGGGTATGACAGAGATTTCGCGGCGGTTCAGCTTGAGACGGGCGACGGCGGCGGCGCATGCCGAGCTCGAGGCCATCGTCGGCCCCATCGATTCTGCCGAAGCCTATACCCGCTATGCGCGGGGCCTCTATGCCGGCCGGGCGCCGCTGGAAGCTGCGCTGCGCAATGTCGACTGGCCGGCATCGCTGGGCGGCTGGCGCCCGCTCTATGTCGCCGCCCTGCTGGCCCAGGACCTGGCCGATCTCGGCGTCGACCGTCCGGCCCTGGCCGTGCACGCGCTTTCCTCCGATCCCGCCGACCTGCTCGGCACGCTGTATGTGCTGGAAGGCTCGGCCCTCGGCGCGCGCCTACTCTACGGGCAGGCCAGGGCACTCGGCCTTTCCGCGCAGCATGGTGCGCGGCATCTCGCGGCACAGGCGGCCAGCCCGACCTGGGGCAGCTTCCTGAACCTGCTGGAGTCCGTGCCCGGCCTCGACATGGCGCGCACGGGCCGCGCGGCGCGCGACGCCTTCGCGGCGATGGGGCTGGGGATGACGGAGGTCCGGCATGCCGCCGCATGAACCCGTCGATCTCACCAATTGCGACCGCGAGCCGATCCATATCCCCGGCAGCATCCAGCCGCATGGGACGCTGGTGGTGTGCGACGCCAGCGCCTCGCTCGTCACCCGGCATGCGGCGAACGCGGCGGATGTCCTCGGCCTCGCCGAACGGGATGCGAACGGCCGGCCGCTCGACGCGCTGATCGGCGGGGCCGCCGTGCATGAAATCCGCAATGCCCTCGCCCGCGCCCTCGACCCGTCGCGGCCGGGCCTGCTGTTCGGCCAGCCCTTGGGCGATTCCGGAGCGCGTTTCGACGTGTGCGTCCACCGGCACAAGGGCCATGTCGTCATCGAGTTCGAGCCCGCGCCGCCCGACGGTGCAGGCACGCCGCTGGAGATCACGCGCGCCCTCACCGCCCGCCTCGGCCGGATCGACGACACCGACGATCTGGTGCGCGCCGCGGCGCGGCTGGTGCGCAGCCTGCTCGGCTACGACCGGGTGATGATCTATCGCTTCGCGCATGACGGCGCGGGGCAGGTGGTCAGCGAAGCGCGGCGGGCCGACCTTGAAAGCTTTCTCGGCCAGTATTTTCCCGCCAGCGACATTCCCCAGCAGGCCCGCGCGCTGTACCTGAAGAACACCATCCGGGTGATCTCGGACGCGGATTTCCAGCCCATTCCGATTCACCCGGCACTCGATGCTTCGGGCGAGCCACTGGATCTTTCGTTCGCCCATCTGCGCAGCGTCTCGCCGATCCACTGCGAGTATCTGCGCAACATGGGCGTGGCGGCCTCGATGTCGGTGTCGATCGTGGTGGGCGGCGAATTGTGGGGCCTCATCGCGTGCCATCACTACGCCCCGCGCGTGCTCTCGCTCGGGCAGCGGATCGCGGCGGAGATGTTCGGCGAGTTCTTCTCGCTGCATCTCGAGGCGCTGTCGAACCGCCGCAAGCTGGATTCCGCCCGCAGCGCCAGGCAGGCGCTCGACCGGCTGCTCACCCACGCCTCGCACCAGGCCGATATCCTCGCCCTGCTCCAGGACAATCTGAACGACCTGATGCAGCTCATGCCGTGCGACGGCATCGGCCTCTGGGTGCACGGGACGTGGTCGTCGCGCGGCTCGGCGCCGCCGCCGCGGCTGGCGCCGGTGCTCGCCCGTTTCGTGAGCACGGTCTCGGAGGCGCGCGTCTGGGCGACGCATGCCCTCTCGTCGGGCCTGCCGGAAGCCGAGGCCTATAAGGACGAGGTTTCCGGCGTGCTCGCGATCCCGCTCTCGCAGCGCCCGCGCGACTATCTCTTCTTCTTCCGCAAGGAAGTGATCCAGACGGTCAACTGGGCCGGCAATCCGGAGAAGACCTACGAGGTCGGGCCGCTGGGCGACCGGCTGACGCCGCGCAAGAGCTTCGCGATCTGGAAGCAAACCGTCGAGCGCCAGTCGGGCCCGTGGACGGCGGCCGATCGCGAGATCGCCGAGGCGACCCGCGCGGCGCTCGTCGAAACCGTGCTGCGCCACAACGAGATGCTCGCCGACGAGCGCAGCAAGGCGGATCTCCGGCAGAAGATGCTCAACGAGGAGCTCAACCACCGGGTCAAGAACATCCTCGCCCTCATCAAGTCGCTGGTCTCGCATCCGGTGCAGCCGGGGCGCAGCCTTGCGGGCTATATCCAGTCGCTGAAGGGCCGCGTGCAGGCGCTGGGCGTCGCGCATGACCAGGTGGTGCGCGGCGACGGCGGCGGCGGGCTCGCCGACCTGCTGAAGGCCGAGCTCTCGCCCTATCGCGAGCGGGCCGATGCGGTGACGCTGGAGGGTCCGGCGCTCGCGCTCGATTCGCGCGCCTATTCGGTGATGGCGCTCGTGCTGCACGAACTGGCGACCAACGCGGCCAAGTATGGGGCGCTCTCCCGCGCATCGGGCTGCGTGGAGGTGCGCTGGACGCTGAGCGCCGACGGGGCCTGCGAGATCCGCTGGGCCGAGAGCGGCGGGCCGCCCGTCGCCGCCGGCCAGCGCCAGGGCTTCGGCTCGGTGCTCATCAACCGCAGCGTTCCGTTCGACCTCGGCGGCGAGAGCGAGATCCACTACCCGCCGTCCGGGGTCACGGCCCGCTTCCTCATCCCGGCGCGCTGCGTGCAGGAGCTGGACCCGGCCGCTCCGGCCCGCGACGCCGCCGCGAAGGGATCGGACAGCGAGCGCGATCCGACGCTCCTCGGGCTGCGGATACTTCTTGTGGAGGACCAGCTGCTGATCGCGATGGATGCCGAGACGATGCTCGTGGCCTGCGGCGCCGACCTGGTGGAGACCGCGGCCTCCGCCAACGAAGGCCTCCAGCGCCTCGCCGAGTTCGCGCCGGATGCGGCCGTGCTGGACGTCAATCTCGGCACCGGCACGTCGATCCCGGTCGCCGAGGAACTGATACGGCGCGCGATCCCGTTCGTCTTCGCCACCGGCTATGGCGACAGCATCACCATACCGCCCTCGCTCCGGCACGTCCCGGTGGTGCGCAAGCCCTATGACGGCGACGCGCTTGTGGGGATGCTGACGCGGGCGATCGCCGGCGCGGGCAAGGCGTAGCTAGAGCAGGCCCGCCGATTTCGCGAGGCCGTGCAGCGGCACGGCGGGGCGCGGCCCGATATGCGAGATGACTTCGGCGGCGGCGAGGCAGCCGAGGCGGCCGCTGGTCGCCATCCCGAGGTCATGCGCGACGCCGTAGAGGAAGCCGGCCGCGAACTGGTCGCCGGCGCCGGTCGTGTCGACCACCTGCACGTCCGGCATGGCGTCGATGAGATGGACGGCCGAGCCCTGGAAGACGACCGCGCCCTTCTCCGATCGCGTCACGGCGAAGAGCTTGCCGGTGGCGCGCGCGTTCTGGAACGCGTCGTCGAAATTCGAGGTCTCGTAGAGCGAGACGAGTTCGTCCTGGTTGGCGAAGACGATGTCGAAGTCGTTCTCGATGAGGTCGATGAAGTCCGGCCGGAAGCGGCCGACGCAGAAGGCGTCCGAACAGGTGAAGGCGACGAGCCGGTTGGCCGCCCTGGCGGCGCGGATCGCCTTGCGGACGGCGCCCTTCAGCGTCTCCGAATCCCACAGATAGCCTTCGATGAAGAGGATTTTCGAGGCGGCGATCAGCTCCTCGTCGATGTCGCCCTCGTCGAGTTCGACCGAGGCGCCGAGATAGGTGTTCATCGAACGCTCGCCGTCCGGCGTCACGAGGATGACCGAGCGGGCGGTCGAGGCGCCGTCCTTGGCGGCGGGCGTGTCGTAGTGGACGCCGATCCGGCGCGTGCCGGCGGCGAAGCCTTCGCCCAGCCAGTCGTCGTGCACGCGGCCGATGAAGGCGCCCTGGCCGCCGAGCGAGGCAAGCCCTGCGATGGTGTTCGCGGCCGAGCCGCCCGGCACGATCGTCGTGTCGGCGAGCGTGTCCTCCAGCAGCTTCGCGCGGTGCGGATCGATGAGCGTCATCGCGCCCTTCGCGATGCCGTGCCGTATCAGATAGGCGTCGTCGGCCTTGGCGATCACGTCGACGATGGCGTTGCCAAGGCCGGCAACGTCGAAACGGGCAGAGGTCATGGGCGTCCGCTGGGGTAGGGAAGGCGCGGTGATGGGTGTTGCCCGCGGCGCGGTCAAGTCTCTTTTGCCTTGTACCGGCAGAGATCGAGCACCGGACAGGCCGGGCATTTCGGCTTGCGGGCGAGGCAGGTGTAGCGCCCGTGCAGGATCAGCCAGTGATGGGCGTGGCGCATGTAGCGCTTCGGCACCCGCTTCAGCAGGCGCAGCTCGACCGCCAGGACGGTCTTGCCCGGCGCCAGCCCGGTGCGGTTGGCGACGCGGAAGACATGCGTGTCGACCGCCAGCGTCTCCTCGCCGAAGGCCATGTTGAGCACCACGTTGGCCGTCTTGCGCCCGACGCCGGGGAGCGTTTCCAGCACCGTGCGGTCGCGCGGGACTTCGCTGCCGAATTCGGCGATCAGCCGCTGCGACAGGGCGATCACGTTCTTTGCCTTGCCGCGGAAGAGGCCGATCGTCTTGATATAGTCGCGGACCTTGTCCTCGCCGAGCGCCACCATCTTCTCCGGCGTGTCGGCGACCTTGAAGAGCGGTCCGGCCGCCTTGTTGACGCCCTTGTCGGTCGCCTGCGCCGAC
>JADZAI010000029.1 GCA_020852655.1 Alphaproteobacteria bacterium
TCACGTCCCACGATGGCCTGGTGCGGGCGGACCACCCGCTCGTCCTCGCCATTCTCGGTCGGACCCAGTCCGCGAGTTCGCTGCGCCGATTGCTGCGCAATCCTCTCAGCTTCGTGTGGATCTATGCGTTCGGATGGCGCGAACCCCAGAGCAGCGCCGAACCGCTCGTGCTCGACGCGCTCGGGATCGGCGATCTTGTCCACCTCGTTCTCGACCAAGCCCTGCGCGACCTCGAAACCGAAGGCAGCCTTGCCGCCGCCGACGCACAGACCATCGAAGCCGCCGTGGCGCGGGCCGCGCAAGCCGTCGCCGCCGACTGGGAGAGCGAGCGCCCGGTTCCGCCAGCGGTCATCTGGGGCCGCACCCTCGACGACGCCCGCGCGCTGGCCAGCCGCGCTCTGTCCTATGGCGATGACCTTCTGCCAGGCGCGCGTTCCTACGGCGAGGTTCCCTTCGGCGGCTCACCTCCGAAATCCGATGCGGAAACGCCCTGGGATGCGAGCGCGCCGGTCACGATTCCCGATGCCGGCTTCAATATCGCCGGCTACATCGACCGGCTCGACATCGCGGGCGATGGCAAACGCGCCCTCGTGCGCGACTATAAGACTGGACGACCGCCGCGCGGCGACATCCGATTGAACGGCGGACGCGAGCTTCAGCGCTGCCTCTATGCGTTCGCGGTCAAGGCGCTGCTCGGTGATGACGTCACGATCAGCGCCTCGCTGCTCTATCCGCGCGATCCCGTCGATCTCCAGCTCGACGATCCCGAGGCCGTGCTCACGGAGATCACAGGCTATCTGCGCGCGGCACGAGCAAGTCTCGCCAGCGGCGCGGCCCTGCCTGGACCGGATACCGGCGGCGACTACGACGACCTCGCCTTCGCCCTGCCGGCCAACGCCAGCGCCACCTACTGCAAACGCAAGATGCCGGCCGCCGCGGAGCGGCTCGGAGAAGTCACTCAGGTCTGGGAGGCGGAATGATGAGCAACCTGTCCAAAGTGCTGAACGACGACGGTGCGCGTCGCCATGCGATCAGCCTTCATGATCGCTCCATCCTGGTCGAGGCCGGCGCGGGTTCAGGCAAGACCGCCGTCATGGCTGGGCGCATCGCCGCCATGCTCGCCGAAGGCGTCTCCCCGCGCTCCATCGCCGCCGTCACCTTCACCGAACTCGCCGCAAGCGAATTGCTCTCGCGTGTCCGCGAGTTCGTCGCCGACCTTTCGGCCGGCGTCATCGCGACCGAACTGCGCGTGGCGCTGCCCAATGGCCTGTCGGAGGCCCATCGCCGCAATCTCACCGCCGCCAGTGCTGCGATCGACGAAATCACCTGCTCGACCATCCACGGGTTTTGCCAGCGCCTAATCAAGCCCTATCCGGCGGAGGCCGACATCGACCCCGGCGCCGGCGTGATGGATCGCAACCAGGCCGATCTCACTTTTCTTGAGATTGTCGATGGCTGGTTGCGCGAGCGCCTGTCTGGCGGACAAGGTGGCATCCTGGCCGAGATGGTGCTGCATAGCCCCGGCGAGACGGTGGCGCTGATCCACAAGATCGCGGAGAACCTGCGCCGCCGCCCCACGCTGGCGGCCCCGGCCGTCTCTCCGCTTGACGGCCACCTGACAGCGTTCCGGCAGGCTGCGGCGGATTTTGCCAGCTTCATGGATGGCACGGCGGCGGCAGAGCCGGAAACGGTGGCGATCGTCGAGCGGCTGGCCGGAATGGCCGCAGCCCTGGCGACCGCGCCCGACCCGGCGACGCCCGCGGGCCTAGTCCAGCTCCTGACCTCGCGGCCCCACCAGGACCTTTGCACCAAATCCGGCACCTTCGCGTCCTATCGCAAGAAGGGAAAATGGGCCGCCTCCGCCAAACAGGCCGGTCTTTCCAAGGCCGACGGCGATCGGCTGAACGACGCGGCCGAGATCCACTACACCGCCTGCTGCGATGCCTGGACCGCGCTTGTGCAGGCCGCCGCCGGCCATGCCCTCTCAGCGCTGATCGACGAGGCGCATCCCATCCTGCAACGCTATCGCCACCACAAGCGCGCCAGCGCCCAGCTCGATTTCGACGATCTGATTTTCGCCGCGCGCGCCTTGCTGCGCGATCACGATGCCGTGCGCCGGGCGCTGGGAGAGCGTTTCGCCCATGTCCTCGTTGACGAGTTCCAGGACACAGATCCCCTGCAAACCGAGATTTTCTGGCGTCTGTGCGGCGAGCCGGTCGATGGCGATGACGATTGGACGCGGTTCCAAATCCGGCCGGGAGCGCTCTTCCTGGTCGGCGATCCCAAGCAGGCAATCTACCGCTTCCGTGGCGCCGATGTCGGAGCCTATGTCCAGGCGCGCGACGCCTTCCGCGCTCAGGACGCCGACAGCCTTCTATCGATCTCGACCAATTTCCGCTCCTGCGCCTCGATCCTCACCTTCGTCAACGAGCGCTTCGAGGCAGTCCTTTCGGCCGATGGACAGCCGGGTTTCACCGCGCTCGACCCGTTCCACGATGACCGGGGCGACGTTTGCGTAGCCGCCCTCGACATCGCGGTGGCCGACGAAAACGGTAAGGCCAGCGCCGAACAGCAACGCGACGCCGAAGCCGACGCCATCGCCGAGCTGTGCGCCCGGCTGATCGAAAGCCAGCCCATCATCGACCGCCGCAGCGGCGCGGAGCGCCCCTGCCAGCCAGGTGACATCGCCTTGCTGGCGCCGACCGGCGCGGAGCTGTGGCGCTATGAGGAAGCTCTGGAGCGGCGCGGCATTCCCGTGGCGACCCAGGCCGGCAAGGGCTTGTTCCGCCGCCAGGAAGTCCAGGACCTGATCGCTCTGACCCGCGTCCTGGCCGATCGCCGCGACACACTCGCGCTCGGCGCGTTGCTGCGCGGGCCTCTGGTCGGCCTGTCCGAGGAAGAGCTGCTCGACATCATCTGGGGGCTTCCCCGCTCGGAAGATCAGCCTGACCGGATTCCACGCCTCGACCTCGGCATCGACCCGGCCGTCATCGCACACCCGCTCGCGCGCGAGGTCATCGAACGGCTGCAATCGCTCTCCCGGCGCGGCAACAGCACCACCCCGCACGAATTGCTTTCGCAGGCGGTGGACGTGATGCGCGTCCGTCCGCTTCTCCTCGAACGGCATCGCGGCCAGGCCGAGCGCGCGCTCGCCAACGTCGATCTCTATCTCAGCCTGTCGACCGGCTACGCCGTGCGCGGTCTGCGCGCCTTTGCCGAGGCCATGGCGACAGCGTGGTCCGACGAGGCCCGCGCCGTCGAGGGACGACCCGATGCACAGGAGGAAGCGGTTGCGCTCTTCACCATGCACGCGGCCAAGGGGCTGGAATGGCCAATCGTCATTCCGATCAACACCATGACCGGCGTGATGGCGCCCGAAAGCGCCGTCCTCGATCGCCAGACCGAGACCTTCTATTGCCCGGTCCTGGGCGTCCCGCCCGGAGGCTATGACGAGGCGCGCCAGGCGGAAAAGGAAGAGCTGGACCGCGAACGCATCCGGCTTTGGTATGTCGCGGCCACCCGCGCCCGCGAGCTTCTCGTCCTCCCCCGTCTCGACACCACGCCGTCGAAATCGGCATGGATCGGTCTCGTCGATCTATCGCTCGCCGACCTTCCCGGCCTCGATGTCTCGCATCTGCCCGCCAGCCTCACGGCCGCGCGCGCGGGAGTGGACAACGCCCAGACACGCGCGATCTTCGCCGCCGAAGCTGAAA
>JADZAI010000030.1 GCA_020852655.1 Alphaproteobacteria bacterium
CCAAGCGGAGAGCGGTCCCGGGTCAAGCCCGGGACGACGGCTATCGAGCGAACGACGCTAGCTATCCCCCCGCCAGCCGTGCCCGCCCAGCCAGCCACTCTACCGCGGCGGCGTGGATTGCCGGCGCGGTGACCAGGACGCCGAAGGCGCGGGGATCCTGCTTGTTGAAGTTGAGCGGCGCCCCGAAAGCGTCGGTGACCGCGGCTCCGGCCTCGCGCGCGATCAGGCCGGCGGCGGCGATGTCCCATTCGAAACCCCAGCGCACGGTGGCGCAGAGATCGGCCTCGTCGGCGGCGACCATGGCCATGCGCAGGGCGATGCTGTTGGGCTGGTGCACCGGCACCAGGTCGGACTCCTCGCTCGGCATGATGCGCGCCGGGACGCGCGCGCCGACGAGCTCCTGCCGCTTGCTGGCCTGCAGCCGCTTGCCGTTGCGCCAGCTGCCCTGGCCGGCCTCGGCATGCCAGAACTCGCCGCGCGCCGGGGCACACAGCAGGCCGAACAGCGGCCTGCCGGCGCTGATCAAGGCCACCGAGATCGCCCAGCCGTCGCGCCCCCGCACATAGTCGCGCGTGCCGTCGATCGGATCGACCAGCCAGACGAGCCCGCCCGCCAGCCGCTCGGGCGCATCGACCGTTTCCTCGGAAAGCCAGCCGGCGGCCGGCAGCAGCGCTTTCCGCTCGCGCTTGAGGAAGGCATCGACGGCCAGGTCGATCTCCGAGACCGGATCGCCCGGCTTCTTCTCCCAGACCTCCGGGGCGTGGCCGTCGCCGGGCCAGCTGTCCTTGGCGATCCGGCCGGCCTCTCGAACGATGGCCTGGAGACGCGCGCGGTCGATCATGCCGAAGCCGGTGCGCTGCAGGGAGAAGCAAACATTGAGTCCACTTGCGCCCGCAACCGGGACTTTTCAAGCGCCGAGCGTTCGCCTATGCGGCAGCGCACAACCGGGCCTCCCCAGCCACTAGCGGAAAGCGATTCTCCTATGAACATCCACGAATACCAGGCGAAGGAACTGCTTGCGAAGTTCGGCGTCGCCATTCCTGCAGGACACGCCGCGCTGAGCGTCGAGGAAGCGGTGGCGGGCGCGAAGAAGCTGCCCGGCCCGCTCTATGTCGTGAAAGCGCAGATCCACGCCGGTGGCCGCGGCAAGGGCAAGTTCAAGGAGCTCGGTCCCGACGCCAAGGGCGGCGTGCGCCTGTCGAAGTCGATCGAGGAAGTCGAAAGCAACGCGCGCGACATGCTCGGCAACACGCTGGTCACGATCCAGACCGGCGAGGCCGGCAAGCAGGTCAACCGCCTCTACGTCACCGACGGCGCCGACATTGCCAAGGAATACTACCTGTCGATGCTGGTCGACCGTAAGACCGGCCGCATCGCCATGATCGTCTCGACCGAAGGCGGCATGGACATCGAGGAAGTCGCCCATTCGACGCCCGAGAAGATCGTCACCATCACCATCGACCCGGCCGAGGGCTTCAAGCCGCACCACGGCCGTGCCGTCGCTTTCGGCCTCAAGCTGACCGGCGACCTCAACAAGCAGGCGCAGAAGCTTTCCGCCCAGCTCTACGAGGCATTCACCGCTACCGACATGTCGATGCTCGAGATCAATCCGCTGATCGAGACGACGGACGGCAAGCTGCTGGTGCTCGATGCCAAGGTCAGCTTCGATTCGAACGCGCTCTACCGCCACTCCGACATCGAGGCGCTGCGCGACGAGACCGAGGAAGATCCGGCCGAAGTCGAAGCCTCGAAGTACGATCTCGCCTACATCAAGCTCGACGGCAACATCGGCTGCATGGTCAACGGCGCGGGCCTCGCCATGGCGACGATGGACATCATCAAGCTCAACGGTGCCTTCCCGGCCAACTTCCTCGACGTCGGCGGCGGCGCCTCGAAGGAGAAGGTGACCGCGGCGTTCAAGATCATCCTGTCCGACCCGGCGGTCGAGGGCATTCTCGTCAACATCTTCGGCGGCATCATGCGCTGCGACACGATCGCGGAAGGCATCGTCGAAGCGGCCAAGGACGTGAACCTGTCGGTGCCGCTGGTCGTGCGGCTCGAAGGCACCAATGTCGAACAGGGCAAGGCGATCCTCGCAGCGTCGGGCCTGCGCATCGTTTCGGCCGACGACCTGGGCGACGCTGCGAAGAAGATCGTGGCCGAAGTCAAGCAGGCGGCCTGACGCCGACCGGGGGCCCCTCGGTCGGCCGCGCAGGTACACCTGTGCGAAGCTCTGAGGTCCCTGCCCTGCGCGGGGCCTCGGCTCCGCGCGCAGGAAAGCGATATGCACCTTCGGGGGCTTGACCTTCGCTGCACTTGCAGCAATGGCGTTCCGCGATTCCGTTTAATCGCTCGACTAAATTCTCCACCGTCCCGTCAGAGGAAGGACTTTTGAGATGAAAATCCTCGTGCCCGTCAAGCGGGTCATCGACTACAACGTGAAGCCGCGGGTGAAGTCCGACGGCACCGGCGTCGATCTTGCCAACGTCAAGATGAGCATGAA
>JADZAI010000031.1 GCA_020852655.1 Alphaproteobacteria bacterium
ATCTGCCCGGTCGCGGCGGCGGCCTGCTTCTCCTCGAGCTTGATCGCCCGACCGGTCAGCCCGAGATGGCGGCGACCGACGGCGATCGCGCCCGACGAGACGATGAGGACCTCGGCGCCCTTCGCGCGCAACGCCGCCACGTCATCGGCAAGCGCATCGAGCCAAGCGCGCCGGACATCGCCGCTCTCATCGTCGACCAGCAAGGCCGATCCGATCTTCACGACCAGGCGACGCGGCGCGAAGGCGGAACGGGGATCTGCATGCGATGGCGCCGGTTGCGCCATCGCATGCAGATCCCCGCCCGCGTCGCGCTCCCCCGTCGCGCCGGTCACGCAACGCTCTCCGCCATCTCGGCGCGGCGCGCCTGCACATGAGGCGCGAGCGCGCGAAGCAGCTCGACGACGCCGGTCTTCGCGACGCCCGACAGCGCCATCACCTTTGCCTGCGGCGACAGTCGCTTTGCGACACGGACCAAGGCCGCCTTCTTCTTTTTGATGTCCTCGGGAGTCATCGCGTCGCACTTGTTCAGGCCGACGATCTCCGGCTTCATCGCAAGGCCCTGGCCATAGGCCTCGAGTTCGCCGCGGATCGTCTTGTAGGCTCCGACGACATCGTCCTGGGTGCCGTCGACGAGATGCAGGATGACGCCGCAGCGCTCGACATGCCCGAGGAAGCGATGGCCCAGGCCGCGCCCCTCGGCGGCGCCTTCGATAAGACCCGGCAGATCGGCGACGACGAATTCGTCGTCGTCGCTGCGCACGACGCCGAGCTGCGGCTTGAGCGTCGTGAACGGATAGTCCGCGATCTTCGGCCGCGCGCTGCTGGTCGCGGCGAGGAACGTCGATTTGCCGGCATTGGGCTGCCCGACGAGGCCGATATCGGCGATCAGCTTGAGGCGCAGCCAGACCCAGCGCTCCTCGCCCGGCCAGCCCGGATCGGCGCGGCGCGGCGCCTGATTCGTGGACGACTTGAAATGCGTATTGCCGAACCCGCCGTCGCCGCCGCGGCAGAACACCAGGCGCTCACCCGGCTTCACCAGATCGGCGATCAGCGTCTCGTTGTCCTCCGCCAGGATCTGCGTGCCGATCGGCACCTTCAACACGATCGATCCGCCGGACTTCCCGCTCTTGTTCTGGCCCTCGCCATGATGGCCGCGTTCGGCGCGGAAATGCTGCTGGTAGCGATAGTCGATCAGCGTATTCAGATTGGCCACCGCCTCGAAGACGATGTCGCCACCGCGGCCGCCATCACCGCCGTCCGGACCGCCATACTCGATGAACTTCTCGCGACGAAAGCCGACACAGCCGGCGCCGCCGTCGCCGGACTTCACGAAGATCTTGCACTGATCGAGGAATTTCATGGCCCGGGGCCCGAAAATGCGAAACGGGGGAACGGCGCTCGGCCGTTCCCCCGTTCGAAATCGTCGCTTGCGCGGTAGGGAGGAACGGCTACTCGGCCGCCGCCGGAACCGGCACGATCGATACGTACTGCTTCCCGCCGGTGCCCTTGCCGAAGGCGACCTTGCCGGGCACGAGGGCGAACAGCGTGTGGTCGCGCCCCATGCCGACATTCTTGCCGGCGTGATAGGTCGTGCCGCGCTGGCGAATGATGATCGAGCCGGCGTTCACCGCCGTGCCGCCCGACGCCTTCACGCCAAGCCGGCGCCCCGCGGAGTCGCGCCCGTTGCGTGACGAACCGCCCGCCTTTTTCTGTGCCATGACCTGTCTCCGATCCTCAGTCTGATCTGCTGTTCCGTTGCGCGACGTCGTTCGCGCGGCCGCTTCAGGCGGCCAGGATGTCCGAAATGCGCACGACGGTCTCGAACTGGCGATGACCGTTCTTGCGACGCGAATTCTTGCGGCGACGCTTCTTGAACACGATCACCTTCTCGCCCTTCTGCTGGCTGAGGACAGTGCCCTTGACGACCGCGCCCGCCACCATCGGCGTGCCGACCTTGGCGCCACCTTCGCCACCGACCATCAACACGTCGGTGAACTCCACGGTGTTGCCGGTCTCGGCATCGAGCTTCTCGATGACGATCACGTCGTTCTTGGCGACCTTGTATTGCTTGCCGCCCGTCTTGATCACTGCGTACATGGCCGAGGCCTTCCGACTGCGAGCGCGCAATTCCGCGCTCTGACTTGGGGTCCGCACCGGACGCTCAGCGGCCGGCATCAAACGTGAAAGCGCCGCAATCGACCGGGAACGGTCCTGCGGCGAACAGGGCGCGGATAATCTTCATGCGCCCCCGGGCTGTCAAGCGGCGAAGCTTGCGCCCAACCCATTGAAAATCAAAGATGACGTCCTCGGCCGACAAAGCGGAGCCCCCGACCGCCCGAGCCCGCGAGGCCACCCCGGCTCCTAAGTGATCGGGATCACTGAGGCCCGATCGGCGCCCCAAGACACTGACCTTAAAGAAATGGCGTCTAGGGTTCGCGTTCGTATGGCTCGATCCCGCAGGGAAACCGAGGACAGTCTTGATGTCGTCCGACCCAACACGCCGTCCGCCGCGTACCAAGCCGGCGGAAGATCTGCGACCGTTGCTGCGAATGGAGCCGCTCCGCGACCTGACGGTCAACATGGTCTCGATCGATCCACCACCTCCACCGGGCGTCGTTCGTTGGGTTCCGAAACGCAAAGCTGCTGTCGTCGCCGCGATCCTGTCCGGGCGCATGACGATCGAGGAGGCCTGCGAACGGTATAGCCTGTCGGTGGAGGAGATCCTGTCCTGGCGCAATCACATCGATCGCTACGGCGTGAAAAGCCTGCGCTCCACCTCCCTCCAGTCCTATCGGCGGCGCCCTTGACGCCGACTACCCCCATGTCGCTGCAACCGGCGGCGCCGGACGATCGTCCAAGACTTGCGACCCAGGGGCCCGTTCGCTAGGTTCCGCGCCCTCGATCGCAGGACGCACCTCGTGGAAGGGTGGCAGAGCGGTTGAATGCACCGCACTCGAAATGCGGCATGCCCGCAAGGGCATCGGGGGTTCGAATCCCCCCCCTTCCGCCAGCGACGCGACGCAGTCGCGCGGCAGTTCGTCGAGTCTTCGCTACAGATCGGCGATCAATTGCATGAACCGATGGTTCAAGTCGGTCCGACGATTCGCAGATGCCCAGCGGCGCCGCGCCGGCGTGTCCCAGATCGCCGGATCGGCACTCCGCATCGCGTCGATCGCGACCGCGAACCCATCGACGTCCCCGACATCGACGGCCATGCCCGCACCCAGTTCGCGGATGATCGGCGCAGCGCCGCCCGATGAGCCGAAGACCAGGATGGGGCGGGCGCTGCAGGCATAGTCGAATGTCTTCAAGGGAACGACGCCGTCATAGCTGTGGTCGTTGACGAGCAGCAATGCCGAGGACTCCCGCTGGATCTCGATCGCTACCTTCGGCGCTACGGCCGGCATCGCCATCAGCGTCCCCGGCCGCCGGCGCTCGAATTCCCTGAACAGCGCGGCATTGATCGCCAGTTGATCGCCGACGATGACCAAGCTCAGCGCATCGGCCAGATCGGGGCGCCGATCGAGCAGGCGTTCGATCGTCTCGAGCAGAGGTGCCAGCGACGCATGCCATCGACCGGTATAGGTGAGCGTGAACCTCCCCTTCAAAGCCTGGAGATGGCGCGTGTCGTTCTCAGCCTTGGCATGAAAATACGGATCCCAGCCGTTTGGAATCACCACGGCCTTGCGGGCGTCCAGTTGGGGCAGGGCCTCGCGGTAGGCCGCCCGCTTCGCTTCCGAAACGAAGGCGACGAGGTCGGCGCGTGCGAGGCAGCGAGCCTCCTCGGCGCGGTCATCGGCAGTCGCCTGAACGAAGAGCGGGGTCTGTACCGTCCATTCGTCGCGATACTGCAAGACGAGCTTCGCCCCGAAGAGACGCGCCAGCCAGCGCCCCGCGAGGAAGTTCGAGAAGCGCGGGCCGGTCGCCAGCACCACCGACGGCCGACCGAACAGCTGGTGCGGCAATGCGCACGCCGTCATCGCGACGGCGGTCAGGAAGCCGCCATCGATCCGCGGCAGCGGCAGCCGCGCGGCGTGCCAGCGGACATGGTGTTCACCGGCGACCAGGGATGGCACGCGAATGATGCTCACCTCGGGCGGAAGCGTCG
>JADZAI010000032.1 GCA_020852655.1 Alphaproteobacteria bacterium
AAGGGCATCTCGTAGGTCGAATACATATAGGCGGTGGGGGAGGCGAATTCCGCCGCGCAGGTATCGATGCGCTTGTAAACCGGGCGCACGCCAAGCGCGTGGCGCTTCTTTGTGACGTCCGCCTCGCTCATTCCCGTGAGCTTCGCCAGCCGCGCGTCGGAGAACCCTTGCGCTTTCAGCTTGCGCAGCGGTCCCGCCGTCGTCGGCAAGCCCTTCGCCTTGATCTCGGCCTCCAGATCCACGATGGCGCGGAACTGTTCGAGGAACCACGGGTCGATCTTGCAGGCGTTGAAGATTTCCTGATTGGTCATGCCAAGTCGCATGGCCTGCACGACCTTCAATAGGCGGTCCGGCGTCGGGCGGCCGAGAGCGGCACGGATCGCGTTCTTGTCGTCGCCCTGACCGAGGCCCTCGATCTCAATTTCGTCGAGCCCCGAAAGACCCGTTTCCAGCGAGCGCAGCGCCTTCTGCAAGCTCTCGCGAAACGTGCGGCCGATTGCCATGGCTTCGCCGACCGATTTCATCGAGGTGGTCAGTACGTTGAAGTTCGGATCGCTCGACCGGAATTTCTCGAAAGCGAAGCGCGGAATCTTCGTGACCACGTAATCGATGGTCGGTTCGAAGGAAGCGGGCGTCGCGCCGCCCGTGATGTCGTTCGCGATTTCATCGAGCGTATAGCCGACCGCGAGCTTCGCCGCGACTTTCGCGATCGGGAAGCCTGTGGCCTTCGAGGCGAGCGCGGAGGAGCGCGACACGCGCGGGTTCATTTCAATAACAATGAGGCGGCCGTCTTCGGGGTTCACCGCGAACTGGACGTTGGAGCCGCCGGTCTCGACGCCGATCTCGCGCAGCACCGCGATCGAGGCGTTGCGCATGATCTGGTATTCCTTGTCGGTCAGCGTGAGGGCCGGCGCGACGGTGATGCTGTCGCCGGTGTGCACGCCCATCGGATCGACGTTCTCGATGGAACAGACGATGATGCAGTTGTCCGCGTGATCGCGGACCACCTCCATCTCGAACTCCTTCCAGCCCAGTACAGATTCCTCGACCAGCACCTCGCCCACCGGCGAGGCGTCGAGGCCGCGCTCGATGATCTCGATGAATTCTTCCTTGTTGTAGGCGATGCCGCCGCCCTGGCCGCCGAGCGTGAAGCTGGGGCGGATGATGGCGGGCAGGCCGACATGGCCGAGCGCCTCCAGCGCCTCCTGGCGCGAGGTTGCGATGGCGGAGCGCGGCGATTCGAGGCCGATCCTGTCCATCGCCTCGCGGAACTTCAGGCGGTCCTCGGCCTTGTCGATCGCCTCGGCCTTGGCGCCGATGAGCTCGACGTCATGGCGGGCGAGGGCGCCGGACTTCTCCAGCGCCAGGGCGCAGTTGAGCGCTGTCTGGCCGCCCATGGTCGGCAGGACGGCGAAGCCGCCTTTCACCAGCGGGCGCTCGCGGGCGATGATCTTCTCGACGAATTCCGGCGTGATCGGCTCGATATAGGTGGCGTCGGCGACGTCGGGATCGGTCATGATCGTCGCCGGGTTCGAATTCACCAGGACGATCCGATAGCCCTCGGCGCGCAACGCCTTGCAGGCCTGGACGCCGGAATAGTCGAACTCGCAGGCCTGGCCGATGACGATCGGGCCGGCGCCGATGATCAGGATGGCTTCCAGGTCGGTCCGTTTGGGCATCGATCGTCCTTGCGCGCGCCAACGGACGCGCAGGGCGCGCGCCGTTCGACTCTGGAATGTGGGTCAAGGCCAAGCCCTTAGAGCGCTGGTCCCCGCGGCGCAAGTCCGCTCTTGTGCGCCGCAGCGACAGAGGCCGGTTTGTGGGGTAGCCTGCGACATTTCGGCTCGCCCGGTGTTCAGTATGATATCAAAATGATATACAAGGCTCACTTTGGTGGGAGCCTCGATATGAACGAACGTCCTTATGCCGCTGCGTCGGGGATTCCGGCGCTGGTTGCGCTGATCGTCCTGCTGCTCGCTGCCGCGGCGTGGCTGGTCTTTGGCATCAAGATGAAATCGCCGATCCACATCGTCGGGGCGGTCTTGACGGTGATTGCGGTCGTGCTCGCCTGCTCGGGCTTGTTCACGGTGGCGCCGAACGAGGCGAAGGTGCTTCAACTCTTCGGCAAATATGTCGGTACGGTGCACGAGCCCGGCCTGCGCTTCGCCAACCCGTTCTTCATGAAGAAGGCCGTTTCGCTGCGCGTCCGCAACTTCGAGTCCAGCAAGCTCAAGGTGAACGACCTCGACGGCAATCCGATCGAGATCGCAGCCGTCGTGGTGTGGCAGGTCGTCGATACCGCCGAGGCGCTGTTCCAGGTGAACGACTATGTCGACTTCGTGCACATCCAGAGCGAGTCGGCGCTGCGGCAGATGGCGCAGAGCTATCCCTATGACTCGCACGACACCGGCGCCGTCTCGCTGCGCAGCCACAACACCGAGATCGCAGATCATCTCCAGCGCGAGATCCAGGAGCGGCTGTCGCAGGCGGGCGTCAAGGTCATCGAGGCGCGCATCACCCATCTCGCCTTCGCGCCGGAGATCGCCCAGGCGATGCTCCAGCGTCAGCAGGCGGGCGCCATCATCGCGGCGCGCACGCGCATCGTCGAAGGTGCGGTATCGATGGTGGAGATGGCGCTGGAGCAGCTTGCCAGACGCGAGGTGGTCCATCTCGACGAGGAGCGCAAGGCGGCGATGGTGTCGAACCTGCTTGTGGTGCTGTGCGGCGAGCGCGGCACCCAGCCGATCGTCAACACCGGCACGATCTATAGCTGATCCTCGCGGGTGGGATGACCGACAAGAAGGCATACCCGCTCCGCATCGGCGCCGAGGTGCTGACAGCGATGCAGCGCTGGGCCGATGACGATCTGCGCAGCGTCAATGCGCAGATCGAGTATGTGCTGCGCGACGCGCTGCGAAAGGCGGGGCGGCTCAAGAGTCCGGAGGCCGACCCCGCGGCCAAGCGGAAGGTATAAGTCACACCGCCCGAGACATTTGGCCGGCGGCTGGGTCGTTTCGCCTTTGCCGTGGCGCAGGCGGCGCGACTCCCCTAGAAGCGCGCGCTCGCGTGCAACGTGCTAGGAGCCCCGATGTCGATCGCCGCCCGGCTGCCCGGACTGACGCTGCCCGAACTGACGCGGCTGCATGCGAATGCGGCGCGGCTGGCGGCCGGTGCGCCCGGCAAGACGCGTGACGACGCGGCAGCACTTCTGCCGCTGCTGGAGGCGGAGATCGCCGCCCGGCGCGACGGCAAGAAGCGTGTCGTGGAAGCCAAGCCGAGCGCGCCGCGCGCACTTCGCCCCGTGAAGCCGCGGGCCGCGCGCGAACCGGTCAAGGCGAAGAGCGCGGCCGAGAAGGCGGACGACTTCCTCGCCGACGTCAACGCCGCGATCAATCGGCGCTGAGGACGGCCAGCTCCGCGGCGATGTTGGCGCGGGCCTGCGCGCCATAGGCCTGCTCGAAGATATCAGTCCGGAAAAACCGCGCCTGGGCGAGAGCGCCGCGCAGGAACGCGCCGCGGCCGTTGCGCCACGCCGCCTCGTCGAACGCACGGTATTCGAACCGCACGCCGGCGACGTAGCGGCGATAGCGCTCCGGGTCGGCGCCGAGGATGGCGAAATCGGCATCGAGGAAGATGTCGTCGTCATGGTCGGCGCCGCCCTTCGCGTGCGAGGCGGTGGCGAGGATCAGCGCGGCGATGCGGTCGCGCAACGGCTGCGCGATACCCAGGGCGCCGAGTTCGGCGACGGCGCGATCCGCGCTGCGCGCTTCGTTGTTGCCGGCCTGCGGGTCGTAGATCACGTCGTGATACCAGCCGGCGAAGGCGAGGCGCGGCCACACGTCGCCACGCGACGTATGTGCGTCGAGGCGCGCGAACAGGAAGTCCAGATGTTCGAGCGTGTGATAGGCGCGATGCGGTTCGGTGTAGCTGCTAACGATGCCGGCGAAGGCGGCCTCACCGCTGTCCGGCGATAGCCCCAGCGCTTCGAGATCGGCCCGCCAGCGCGCGTGCAGGCGGTCGATCAGGCCCGCATCCGTCACGCCTTCCCCATCATCTCCGCAAAGCGGTGGAAGAGGTAGTGGCTGTCGTGCGGGCCGGGGGAGGCTTCGGGGTGGTATTGCACGCCGAAGACCGGCCTGTCGGTCCAGGCGATGCCGGCGTTGGTGCCGTCGAACAGCGACACATGGGTCTGCTGCACGTTGGCGGGCAGGGTCGCGGCGTCGACGGTGAAGCCGTGATTCATCGAGGTGATCTCGACCTTGCCGGTTACGACGTCCTTCACCGGATGGTTCGCGCCGTGATGGCCCTGGCTCATCTTCCGGGTCTCGGCGCCCGCTGCGAGGGCCAGCATCTGGTGGCCGAGGCAGATGCCGAAGACCGGCTTGCCGGCTTCGATCAGCGCCTTGATGACGGGCACGGCATATGCGCCGGTGGCGGCCGGGTCACCCGGGCCGTTGGAGAGGAAGACGCCGTCGGGCTTGTGCCGCAGCACGTCCTCGACGCTGGCGTTGGCCGGTACCACCGTCACGTCGGCGCCGATGCCGACGAGTTCGCGCAGGATGTTCGACTTGATGCCGTAGTCGATGGCGACGACCTTGAACTTGGCCGCGCCCTCGGCCCGGCCATAGCCGTTCGCCCAGGTCCATGGCGCCTCGGTCCAGCCATAGCTCTGCGCCGCGGTGACCTCCCTGGCGAGATCCATGCCGACGAGGCCGGGCCATTCGCGCGCCTCGGCCTTCAGGGCCTCGATGTCGAAGCTGCCGTCGGGGCTGTGGGCGATGACACCGTTCGGCATGCCGTTCTCGCGGATCAGGCGGGCGAGGCGGCGCGTGTCGATGCCGGCGAGGCCGACGATCCCGCGTGCGCTGAGCCAGTCCGACAGATGCGATGCGGCGCGGTAGTTCGAGGGTTCGGTCACGCGCGCCTTCACGATGAGGCCGCGCACGGCGGGCGTCCTGGTCTCGACGTCCTCCAGATTCGTTCCGACATTGCCGATATGGGGGAAGGTGAAGACGACGATCTGGCCGGCATAGGAGGGATCGGTGAGGATCTCCTGATAGCCCGTCATCGCGGTGTTGAAGCACACCTCGGCGACGCGGTGGCCGGTGGCGCCAAAGCCTTCGCCGTAGAAGACTTCGCCTGACGCGAGCACCAGCACGCCGGTCGCCTTGCGTGCAAACGATTCACCCGCGTCGGACGCGGGCGTGGGGTTGGAGTCGTCGCTCATGCCTGATCTCCGGCCGCGTGAGGACAAGGCGGTTACCCGCTGCCGGACGCGTCACTCTCGGAATTTCGGGGTGGATAGGCGGGTGCGGCGGCAAAATCAACTGACGATGATATATTCCCCAATCGGGTAGTATAAGCTTCGGTACTGTTTTCGAATGTCAGGAATTACGATGCGTCAGCAGTTCAACGACGCCATGAAAGAGTCGATGAAGTCGGGCGACAAGCCGCGGCTGTCGACGATTCGGCTCATCCTCGCCGCCATCAAGGACCGTGACATCCAGGCGCGCGGCGAAGGCAAGCAAACCGCGACCGACGAGGAACTGCTCCAGCTTCTCCAGAAGATGTCGAAGCAGCGGGCCGATTCGATCGAGCAGTTCGGGGCGGCCAACCGCCAGGACCTGGTCGACAAGGAAACCGCCGAGAAGGCGATCATCGATTCGTTCCTGCCCAAGCAGATGGACGCGGCGGAAACGCGTGCCGCGATCGCCGGCACGATCTCCGAGACCGGGGCGGCCGGCATGAAGGACATGGGCAAGGTCATGGGTGCGCTGAAGGCGAAATACGCCGGCACCATGGACTTCTCGAAAGCCAACGGCGTCGTGAAGGAACTCCTGACGGCGGGGTAGGGCGCGCATGGCCGGCGCCGGCGCGTGGTTCAAGGCTTCGCGTGCCGCGAAGCACCTCACCATGGCAAGCTTCTTTGTGGCTCACCCCTCTTGCCATCCTGAGGTGCGAGCCGCAGGCGAGCCTCGAAGGACGCACCGACTTCGTGTAGGTCTGGCCGCTGGCGGCAGGGCGTAAATGGCCTTCGACGAAGCCTTTCTGGACGAGCTGAAGTCCCGCGTGAAAGTCGCCGACGTGGTCGGGCGGCGGGTGAAGCTCGTCCGCAAGGGCCGCGAATATATGGGCCTCTGCCCCTTCCACTCCGAGAAGTCGCCGTCCTTCTCGGTGAACGAGCAGAAGGGTTTCTATCATTGCTTCGGCTGCGGCGCGCATGGCGACGCGATCAAGTTCGTCTGCGAGACCGAGGGGCTGAATTTCCGCGAGGCGGTCGAGCGGCTCGCCTCCGAGGCCGGCATGGCGCTGCCGGAGGAATCGCCGTTCCAGCGCGAACGCGAGGAGAAGAAGCGGTCGCTCTATGACGTCGTGGCTGCCGCGCAGCAATTCTATCGCGAGCGGCTGGCAGGTCCCGGCGGCAGCGCGGCGCGGGCCTATATCGACCGGCGCGGATTGGATGCCGAGACGGCGGAACGTTTCGGCCTCGGCTTCGCCCCGGACGGCCGCACCGTCCTGATCGAGTATCTGACCTCCAAGGGCATTCCGCTGCCCGAGATCGTCGAGGCGGGCCTCGCCGTGACGCCGGACGGCCAGAGCGCGCCGATCGACTTCTTCCGCAACCGGCTGACCATTCCCATCCGCGATCCGCGCGGCCGGGTGGTGGCGTTCGGGGCGCGCACGCTGCTGCCCGACGGCAAACCCAAATACATCAACACCGGCGAGACGCCGCTCTTCCACAAGGGCCGGCTGCTCTACAATCTCGACCGGGCGCGCAAGCCCGGTTTCGACAGCCAGGCCATGCTGGTCGCCGAGGGCTATCTCGACGTCATCGCGCTCGCCCAAGCGGGCTTCGAGCATTCCGTCGCGCCGCTCGGCACGGCGCTGACCGAGGATCAGATCGCGCTGCTCTGGCGCGTGGTGCCGGAACCGACGCTCTGCTTCGACGGCGACGCGGCCGGCAAGCGGGCGGCCTATCGCGCGCTCGACCGGGCCCTGCCGCTGCTGAAGCCGGGGCAGTCGCTGCGCTTCGCCTTCCTGCCCGAGGGGCTGGACCCGGACGACCTGATCCGCAAGGCCGGCGCCGCCGCGATGCAGAAGGTGGTGGCGGCGGCGCAGCCTCTGATCGAGGTGTTCTGGGAGCGCGAGCGCGATGCCGCCGACCTGACCACCCCGGAACGCCGGGCGGCGCTCCAGAAACGGGTCGAAACCGTTTGCGACCAGATCCAGGACCAGACCGTCCGCGAGCATTACCGGCGCGAGCTCAAGGATCGCCTCTGGGGGCTGATGCGGCCGCAGCGGCCGGTCCGCGCGGGCGGCCAGCCCGTGCCGATGCGCCAGAGCGGAGCGGCGGCGCGGCCGTCGCTGCGGAACCCGCCGCCGCCGAAGCGCTTCGGCGCACCGCCGGCGGTCTATGGCAATCCATTGACGCTACGGAATAGCGCCGCCGCGCGAAATACTGAGGGCGCGGCCTCGGGCCTCAGCGAGGCGATCCTCGCTTTCCTTATGGTCAATTACCCGGCCATCTGCCTGCAAGACTACGAGGCGGTCGAGGAACTCAGCTTCGAGACGCCGGACCTCGACCGGTTGCGTGTGCAGCTCCTTCATTTTGCCGCAGAACACGTCGAGCTTGATGAATCGGCGCTGAAAGCCCATTTAGCGGCTCAGGGCTTTGCGGAAGTCCTATCCGGACTGGAAAATAGGGGTGTTCTTGCGTTAGACCGTGCGGCTTCCGCCGGTCTGCCGCCGGAAGAGATTGTGCTGCGGTGGCGCGACGCAATGGCGGCGCACCGCCGCGTTCAGGCGTTGAGTCCGGCGGCCCGCCGGGCACGGAGCGAATGGGCCAGGGAAGACAGCGATCGCGCCAGGCGATCCCTTGAAGAGGCAGAGGCGGCGCTGACCGGCAGCATCGAAGCGGCATCCGGAGACGGCGACGCAGGATACTGAGATACGGGGCATCGCGTGTGCCGCGGCAGGCGCGAGGTTTGAGGATACGGATGACGACCAAGACGGCCAAACAGCCTGAGAAGAAGCCCGCGGCGAAGGCCGCCCTCAAGCCGAAGCCGGCCGAGAAGAAGGCCCCGGCCAAGGCGGCGGCTCCGGCGGCGAAAAGCGAGACAGGCAAGAAGCCGGCCCTGGACGCAATCCAGAAAGCGGCTGCGGCGCTGTCGGCCAACGCGGCCAAGAAGACCGGCAAGCCGGGTACCGGACAGACAGCGGAAGGCGAAGTGCAGGAGCGCGATGCGCCGCTGCTCGATCTTTCCGATGCGGCCGTGAAGCGCATGATCGCCAAGGCGAAGACGCGCGGCTACGTGACCTATGAAGAGCTGAACAAGGTCCTGCCGTCCGAGCAGGTCTCGTCCGAGCAGATCGAAGACACGTTGGCGATGCTCAACGAGATGGGCATCAACGTCACCGAGGCGGACGAAGAGACCGACAAGGACGGCGAGGAAAAGGAAGAGAAGGACGAGGAGGAGAAGTCCACCGGCGGCGCGCTCGTCGTCACCGAAGGGACGAAGACCACCCTCGACCGCACGGACGACCCGGTCCGCATGTATCTGCGCGAGATGGGCTCGGTCGAATTGCTGAGCCGCGAGGGCGAAATCGCCATCGCCAAGCGCATCGAGGCCGGCCGCGAGACGATGATCTCGTCGCTTTGCGAATCGCCGCTGACCTTCGAAGCGTTGATGCAGTGGCGCGACGAGCTGATCGAGGGCCGGATTCTTCTGCGCGACATCATCGATCTCGACGCGACCTATGGCGGGACGCCGCAGGACAATTCCGTGGCGGCGCTCGCCATCGCCAATGGCGAAGTGCCTCCGCCGCCCCCTCCGCCGCGGCCGGCCCCGCCGCGCCCGCGCCCCGAACTGCGTGTCGTCGGCGGCAGCGAAGCCGCGCCGCAGCTCGACGCCGACGGCAATCCCATCGCCCAGCCCGAGGACGATTTCGACGACGACGAGAACAATGTCTCGCTCGCGGCCATGGAAGCGGCGCTGAAGCCGCAGATCCTCGAGAAGCTTGACGTCATCTACCAGGCCTACAAGAAGCTTGGGCGCCTTCAGGATGCGCAGGTGGAAGCGCAGCTCGCGAAAGACGATCTTTCGACCGGACAGGAGCGGCGCTTCCGCAAGCTGCACCAGGAGGTCGTCGACCTCGTGAAGGGCGTGCGGTTCAACAACAACCGCATCGAGCAGCTCGTCGGCAAGATGTACGAGATCAACCGCCAGCTCGTGAGCTTGGAGGGCAAGCTGCTGCGTCTCGCCGAAAGCCACGGCGTCGCGCGCTCGGCGTTCCTGAAGGAGTATTACGGCAACGAGATGGACCCGGAGTGGACGCGCCGCGTGGGCCGTCTCGCCGGGGCCGGCTGGAAGGATTTCGCGCTCGACGAGAAGGACCGCATCAAGGAGGTCCGCTCGGAAATCCAGGCGCTCGCAGTGCTGATGCGCCAGCCGGTGCTGGAGTTCCGCAAGATCGTGCTGACCGTCCAGAAGGGTGAGCGCGAGGCGCGGCAGGCGAAGAAGGAAATGGTCGAGGCGAATCTCCGCCTCGTGATCTCGATCGCCAAGAAATATACCAATCGCGGCCTTCAGTTCCTGGACCTCATCCAGGAAGGCAATATCGGCCTGATGAAGGCGGTCGATAAGTTCGAGTATCGCCGCGGCTACAAGTTCTCGACCTACGCGACGTGGTGGATCCGCCAGGCGATCACCCGCTCGATCGCCGATCAGGCGCGCACGATCCGCATCCCCGTGCACATGATCGAGACGATCAACAAGCTGGTGCGCACCTCGCGCCAGATGCTGCACGAGATCGGCCGCGAACCGACGCCGGAAGAACTGGCCGAGAAGCTGGCGATGCCGCTGGAGAAGGTGCGCAAGGTCCTCAAGATCGCCAAGGAACCGATCAGCCTCGAAACGCCGATCGGCGACGAGGAGGATTCACACCTCGGCGACTTCATCGAGGACAAGAACGCGATCCTGCCGATCGACGCGGCGATCCAGTCGAACCTGCGCGAGACGACGACGCGCGTGCTCGCCTCGCTGACGCCGCGCGAAGAGCGCGTGCTGCGCATGCGCTTCGGCATCGGTATGAACACCGACCACACGCTCGAAGAAGTCGGCCAGCAGTTCAGCGTGACCCGCGAACGCATCCGCCAGATCGAAGCCAAGGCCCTGCGCAAATTGAAGCACCCGAGCCGGAGCCGGAAGCTGCGGAGCTTCCTGGACAACTGAGCGGCGGGCGGCGCTCGTCTGGGTCTCGGAATCGGAAGGTTGCGAACGAGCCGATGGGCGTCATCACGATCGAAACCGGCGGGCCGGGGCTCTACGAGTTCACCGGTAGGGCCGAGACGATCGTGCGTGATGCGGCGGCCACGTCCGGCCTTCTGACGCTGTTCGTGCGGCATACGTCGTGTTCGCTGCTGGTGCAGGAGAATGCCGATCCCGATGTGCGGCGGGATCTGGAGGCGTTCTTCCGGCGTCTGGTGCCACCGGCGAATGATCCGGCGATGGCGTGGGTGGTGCATCGCGCCGAGGGGCCGGACGACATGCCGGCGCATATCAAGGCGGCGCTGCTACCGGTCTCGCTTTCTATCCCGATCATGGATGGCCGGATCGCGCTTGGCACGTGGCAGGGCCTCTATCTCTTCGAGCATCGCGACCGGCCGCAGCGGCGCGAGGTGGTGGCGCATATTTCCGGCTGACGCCTGCGCTACGCCGCCCTGGCGCGGCCGAGCAATTGGCGGGCGAGTTTCAGGTCGGCGACGAACTTGCCGAATTCGCGTTCGGCATCCTCCGCATCGGGCAGGCGCAGCAGGAAGGAGGGATGCACGGTGATGAGTCCGTGGTGCTCGCCGAACGCGGTGGGCTTGCCGCGTTCCTTCATGATCGCGACCGTGCGGCCGGCGAGCGACTGCGCCGCCGTCGCGCCGAGGGCGACGATGAGCGATGGTTTGACCAGCGCGATCTCGCGCTCCAGCCAGAATCTGCAGGCCTGGATTTCGCCGCCATTCGGCTTGGCGTGGATGCGGCGCTTGCCGCGCGGCTCGTATTTGAAATGCTTCACAGCGTTGGTGACGTAAACCTTGGTCCGCTCGATGCCGGCCTGTTCGAGGGCGGCGTTGAATTTCTGTCCCGCGGGACCGACGAAGGGCTTGCCGGCGAGGTCTTCCTGGTCGCCCGGCTGCTCGCCGACGAACATAATCTCCGCATCGGACGGGCCTTCGCCGAACACGGTCTGCGTCGCGTGGCGATAGAGCGGGCAGCGCGTGCAGCCGTCGGCTTCCTTGCGCAGGGCCCCGATCGTCCTGGCTTCGACAGCGGTCATGGCATCCTCCAGCGCTTGGGCTTCGGCGCGCCGGGCCGCGATGCGGTCGGCGAAGGTGGGCGTGGCGTCGCCGGGCTGCCCGATCATCATGCCGGCCCGCGCCTCTGCCCGCCTTAACAACTCCGGCACCGCCTTGGTTTCAGGCATGTTGCGCCAATAGCGCTTGGGCATCTCGCGCCGCATCGCGTCGACATGCAGCCGCGCGGGATTGAAGATCGTGCGGTAGTAAGTGGCCCACATGATGTCGAGCACGCCGTCGTCGGTGTCGGGCGGGCGCGTGCCGCCGGGGCCGAAGGTGAGGATGCCGTCCTTCCAGCCGATCGCGCCGAGCGGCGTCGCGATCAGCCAGTCCATCGAGGGGAAGCGATCGACGAAGAAGGGCGCCGCCTTGTGCAGGATGTGGTGCAGCGGCTCGAACCAGGCGACGAACAGCGTCTTGCCTTCCAGATAATGTTCGCGGAAGCGCACGAAGGCGTGCATCTTGTGGATGTCGCGCCGCACCGCGCGGGCATAGTTCAGCGTGCGGGACAGGGTGATGTCCTCGGCGCGATCCATCACGCCGATCTCGCCGCGCGCGAACCGCCAGATCAGCGCGTAGAGCAGGTCGAAGCGGTCGTTCGCGTTGTGGCACGCGACCTCCTCCATATGCTCCAGGAAGGCGCGCGGAGTCGTGAACGGCTTCGCCGGCGCCCCGCGCCAGGGCGGTTCGGGCAGGAAGCCCTGATGTCCGGTCGGCTGGAACGCGACCTTGTCCGGCGACAGGCCGAGGCCGACGCAGCCCTTGGCGGCATTTCGAAAGAGCTCGGTGTCGGCGCCGACGGGAAGCGGGACGGCATAGAGGGTCACAGCAGCCTCAACTGCACCGGCTGGGGCACCAGCCTCGCGCGCAGGGCCGGCGAGTCGATCTCGGTGCCCGGACGATGGTCGTCGGTGACGATGAAGGCGCGGGCCCGCCGCATGGCGCCGGCGAGGCGCGCGATGTCGGCATAGCGCAGCCGCGCGTAGCGCCGGGCGGCAACGAGGCGGTCGACCGCGCGCACGCCCAGGCCGGGCACGCGCAGCAGCGCCTCGCGCGGCGCGGTGTTGACGTCGAGCGGGAACAGCGCGCGGTGGGCGAGCGCCCAGGCGAGCTTCGGATCGATCGTGAGATCGAGCATGCCGCCCGTCATGCCGCCCGCGAGTTCCTCCAGGCCGAAGCCGTAATGCCGCATCAGCCAGTCGGACTGGTACAGCCGGTGCTCGCGGATCAGCGGCGCGGGTTTCGACTGGAGGTCCGGCGAGGGATGGCCGGTCGGCGAGAAGGCCGCGAAGTAGACCCGCTTCAGCGCATAGCTGGCATAAAGCGATGTGCTCGTCCGCATGATGTCGAGATCGCTCGCCGCGTCGGCGCCGACGATCATCTGCGTGCTCTGGCCGGCCGGGGCGAAGGTCTTGGGCTTGGCACGGCGCGGCTTCTCCGCCGCGTCGTCGATGAAGCTGCGTGTCGTCGCCATGCCGCGCTTGATGCGGCCGGGCGATTTTTCCGGGGCGAGCCTGCGGAGCGACGCCTCGGTCGGCAGCTCGACATTCATCGACAGCCGGTCGGCGTAGAGCCCGGCTTCCCGCAGCAGTTCCGCGCTCGCGCCGGGAATCGTCTTCAGATGGATGTAGCCGCGGAAGCCGTGCTCTTCGCGCAGCGCCTTCACGACGCGCACCATGTCGGCCATCGTGTCGTCCTCCGAACGTGCGATGCCGGACGACAGGAACAGCCCCTCGATGCAGTTGCGGCGGTAGAGGCCGAGCGTCAGACGCACGACCTCATCCACGGTGAAGCGCGCGCGTTTCACGCTGCTGGAACGGCGGCTGACGCAATAGAGGCAATCGTAGATGCAGAAATTGGTCAGCAGGATCTTCAGCAGCGAGATGCAGCGGCCATCGGGCGTGTAGGCGTGGCAGAGGCCGCTGCCGGTCACCGAGCCGATGCCGCCGGGGCGGGCGCTGCGCTGCTTGCCGCCGGACGAAGCGCAGGACGCATCGTATCTGGCGGCGTCGGCCAGGATCTCCAGCTTGGCGATCAGCGGATCGGCCTGAGGACGGGAGATGTTCATGTTATGTTCTTATCGCTGACCGGCACGGCCGGCAAGTTGGAACTCAGCGATAGTTGAAGCTGACGGACAGCCGTTCGGTTTTCGCGCCGTTCGCCGGCACTTCGTGGCGCAGCCAGCTTTCCCACAGCAGCACATCGCCCGCCTTCGGCGCGACGCTGATGAAGCGCTGCCTTGCGCGCGGCGCCGTGGGCCGAACCGCCGGCGCGGCCATCATCAAGGGCAGGCGCGGGTCTTCAAAACGGATCGCGCTCGCACCGGGCGGCACCTCGACATAGAGCGTGCCGCTCACCGCGCTGCCCGGATGGATATGCCCGCCATGCGCACCGCCCGGCTTCAGCAGATTGACCCACAGGCTGTCGCGCGCGAGCGCCCGGCCGCGGTCGAACGCCAGCGTTCTGGCGAAGGTGCGCACATGCTGATCCAGCCGCCGTTCGAGCTCGGCGAAGGCCGGATCGCGCCAGGCCAGGTCGTCGAGCGAAGCGTAGGAGGTGTAGCCGCGATAGGCGTTTGCCGTGCACCACCGCCGTCCGGCCACGTCATCTGCGGCAAGTTGCCGGATGGCGCGCGCGAGGTCCTTCAGGAGGCCGCGTGTCCCGGCGCCGAGCGGCGCGCGGTAGAGCAGGGTGGGAAAGAGGGCTTCGGTCGGGGCCATGCCGCGTTCTGCCCTGCGCCTGGGCGGGCGTCAAAGGCCCGGCTTCAATCGCTGGAGGCGCGGTTGGCCAGTGCCTCGGCGAGCAGGGCGGCCGGCGTGGCGCGGCCGTCCTTCTGTGCGACCCATTCGGTCAGGTTGCGATCGTAGAGCAGGGCCTCGGGATGGGTTTCGCGCAGCCAGCGCATCATCTTCTCGCGGATTTCGCAGCGCAGGTCGAAGGTGATCGGCGCGTTGCGGGCGCTCGCGAGGCAGCGGACCTCCATCGTCTTCGCCGTGATGTCGGTGATCGCGAGATTGACCACTCTCTTGTCCCAAAGCTTCGACTCCTTGCAGATGTCCTCCAGCTTCGCGCGCATCTCGTCGATCGGCGCGTTGTGGCCGACATAGAGCATCGCAGTGCCGATCAGCGCAGCGTTCTCGCGCGTCCAGTTCTGGAAGGGTGTCGAAATGAAATAGGTGAGGGGCACGACGAGCCGCCGCCAGTCCCACAGGCGGATGACGACATAAGTCGCGTTGATCTCCTCGATCCAACCCCACTCGCCCTCGACGATCACGGCGTCGTCGATGCGGAAGGGCTGCGTCATGGCGATCTGCACGCCGGCGATGAGGTTCGTCAGCAGCGGCTGCAACGACAGACCGACGATGATTGACGCGGCGCCGCCGGCGGCGAGAAGGCTGACGCCCCACTCGCGCACGCTGGCGATCGTCATCAGCGCGAGGCCCGCCGTGATCAGCACGACCAGGGTGCCGATCGCGCGGCGCAGGATGCGGAGCTGGGTCACATGCTTGCGTGCGATCAGATTGTCTTCGACGTCGATCTTGAAGCGCTTCATGTAGAGCGCGCTGGCGACGTCGAGGGCGATGAACACCGACCAGCCGACGAGCACGATGAAAAGCACCAGCGTCGCCTGCTGGACGAAGGCCGTCGTGGGATCGTTGACCGGTGCGACCTCGGCGGCCCGGCCGACGAGGATGAGGACGAGCGCCAGCCGCACCGGCCGCCGCACGCGGGTGAGCAGATTGCGCCAGAATTCGGACTTGCGTGCCAGCATCCAGCGCGCCGCCTGCATGACGAGCGCGTGCAGGCTCCAGGCCAGTGCAACGGCCGCTGCGATCAGCGCCACGCTGATCGCCCAATCAGGCAGGAAATGTCGCAGCCAGACGACCAGATCGCCCATTTCGATCAGACGCCTGGAGCCCGGGATCGTTCCTGCCCGGGAACCCTCGACCGCTGCGCGGTGGCGGCTTATGTCTTTCCCATGGGGATGCTGTCGCCGACAGACTTTGCGCTGGCCAAATGGCTGCTGACCGAAGGCAAGGCCCTGCCGCGGCTCGATGAACTGGTCGACGCGCTGTGCACGCAGCTTCGCGCGCTGGGCATACCGGTCGATCGCGCCATCGTCTCCACGCGCACGCTGCACGCAGTGTATCTCTCGTATTTCCGGATCTGGCGCAGTGACGGCAATTCGGTGTCGGACACCTATGACCGCGACGAAGAGAATATGGGCTATTTCGAGCGCAGCCCGATCCGTGTCGTTATGGAGACGGGGCGGCCGGTCGAGCTGCTGCTGGAGGAAACGGCCGACGACGCGTTCGGCATCGTGCCCGATCTCAAAGCGGACGGGTATGTCCACTATCTCTGCGCGCCGCTCCGCTTCTCGGACGGCACGCTGAACCATCTGAGCTTCGCGACCAAGGCGCCGGGCGGCTTTCGCCCGGACCACATAGCGACGTTGCTCCAGATGGAGCCGGCGCTGGCCTCGGCGCTCGAGATACGCATGCTGCGCCGGGCGATGGTCGACACGCTGCAAACCTATCTCGGCGACGAGCCGGGCCGGCGCGTGGCGCAGGGCGACATCGTGCGCGGGCAGGTCAGCGAGATCGAGGCGGCGATCCTGTTCGCCGATCTGCGGGGTTTCACAGCGAACTCGATGCAGCTCGGCAATACGACGCTGGTCCAGTGGCTGAACGCCTACTACGCCTGCATCGTCCCGGCGGTGGAACAGCATGGCGGCGACGTGCTGAAGCTGATCGGCGACGGCGTGCTGGCGATCTTCCCGGAACGCGAAGGCGATGCGCCGCAGCGTGCGCTGGCGGCGGCACGGGATGCGCAGGCAGCGATCGCACTGGCGAACGGGCAGGGGCTCGACTGGCCGCGCCTCAATGTCGGCATCGCGCTCCATGCCGGCACCGCGGCCTATGGCAATGTCGGCTCGCTTCAGCGGCTCGACTTCACGGTGATCGGCCGGGATGTCAATCTCGCGAGCCGGATCAGCGCCGTGTGCCGGGACACCGGCGAACCGATCCTGATGTCGAAACGCTTCCGCGACCGGCTCGGGCGCGAAGCCTACCGGCTCGGCCCGTATGCGCTGCCCGGCGTGCCGGATCGCGTGAATGTCTATCGGCCTTTCGACGATGTCTGACGAGATGGCGTCTCGGTGCGTCCCGGACGGGGTTGGCTGAGCGATGGTCGCGAAGCTGAAGACCTATCGCGCCGAGATCGGCGGCACGCATGAGTGGATCGTCGCGGCGCGAAACCAGAAGGAAGCGGCTGAGATCTGGGGCACGGACATCGACGTCTTCCGCGAAGGGCGGGGCGGGCCGACGACGATCCCGGCCCTGGTCGGGGCGGCGATGGAGGAGCCTGGCCAGCCGCTGCGCCGGGTGCTCGGCAGCAAGGGGCCGTTCAAGCCGATCCCCAAGACCAACGACCTGGAGTCTTGGCGTCTTGCCGTCGCGGCCGCCGGGGTCGACCCGAATAAGAAGCGCGAGAAGCCGAAGCTCGTTGCCAGGCAGGATGCGAAGTCTGAGCCCGGGCGGGCGACGCCCGAGCCGAAACCCGAACCGCCGCCGAAGCCGAAGCTCGACCGCTCTGCGCTCGATGCAGCCGAAGCCGCCCTCGCGGCGTTCGAAAGCCGCAGCGAAGCGCAACTCGCGGCGCTCAAGGCCGAGATGGAGGCGATCGCCGAGCGCCACACAGCCCTCGTCAGGTCGGTCAAGGCCGAACGGGCAGAGCTGGCGGCAAAGGTGAAGGAGGCGAAGCGCGCCTTCGAGAAGCAGGCGCGCTGATGCTTTAGACGAGGACTCAGACGAAGACGAAGCGCTTCAGTTCGTCGGCGATGGCCCGCGCGCCGATGCGGGGGCGGAGCACCAGCTCCGGTTCGTTCAGGCTCGCAACGCGCCCGGCCATGACGATGGCGTTGCGCCACGCTTCGCCCGGCATATCGAGCACACGCACGGTCTTCCATGCACCCGCGGCGCGCGCCGCGAGGTCCCGCGCGCGCGGATCGTCGTCGTCGCGCAGATAGACATTGGCGATGAAGAGTCCGGCTCTGGTCAGGCGGGCGGCGGCATTCGCCAGCACCTCCGGCGTGTCGAGATGCGCCGGCGCGTCGCCGTCGTGATAGGCGTCCATGACGATCGCGTCGAATTTGCGCTTGCTGAGTTCGAGATATTTCGCGCCGTCGGCGACGTGGGTGGTGATCGAATCCGGCATGCCGAAATGCTTGCGCGCGAGCAGCAGCGACACCTCGTTCACATCGACCACCGTGACGCGCGCGCCGGTCGCCGACAGCATCGTACCCAGCACACCGCCGCCGCAGCCGATCAGCAGGACGTTGCGCGCCCAGGCCTGGATCAGGAGCGAGAATATGGCGTGGATATAGGTCGCGAGGCTGACGCCGTTGCCGTCGCTTTCGCTCTGGTGGATCGTCCCCTGGCGATAGAGCACGGCGCCGGAGCGGGCGCGCACGATCTCGATCCGCCCATAGGGCGTTTCGACATCCTCCAGCAGCGTGACACGGGGCATCCTGTTCACCGGCGCGGTTTAGCACGAAGCCGCGGCTTGGCATCGCGCCGGCTCGCGCAGTAGCCTCGCGGCCTGTTGGGGAGTCCTGCCATGTCCGAGCCGAAGACCGTCTACGACTTCACGCTGGAGACGCTCCAGGGCAAGCCGCTCCCGCTGAAGCAGTTCAAGGGCAAGCCGCTCGTCATCGTCAACACCGCCTCCAAATGCGGCTTCACCCCGCAATACAAGGGGCTCGAGGCGGTCTGGAAGGCCAACAAGGACAAGGGCCTTGTCGTCATCGGCGTGCCCTCCAACGATTTCGGCCGCCAGGAGCCCGGCTCGGCGGCAGAGATCGAGAGCTTCTGCGAGATCAATTACGGCGTCGACTTCCCGATGGCGGCGAAGGTTCCGGTGTCGGGCTCGTCGGCGCATCCGCTGTTCAAGTGGATGGGCGACCAGGGCGGCTTCCTGTCGCGGCCGCGTTGGAATTTCTACAAATACCTGATAGGCCGCGACGGCAAACTGGCCGGCTGGTTCTCCAGCATGACCTCGCCCGACTCCGCAAAGTTCAAGACGGCGGTCGCCAAGATCGTCGACCGCCGGGAAGGCTAGGGGCCGGTGATCCAGCGGTTGGCGATGCCCGTGTAGTCGATGCGGCGCCCGAAGGGCCGGGCCCCCACGGATTCCGCGGGCACGACGAAGGCGGCGTCGCGGGCAACGGCGCGCGCTTCGCGGGGCGGGATCTCGCTGAAGGCGAGTTTTGCCGTTTCGCTCACCACGCGGAGCAGTTCGGTCTTGGCGACGCGCAGGACTTCGTAGTTGCGGGCGACCATGGCGTGGACATCGGCTTTGAGGGCGGCACGGCGGGCGCTCACCACGAGACGCGCCTCGACGGCCCGGAAAGCCGTCACCTGGTCGTAAAGCGGCTGAAGCGTGGCATAGACGGCGGCCTCGGCGCCTTCGCGGGCGGTGGCCGGCATCGTCTGGGGCATGCGGGCGCTGGCCCGCAGGACGAAAGCCGTGAGGCGGCCGGCGCCGACGGCGTCGCCGCCCGCATGGCCGAGATCGCCCGCAACCCGCGTCATGTCGGCGACGCGGCTATCCGCCCAGGCTGCCATGAGGGTGACGCCGCGGCTGAGGCGGTCTGTACGGGCCTTCACCACCCGGCGGATGTCGGCGAAGGTCTCGCTGGCGTCGTCGAGCCCGGTCTGGAGTTCCGCCACCCAGCGCAAGACCTGAAACGACTGCGGGTCGAGGGAATCGCGGATGGCCTTGAGGCTGTGGGGCTGGACGGCCTCCGGCGCGCGCACTTCCGGCACGCCATCGGTCTGGCCCGCGGCGGGTGAGGTGGCGGCAATCGCGAGAGCAACCGCAGCCGGCAATTGGCCGTGAATAGGCAGCAGCGCGCTCATCTCGTCCCCTAACGCAAATCGCAACCCGTACCATCGCGCCTTATGGTTTACGGTTCGTTAGGGACGCCGTTCATCGGGCATTAGGCTTCCACGCCGTAAGGCTTTCGCCATGCGTCACATCCTCGTTGCGTCGGCTCTCGCTCTTCTTTGCGTCGGGCTTTCCGGCTGTATCGTCGGGACGGCGGTCAGCACGGCCGCCGATGTCGCCGGTACCGCCGTCAGCACGACGGCAGATGTCGCAGGCGCGGCGGTCGATACCGTCACGCCGGACGGCGATTGCGACGGCAAGGACTGCTAGAAGCGGCCCCGCGCCACGACGCCGATCACCGCTGCTGCGTCCTTCGCGTGAACCAGCGGGGTTTCCCTGTAGAGCCGGTCGATGCCGTAGCTGGCGAGACGCACGTCGCGCCATTCGCTCAGGATCTCGTGCCGCAGGCGGCTCAGCACGTCATTGCGCCGGTCCAGCCCCTGGACGACCAGGATGCCCGTCGGCTGGCAGTCGAGCACGGCGACGCGAAGATCGGGGCGGTGGCGGGCGATGATGGGGACCAGCTTCCACACGTCGCCGGTCCACCAGTCGCGCGTTCCCTTGTCGCGCCGGTCGACCGGACCGCGCTCGGCCATCTCGGCGTTGATGGGAAGAACATCGTGGAAAATGGCGACCGTGCGCTGGTTTGCGTTGGCCTCAACCCCGACGAGATCGTCATAGGCGGCCTCGATGAGGTGGAGGCCGTCGACGAAGGCGAAGTCGGCACCGTTCGGCAGCAACCCCGCAAGCTGGCGCGTGGCGAAGATGTCGACGCTGCCGCCCTGGAGCATGTGCAGCGCGGGCTTCCTGCCCATGACGTTGATGCCGATGGCGAAGGTCGGGTCGATCGCGACCGAGAGGCAGTCGGCCAGCTTCAGCGAATCGCCTGCCGCTGCGCCGATCTCGAGATAGGTCGAGGGAAGCAGCAGCTCATGCAGCGTCTTGAGGGCCTCCAGGTAGTGGAGGCCCTTCAGGTGGACGGTGGACTCCGCCTTGGCGCCTTCCCTCGGATTGACCGCCTGCATCCTGTCTGCCGCCCCTGAGCCGAAACGGCGGACGCTTACAGGCGCCGGCGGGGCGCGTCGAGGGCGTCAGTTGAGCTCGTAGACGATGTTGACCAGGGCATCGAGGCCGACCTGGCCCGCGGCGGTGGGAACCGAGGCGGCCGAATCGGCGCGCATGGTCTGGACCGGCACCGGGCTGGGACTGGACACGTAGCCTTCCGACATCGTGATGACCCGGCCGACCGTCATGCCGGCGGCACCGGCCAGGAGGTCGGCCTTCGCCTTGGCGTCGGCCACCGCCTTCAGGCGGGCTTCGTTCATTGCGGCGGTCTTGTCGGCGACGTCGAAGCTCAGACCGTTGATCTGGTTTGAGCCCTTGGAGACGACGATGTCGAGGATTTCACCGAGCCGGCTGATATCCTTCACCCGCAACGTGATGCCGTTGCTCGCCAGATAGCCGATGAGGCGGGCGGGCTGCGTATTGTAGTCGTATTGCGCGTTCACCGAGAGCCCGGTCGTCTGCATGTCGGTGACGCCGAAGCCCAGTTCCTTCAGGCCGTCGATGACGGCACCCATGGCGCCGCTGTTCTTGTCGAGCGCCTCGCGGGCGGTAGCGCCGTCGCTGGTGACACCAAGGGAAAGTACCGCGATGTCCGGCGCCATCTCGGTGTGGCCCGAGCCCGACACGGTGATGGTCCGGCTGATCGACGACGCGGCGGGATCCCCGGGCGTCGGCTGGGCGAGGACGGCGGTCGACACGGCGCCGCTGAGCACGACGGCGGCGGCGGTAAGCAGGAGCGGGCGCAGGCGGATCATGAAGGCCTCTCGAAGGATGGCGCGGAAAGCGGGCTCGCGCAGGGACCAGAAGGCTACAGAATTGGGCCGCAAATGCGGCGGGCCTTGCAGCGTCACGGATTGCTGATATTTCGTTCATGCGTCGTTGAGGCGGCGGGTGGGGCCTGTAGCTCAGTTGGTTAGAGCGGGCCGCTCATAACGGCTTGGTCCCAGGTTCGAGTCCTGGCGGGCCCACCAAATCCTTTGCCCGCCCCGTGCCGGTTGGGCTAAACAGCCGCCAAACCCGCCACTTACAGATCGCGCAAGGAACCGCCCCGATGGCGTCCTATCAATACGTCTACGTCATGAAGAAGCTGTCCAAGTCCTACACGGGCGGGAAGCAGACGCTGAAGGACATCTATCTGTCCTTCTACCCCGGCGCGAAGATCGGCGTGCTGGGCGTCAACGGCGCCGGCAAGTCGACCCTGCTGAAGATCATGGCGGGCATCGACAAGGACTTCACGGGCGAGGCCTGGGCGGCGGAAGGTGCGCGCGTCGGCTATCTGGAACAGGAGCCCAAGCTCGATCCCGAACTCTCGGTGCGCGAGAATGTGATGCTCGGCGTCGCCGCGAAGAAGGGCCTGCTCGACCGCTACAACGAGCTGGCGATGAACTACTCGGACGAGACCGCGGACGAGATGTCGAAGCTCCAGGACGCGATCGAAGCACAGAATCTCTGGGACCTCGACTCTCAGGTCGACCAGGCGATGGACGCGCTGCGCTGCCCGCCGGACGATGCCGACGTGACGAAGCTGTCGGGCGGCGAGCGGCGTCGCGTGGCGCTCTGCCGCCTGCTGCTCGACCAGCCGGACCTGCTGCTGTTGGACGAACCGACCAACCATCTCGATGCGGAATCGGTGGCGTGGCTGGAAGGCCATCTGCGGACCTATCCGGGCGCCATCCTGATCGTCACGCACGATCGCTACTTCCTCGACAACGTCACCGGCTGGATCCTCGAGCTCGACCGCGGGCAGGGCATTCCCTACGAGGGTAATTACACCTCGTGGCTGGCGCAGAAGCAGAAGCGTCTCGAACAGGAAGGCCGCGAAGACGAAGCGCGCCAGAAGACGCTGGTGCGTGAGCAGGAATGGATCGCCTCCAGCCCCAAGGCCCGCCAGGCCAAGAGCAAGGCCCGCTACGCGCGTTACGAAGAGCTGGTCGCCAAGTCGGCCGACAAGACGCCGCAGACGGCACAGATCATCATCCCGATCGCCGAGCGCCTGGGCGGCCGGGTGGTCGAGGCGGACGACATCTCCAAGGCCTATGGCGACCGCCTGCTGATCGACGATCTCAGCTTCAAGCTGCCGCCCGGCGGCATCGTCGGGGTGATCGGCGCGAACGGCGCCGGCAAGACGACGCTGTTCCGGATGATCACGGGCCAGGAGAAGCCCGACGACGGGTCGATCTATGTCGGCGAGAGCGTGCAGCTCGGCTATGTCGACCAGAGCCGCGATGCGCTGAACGACAAGGCGACGGTGTGGGAGGAAATCTCCGGCGGCAACGAGGTGCTCTATCTCGGCAAGCGCGAGATCAACAGCCGCGGCTATTGCTCGGCCTTCAACTTCAAGGGCGGCGACCAGCAGAAGAAGGTCGGCCAGCTCTCGGGCGGTGAGCGCAACCGCGTGCATCTCGCCAAGATGCTGAAGTCGGGCGCCAATGTGCTGCTGCTCGACGAACCGACGAACGATCTCGACGTCGACACGCTGCGGGCGCTGGAAGAGGCGCTGGAGGATTATGCCGGCTGCGCCGTCATCATCAGCCACGACCGCTGGTTCCTCGACCGCATCGCGACGCACATCCTCTCGTTCGAGGGCGACAGCCATGTCGAGTGGTTCGAAGGCAATTTCGAAGATTACATGGCCGACCGCAAACGCCGCCTCGGCGACGATGCGCTGGTACCCCACCGTATCAAGTACAAGAAGCTGACGCGGAATTAGGGAGAGATCAGCGGGACGTCGGGGAAGTAGGTCGCGTAGCGGCCGGTGTCGCGCGTCAGCAGCCGCGCGCCGACCGCCTTGGCATGCGCACCGATGAAGAAGTCGGGCAGGGTGCCTGTGCGGATGCCACCGCGCTCGCGATAGAGGCGAAATATCTGGGCGGCAAGAAACAGGCCGTGGAGAGGAATCCGTTCGATCGCCAGTCCGAAGCGTTCGACCTCGGCATGGCATGCTTCGGCAGACGGAAAACCGGCCGAGAACTCGGAGAAGATGACGTCGTTGATGAAAACCCCGCCTCCCAGAACCGCTGCGGTCAGGGCGGAGATGGAGCGATCTTTCCAATCTTGATTGTTGTTGGCGATGTCGATCAGGAATGTTGGTGTCGACGAGGGATCAATCCTCGCCTCGCGTCAGGCGCATGAGTTCATCGGTCGTGTAGCCGCGGAACGGTTTGCGTTTGGCGATATCTTCCAACCGGGCACGATATTCGGCCTCGCGGGCATTCCGGTCCGGTTCGTTGGCCAAGCGCACCACTACGCCTGTGCCCGGCTCGGCGCGAACTTCCACGCGGTCGCCGGGCTTGATTCCGGCGGCCTCGCGGACCTGTTTGGGGATCGTGACCTGACCCTTGACGGTCACCCTGGTCGGCATGGCGGGCCTCGTATTGCTCGGCGCCAAAAGTAATACCGGATGAGTGGGGTTCCAACTGGATGGGTAGATTGCGCTCCACCCGAATTCGGCAAGTTCTATGGAGTGCGATTGGGGGCTTTGAGTTTCTTGGCAACCAGGGCGGTCAAACGTCCCCAAAGCTCGCCCTCGAGCGCTATCCTCCGTGCAGTGAATTGGCTGTTCGTGTAGTGACCTTCCTCGATCGCTCCGGATACGGAGAGTCCGGTCGGCCGATGTGTGAGCGTGAGTTCTCCACGGCGCAGGTCTGTCACCTTGGCGCTTCCGATCCGGCGTGATCGGCCAGTGTCTATCGTGTGGGAGACATCCACGGCATCCAAGGCAAAGTGTTTCGGCTTCATAGCAGTACTACTTTGCTTGCCTTCGCGCCGGTGAAGCGGACCAGCCGGACCTCTGTCGAGGTCCGGCATCCGGTCGCACCTCACCCCATCGGGTACATGATCTCTTTCGTCACCGCGTCGATGGCTTTCATCGTTTCGGGGGAGAGCTTCACCGTGCCGGCTTTCAGGATGTCGGGCACCTGATCCGCATGCGTGGCGCCGACGATGGTGGAGGCGACGAAGTCGTGCTGGATCGACCAGGCGGTGGCGAGGGTCGTCACCGACATGTCGAGTTCGGCGGCGATCTTCATGAAGCGCGCCGTCGAGGCGAGCGACTTGTCGTTGACGAAGCGCTTGGCCATCACGCCCTGGCGGCCGCCCATCGCGAGATAATTCGAGAAGCGCGCGCCTTCGGGGCGGGCCCCGTCCTGGTATTTGCCCGTGAGCACGCCGCCGGCGAGGGGCGAATAGGGGATGAGGCTCACCTTCTCCTGACGGCAGACATGGGCCAGCTCGTCTTCGAAGCGGCGATTGTTCATCGAGAAATTGTTCTGGATCGTCTCGTAGCGCGCGAGGTCGCGCATCTCGGAAACCGCGAGGCTCTTCATCAGGCCCCAGGCGTTCTCGTTCGAGCAGCCGAGGATGCGCACCTTGCCGGCGCGGACGAGCTCGTCGAGCGTTTCCATCGTCTCGTCATAGGGCGTGCCGTGGTCGGGCCAGTGCGTCTGGTAGAGGTCGATATAGTCGGTCTGAAGGCGGCGGAGGCTGGCCTCGATAGCGCGGGTGATGTTGTGGCGGTCGAGCGCAGTCATGCCGGCGCGCTGCGAACCCTTGATCCAGCCGTGGCTGGGGCCGCAGACCTTGGTCGCGAGGATGATGGCGTCGCGGTTCTTGCCCTTCATCCAGCGGCCGAAGATCTCCTCGGTGCGGCCGGCATATTTCTCGTCGGGCGGGACGGGGTAGTTCTCGGCCGTGTCGTAGAAATTGATCCCGGCCTCCAGCGACATGTCGAGGATGCGATGCGACATCTTCTCGTCGGCCTGGTTGCCGAAGGTCATCGTACCCATGCAAATGGTCGAGACCGCAATTCCGCTGCGGCCCAGGCGTCTGGACTCCATACCGCTTCCCCTTTGTCGTGATGTGACCGGGTGCGTTAGAAGGCCCGGCGCCGACGATTGAAACGGCGGCAGTTAAGCGGGAGACGGGCTCAGGCGCAATTCGGTCGGCAAGACGGGCCAGCGCCGCGCGCACCCACGAGACGACGGCGGCGCAGGCGGCCTTTTCCGCCCGGCTCGCCGCGACGATGTGGAGGGCGTGGCGGCCAAGGCGCTTCGACAACGCGAGGGAGGCGGCGGCGTCGCGCTGGTGATAGCGTGCATGCTCGCGGGCCATCGCGGCCTCGGCCGTGCAGCGGCCATGGCGCCGGGCGTTCCGGTTGCCGGGCTGGCCGCCACGCTGGCGGGCAGGGGGTGCCGGCGCGGCGCCTTGGCCAAAGCGCGGCTGGAGCGAGAAGCGGGGAGCGGGTGCTGCTCCATCCGTGGCTGACGCAACGGCAGGCATTCGTTTGCCAAAATCGCGCGCTTTTTTCGGCCGGTGAAAGACAGCACCGGCCTCGAGCGCACGGAAAGCGCGGTATTCGGCGAGCGTGGCGATGAACGCGGCGCGCCTGGCTTCCGCACAGCGGCGGGCTTGGTGCACGAGACGCCGGCAAACGGCGTCCGCGACGCCGGCCGCTTCCAGTTTCCGTTCCAGATCATCGAGATTGGTCATGGGCTCCCGCCGTTAGGACGAGAGTCATAGGGGTCGGGGATGTCAGATTCTGGCAGGCCAGGCCGGCGCCGTCTGGGGTACGCCGCTCAGGCGAGCGCCGGCTGGCCGACGAGGTCGCGATAGGCGCGCCAACTGGCGAGCCCGATCAGCGGGAAGATCACCACCATTCCGACAAAGGCCGTGGCGGCCGCCAGCGCGACGAGAGCGGTAATCATCGCGGCCCATAGCAGCATGGGCAGCGGGTTGGCGGCGACCGCGGTGAAGCTGGTCACGGTGGCCGCGAAGAAATTGCTTTCGCGGTCCAGCAGCATCGGGGCGGAGACCACCACGATCGCATAGGTGAAGAGCGCGATGACGCCGCCGATGATCGAGCCGGTCATCAGCATGTAGAGGCCCTCTTCGGTCGTGAACGCGAAGGTGACGAATTTCCCGATGGTGTCGTGCAGGTGATAGGTCGACAGGCCGTAGACGAGCTGCGCTATGCGGCCCCAGAGCATGTAGATCAGCAGGAGGGTGAGGCCGAGATAGGCCGCGTCCTGGCCAAAGGCGGAGCGCACGAAGATCATCTGCCGCAGCGTGGGCGTCTCGCCCTTTTCGAGCAGACGCCCGGCTTCGTAGAGTCCCATCGCCAGCATCGGGGCGATGAAGACGAGACCGCAGGTGAGTACCAGCGCCCAGAAGGAGGCATTCGAAAGGACGAAGGCGCCGGCCAAGGCAAGGCAGAGCGCCGATATCGCCGCGCCGTAGATGATGCAGGGAACGAAGGCGCGCCGCAAATCCTGCAACGCGCCCGAAAGCCAGCGCAGCGGCGCAGCGAGGCCGATCTCGTTGATCTCGGGCAGGTCGGACCGGCTATCCATGCACCTATCTTCTCCATAGCGGGCTCGGGGAAGGGGCCTGGCGGCCAGGCCCCAATCCGGGCTTACGCTGCCTGACGCTTTTTGCCGTCGCCCCCGGCCGTCACCTCAAGGCCCTTCATCCCGCCCTCGGCCCGCCAGTCCTGGAGCACCTTGGCGTAGGCGATCGGGCCTTTGCCGTAGGTGCCGTTCCGGATCGCGAGCGGGTTGGGCTTGCCTTCGTTGTTGTAATAGCCGGGCGTGCATTCCTGCTGGAATTTTTCCCGGTAGATCGCGCTGTCCATGATCTCCTGCACCCAGGCCTGCTCTGCCGCTTCCGAGGGCTCGACGGTGCGGGCCTTGCGATCGAGGGCGTTCTTCAGGATGTAGGCGATGTGACGGGCCTGCTCGCCGATGATCTGCGGGAAATTGGCGGCCATGCCGGACTGGGCGATCTGGATGAGGAAGACGTTCGGGAATCCGCGCGTCGTCATGCCGTGCAGGGTCGAGACCCCCTCGTGCCACTTGTCGGTCAGCGACTGGCCGCCGCGGCCGAAGAGCTCATAGCCCGAACGGCGGGTATACTCGGTGCCGACTTCGAAGCCCGTGGCGTAGATCAGGCAGTCGAGCTTGTATTCCCGGCCGTTCGCGACGACACCGTTCTCGGTGATCCGCTCGACGCCCTTGCCGTTGGTGTCCACGAGCGTGACGTTGGGGCTGTTGAACGTCGGCAGATAGTCGTCGTGGAAGCAGGGCCGCTTGCAGAACTGGTTGTAGTAGGGCTTCAGCGCCTCGGCCGTCTTCTTGTCCTTGACGATCGCGTCGACGCGGGCGCGGACCTGTTCCATCTTCTTGAAGTCGGCAAGCTGGACCAGCTCCTCGGCGCTCATCGTTTCGCCGTCCTTCGGACGCAGCAGCATGATGTTGCGGATGATGTCGGTCCAGCCGTCGTTGACGAGGTCTTCCTCCTGATATCCCCCGTTCACCAGGATGTTGAAATTGTCCATGCGCCGCTGCTGCCAGCCGGGCGTCAGGGTCTTGACCCACGCGGGGTCGGTCGGGCGGTCATTGCGCACGTCGACGGATGAAGGCGTGCGCTGGAAGACGTAGAGCTGTTTGGCGCCGGCGCCGAGATGCGGGACGACCTGTACCGCCGTCGCGCCGGTGCCGATGATGCCGACGACCTTGTCCTTGAGGCCGGTGAGGTTGCCGCTGGTGTCGCCGCCGGTATAGGCGAAATCCCAGCGGCTGGTGTGGAACGAATGGCCCTTGAAGCTGTCGAGGCCGGGGATGCCGGGCAGCTTGGGCCGATCCAGCGGTCCGTTCGCCATGACCACGAAGCGCGCCTTGATGCGGTCGCCGCGATTGGTCTCGACGGTCCAGCGGGCCTCGCTGTCGTCCCAGCGCAGCGCCGTGACGATGGTCTGGAAGCAGACGTCGCGGTAGAGGTCGTAATGCTTGGCGATGGCGTGCGAGTGCGCCAGAATCTCCGGCGCGCGGGTGTATTTCTCGACCGGCATGTAGCCGACGTCTTCGAGCAGCGGCAGGTAGATATAGCTCTCGATGTCGCAGGCCGCGCCCGGATAGCGGTTCCAGTACCAGGTGCCGCCGAAGTCGCCGCCCTTCTCGATGATGCGGATATCCTCGACGCCGGCCTTGCGCAGGCCCGCGGCGGTCATGAGGCCGCCGAAGCCGCCGCCGATGATGACGACGTCCTTCTCGTCCTTGAGGGCGGGCCGCGTGAAGCCGGGTTTCACATAGGGGTCGTCGAGATAATGGGCGTACCCGTCCTTGATCTCGACATACTGGTCGTTGGCCTCGGATTTCAGGCGCTTGTCGCGCTCGGCAAGGTATTTCGCCTTCAGGGCTTTGGGATCAAAGCCAAGTCCGGGTGCTTGAGCTTGGGCCACGCATTCTCTCCCGCTGGGCATCTATTGTAGATGCGTAAATTTAGAATGCGTTCAGACTTTTCTCCCGGCCTGGGCGAGTCATTGATCCACCGCAAAGCGTCAGCGCTTCTTCACGAAGAAGCCGGCGCGAGGAAAGTGGAGGGTGACGTCGCCGACACGTGGGTCGCGCCGGGCTATGGCGACGTGCTGGGCGGAGGTCGAGACGAGCGTGCCTGCGACCTCGTCGCGGCCGTAATCGTCGGCGGCGACGGTGACGGCATCGCCCGCCTTCAGGCCGTTCGGTTCGCGTGGGTCGGTCGCCGGCTTCTCGATCGAGGTGGCACCCTCGGCGATATCCAGGGCTTCGGCCGTCGTCATCTCGCTGCGCCGGCCGTGGCCGATCGCCTTCACGCGGGCTTCCCAGGCATAGAGCTTCGCGAGGTCGGGGAAGGCGTCCATCAGCCTCGGGTTCGCCCAGCGGATGAAGGCGAGGTTGTACATGGTCGCGGCGTCGGCGAGGCCGGGCTTGTCGCCGAGCAGGAAGGCGCGGCCGTCGGCAAGCTGGCTCTCGACCCAGCCGAGATGGGCCCGCAATTGCTCCATGCGCAGCGGCTGGTTCGCCGCCATCGCCTCCAGATCGAATTTGCGGCCGAACAGCTTCTCGCGGTCCTCCATGAAGGCGTTGCCGCGCACCGGCGCGGTGCCGCCCGAGAAGATGACGTCGCAGGCGATGGTGAAGAGCGGGTGGTCGGCCCAGAACTCGATCGCGTGGCTGATGCCCTTGTCGGCGCCGGTATAGATCGACGGCTCGGGGAAGCGGCGCTCCAGCTCGCGGATGATGATGGCGGTGTCGCAATAGATGTCGGCGCCGATCTGCATGACCGGGATCTTGCGGTAGCCGCCGGTGAGCGGGAGGAGGTCGGGCTTCGGCATGATGACCGGCTGAATGACCGAAGCCCAGTCGAGATTCTTGATGCCGAGGACGATGCGGACTTTCTCGGAGAACGGCGAGATATCGTACTGATGCAGGATGATGCCGGTCCCGGCCATGGCGCGCCTCATGTCTTGGTGGGGCGAGTTCAGCATGCACCCGGTGGATTTGCCATCGCGCAGGGTTGACGCCGCGTGCGATAAGGCGTACTGAACCGATCAGTTAATTAACCTGTCAGTTCAATACGTATGCAAGCCGATCGCCTCAGCGCCACGTTTTCCGCCCTGGCCGATCCGACGCGCCGGGCGATCCTGGCGCGCCTTGCGACCGGCGAGGTCTCGGTGAGCGAACTCGCCGAGCCCTTTGCGATGAGCCTGCCGGCGGTTTCCAAGCATCTGAAGGTGCTGGAGCGCGCCGGCCTCATCGAGCGCGGGCGCGCGGCGCAATGGCGGCCCTGCAAGCTGAAGCCGGAACCGCTGAAGCAGGCGGCCGGCTGGATCGAGCAGTATCGCGCCTTCTGGGAAGCGCGGTTCGACCGGCTGGAGGCTTATCTGAACGACGTGCAGGCGAAGCAGGGAAAGGGCAAGCGCCATGGCGGCAAAAGCTGAAACCGGCACAGGCCACGGGCCGGGCGCCCGCGATGGCGCGAGGTCCTGATCCATGGCCGATCCCATCGTGCTGAAAGTCAGCCGTCACTTCGACGCACCGCCCGAGACCGTGTTCGACGCATGGCTGAACCCCGAGGCGGCGCAGCATTTCCTGTTCGCGACCGACACCGGCATCATGCAGACCGTCGAGATCGAGCCGCGCGTCGGCGGCAAATTCCTGATCGTCGAACGGCGCGGCGACGTCGAGGCCGAACATTTCGGCGCATATCTGGAGATCGACCGGCCGCGGCGCCTCGTCTTCACCTTCGCGGCGCTGCGCGACCAGGGCACGACGCGCGTGCAGCTCGACTTCAAAGCGGAGCGGGGCGGCTGTCTCGTCACGCTGACGCATGAGATGGACCCGCAATGGGCCGAATATGCCGACCGCACGCGCGAGGGCTGGACGACGATCCTCGGACGGGCGGAGCGGGCGCTTGGCCGCATCGCCGCCACCGTCTCGCGCGTGATCGCTGCGCCGCGCCATCTCGTCTACGCGGCGTGGACCGAGAGCGGGCAGCTCGCCAAATGGTGGGGGCCGAACGATTTCAGCGCACCGGTCTGCGAGATCGATCCAAGACCGGGCGGCGTGATCTATATCCAGATGCAGCCGCCGGAGGGCGGGCGCAACACGGTGGAGGGCCGCGTCCAGCAGGCCATACCGAACGAGCGCCTGGTCTTCGCCGCCAATCTTCGCGATCCCGCAGATGGGCTTATGGCGAAGACGCATACGGTCGTGACGTTCGCGGACAAGGATGGCGGGACCGAAGTGTCGCTGACCCAGACCGCGGTGCCCTATCGCGATTTCGGTCCGGATTTTCCGGACGGCATGCGCGAAGGCTCGCGCCAGACCCTCGACAAGCTTGCCGCCATGTCCTTCGCTTAGGAGGCGCGGGGCCTCAAGCGGCCGTTTGCGCCTTCACTGCCTCGTAGGCTTCCGTCAGTTCGGCCAGCACCGACTTGCCTTTCGGCTTCGGCGCGCCGAGATGGAGATGGCGCAGCTCGTCCATGAAGCGCGCCCACAGCTTCGGCCCGCCGTCCTGGAGAATCTGCGCGCGGATCGCGAGGTCTTCGGTCGCGGCGCGGTGGCGCAACCCCCAGGCCCCCAGATGCGCGAAGATCGGGATGAGCTGGATCGCCGGCTCGGCGAGCGAATAGATCGCCTTCTGCTTGTGGCTCGGGTCGTCGGCCTTGGTGATGAGGCCCTCGGACAGCAGCCGCTTCAGGCGGTCGGCGAGGATGTTGGAGGCGATGCCTTCCAGGGAATGGTTCAGCAGGTCGCGGAAATGCCGCCGGTTGCCGAATGTCATGTCGCGCAGCACGATCAGGCTCCAGCGGTCGCCGAGAATTTCGAGCGCCAGGTTGATGGGACATCCGGACCTATGGTGATCGGGCATTTCTAACTGCTTGCAAATCGCAACTGGTTTCGTAGACTGCGTCTACCGATTGCAATATGAAACCGGGTTGTCGCGAGCTCAAGAGGGAGACGACGATGGGCGGATTTGCGAAGGCGGGCCTGCGGCGGCTGCACGACGCCATGGCGCAGCATGTCGCGCGCGGCCATGCGCCGGGCCTCGTGACGCTGGTGAACCGCGGCGGCGAGACCCATGTCGACGCGGTCGGGTTGAAGGCCGCCGGCGGCACGCCGATGGCGCGCGACACGATCTTCCGCATCGCCTCGATGACGAAGCCGGTGGCCGCCGCCGCGGCGATGATCCTGGTGGAGGAGGGGCGGCTGAGGCTCGACGATTCGGTGATGCCGTATCTGCCCGAACTGGCCGACATGCGGGTGATCCGGTCGCTCTCCGGTCCGGTCGAGGACACCGTGGCCGCCAAGCGCGCGATCTCGCTACGCGACCTGCTGACCTTCCGTCTCGGCGCCGGCGCGATCATGGCGCCGCCCGGCACCTATCCGCTCCAGGCCGCGCAGGAAGCCGCCGGCATCGCGCCCGGCCCGGGGCTCACGAAGGTCGCGCCCGATATCTATCTGCGCCGCCTCGCATCGGTGCCGCTGGTCCATCAACCGGGCGAAGGCTGGCTCTATCACACCGGCGCCGACGTGCTCGGCGTGCTCATCGCGCGGGCGACGGGGAAGTCGCTCGGCGCCTTCCTGGAGGAACGGATCTTCGGGCCGCTCGGGATGAAGGACACCGGCTTCAGCGTTCCCGCGGCGAAGCTCGATCGGCTCGCCAGCGCCTATCAGGGCGACGGCGACACGCAGGCGCTGAAACTGTGGGACGATGCGGCGGACAGCCAATGGGCGCGTCCGCCGGTCTTCGAGGCGGGCGGCGGCGGGCTGGTCTCGACCGCGGACGACTATCTCGCCTTCTGCCGGATGATGCTGGGCAAGGGGAAGCTCGGCGGCGTGCGCATCCTGTCGCGGCCTTCGGTCGAGCTGATGACCAGCGACCAGCTTACCGCCGAGCAGCGGGCGAGCGCGCCGGTCTTCTTCCGCGACTCGCTGAGCTGGGGCTTCGGCCTTTCGGTCTGCCTCAGGCGCACCGAGCTGTGGGAGACGCCGGGCCGCTTCGGCTGGGACGGCGGCTACGGCACGTCCGGCTATAGCGACCCCAGGGAGGACATGGTCGGCATCCTCCTCACCCAGCGCATGATGGACTCACCCAGCGCCCCGGCCGCCTATTCCGACTTCTGGACCATGGCCTACGCGGCGCTCGACGACTGAGGCGTCAGGGCAGGCTGCATTGCCAGCGGATGATGCGGCAGTTGCGGGTGTGCTCGCGGCAGTAGGAGAGGGCGAGGTCCTGTGCGCGGTCGCCGTCTTCGGCCCAGGCGCTGCCCCAGCCGGCATTGTCGCCGAGCGCCACCGCGCCGCAGCTATTCCAGAAATTGATCCCGGTGCGGCAGTCGCCGGCGTGCTTGTCGCATCGGCTGAGTGCAGCGTCCTCGGCCTCTTCCTTGCTGCCGGCGCCGTAGACATAGCCATTGGCGCCGGTCGAGGGCGAGAAGGCGATGCTGCCGTAGCTGTCGCGTTCGGCCGCCGAGGCGCTGCCGAGCAGCATGAGCATCGCGGCCAGTCCGACCGCCTTTCGCCACGACACCATCGCATATCCCCCGATTCCCGTGCGCCGGAGTGTAGCCGACGATACGAGACCGGCGAAGGGCGAGATCGCCGGTCGGCGAGGCGAAGGCGGATCAGCCGACCGGTGGCTGGCGCAGGAAGGCGGCGATCGGTTCTGTCCGGCCGGGCAGATAGTGGTACCCCTCCGGCAGGAACACGGCCCTGGCCGCCGGCGCGTGCTGTTCGAGCCGCGCCTTCGTGTCGCGCGAATCGAGCAGGACATCCTTGCCGCCGATAATGACGAGCGCCGGCGGAAGCGCGGCGAGCTGAGCGTCCGTCAGGCGGGGGATGGTCACGATGCGGATGCGGATGTGGCGGCCGATCAGCTCCATCAGCGCACCGAAGCGCTGCTGGAGCGGCGTGGGCATAGCGGGCCGGGGGCCGAAGACAAGTTCGCGAACCTTATTCATGCCCCACGGCCCCAGCAGGAGTAGCGGCAGCACCTTCAGGAGGAGATTCTTCTGACGTCCGATGCCGGAGGGGCAGAGAAGCGCGAGCCGTTCCACGCGCTGCGGCCGGCGGGTCGCGTAGTCGAGCGCGAGCCAACCGCCGAGCGACGTGCCGACGAAGGCAGCGCGCGTCACGCCGAGTCCGTCCAGCACATCGTCGAGCCAGAGCGCGTGGGCGTCGCCGTCAAGCGCCGGGCGAATCTCGGCGCTGAGACCGGCCTCGCCGATCATGTCGATCGCGTAGACGCGGAAATCACGCGACCAGACGGCGGCGTCGCCCAGATAGGCGGCCGCGTTGGCCTGCGCGCCGTGGAGCGCGACGAGCGGCGGCGCGCCCTTCGGGCCGCAGGCGACGACATGCGTCTCGCCGAAGCGCGTCGGGACGCGGAACTGCTCGATGGCGAGGGGCCAGTCGACGAGGAGCGCGCGATAGGCGGACTGCACCGCCGCACGCCCGACTTCCGTCTTGAAGACGGCGCTCATGGCTGCTGGTCCTGTTGGTCCAGATAGTTGCCGATGAAGCCCAGCATCGCGCTGACCGGGCCGTGATCGCCGGTGAGGACGATCTTCAGCCGCGCGCGTACCTCGTCATAGGAGGTGTCGACGCGGAGGCGGCCCTGGCCGGTGCGGGCATGCATATTGGCCGCGGCGACCAGGCCGTTGGACACGCGCATCGCAGCCTCCGGCGCGATGACGTCGATGTCGACGACCGCGGTGACGTCGACATGCCGCGTGCGGCCAGGGCTTTGCGGCGCGACCGGAGCGCCGGTCAGCGCTTCGAGGTCGGCATGGGCGATGCGGTATTGCTTGCCGATCCGCGTCGCCTTCAGACGGCCCTCGCGAACATAGGCGCGCACCGTGCGGACATGCAGGCCGAGACGCTCGGCGACCTGCTCCACGGAATAGAGCGGCTGGGATGCGGAAAAAGCAGGCGGAGACATGGCGGCACCTTTCGATGCGCCTGATCTATTATTCCCTATCGTGAGTCAATAGGGATGTTTAGGGAGTTATAGAGAAGCTTAGAATAGGCCTTCGCGATAGACCTCCTTTCCATCGATGCGGAGCGCCTTGATCGCCGCGGTGCCTTCGTCGGTTACGGCGAGGACGATATCGGTGCGGTGTTCGCCGGTCGCCGTCTCGATGGCGCGGCCGTGGCCCTGCGGGACGAAATATTGCTCGATGCCGTAGCGCACGAAGATCGCGCCTGGGTCGGAGCGGCCATGCCAGGTGCCGAGCAGCATCACCTGGTCGCCGGTCAGCGTGGGCGGCGTGAGCGCGGCATGGTCGAGCACGTAGCGCCCGCCCTCGGGCCGGAGCACGACGTAGATCGGCTCGTCACCGTCCGTGGGCGGACGATCGGAGAGGCCCTGAACCTTGGCCGCATCGATGCGCGTGAAGGGATAGGCGAGCCGCACATAATCGCCGCGGAAGAGGTCGCGCGGGTCGACCGGTTCGACCGCGACGACGATCTCGCGGCCGCCGGCGAGGACGATCATGCGCTCGGCGATCATCCACGCGACCAGCGCAGTCATCAGGGCGCCGGCCAGAAGAATGCGCCAGGTCGAGGTCATGATGCGGCTCCCGTGCGGGCGATCATGGCGCGGCGGACGCGATCGAGGCCGATCGCGAGGGCGATGAGCAGAACGCCGCCCACCGCGAAGAACAGCGCGCCCTGAAGGAAATCGTCGAAGACCGAGGCGTAGAGATAGATCGTCCAGAGGCCGAAGCCGATGAAGCCGAGATTGATCGCGGTGCGGTCGTCGCGGCGGAGGCCGAGCGAGATCACCCAGACAAGTTCGAGGCCGACGACCGTGAGCGCCGGAATCTCGATGGCGTTGCGATTGCTCGGCGCGCCGAGGAAGGGCAGGGCGAAGACGAGCGCGGCGAAGGCGACGGCGATCAGCGCGTCGATCGCGGCGAGCCGCCTGGCATAGGCGGCGACGGCTGCGACCGCGGCGACGATGCCCAGCAGCACGACGCCGACGGGCAGCCACGTCTCCGGCTGCGGCGCGCGATAGCCCCAGGAGACGACGAGCGTCGCGAGAACCGCGCCGATCATCATCCAGAAGCGCAAGGGCCGGACGGTCCAGTCCTGCTGCGCGCCGGGCAGATGCAGCCCGCACCAGGCTGCCAGCGTGATCTGCGCGAGGGCGGCGAAGGACGCGGTCTCCGACAGGCCGATGAGATCGCCGAGCCGCGCCGTCGAGGCGACGAGCCAGGTCAGGATGGCGAGCGTCGCCGCCTGGAGCGCAACGTACCAGGCGTGGCGCAGCGTACAGGCGAGCGCGGCGGCGCAGGCGATCGGGAACAGCCACAGATGCGTGTCGTCCCCGGCGATCCAGCCTGCGATGATCCAGGCGATAGTGAGCAGGAAGCCCACTGTCATCACGGTCGGGCTGGCGGCGAGGATTGCGACAGAGAGGCCGCCGAGTGACCACAGCATCAGCCCGTCCTCGACGCCGCCGGAGAGGTGATAGGTCTGGCCGACGAACCAGATCGCCGCGCCATAGGTGCCGACGGCGACCAGCAGAAAGACCTCGGCCGCGGCGAAATAGCGCCGCGCTCCGGCCCAGGCGGCAAGCCCGGTCGTGGCCCAGAGGCCGCCGAAGAGGATGAGCAGGCGGGGCAGCTTGTCGAGGCCCTGCCAGTTGGCGGCGATGAAGGAGAGGATCGCCGCCACGATCAGCGCGCCGCCGAGCAGGCCGAGGATCGCCGGCAACCCGAAGCGGCGGTCGGCATCGACATGGGCCAGGATGCCGGCGCGCGATTGCGGCGCGATCAGGCCGGCGGCGATCCACTCGTCGAGGTCGCGGGCAAGCTGGGCACGGTAGAGCGGCGGGCGCATGCGCAAGACTCGCCCGAGGAATGGGGCCACGCCAAGGCAAAACCCTTGCATTCACGTATAAAGATATGTTTATGTCATAGAAACGGAGGCGGAATTGCGCGTCTTGCTCGATGGCCTGAAAGCGATTGCCGAGCCCACCCGGCTGCGGCTGCTCGCACTTTTGGCCCGGGCCGAGCTCACCGTGACCGAGATCACCCAAGTGCTGAAGCAGAGCCAGCCGCGGGTGAGCCGCCACCTGAAGCTGATGGTAGACGCCGGCCTGCTGAAGCGCTTCCCGGAAGGGACCTGGGTCTTCTACCGCCTCGCCGAAGATGGCGACGCGGCCGCGCTGGGGAAAGCCGTGACGGCGCTCATGGAGCGCGACGACCCGGTCCTTGCGGAAGACGCCGCCCGGCTCGACGCGATCCGCGAGGCCCGCGTGACGGCGGCGGCCAGCTATTTCGCCGAGAACGCCTCGCGCTGGGACGAGATCCGCAAGCTCTATCTGCCGGAGGAGGCGATCGAGCAGGCGATGGCGGAGATGGTGGGCGAAGCCCGCATCGGCACGCTGATCGACCTCGGCACCGGCACCGGCCGCATGCTGGAAGTCCTCGGTCCGCGCGCCGACCGGGCCATCGGCATCGACGCGAGCCACGAAATGCTCTCGATCGCCCGCGCCAATCTGGAGCGCTCCGGTCTTGCCAACACGCAGGTGCGCTACGGCAATATCCTGCGGCTCGATCCGGGCGCGCTCGGCCTCGTGCCGAAGGCCGACACGGTCGTGCTGCACCATGTGCTGCATTTCTTCGAGCACCCGGTCGAGGTGGTGATGCAGGCGGCGCGCCTGCTGAACGAGAATGGCCGCATGTTGATCGCCGACTTCGCGCCGCACGCGCTGGAGCGGCTGCGCGCGGAACACGCCCATCGCCGGCTCGGCTTCGCGGATCGCGAGGTGCAGGCCTGGGCCGATGCGGTTGGGCTGACGGTCGGCGCGGTGCGCGAACTGCCGCCGGCCGAAGCGGGCGACGACCGGCTGACGGTCAAGATTTGGCTGCTGGAGAAACCCAAGGGCGCGGTGCGCCGGGCCGGGGAGGCCGCCTGAGATGAGCCTGAACGTTTCCTTCGAATTCTTCCCGCCCAAGAGCGACGAGGCCGAGCAGACGCTGTGGAAGGCGATCCGCCGCCTTGAGCCGCTCGGCCCGAGCTTCGTGTCCGTCACCTATGGCGCCGGCGGATCGACCCGCGAGCGCACCCACGCGACGGTGAAGCGCATCGTCGACGAGACGGCGCTGAAGCCCGCCGCGCATCTCACCTGCGTCGGCGCCACGCAAGGCGAGATCGACGAGGTGATCCAGGAATACTGGGACGCCGGCGTGCGCCACATCGTGGCGCTGCGCGGCGACATGCCCGACATGGGCGCCTATCGCGAGACGGCCGGCGGCTATGACTCGACGCCGGCCCTGATCGAAGGGATCAGGCGCGTCGGCGACTTCGAGGTGAGCGTCTCGTGCTATCCCGAGAAGCATCCCGACAGCACCAATCTCGACGCCGACATCGAATTGCTGAAGCGCAAGATCGATGCCGGCGCGACGCGCGCCATCACGCAATTCGTCTTCGACACCGACCTGCATATCCGCTTCCTGGAGCGGGCACGGCGGCTCGGCGTGAAGATCCCGGTGGTGCCGGGTATCATGCCGACGACCAACTACAAGGGCATTGTGCGCATGGCCGGCCGCTGCGGCGCCAGCGTGCCGGGGTGGCTGCACGAGCGCTTCGAAGGGCTCGACGACGATCTGGAGACCCGCAAGCTCATCGCCGCGACGATCGCGGCCGAGCAGGTGGAGCGGCTGACGGCGATCGGCTTCGACAACATCCATTTCTACACGCTGAACCAGGCCGACCTGACCTACGCGATCTGCCGGATGCTCGGCATCAAGCCGACCAAGCCGAACGCGCCGTTGGAGCGGGCTGCCTAGGGGTGGGTGTACCTGGGTATTGACACCCACCCCGGATCACTCTTATGCACTCCCATCGGGAGGCCGAAAAAAATGGCAATGGCGATCGTTCGGGACAACGTGATTTGGTTGAAGCACTTGCGGGATGACCCGGTGCTCGTGGATCACCTGTCGGCGCTGCGCGGGGGAGAGCTCGTAACCCTCATTGTGAATGGTATTCCCGGAAAATGGGGAAAAATGGGCGACGGTAAGGATGGTCGGCCGACTGCCGGCGTGCGTCCTTTGGGAGCGGCTAAGGACTATTGGAACACGCTGTTCAGCGAGCGCCGGGGGGAGGACGTGTCCATTCAGCTCGGGAAGCCTTCGGAGCATGTTGGGGGTGAGGGTGGGTCCAGTCCCCACCCCCGTCCATCGGGGCTAGCCGAGCAGGCGACCGTCTATGGCCGGATTGAGTACGCCGATCCTGCGCGACGGGTAGCTGCCATCCAGGCGTTGCGCGACAGCTGGGCGCACGGGCCTCGCCATCCCACCGACCCAACGATCGTGCTGACCCGCGACGACATGCATGACCGCGAGCTAGACCGCTTGCCATGATGACGGCGGACACCAACGTCTTCGTCTACACCTTCGGCGCCGAGAGTGAGCCGAAGACGCTAGCTGCGCGTCGTGTAGTCGAATTTCTCCAGGACATGCAGGCGCCGATCGGTCTTCAGGTCGTCGGCGAGCTCCAGAACGCGCTTCGCCGCAAGCTGAAGCACCCCGCGCCGCTCGCAGCCCTCAATGTCCGCCAAGTGCTGACGGCTTTTGACACGTTTGCACCCAGCCGGGCCAACGCAGAGGAAGCGATCGACTTCATGTCGATCGCTCGCTTCTCGTACTGGGATGGTCTGCTGGTGACGGCGGCCCGCGATGCCGGCTGCACCGTCTTCTTCAGCGAGGACATGCACGACGGTGCCCGCCTCGGCGACCTCGAAATCGTCAATCCATTTGGTGCGGGCGGTCTTAGTGACCGGGCGCGCGTGCTTTTGAATATCTGAAAGAGAGCGATGACCCTTCGCCCCGACGCCCGTTCCTACATCCTCGCCGAATCCAAGAAGCGCATACTGACGCTCGACGGCGCGTGGGGGACGATGATCCAGACCTATGGGCTGACCGATGCGGATTATCGCGGCGAGCGGTTCAAGGACTGGGCGCACGACGTCAAGGGCAACAACGATCTGCTGATCCTGACGCGGCCCGACGTGATCGGCGGCATCACGGAGCAGTATCTGAAGGCCGGGGCCGACATCGTCTCCACCAACACGTTCAGCGCGACCACCGTCGCGATGGCCGATTATGCGATGGAGAGCCTGGCCTATGAGTTGAACTACGAAGGGGCGCAGATCGCGCGGAAGCTGGCGGACAGATATTCGACGCCGGAGAAGCCGCGCTTCGTCGCCGGCTCGATCGGGCCGACCAACCGCACCGCGTCGATCTCGCCGGACGTGAACGATGCCGGCTATCGCGCCATCACCTTCGACCAGTTGGTCACGGCGTATGAGGAAGCGGCGCGGGCGCTGATCGACGGCGGCTCGGACATCCTGCTGATCGAGACGGTGTTCGACACGCTGAACGCCAAGGCGGCACTGTTCGCCTGCCAGAAGGTGTTCGACGCGATCGGGCGGAGCTATCCGATCTGGGTATCGGGCACGATCACCGACCTTTCGGGCCGCACGCTGACCGGGCAGACGGTCGAGGCGTTCTGGCATTCGATCCGTCATGCCGAGCCGATGATCGTCGGCCTCAACTGCGCGCTGGGGGCGCGCGAGCTGCGGCACTATGTGAGCGAGCTGTCGAACTGCGCCGAGACGCTGGTCGCCTGTCACCCCAATGCCGGCCTGCCCAACGAGTTCGGCGGCTATGACGATTCGCCCGAATACATGGCCGGCCTCATCAAGGAGTTCGCCGAAAGCGGCTTCCTGAATGTCGTCGGCGGCTGCTGCGGGACGACGCCGGCGCATATCCAGGCGATCTGCGAGACGGTAGCCGGCATGGCGCCGCGCGTCGTGCCGGAGAAGCCGAAGCAGTTGCGCCTTTCGGGGCTCGAGCCCTTCACGCTGACGGCCGACATTCCGTTCGTGAATGTCGGCGAGCGCACCAACGTGACCGGATCGGCCAAGTTCAAGAAGCTGATCCTCGACGGCAAGTATGAGGAGGCGCTGGAGGTGGCGCGCCAGCAGGTGGAGAACGGCGCGCAGATCATCGACATCAACATGGACGAGGGGCTGCTCGACGGCGTCGCCGCGATGACGCGCTTCCTCAACCTGATGGCGGCCGAACCGGCGATCGCCAAGGTGCCGTTCATGATCGACTCCTCGAAATGGGAGATCATCGAGGAGGGCCTGAAATGCGTGCAGGGCAAGCCCGTCGTGAACTCGATCTCCATGAAGGAGGGCGAGGAGAAATTCATCCAGCAGGCGAAGCTGCTGCGCCGCTATGGCGCGGCCGTCGTGGTGATGGCGTTCGATACGCAGGGCCAGGCCGACACGATCGAGCGCAAGGTTCAGATCTGCCGCCGTTCGTATGAGCTGCTGACGCGCGAGGCGGGCTTCCCGCCGGAAGACATCATCTTCGATCCCAACATCTTCGCGGTGGCGACGGGCATCGAGGAGCACAATCCCTATGGCGTGAACTTCATCGAGGCGGCGGCGCAGATCCGCAAGGAGATGCCGCTGGCGCATATTTCGGGCGGCGTCTCGAACGTCTCGTTCTCGTTCCGCGGCAACGAGCCGGTGCGCGAGGCGATGCACTCGGTGTTCCTGTTCCACGCCATCAAGGCGGGCATGGACATGGGCATCGTGAATGCCGGCCAGCTCGCGATTTATCAGAACATCCCGACCGAACTGCGCGAGCGCTGCGAGGACGTGATCCTGAACCGCCGGGCTGATGCAACCGAGCGGCTGCTGGAGATTGCCGAGCAATACAAGGGCGGCGGCGCGGCCAGGAAGGAAGCCGACCTCGAATGGCGGAAGCTCCCGGTGCGTGAGCGCCTGGCGCATGCGCTGGTGCAGGGAATCGCCGACTGGGTTGAAGAAGACACCGAGGCGGCGCGGCTGGAGGCGAAGCGTCCGCTCGACGTGATCGAAGGGCCGCTGATGGACGGCATGAACATCGTCGGCGACCTGTTCGGCGCGGGCAAGATGTTCCTGCCGCAGGTGGTGAAGAGCGCCCGCGTGATGAAGAAGGCGGTCGCCTGGCTGATGCCGTTCATGGAAGACGAAGCGGCGGGCGCAAGGCGCGAGAGCGCCGGCAAGATCGTCATGGCGACGGTCAAGGGCGACGTCCACGACATCGGCAAGAACATCGTCGGCGTCGTGCTCCAGTGCAACAATTACGAGGTGGTCGATCTCGGCGTCATGGTGCCGACGCAGAAGATTCTCGACACCGCAAAGGCCGAGAAGGCCGACATCATCGGCCTCAGCGGCCTCATCACGCCATCGCTGGACGAGATGTGCCATGTCGCGGCCGAGATGGAACGCCAGGGCTTCGACGTGCCGCTGCTGATCGGCGGCGCGACGACCTCGAAGGTCCACACCGCGGTGAAGATCAATCCGGGCTATAGCCGCGGGCAGACGGTGTATGTCGCGGACGCCTCGCGCGCGGTGGCGGTGGCGTCGAGCCTGCTGTCGAAAGACCACAAGCCGGCGTTCGTCGCCGACACGCTGGCCGACTATCGCCGCATCGCCGAGAGCCACGCGGCGGGGCGCCGGCCGGACAAGCGCTTCACGATCGACGAGGCGCGCGCCAACGCGATGAAGACGGACTGGGCATCCTATGCGGCGCCAATGCCGTCATTCCTGGGCACGCGGGCATTCGAGGACTATCCGCTTCAGGAGCTGGTCGAGCGCATCGACTGGACGCCCTTCTTCCAGAGCTGGGAACTGGTCGGGCGCTATCCGATGATCCTGGAGGACGCGACGGTCGGAGAGGCGGCGCGCAATCTTTTCAACGACGCGCAGACGATGCTGAAGAAGATGGTCGCCGAGAAATGGCTGACCGCCAAGGCGGTGATCGGTTTCTGGCCGGCCAACAGCGAGGGCGACGACGTCGTCGTCTATACCGACGACACACGCACGACCGAACTGGCACGGCTGCATTCGCTGCGCCAGCAATTGGCGAAGGATGCGACGCGGCCGAACATGGCGCTGGCCGATCTGATCGCGCCGGTGGGCTCGGGCGTTGCGGACTATATCGGCGGCTTCGCGGTCACCGCTGGCCACGGCGAGGACGACGTGGCCCGGCGCTTCAAGGACAGCCACGACGACTATTCCGCGATCCTCTCAAGCGCATTGGCCGACCGCCTGGCCGAGGCGTTTGCCGAGCGTATGCACGAGCGCGTGCGCAAGGAGTTCTGGGGCTATGCGCCGGACGAGACGCTGTCGAACGAGGAGCTGATCGGCGAGAAATATCGCGGCATCCGTCCGGCGCCCGGCTATCCGGCGCAGCCCGATCACACCGAGAAGGGCACGCTGTTCAAGCTGTTGGGCGCGGAAGCGGCGGCGGGGATCAAGCTGACCGAGAGCTTCGCGATGTGGCCGGGCGCGGCGGTGAGCGGGCTCTATTTCAGCCATCCGAAGGCCGCCTATTTCGGCGTCGGCAAGATCGAGCGCGACCAGGTCGTGGATTATGCCCGCCGCAAGGGCATGACGCTCCAGATCATGGAGCGCTGGCTCGCGCCGATCCTGAACTACGATCCGCGGGCGGTGGAGACGAAGGCGGCCTGACGGCGCCCGGGCCGGCGCAGGCGGAGCGATGCTCCGCCGGCGCGTCTGTGGTACAAGGCGCCATGCGCGCCGTTTCCCGCGTCTTCTGGACGAGCCTCGCGGTCCTCTTCCTCATCGAGGCCTGGCTCTGGCGGCACACCGAGCCGCTGGTGGCGGCGGTGGTGCGCGCCATCCCGCTCGCCTCGATCAAGGCAGCCATCGCGGCCGGCGTGAACCGCTTGCCGCCTTTCGTCGTGCTGTTCGTCTTCGCGATCCCGGTGGCGCTGCTGGTGCCGTTCAAGCTCGCGGCGCTGTGGCTGCTGGCCGAGGGACATCTGCTGCTCGGCGCCGGAGTTTTCGTGCTCGCGAAACTGGTGGGCGTCGCAGTCGCGGCGTTCCTGTTCGAAACCTGCAAACCGAAGCTCATGCAGATGGCGTGGTTCGGCCGGTTCTATGCCTGGTTTGTCCGCGTCTGGACCTGGGCGCATGGCCTGGTCGACCCGATCAAGGCGCGCATTCGCGCCTGGGCACGGCATATTCGTGGGAAGGCGCGGAGCAGGTTTGCGCGGCGCTTCGCCTGGCTCAGGCGGTCGGCCAATCGGACATGAAAAAGGGCCGGGGCTTTCGCCCGGCCCTTGAACTTGCGCTCGTTCAGCTTCGGTTCAGAGGAAGCCGATCAGGATCGCGCCCAGAAAGAGAAAGACTGCACCGGTGGTCAGCACGCCGACCTGTTGCATTGGATTCTCCCTGCCCAACGTGCGCCCACTGTGGCGCGGATGTGACGAACTCACAAATTAAAACGATGTTGCAACGCAACCGTTCCGGACAGAAAGTTTCGTCCGGGCGGCCGTTCGTTGCGTCGTGATGGCGGAATTAGGGCAGATCGTGTCGGATTACAGCATCGTCACGCTTATCCGTCGCTTAAGCCTGAGCGGTCACCAGGGCAGGCGCGCGCCGTCGTAGTTCAGGAAGCGGCCGGAGTCGGACGGCGTCAGCGCGCGGATCGTCGTGCGCATCGCCGCTACGCTTTCCTCCGGCGCAAGCGGCGCATTCGGCCCGCCCATGTCGGTCCGCACCCAGCCGGGATGCATCGGCACGGCGATGATGCCGTCGCCGCGCCATTCGGTGGCGAGCGTCGAAACCAGCTTGTTCAGCGCCGCCTTCGAGGTGCGGTAGGCATGCATGCCCGTGCTGCTGCCCTCGTTCGAACCCATCTGCGAGGTGATGGCGACGAATTTCCGGTCGTTGCCGGCTTTCAGGTTCGCGTGGACGATCTGCGCGAGGCGCAGCGGGGCCATCGTGTTCACCGCGAAGGTGCGGGTCCAGGCGTCGAAATCCATATCGTCCCAGCCCTGCCTGTTGCCGCCATAGATGCCGGCATTGGCGATCGCGATGTCGACCGGCTGGTTGCCCAGCACCGACTTGAACGCGCGGATGGACGAGTCCTCGGTCATCTCCAGCGGATGCACCGTGACGCGGCCACCCGAGCTTGCCGCGATGGCGACCAGCGCATCCGCCTTCGCCGGCGTGCGGCAGGTGGCGATCACGCGCTCGCCCGCCGCCGCGTATTGGCGGACGAACTCCAGCCCAAGGCCCCGATTGGCGCCGGCGATCAGAATTGTCGACATGAGACTTCCCAACAAGCTTGTGCGGTTGCCCGCCCCAGCGATCTAGTGGTCGGAGCGGCGGCTGAAAATGGGCGCGACTTTAATGTTCGCGGTGCGCCCTACGGCTTGCCAAACCCGCCGCCGCCGGGCGTCTCGATCAGGATCGAATCACCCGCTTCCATCTGCGTCTCCCCGGCGCCGCCCAGCCGCTCCCGGCTGCCGTCGCGGCGGATGACGCTATTGCGGCCCTTCGCACCCACACCGCCCCCTTCGAGGCCGAAGGGTGCGGTCTCGCGCCGGGTCGAGAGGATCGAGCAGGTCATCGGCGTGCGGAAGGTGATCTGCCGCGAGACGCCGTCGCCCCCTTTGTGCAGCCCCGTCCCGCCGCTGCCCCGGCGGATCGCGAAATGCCCGACCAGCACCGGAAAGCGGCTCTCCAGCACCTCCGGGTCGGTGAGACGCGAATTCGTCATATGCGTGTGGACCGCCGACTGGCCGTCGAAGCCCGGTCCCGCGCCGGCCCCGCCGCAGATCGTCTCGTAATACTGGTAGCGGTCGTTGCCGAAGGTCAGGTTGTTCATCGTGCCCTGCGCCGCGGCGAGCACGCCCATCGCGCCGAAGATCGCGTCGGTCACCGCCTGGCTCGTCTCGACATTGCCGGCGACGACGGCGGCCGGATAGCGGGGGCTGAGAAAGCAGCCGTCCGGAATGACGATCTCGAGCGGACGCAGGCAGCCGGCATTCAGCGGGATGTCGTCGTCGGCGAGGCAGCGGAAGCAATAGAGCACCGCCGCCTTGGTCACGCTCGACGGCGCGTTGAAATTATTCGCCTGCTGCGGATCGGTGCCGGTGAAGTCGATGCGGGCGGCGCGCGCGGCGGCGTCGACGTCGATGCGGACGCGGATGGTCGCGCCGCCGTCCATCGTCACGGTGAAGCTGCCCGGTTTCAACGCCGCGATCGCCTGGCGCACGACGGCCTCGGCATTGTCCTGGACATGGCCCATATAGGCCTTCACCACGTCGAGGCCGTATTGCCCGACCATGCGGTGCAGCTCCTCGGCGCCCTTGGTGCAGGCGGCGATCTGCGCCTTCATGTCGGCGACGTTGGTGTCGGGATTGCGCGAGGGATACGGCCCGGCGGTCAGCAGGGCGCGCAATCCGGCTTCGTCGAATTTGCCGGCGTGGACGATCTGGACCCCATCCAGCAGCACGCCCTCATCGGCGACGCTGCGCGAGAAGGGTGGCATCGAACCCGGCGCGATGCCGCCGATGTCGGCATGATGGCCGCGCGCCGCGCAGAAGAAGCGCGGCTCGGCATCGCCTTCGCCGAAGACCGGCATGACGACGGTGACGTCGGGCAGATGCGTGCCGCCGCCATAGGGCGCGTTCAGCGCGAAGGCATCGCCCGGCTGCATATGCGGATGCCTGGCGCGCACCGCGGCGACGCTGTCGCCCATGCTGCCGAGATGCACCGGCATGTGCGGTGCGTTGGCGATCAGCGCGCCGTCGCCGTCATAGATCGCGCAGGAGAAGTCGAGCCGTTCCTTGATGTTTACCGACGCCGCGGTCTTCTCCAGCGTCAGGCCCATCTGTTCGGCGATCGACATGAAGAGGTTGTTGAAGACCTCGAGCAGGATGGGATCGGCCTCGGTGCCCGCCGCGCGCCGTTCCGGCCGCGCCGTGACCCGCGTGAGGATCACCTCGCCGCCCGGCGCGATGGCCGCGCGCCAGCCCGGCTCGACGACGATCGTCTGGTGCGGCTCGATCAGCAGCGCCGGGCCGGGCAGGGCGTGCCCGGTGCGCACCCCTTCGCGGCGATGCACAGGGATGTCGTGCCACGCGCCCGCCATGAAGACGCGCGCCGTCGTCGCCGGCGCCGGCAAGGGCGTGTCTGCGGCGGCTGCGTGATGGCGCGGCGGCTCGGCGCCGCCGCCATGCGCCTCGGCCTCCAGCGACTCGACGATCAGGCCGCGGCCTTCGAAGCCGAACCCGAAGCGCTTGGTATGCGCGGCGGTGAAGTCGCGGCGCATGTCGCCGGCGCTGCCATACGGGACGGGCAGGGTGGTGTCCGTCCCTTCGTAGCGGACATGCGCGACGGCATGAGCGGCGATGCCGTCACGCGCGACGCCCTGGCTTTGGAGTTCTGCAGAAGCGGCCGCACGCAATTCCTCCGCCGCGGGATCGAGCGCCGCCTTGGTGTCGTCCTCCAGCTTGCGGCCGATCGCGCGCTGGCGAAAGGCGCGCAGCTTGGCGAGGCCGATGCCATAGGCCGACAGCAGGCCGGAGAAGGGATGGATCAGCACCGTCTCCATGCCCAGCGCATCCGCGACGAGACAGGCATGCTGCCCGCCCGCCCCGCCGAAGCAATTCAGCGCATAGCTCGTCACGTCGTAGCCGCGTGCGACGGAAATCTTCTTGATCGCGTTCGCCATGTTGGCGACGGCGATCTGGATGAAGCCCTCCGCCACCTCCTCGGCCGGCTTGCCGATGCGCCCGGCCATGTCCGCGAAGGCGGCGCGCACGGCGCCCGCGTCCAGCTTCTGGTCCTCGCCGGGCCCGAAGATCGCCGGGAAAAAATCCGGCTGGAGCTTGCCCAGCATGACATTGGCGTCGGTGACGGCGAGCGGCCCGCCGCGACGGTAGGCGGCCGGTCCGGGATTGGCCCCGGCCGAGTCCGGCCCGACGCGCATCCTGAGGCCGTCGTAATGCAGGATCGAACTGCCGCCTGCCGCGACGGTATGGATCAGCATCATCGGGGCGCGGAGGCGCACGCCGGCGACCTGTGTTTCCTGCTCGCGCTCATAGGCGCCGTCGAAATGGCAGACGTCGGTGGACGTGCCGCCCATGTCGAAGCCGATGATCTTCCCGAACCCGGCGGCGCGCCCGGATTCGGCGGCGCCGACGACACCGCCGGCAGGCCCGGACAGAACGGCGTCCTTGCCCTGAAAACGTGCGGCGTCGGTCAGTCCGCCTGAGGACATCATGAACTGGAGCTGCGTCTCCGGACCGAGCCCGGCGCGCACGCGATTCACGTAACGCCGCAGCACCGGCGACAGATAGGCGTCGACCACCGTCGTGTCGCCGCGCGAGACCAGTTTCTGGAGCGGCGATACCTCGTGGCTGACGCTGACCTGCGTGAACCCCACAGCCCGCGCGATCTTCGCCGCCCGCCGTTCGTGCCCGGGATAGCGATAGCCATGCAGGAAGGCGATCGCGCAGGCGCGCAAGCCCGCATCGAAGGCCTCGGCGAGAGCGTGGCGCAGTGCCGTCTCATCCAGCGGCGTTCGCACCTCGCCTTCGGCCGTCATGCGCTCGCCCGCCTCGACGACACGGGTGTAGAGCATGTCCGGCAGTTCGATGTTGCGGACGAAGAGCTTCGGCCGGTTCTGGTAGCCGATACGGAGCTGGTCGGCGAAGCCGCGCGTGATGACGAGCAGCGTCGGCTCGCCCTTGCGCTCGAGCAACGCATTGGTCGCGACGGTCGTCCCCATCTTCACCGCCGCGATGCGCTCGGCCGGCAGCGCCGCACCCGGCGCAATCTTCAGGAAGCGCCGGATGCCTTCGACCGCGGCATCTTCATAGCGCTCGGGATTTTCCGACAGCAGTTTCGCTGCGCTGAGCGTACCGTCCGGCGCCCGCGCAATCACGTCCGTGAACGTACCGCCGCGGTCGATCCAGAACTGCCATTTGCCCATGGCAGGCTTGTAGCGTTCGCTCCCGGGTTTTCAAACGCCGCGCGGTACGCCGGCGCGCTCCCACCAAGCTGCAAGATGAGCTGCCGCCGCCAGGAAGAGCGGCCGCGCCGGCGGATCGTCGGCTGCCGCCCGCAGACAGGCGACCGTGTATTTGGCGAGATGTGCGTCCTCATGCACCAAGGCGTTCGCCGCGAGCGCCGTGACGTCGACCGGCACCGGCCTCCAGTCTTTCTCCAGCCGCACCTTCCCCAGCGTCGATCGAAAGCCGAGCACATAGGTCGCGGCGATCCGAACGAGACGCGCCGGGTTCTTGCTGTAGGGCGCCAGCGCCAGCAGCCCTTGCGGCAGGGTCAGGCAGTGGCTCCAGCCATAGGGCGCGTGATCGGGATCGTCCTGGAGCATCGACAGGGCCGCGATCCGTGACAGCGCGATGCGTGCGTCCTCAAGCGGCAGTCCGGTCGCCTCGCCGAGCAGAGATGCCGCCAGGCCATTCTTCTCGACCGCCAGCATGGTCGGCGCGATCGACGAACTCGGCGCGTCCCGCCGCGGCGGCGCGGCGAGTGCCTCCCACAGATCCTTCGGCCCGCCCGCACTCTTGTCGCCATCGACCCAGGTCAGGTGGCCACGAGCCGCCGCAAGGCCGCGGATGGCCGTCCGCACCGTCAGCGCAAGATCGCCGTAGCGCGGGGCGGCTTCCGGCAGCGCTGCCAGCAGGATCGGCGCATGCGCCGCCGCGCCCAGACTCGCCGCGATCAGGTCGGTCAGTTCGGCGCACAGATCCTGCGCCGGCACCTGCGGCGCGAGCGCCATCAGCGCAGCATCCGCACCGTCGCTATCGTGGTCACGCAAGGCCGCCAGCAGCTTCGCCTTGGCTTCCTCGGGCGGACAGGAGGGCACGTCCGGGCGATCGACCTCGTCGCCTTCCGCATACAGGGCTGCGATGCCGGCGATGCGCATCCGCCCCGCCGACCGCATGTTCGGCGGCGCCAGCGGCAACAGCGTCGCGCGGGCCAGAAGCTCCATCGGGGCATGGAGCGTGAAGGACGAGCCCTTCACCTTGGGGCCGGCGATGGCGCCTCCGACTGCTGTGACAAGCTGGGCGTCGGTCAGCGCGGCGATGACCGAAGGCTCCGGCCCGTGCACGTCGATGTCAGGCGGGAGGGCGCGAAGCGCGGAGACGAGCTGTTGCATCCCGCTCTCATACAAGTTCAAGTGAACTTGAGGTCAAGGGATTTGTGCGGCCATGGCGGAACAGTTCATCGACATCAGCGAACTCGCGGCGCGATCCGGCCTGGCCGCGAGCGCATTGCGCTTCTATGAGGCGGAAGGGCTGATCGTATCCTTGCGGTCGGCAGGCAACCGCCGGCGCTTTCCCCGTTCCATCCTGCGCAAGGTCGCCTTCATCCGCGCCGCGCAGAATGTCGGGCTGACGCTCGACGCCATAAAGGCGGCGCTGGGCGGCCTGCCGTCAGGCCGCACGCCGACCAAGGCCGACTGGGAAAGCCTGTCGCGCCAATGGGCGGTCCTGCTGGACGAGAAGATCGCGGCGCTTCATCGCCTGCGCAATGCGCTCGGCTCCTGCATCGGCTGCGGCTGCCTCTCGCTGAAGCGCTGCGCCCTCTATAATCCCGGCGACGCCGCCCGCGCCAAAGGCTTCGGCGCGCGCTATCTTCTCGGCGACGACCCGAAGCAGTTCATGGCTTCAGAGGGCGAGGGCTAGGGTCAGTCCTCGACGGTGAAGCCGACTTTCAGCGACACCTGGTAGTGCGCTACCTTGCCGTTCTCGACATGGCCGCGGGTTTCCAGCACCTCGAACCAGCGGATGTTGCGCAGCGTCTTGCCGGCGCGGGTGATCGCCGTCTGGATGGCGTCCTCGATGCCGGATTTCGACGAGCCCGTGAGCTCGACGATCTTGTAGACATTGTCGTCCATGGCGTTTCCCTTCTGCGGCCTGGTCATAAAGACGTGCTGCGGCGGGGATGGTTGCGTCCGCCGGGCGCTTTGATCGCCGCGACGGGGCCTTGCAAGACCGGCCGCAGGGCAACGGAGAATACCATCCCTGAAGGCCCGGGGTAGGGGCGTTTGCCGGGCTCCCGTATTTTTCCGATGATGCCGGCGTTGGAGATGGCGATGGATACGAAGACGATCGAACTGCCCCGACAGTTGTCGCAATGGGTCGAAGAACGCGTCGAAAGCGGCGAATTTGCCGATACGAGCGACTACATGCGCGAACTTATCCGGCGCGACCAAGAGCAGCGGGAGTGGCTGGTCAGCGAACTGATCAAAGGCGAAGAAAGCGGGACCAACTCGCTTACGGTCGACGATATCTGGGCGGAAGCGGTTGCGGAGTATCGAGCCAGGAAGATGCGCAAGTCGCGCGCTGCGTGACGACCTACTCGCTTTCGAACGCAGCGTCGGCAGATGTCCTGGGCATTGCCAAATTCTCGCTTAAGCGGTGGGGCGAGAAGAAAGCCAAAGAGTATGTCGACGGCTTGAAGCGCGTGTTCGCCGGAGTTGCCGAGCGACCGCAGGATGGCAAGGTCGTCGCCCTTCGTCCGAAGTTGCGCCGCGTGCAGTACCGCAGTCACTACGTCTTCTACAGAATCCGTACTCAAGTGTGGAGATAGTCCGCGTCCTCCACGGCCGGATGAATTTCGCGCGGCATCTGTGACGCGTCGCGGGTTGGCGCGACTCGTGGCGGGCGTTAGACTCGGGTCATGTCGATCTGGGGCAAAGTCGGTGGAGCGGCCGCGGGGTTCCTGATAGGCGGCGGACCGATCGGTGCGGCGCTGGGGGCGCTCGCGGGCCATGCCGTGTTCGACCGCGAGCCGGGCGAGAACGAGAAGCAGGTCGCCTTCACCATCGGTGTGACGGCGCTCGCCGCCAAGATGGCGCGGGCCGACGGCGCCGCGACCGAACAGGAATTCTCCGCCTTCAAGAAGATCGTCCATATCGAGCCGGGCTTCGAAGCCGATGTGCGGCGGGTCTATCTGATGGCGCACGAAACGGTCGCCGGCTATGAGGGCTACGCCTCCCAGCTCGGCCGGCTGTTCCGCGACAAGCCGGGTCTGCTCGAAGATCTGCTAGACGCGCTCTTCTTCGTCGCCTCGGCCGACGGGCAACTGCATGACGCGGAACTGGAATATCTGCGCGAGGTGGCACGCCGCTTCGGCCTGTCCGATGCGGCCTTCAACAATCTCTGCGCTTCCTATGGCGGGCCGTGCGAGCCCGATCCCTATGCGCTCCTCAATATCGATGCGAGCGCGACCAATGACGAGGTCCGCAAGGCCTATCTCCAGGCCGTGCGCGAGAACCACCCGGACCGCATGATCGCGCGCGGTGCGCCGGAGGAATTTCTCGCCGTCGCGACCGAGAAGCTCGCCCGCGTCAACATCGCCTACGACGCCATCCGGAAGGACCGCGGCCTTTGACCCTGCGCATCGTCGCGCGCCCCTCGCCGAACTTCAACGATCGGCCGGGGCCGGTCGACATGCTGGTCATGCACTATACCGGCATGCCGGACGCCGAAGGCGCGATGCGCGTGCTGACCGACCCGGACCGGCAGCCGCGAGTCAGTGCGCACTACACGCTCGATGAGGACGGCACGGTCTACGCCCATGTGCCGGAGGCGAAGCGCGCGTGGCATGCGGGCGTCTCGTGGTGGCGCGGGCGTGACGACGTGAATTCGCGCTCCATCGGCATCGAGATCGTCAATCCCGGCCATGAGTGGGGCTATCGTCCGTTCCCGCCGGCGCAGGTCGAGGCGCTGCTCGCGCTCAGCAAGGCCATTCTCGCGCGGCACCAAATTCCGCCCGCGCATGTCGTCGGCCATTCCGATGTCGCGCCGGGCCGCAAGACCGATCCGGGCGAACTCTTCCCCTGGCAGTTGCTCGCCGGCCACGGGATCGGTCTCTGGCCGCGGCCGGGCCTGGCTGCCGTGCCGAAGGACGAGGCGACGATCGCCGCGGCGCTGCGCCGTATCGGCTATGGTGTGCCGCCCGAAGTCGACAAGCCGCTCGCCGTGGTCCTCACCGAGTTCCAGCGCCACTTCCGCCCAGGCAGGCTCGACGGCCTCGCCGATCTCGAAACCCGCCAGGCCCTCGCCGGCCTGTTGGCCGCGCTTGACGCTGGCGGCATCGCGGCGCACTTCATCTGAGCGTCAGATGGCTGGATGACCGCGGGGGTTCGCCTTCGAGGAAAGTCCGGGCTCCACGGAGACATGGTGCCGGGTAACGCCCGGCGGGGGCGACCCCAGGGATAGCGCCACAGAGAACAGACCGCCGGCGTCCGCGCCGGTCAGGGTGAAACGGTGGGGTAAGAGCCCACCGCGGTCCCGGCAACGGGAACGGCACGGCAAGCCCCACCAGGAGCAAGACCGAATAGGGGTGGCATATGGGCCTGTCTTCGGCTCGCCGCCCGGGTTGGTCGCGCGAGGCGCCCGGCGACGGGCGTCCCAGAGGAATGGTCATCCATCCGCTTGGGCATCCGCTCACGCGGGGGACAGAACCCGGCTTACAGGCCATCTGACGCTTATTCTCGGTTCGCTGGAAATTTTCGATGCACCCGCTTGACGCCCTAATTAGATATATCTAAATAGTGCATCATCGAGTAGGACGAAAGGAAGTTATTGATGTACGGCTCGTGTCATTCCCACGGACATCGTCGGGAGAAGATGCGCGCAGCCTGGCGCGCATTCGCAGAAACCCAGCTTGAGGCCGCCCGCGGCCGCCGGGGTGGCGGCGCAGAGGATGAGAGAGGGGGCTGGGGCTGGGGCGGCGGTTTCGGCCGGTTCGGCGGCCCGCGCGGCGGACGCCCGCTCGGCCACGGCGACCTCAGGCTGTTGCTGCTGGCGCTGATCGGCGAGAAGCCGCGCCACGGCTACGACCTGATCAAGGCGATCGAGGAGCGCTTAGCCGGCGGCTATGCGCCGAGCCCGGGCGCGGTCTATCCGACGCTGACCATGCTGGAAGAGCAGGACCTGATCCGCGGCGAGACCTCGGACGGTGCCAAGAAGCTCTTCACGATCACCCCGGAAGGCGAGGCCTATCTGAAGGAGAACCGGACGGCGGTCGACGGCATCATGTCGCGGATCGACCTTGCGGCGGCGGCCTATGCCAGCCATGCGACGCCCGAAAGCGTCCGCGAGGCGATGAAGACGCTGCACCAGTCGCTGCATATGCGGCGCGGTCCCTGGAACGACGCCGAGGCCGAACGGGTGAAGGCGCTGATCGAAAAGACGGCGCGCGACATCGTCGGCCTGGGTTCCACGTAAAGTTCCGGAAGGGGCCGGGCGAGGCTCGGCCCCACAGACTTATCCCCATGCAAGGCGGGCCGGGGACTCTCGACAGAGTCCCCGATTCACATTGGGGCGTTATTGACGTAGCGTCTCGGAGGGAGCGGCAGGACACGCTCCACAAGTGTTCTAGTCTTGTTCCGAGTTTTACCCAATCTTTACTATAAAGACTCACATGTTTGTCCACAGAGGCGGAAAAACCCAAAGGTTTTCAAAGTCCTAACGCCAATTCCATTGACGTCCCGCTTTTCCCCATGTATTCCCAGATGGTCCCAGCACGGGGCGATCGTTGCCCATTCCGGGTAGAGGTTAGGGCTTAGCCTCCATCTCGATCACCTGTCGCTAGCCGGGGGCACCCGGCATGGGGATGCCGGGTTAGGCGGGGTGTATGTCGAGATTCTATTCGAATTTCGAAAAGCAGATCGACACCAAGGGACGGGTCTCCGTCCCCGCGTCCTTTCGCGCCGCCGTGCAGGAAGCCGGTGGCGAGCGTGACGGCGACCGGATCTTCTGCTTCCCGAGCCTCATCGACACCGCCGTCGAGTGCTACGCGAAGCCGCAATACGATGCGCTGCTGGAGAGCGTGCTGGGCGTGATCGAGAGCCCGGATGCGCGCGAGCAGCTCGAACTCGCCATCATCGCCCGCACCTTCGAACTCGCCTTCGACGGCGACGGCCGCGTCACCTTCCCGGAAAAGCTGCTGAAGGCGGCCGGCATCGAGAAAGCCGTGGCGCTGATCGGCCGCGGCGACCGCTTCCAGCTCTGGAGCCCGGATGCCTGGGCCGAAGCCGAGCGCAAGGCGCTCGAGGCGGCGGCCGGCCTGCGCCATCTGCTGATGCGCGGCGGCCGCCCGGCGCCTGCGATCCCGGCCCTGAAGCCGGAGGGCGCGCCGTGAGCCCCCGGCACGTTCCCGTCCTGCTCGACGAAGTCCTGACCGCGCTCGCGCCGGCGGACGGCGAGCGCCTGGTCGACGGCACATTCGGCGCGGGCGGCTATTCGCGCGCGATCCTTGCCGCCGCCAAGACCCACGTGCTTGGCATCGACCGCGACCCGACGGCGATCGCCGCAGGGGAGGGCAGCGATGTCCGCCTGACGCTGCGCCGCGGCGTCTATTCGCACATGGACACGATCGCGGCCGAAGCGGGCTTCGCGCCGGCCGACGGCATCGTCCTCGATATCGGCGTGTCGTCGATGCAGATCGACGATGCGGAGCGCGGCTTCTCGTTCCAGAAGGACGGCCCGCTCGACATGCGCATGTCCGGCGAAGGCCCCAGCGCCGCCGACGTCGTCAACCAGGCGCCCGAAGCGCTGCTGGCCGACATTCTCTTCTACTACGGCGAAGAGCGCCGCGCCCGTGCCGTCGCCCGCGCTATCGTCGCCGAGCGCCGCGGCCGCCCCTATGAGCGCACCGCCGACCTCGTCGCCACGGTCGAGTCCGTTCTGGGGCGCGGCCGGCCGGGGATCATCCATCCCGCGACGCGCACCTTCCAGGCGCTGCGCATCTTCGTGAACGACGAGCTGGGCGAATTGTCGCGCGGCCTGCTCGCCGCCGAGCGCCTGCTGGCGCCGCAAGGCCGCCTCGCCGTCGTCACCTTCCATTCGCTGGAAGACCGCATCGTGAAGCGCTTCCTCGCGAGCCGCTGCGGCCGCCAGGCCGGCCCGTCGCGTCATCTGCCGGCCCTGCGCAGCGACGAACCCAGCTTTGCGCCGATCGGCAAGGGCGCCGTCGGCCCGACCGATGCCGAAGTGCAGCGCAATCCGCGCGCGCGTTCGGCCAAGCTACGCGCCGCCCGCCGCACCGCGGCGCCGGCGCACAAGCCCGATCTTGAACCTCTTTTCGTCCTCGACATCACTTCCCAGGAGTGGACGCGATGATCCGTGCCATCAATCTTGCCATGCTGGCGCTCACCGTAACCATCTGCTTCGGCCTCTACCGCGTCACCCACGCCGCGCAGGAGCGCGCGCAGGATCTGCGCAAGATCGAAGGCGAGATCACCGAAGAGGCGCGGGCGATCGACGTGCTCAAGGCCGAATGGACGCATCTCGCGCAGCCCTCGAAGGTGCAGGCGATGGCGACGCGCTATCTCGGCCTCGAGCCGATGAAGGCGACGCAGGTCGCCTATCTCAACGACATCCCGATGCGTCCGAAGGAAGCCCGCCTCTCCGATATCGAGGCGATTCCTTTCAGCAAAGACGGCGAGCATATCCCCGTCTATGACGACAGCGCCCCGGTGCCGACCGCGAAGCCTGCGAGCGTGGGCCGCTGAAGGATGGGCCGGCGAGGCGAGGAAGAACGTCAAGGCCGCGGCCGCGAACGGGTAGATCCGGCGCGGGGCCGCATCGCCTTCTGCGCGGCCGCTTTCGTGCTGATGTTCAGCGTGATCGGCGCCCGCATGGTGCAGATCGCGCTGTTCGCCCCGGAGGGCCATAGCGGCGCGGGGCTGGTGACCGTGACGCCGAGCGGCCGGCCGGACATCCTCGACCGCAACGGCACCATTCTGGCGACCGATCTCTATGTCGCGTCGGTCTATGCCGATCCGCGCGACGTCTGGGATGCCAATGAGACGGCACGCGCGCTCGCCAGCGTATTTCCCGATCTCGACGAAGCCGATGTCGCCGACAAGCTGTCCGCCAAGACGGCGTTTGTGTGGATCAAGCGCGACATCACGCCGCGCCAGCACGCGGCGGTTCACGAACTCGGCCTGCCGGGGATCAATTTCCGCCAGGAGCTCAAGCGCGTCTATCCGAACGGCCGTTCGGCGGCTCATGTGCTGGGCTTCGTCGATGTCGACAACAAGGGCCTCGCCGGCATCGAACAGGCGATCGACACCAATCTGAAGGATCGCGTCGCACGCGGCGAACCGGTCACGCTGTCGATCGACCTGCGCGTCCAGCACGTCGTCGAGGACGAGCTTGCCCGCGCGATCGAAACCTTCTCGGCCATCGGCGGCGCCGGCGTCGTGATGGACGTGAAGACGGGCGAGACCGTTGCGATGGTTTCGCTGCCGGATTTCGACCCCAATCATGTGATGGATGATCCGGCCGAGAACCGGTTCAACCGCGCGACGCTGGGCGTCTACGAGATGGGCTCGACGTTCAAGTCCTTCAATACGGCGATGGCGCTCGACGGGGGCATGAAGGTCAGCGCCGTGTTCCCGACGCGCGCGCCCATCCATATCGGCCGCTTCACGATCCGTGACTTCCATCCCGAAGGCCACAACCTCAACGTCGAGGAAATCTTCGAGCATTCGTCGAATATCGGTTCGGCCAAGATGGCGATGGAGATGGGCATCGGCCGTCAGCGCTCGTTCTTGCAGTCGCTCGGCCAGCTCGAACCGGTGAGTCTGGAGCTGCCGGAACGCGGCAAGCCGTTGTGGCCGCGGAACTGGTCGGAAGTCTCGCTGATGACGATCGCCTTCGGCCACGGCATCTCGGTCAGTCCGATGCACGTCGTCTCGGGCGTCTCGGCACTCGCCAATGGCGGCGCCTTCATCCAGCCGACGATCCTGAAGCGTCAGCCGGGCGAAGTGATTCAGGCGCGCCGTGTGATCAAGGAAGAAACCAGCCGCGAGATGAATCGCCTGTTCCGCCTGGTGGTGGAGAAGGGCACGGCGCGCAAGGCCGACGTGCCCGGCTATCCCGTCGGCGGCAAGACCGGCACTGCCGAGCAGGTGAAGAACGGACGCTATGCGGAAAAAATCCTCCTCTCGTCCTTCATCGGCATCTTTCCGGCGGACGAGCCGGAATATGCGATCCTGATCATCATCGACGATCCGAAGGGCACCAAGGAAACCTACGGTTTTGCGACCGGCGGCTGGACCGCCGCGCCGACGGTGAGCCGCATCGTCCAGCGCATCGCGCCGATGCTGGGCGTGAAGCCGCGCCTCAAGAACGAGCAGGCCCCGGGCATCGTCGACAACAAGCCCGACGCCGTGCAGTTGGCGCAGGACCGCTGAAGCGCATGAAACTGTCCGCCCTCATTTCCGGTTGGCGTGGCGCCGGCGATCCCGAGATCGCCGGCCTCACGGCGGACAGCCGCGAGGTGAGGCCGGGATTCCTCTTCGCCGCGCTGCCGGGTGTGAAGGCGGACGGCCGCAGTTTCATTCCCGGCGCCATCGCCGCCGGCGCCGCCGCGGTGATCGCCCCCGCCGGCACCACCGCCGGCATCCCGGTCGTCGAGAGCGACAACCCGCGCAGCACCTTCGCCATCGCCGCGTCGCGCTTCTACGGCCGCCAGCCTGCCGTCGTCGCCGCCGTCACCGGCACCAACGGCAAGACCTCGATCGCCGCCTTCGTGCGCCAGATCTTCGCTGCCTGCGGCCACAAGGCGGCGAGCATGGGTACGGTCGGCATCGTCTCGCCTTCCGGCGAGCGCACGCTCAGCCACACGACACCGGATCCCGTCGTGGTTCACCGCGAACTCGCACGCCTGGCGGACGAAGGCGTCACCCATCTCGCGCTCGAAGCCTCCAGCCACGGCCTCGACCAGCACCGGCTCGACGGCGTGCGCGTGCGGGCTGCCGCCTTCACCAACCTCACGCGCGACCACCTCGACTATCATCCGAGCTTCGAGGCCTATCGCGACGCCAAGCTCCGCCTGTTCCGCGACGTGGTCGATGCCGACGGGGTTGCCGTCGTCGACTGCGACAGCGACGGCGCCGCCGACTTCATCGCCGCCGCCCGCACGCGCGGCCTCACCCTCGTCACCGTCGGCCGCGACGGCGAGACGCTGAAACTGACCGCCCGCGAGGCGCATCTCGACGGCCAGGTCATCACGGTCGAGCAGGGCAAGATCGGCCACATCGTGCGCCTGCCGCTCGCCGGCATGTTCCAGGCCTCGAACGCCCTCGTCGCCGCCGGCATCGCGATTGGCCTCGGCGAAAATCCGTTCGATGTCTTCAAGGCGCTGCACACGCTTAAAGGCGCCAAGGGCCGGCTTGAGCATGTCGCGACGGCCAAGTCCGGCGCACCGATCTTCGTCGACTACGCCCACACGCCCGATGCGCTCCAGACCGTGCTCCAGACGCTTCGCCCGCATGTGCAGGGCAGGCTGCATGTCGTCTTCGGCTGCGGCGGCGACCGCGATTCCGGCAAGCGGCCGCTGATGGGCGCGGCGGCGGCGGCGAATGCCGACGACGTCATCGTTACCGATGACAACCCGCGCACCGAGGACGCCGCGAGAATCCGCGCCGCCGCTCTCGCCGGGGCCCCCGGCGCGCGCGAGATCGGCGACCGCGCCGAAGCGATCAGCTATGCCGTCTCGCATCTCGGCGAAGGCGATATCCTCGTCATCGCCGGCAAGGGCCACGAGGCGGGCCAGATCGTCGGCACACAAATTCTGCCGTTCGATGACGGCGACGAAGCGCGCCGCGCCGCGATCTCTTTCGGCGGGGCAGCAGCATGAGCGCGCTCTGGACCTCGGCCGAGGCGGCAGCGGCGACCGGCGGACGCGCCGGCGGCACCTGGTCGGCCAACGGCGTCTCCATCGACACGCGCACGCTCCAGCCCGGCGACCTCTTCTTCGCCCTGATCGGCGAGCGTGACGGCCATGACTTCGTCAAGGCGGCAATCGAGAAGGGCGCCGCGGCGGCGCTGGTTTCGAAAGCCGTGCCCGGCGTCGATGCCGCCAAGCTCCTCGTCACGGGCGATACGCAGGCCGGCCTCGAAGCGCTCGGCCGCATGGCGCGGAGCCGCGTCAATGCCGGCATCGCCGCGATCACCGGCAGCGCCGGCAAGACCAGCACCAAGGAAGCGCTGCGCTTCGTGCTCGGCCGCCAGGGCACGACGCACGCCTCGGAGGCCTCCTACAACAATCTCTGGGGCGTGCCGCTGACCCTCGCCCGCATGCCGCAGGCGACGAAGTACGGCATCTTCGAGATCGGCATGAACCATGCCGACGAGATTCGCCCGCTGACCCGGCAGGTGCGGCCCGACGTCGCCATGGTGACGACGGTCGAAGCCGTGCACCTCGCGCATTTCGGCAGCGTCGAGGAGATCGCCAACGCGAAGGCCGAAATCTTCGAGGGCCTGCCGCAGGGCGGCGTCGCCGTCATCAACGCCGACAACCCGCATGCCGCGCGCCTTGCCGCCGCCGCGACCCGCGCCGGCGCACGGGTATGGACCTTCGGCGAGAAGGGCGCGGAAGCCCGCCTCGCCTCCGTCTCGCTCGGCGAAGCCTCGTCCGAGATCGAGGCCGACATCCTGGGCAGCCATCTGCGCTTCACCTATGGCGCCCCCGGCCGCCATTTCGTGCAGAACGCGCTCGGCCTCCTGCTCGTTGTGAAGGCGCTTGGCGCCGATGTCGCCGCGGCCGCCGAAGCGCTGCGCGGCGTGCGCGCGGCGAAGGGACGGGGCGAGCGCGTCCGCATCGAAACCGTTGACGGCGCCTTCGACCTCATCGACGAAGCCTACAACGCCAACCCGGCCTCGATGGCCGCCGCGCTCGCTGTGCTCGGTTCGGCGAAGCCGGGTCCCGGCGGCCGCCGCATCGCCGTCATCGGCGACATGCTGGAACTCGGGCCGCAATCCGATGTGTTGCATGCCGGCCTCGCCGGCGCGATTGCCGAATCCGGGGCGGACCTTGTCTTTGCCTGCGGCGCTTCGATGGCGCATCTGTGGGCGCAACTGCCCGTCTCGATTCGCGGCGCCTACGCGCAGGCCTCATCGGACATCGCTTCGCTGGTTGCGGCCGATACTCGGCCGGGCGATGTCGTCATGGTGAAGGGCTCGCTCGGGAGCCGGATGGCCCTCGTGGTCGATGCCCTCAAGGCGCGCGCGCGCGAGCTCGCGGCAGGATAGGGGAAACGACCGCATGCTCTATCTGCTGCTCGAACCGCTGGCCGGCGACTTCCAGTTCTTCAACCTGTTCCGCTACCTCACCTTCCGCACCGGCGGCGCGATCATGACCGCGCTGCTGATCGGCCTCGTGATCGGCCGGCCGCTGATCGACTATCTGCGCGTGCGCCAGGGCAAGGGCCAGCCGATCCGCGACTTCATGGGCGAGAACCACATCGTCGGGAAGCGCGGCACGCCGACCATGGGCGGCTTCCTGATTCTGATCTCGGCTTTCGTCGCGACGCTGCTCTGGGCCGATCTCACCAACCGCTATGTCTGGATCGTCCTCGGCGTCACCGCGCTCTTCGGCCTGCTCGGCTTCTATGACGACTGGCTGAAGGTGACGAAGCAGAAGGCCGACGGCGTCAGCGGCAAGATCAAGCTGGTGGTGCAGTTCGCCGGCGCGCTCGTCGCGGTCTACTTCATCATGCAGGCCCATCCCGGGCCGCTCTGGGGCGAGGTCGCCTTCCCCTTCTTCAAGGACCTGCTGCTGCCGCTCGGCTGGGGCTTCCTCGCCTTCGGCTGCCTCGTCATCGTCCTCTTCTCGAACGCGGTGAACCTCACCGACGGTCTCGACGGCCTCGCCATCGTGCCGGTGATGATCTCGTCGGCCTGTTTCGGCCTCATCGCCTATGTCATCGCGCGCGAGGATTTCGCGACCTATCTCCAGATCCATCAGGTTCCCGGCGCGGGCGAACTCGCCGTGATCTGCGGCGCGCTGCTCGGCGCCGGTCTCGCCTTCCTCTGGTTCAACGCGCCGCCGGCCATGGTGTTCATGGGCGATACCGGCTCGCTGTCGCTCGGCGGCGCGCTCGGCGCGATGGCGGTCATCACTAAGCACGAGATCGTGCTCGGCATCATCGGCGGCCTCTTCGTCGTCGAAGCGCTTTCGGTGATCGTACAGGTCGCCTCGTTCAAGCTGACGGGCAAGCGGGTCTTCCGCATGGCCCCCATCCACCATCATTACGAAAAAAAGGGCTGGGCCGAACCGACGATCGTGATCCGCTTCTGGATCGTGTCGGTCATTCTCGCGCTCATCGGCCTGTCGACATTGAAGTTGAGGTGACCCCGTGATCCTCGTCCCCATTTTTGCCGGCCAGGACGTTGCGGTCCTGGGGCTTGCGCGGTCCGGCCTCAGCGCGGCGCGGGCGCTTCAGGCGGGCGGCGCCAACGTCATTGCGTGGGACGATCAGGAGAAGGGGCGGGCGGCGGCGGAGGGCGAGATCGAGCTGGTCGAGCCGGCGCTCTGGCCGTGGCATTCGCTGAAGGCGATCGTGCTTTCGCCGGGCATCCCGCTGACGCACCCGAAACCGCATCCGGCGGTCGTCGAGGCGCAGCGCCACGGCGTCGAAGTCATCGGCGACATCGAGCTCTTCTGCCGCGCGCTGAAGGCCTCCGGACACTTCAACGGCGCATCTTTTTTTGCGCAAGGAACGGTTAACCCTAACCCCGGCTTAAGACCTACGGGCAATGGTAACGGCCTGAAAGGAAAGGTGCCGCTGATCTGCATCACCGGCACCAACGGCAAGTCCACGACGACGGCGTTGATCGGACATCTGCTGGCGAAGAACGGTTGGGATGCGCAGGTCGGCGGTAATATCGGCAAGCCCGTGCTGGAACTCGGCGTCCCGCGCGACGGCACAGTCTACGTCCTCGAAATCTCGTCCTATCAGCTCGACCTGACGCCGAGCCTGAAGCCCAATGTCGCCGTCCTCCTCAACATCACGCCCGACCATCTCGACCGCCACGGCGGCATGGACGGCTATGTCGCCGCCAAGCGGCGCATCTTCGCGCGGCAGGGCGCCGGCGACCTCGCAGTCATCGGCGTCGATACGCCCAAGGCGGCCGACACCTGTACCTATGTCACGGCGCGCGGCGGTCCGGCGGTGGCGCCGCTCTCGGTCGGCCGTGTCGTCGGCCGCGGCGTCTACGTGCTCGACGGCATGCTCTATGACGGCCTTTATTCGCCGCCGGCCGAGATCGTGGACCTGAAGACGGTGACGGCTCTGCCCGGCGCACATAACTGGGAGAACGCGGCCGCCGCCTATGCCGCGGTGCGCGGCTTCGTCCGCGACCCCAAGGCCATCGGGCGCGCCTTCGCGAGCTTCCCGGGCCTGCCGCATCGCATCGAGGCGGTAGGGCGGATCGGCAAGACGCGCTTCTTCAACGACAGCAAGGGCACCAACGCCGACGCCGCCGCCAAGGCGCTCGACGCCTTTCCCGGCGACATCCACTGGATCGCCGGCGGCGTCGCCAAAGCGGGTGGCATCGAGAGCCTGAAGAGCTGGTTCCCGCGCATCGCGCGCGCCTATCTGATCGGCGAGGCGGCCGAGGCCTTTGCGAGGACGCTGGCCGAGGCCGGCGTATCCTACGAGATCAGCGGCAACCTCGCCGCCGCGACGCGCAGCGCGCTCGATCACGCCAGCCTCGCGGCCGGCGACGAGCCGGTCGTGGTGCTCTCGCCGGCCTGCGCCTCGTTCGACCAGTTCCGCGACTACGAAGATCGCGGCGACCAATTCAGTACCATCGTGCGCAACATGGCGCGCGCCGAGGGAGCCGCTGCCGCCGCATGATGCTCTACGATCGCACCAACCGCAGCGCCCTCGCCGAATGGTGGTGGACCTCGGACCGCTGGCTGTTCGCCACGGTGTCGTTCCTGATGTTCGCCGGCGTCCTGCTCGGCATGGCGGCGAGTCCGGCGATCGCCGAGAAGCTGCGCTACGACACCTTCCACTTCGTCATCCGCCAGATCGTCTTCGCGACCCTCGCGCTGTCGGTGATGATGCTGGTGTCGCTGCTCCGCGTCCGCGATATCCGCCGCCTCTCGCTGCTCGGTTTCCTCGGCGGCCTCGGCCTCATGGCGATGGCGCTCGCCTTCGGTGTCGAGGTGAAGGGCGCGCATCGCTGGCTCGACTTCGGCCCGCTCTCGATTCAGCCCTCTGAGTTCACAAAGCCCGCCTTCGTGATCCTGTGCGCGGCCTGCCTCGCGCAGTGGAACCGCACCGGCAAATATGCCGGCCTCATCGCCGGCTGCGTGCTCTATGCCTGCTTCGTCGGCCTGCTGATCCTCCAGCCCGATTTCGGCCAGACGCTACTCGTCACCGCGACCTTCGGCGCGATGCTGTTCTTCGCCGGGATCTCGCTCTGGTTCATCGGCGCCTTCGTCGGCGGCGGCATCGGCGCGGGCGTGCTGGCGTATTTCCTGTTGCCGCACGTCCAGAGCCGCGTCGACCGCTTCCTCAACCCCGACAGCGGCGACACCTATCAGGTCGACCGGGCGATGGCGGCGCTCCACAATGGCGGCTTCCTCGGTGTCGGCCCGGGCGAGGGCACGGTCAAGGCCTCGATCCCCGACGCCCACACCGACTTCATCCTCGCCGTCGTCGGCGAAGAGTTCGGCCTCATCGCCTGCATCTTCCTCGCGATGGTCTTTTGTTTCCTGGTGTTGCGAGCGCTACATCGCAGCCTGCAATGCCCCGATAGCTTCTCGCAGATCGCCGCGGCGGGGCTGGCGGTGATGCTCGGCCTCCAGGCGGTCATCAACATGTCGGTCAATCTCCAGCTCATGCCGGCCAAGGGCATGACGCTGCCCTTCATCTCCTACGGCGGCTCCTCCGTGCTGGCGCTCGCGCTGACGGTCGGCTGCCTCATCGCGCTCACGCGCAAGCGTCCGGGCCAGAGGCGCAAGAGGCTCCCCCGGTGACGCGTCCCATCGTCATCGCGGCGGGGGGAACAGGGGGACACACATTTCCGGCGCAGGCGACGGCCCAGGCGCTGATGGCGCGCGGGCATCGCGTGCTGCTGGCGACCGATCCGCGCGGCGTCGGCTTCGCGCAGAAGGTGCCCGGCGCCGAACCGCTGCCGATCCGCTCGGCGACCTTCTCCGGCCGCAACCCGATCAAGATCACGCTCGCCCTCGCCGAGATCGCGCGCGGCGTCCGCCAGGCCCGCGCCGCCTTCAAGCGCGAGAAGCCGCTCGCCGTGGTCGGCTTCGGCGGCTATCCCGCGCTGCCCTCGATGCTGGCGGCGGCGATGACGCGCACGCCGTCGATCATCCATGAATCGAACGCGCTGCTCGGCCGCGTGAACCGGCTGGTGGCAAAGCGCGTGACGAAGATCGCGACGGCCTTCGATCGCGTCGAGTGGCTGCCAGCGGGTACGCAGGACAAGGTCATCCTCATCGGCAACCCGGTGCGCCCCGCCATCGTCGAGAAGACCACGCCCTACGTTCCGCCGAACGGCGAGCTGCGCCTGCTGGTCTTCGGCGGAAGCCAGGGCGCACGAATCATGAGCGAGGTGGTGCCCGAGGCGCTGAAGCTGCTGCCCGAGGCGCTGCGCAATCGCGTGCGCATCACCCAGCAGGCGCGCGGCGAGGACCTCGCGCTCGTCAAGTCCGCCTATGGCGCGATGGGCCTCGAAGCTGAAACATCAGATTTTTTCACCGATCTGCCCGAGCGCATGGCGGCGGCGCATCTGGTGATCAGCCGGTCCGGCGCCTCGACCTGCGCCGAGCTCACCGCGATGGGCCGGCCCTCGATCCTGGTGCCGTATCCGTTCGCAACGGACGACCATCAAAGCTACAACGCGCGTGTGCTGGCCGATTCAGGAGCTGCCTTGTCCTATCCGCAACCCGTCTTCACGCCGCCCGCCCTGGCGCGCGAAATCGAAGCGCTCGCCGGAGCGCCGGATCGCCTAAGCGCAATGGCTGCTGCCGCGAAGGCGATCGGCCGCCCGCGTGCGGCGGAAGACATGGCGGATGCGATCGAGGGGCTCGCCCGATGAAGCGCTCGCCCACCGACATCGGCCCCATTCATTTCGTCGGCATCGGCGGCATCGGCATGTCCGGGATCGCCGAGGTGATGAAGAATCTCGGCTACACGATCCAGGGCAGCGATGCGGCCGAAAACTACACGCTCGATCGGCTGCGCAAGCTGGGCATCAAGGTGACCATCGGCCAGGCGGCGGAGAATCTCGGCGACGCTGCGGTCGTCGTGGTGTCGTCGGCGATCAAGAAGGACAATCCCGAGCTCAAGGAAGCCCGCGCGCGGAAGCTTCCCGTCGTGCGCCGCGCCGAGATGTTGGCCGAGCTGATGCGCCTCAAGTCCTGCGTCGCCATTGCCGGCACGCACGGCAAGACGACGACCACCACCATGGTGGCGACGCTGCTCGATGCCGGCAAGCTGGACCCGACCGTCATCAACGGCGGCATCATCAACGCCTACGGCACCAATGCCCGCCTCGGTCTCGGCGAGTGGATGGTGGTCGAGGCGGACGAGAGCGACGGCACGATCGTGCGCCTGCCGGCGACCATCGCCATCGTCACCAATATCGATCCCGAGCATCTCGACCACTACGGCACCTTCGACGGCGTCAAGCAGGCCTTCCAGACCTTCATCGAGAATCTGCCGTTCTACGGCTTCGCGGTCTGCTGCATCGACCATCCCGAAGTGCAGGCGCTGGTCGGGCGCATCCACGACCGTCGCGTCGTGACCTATGGGTTCAACGCCCAGGCCGACGTCCGCGCGGTCAATCTGCGCGCCGAGGCGGGGCAATCGGTCTATGACGTGCAGTTCTCCGATCGCGTGTTCGGTGGCGCCGGCACGATCGAAGGCATCAAGCTGCCGATGCCCGGCCCGCACAATGCGCTGAACTCGCTCGCCGCGATCACCGTCGCGCGCGAGCTGGGTGTCGGCGACGAGGTGGCGAAGGCGGCGCTCGGCAGCTTCGGCGGCGTCAAGCGCCGCTTCACGCGCACCGGCGAATGGCAGGGCGTCACCATCATCGACGACTACGGCCACCACCCGGTTGAGATCGCCGCCGTGATGAAGGCGGCGGAGCAGGTGAGCAAGGGCAAAGTCATCGCCGTCGTCCAGCCGCACCGCTACACGCGCGTGCGCGACCTCTTCAACGAGTTCTCGACCTGCCTGAACGACGCCGACATCGTCTATGTCGCCGACATCTACCCGGCAGGCGAGCAGCCCATCGAAGGCGTCAGCAAACAGACCCTCGTCGAGAATCTCCGCGCCCACGGCCACAAGGATGCGCGCGTTCTTCCGGGTCCGGACGATCTGCCGCGCATCGTGCGCGAGAACGCGCAGCCGGGCGATTACGTCGTCTTCCTCGGCGCCGGCTCGATCACCACATGGGCGAACGAACTTCCCGGCAAGCTGGCGGCGGGATGAGCCGGCTCACAGAGCGTCTGCCAAAAGTCCGCGGCGTCTACACACCGAACGCGCCGATGGCGGAGCTGACGTGGTTCCGTGCTGGCGGTCCGGCCGAGGTGCTGTATCGCCCTGCCGATGTCGAGGACCTGCAAGACTTTCTTGCCGGCAAACCGCACGATGTACCCGTCACCGTCGTCGGCGTCGGCTCCAATCTTCTCGTGCGCGACGGCGGCATCGGCGGTGTCGTCATCCGTCTGGGCGCGGCGTTCGGGAAGATCGCGGCGGAAGAGGGTCATCGCATGCGCGCCGGCGCCGCTGCCCTCGACGTCGGCGTCGCCCGCGCCGCGGCTGACGCCGGCATCGATGGCCTCGCCTTTCTGCGGGGCATTCCCGGCACGGTCGGCGGCGGCCTCCGCATGAACGCCGGCGCCTATGGCGGCGAGTTCAAGGATGTCCTCGTCGAAGCGATTGCCGTGGACGGGAAGGGCGGCCTGCATCGCTTCGCCCCCGCCGATCTCGGCATGACCTACCGCCACACCACGGCGCCGGCCGACCTCATCTTCGTCGAAGCCCTGTTCCAGGGCCGGCCGGGCGACCCGGCGACGATCAGGGCGCAGATGGACGAGATCACCGCCAAGCGCGAGGCGAGCCAGCCGGTCAGGACACGCACAGGCGGCTCGACCTTCAAGAACCCGGACCCCGCGGTCTCCGGCGGCCGCAAGGCGTGGCAGCTTATCGACGCCGCGGGCTGCCGCGGCCTCCGCCGGGGCGACGCCATGGTGTCGGAATTACACTGCAACTTCCTTGTTAACCTTTCTGAAGCGAAAGCAAACGACATTGAGGCTCTGGGCGAAGAGGTTCGCGCGCGTGTGGGCGCTTTGACGGGCGTGAACCTCGAGTGGGAAATCAAGCGGATCGGCATCGCCTAGACCGCGTAAGGGTTTGATTTTGCAGAGTAAGCCGCACGTTGCTGTGTTGATGGGCGGGTGGTCGGCCGAGCGGGAAGTCTCGCTCGTCTCGGGCCGCGACTGCGCACGCGCGCTTCGTGAAGAGGGCTTTAAGGTTACCGAGATCGACGCCGCCGCGGACGTGGTGGGCAGGCTTGCCGCCGCCGGTCCCGATGTCGTCTTCAACGCCTTGCACGGCCGGTGGGGCGAGGATGGCTGCATCCAGGGCATGCTGGAAATCCTCAAGCTGCCCTACACGCATTCCGGCGTGCTCGCTTCGGCGCTCGCCATGCACAAAGAGCGCACGAAGGCCGTGTTCCGCGCGGCCGGCATCCCGGTCGTCGCGTCGAAGGTCGTCGCACGAAAGCTTGCCTCCGAAACCCACCAGATGGAACCGCCCTATGTGGTGAAGCCGGTCAGCGAAGGGTCCAGCGTCGGCGTCTTCATCATCCGCAAGGGCGACAACCGTCCGCCGGGCGCCATCGGCTCCGAGCAGTGGTCGCTGGGCGATGAGGTGATGGTCGAGGAATTCGTGCCGGGGCGCGAACTGACCGTCGCGGTGATGGACGGCAAGGCGCTCGCGGTCACCGAAATCTCGACCAAGGCGCACGAATTCTACGACTACGAATCCAAATACGCCGAGGGCGGTTCCGTCCACACCATCCCGGCCCAGGTTTCCGAAGCCGTCGCGGCCGATGCGATGCGCTATGCCGAGATGGCGCACCGCGCGATCGGCTGTCGCGGCGTGACGCGCACCGACTTCCGCTTCGACGACACCGTGCCCGGCAAGCCGCGCCTGATCGCGCTCGAGATCAACACGCAGCCCGGCATGACGCCTACGTCGCTGGTGCCCGAACAGGCGGCCTATCGCGGCATCACCTACGGCAAGCTCTGCGCCTGGATGGTGGAGGACGCATCGTGCGGGCGATGAGGCGCGAGCCCGAGTTCGAATACGACCGCCCGCGCCGCCGTGGCCGCGACGTCGTCATGGACGAATACGCCCGCCCCGCCGTCGTCGTGCGCAAGTCCGCCTCGCGCGGCAAGAAGCGCGCGCCGGAGCCGGTCGAGGCGGATTGGTCGTGGCTTCCGGCGATCGGCTGGCGCTCGCCGGCGCTGATGGTCACCGGCGCCTTCCTCCTCCTTGCCGCCCTCGCCGGTCTCGTCGAGGGCGGGCATTTGAGCTTCGGCGGCGATGAGCCGAGCGAGCTTGCGTCTGCCGGCCGCGGCAGTCCGGGCGCCGCATGGTTCCCGATCGACGACATCGTCGCGCAAGGCCAGTACCACACCCGCGAATCCGACCTTCGCGCCGCGATCGGCCTGAAGCAGGGCGACGACATGCTGGATGTCGAGCCCGATGCCATCCGCGCCAAGGTGGAAGCGCTCGACTGGATCGCGACCGCCCGCGTGGCGCGCCTCTGGCCCGCGACTCTGGAAATCAAGGTCACCGAGAAAGAGCCCTATGCCATCTGGCAGTCGAAGGGCGTCCTCTGGCTGATCGACCGCAAGGGCAACCGCATCACGAAGGACGACGTCGCCGAATTCGCCGGCCTGCCGATGGTCGTGGGCGACGGTGCGCCGGAGCATGCGGTCGAACTCCTCGACATCCTCAAGCGCTTCCCCGCCATCCAGCGCGCCACCAAGGCGTCGGTGCGTGTCGGTGACCGCCGCTGGGACCTCCATCTGAAGAACGGCATCACGGTGCGCCTGCCGGAAGACGGCATCGAGGACGCGCTGCATCGCCTGACGGTGCTCCAGCAGGAGCAGCGCATCTTCGAACGCGACATCGAAACTATCGATCTCCGCCTGCCGGATCGTCTGGTCATCAAGACGCGCGGCGGCGGGGCTTCGGAGTCGATCCAGAAGGGCGAAAGCACATGATCGGCCGGGTCAACAGGGGCAGGCGCGAGAAGCGCAGGGTTGCCGAGGTTCGCCCGGGCGTCTACGCGGCGCTCGACGTCGGCAGCTCCAAGGTCGTCTGCCTGCTCGCGAAGGTCGAACAGCAGCGCGAAGGCATGCGGCCGAAGACCAAGGTCATCGGCGTCGGCTACGGCGAGAGCGCCGGGATCCGCCAGGGCCAGATCGCGGAGCTCGACCGCGTCGAGGCCTCCATCCGTCAGGTCGTGACCAAGGCCGAGGAGATGGCCGACACGCAGGTCGAAGAGGTCTTCATCTCCTTCTCCTGCGGCAAGCCGCAGAGCCAGATCGTGCGCGTCGAAACGCCGCTCCACACCGGCGAAGTGGGCGAAGCCGACGTCCGCCGCCTGCATGCGCTCGCCCGCCAGCAGGCCCAGCGCAGCGACCGCGAGATCGTCCACAGCGCGGCGCTCGGCTATTCCGTCGACGCCGCCGCCGGCATCCGCGACCCGAACGGTATGTTCGGCGAGAAGCTCGGCGTCTCGGTGCACATGGTCTCGGCCGCACTGGCGCCGCTGCACAATCTCGAAGTCTGCGTCGAGAAATGCCATCTCGAAATCTCCGGCCGCGCTGTCGCCGCCTATGCCGCCGGCATGGGCTGTCTGCACGACGAGGAACTGGAATACGGCGCCACCATCGTCGACATGGGCGGCGGCACCACCTCCATCGCCGCCTTCCAGGAAGGCAAGATGGTCTATTGCGACGTCATCCCCGTCGGGGGGCGTCACATCACCAACGACATCGTGCGCGGTCTCTCCACGCCGTTCCGCGAAGCCGAGCGGCTGAAGACGCTGCACGGCAACGCGCTGCCCGTGCCCGGCGCGCATGGCGAAATGATCCGCGTCGCCCAGATCGGCGAGGAGCGCGACATCGACGGCAACCGCGTGCCGCGCGAAGAGCTCATCTCGATCATCCAGCCGCGCGTCGAGGAGACGATCGAACTGGTCTCCGAGCGCCTGAAGGCCGCCGGCGCCGACAAGATCGGCGGCAACGTCGTCGTCCTCACCGGTGGCGCGTCGGAACTGATGGGCCTCCAGGAATTCGCCGCGCGCGCCCTCGCCAAGCGAGTCCGCATCGGCCGTCCGATGCGCCTCGACTCGCTGCCACCTTCGGTTTCCGGCCCTGCCTTCTCGGCCTCAGCCGGCCTCATCTCGCTCGCCCAGGTCGGGGGACCGCGGGAGCAGGCGACCACCATTCTCGCGCCGCAGCGCGCGCAGTCCTTCGGGCGCATCGGCGCCTGGATCAAAGAGACTTTCCTATGATCGGCCGCATGTCTCACGGCCGCAGTAATTCGACCGGCAAAGCCGGCGGGTGCCAGCACCAATGGCGGGGATAATCGAAGTGTTTCTACTGGAGGCTGACTATGTCGATTAAATTCACCGCCCCGGAAACGCCCGAGCTGAAGCCCCGCATCGTGGTCTTCGGCGTCGGCGGTGCTGGCGGCAATGCGGTCAACAACATGCTGACGTCCGAACTTCAGGGCGTCGAATTCGTCGTGGCGAACACCGACGCGCAGGCGCTGGCGCAGAACCTCGCGCCGCGCAAGATCCAGCTCGGCGCCAACGTGACGCTCGGCCTCGGCGCCGGCTCGAAGCCCGAGATCGGCGCGCAGGCGGCGGAAGCCTCCGGCCCAGAGATCGAAGAGCTGCTGGCGGGCAGCCACATGGCCTTCATCACCGCCGGCATGGGCGGCGGCACCGGCACGGGCGCGGCACCGGTCATCGCGCGCATCGCGCGTGAGATGGGCATCCTCACCGTCGGCGTGGTCACGAAGCCGTTCCACTTCGAAGGCGATCGCCGCATGCGTCAGGCGGAAGCCGGCATCAACAAGATGCAGGACATCGTCGACACGCTGATCGTCATCCCAAACCAGAACCTCTTCCGCGTCGCCAACGAAAAGACGACGCTGGCCCAGTCCTTCGCGATGGCCGACGAAGTGCTGCACTCGGGCGTCCGCGGCATCACCGACCTGATGATCGTGCCGGGCCTGATGAATCTCGACTTCGCCGACGTCCGCACCGTCATGATGGAGATGGGCAAGGCGATGATGGGTACGGGCGAGGCCGATGGGCCGAAGCGCGCGCTCGACGCCGCCGAGGCCGCGATCTCGAACCCGCTGCTCGACGACGTGTCGATGAAGGGCGCCAAGGGCGTGCTCATCCACATCACCGGCGGTCCGGACCTGACGCTGTTCGAAGCCGACGAAGCGGCGAACCGTATCCGCCAGGAAGTCGACTCCGACGCCAACATCAAGGTCGGCTCGACCTTCGATGCGAAGCTTGAAGGCCGCATCCGCGTCTCGGTCGTCGCGACCGGCATCGACGCCGAATCGCTGGCGAAGCCGAAGCCCGCTGCTGCCCCGGCGACGAGCGCCATCGGCCGCGGCTTCACCCCGATCCGCACACAGCCCGCGCCGCAGCCGGTTGCCGCCGCTCCGGTCCAGTCGATCGCCGCTGCCGTCGCGGCGGAGTCGATTGCCGCCGCGCTGCCGCAACTGGCCACGCAGGTTGCCGCCGCCGCGCCGATCCCGAACCCTGTCCACGAGCTCCAGCTCCAGGCCGAGGAGAAGCTCCAGGCGGATCTCGCCAGCCAGCAGAAGGCGCTCGACGAAGCGCGCGCCAAGGTCGCCGAGGCCGAAGCCGCCATCAGCCGCCAGCGCACCCAGGGAGCCGCCCCGACTGCCGTCGCGACGTCGTCCCTGCGCCCGAACGTCCGCTTCGACGATGAGGAGATCACGGCGGAAGCCCATGGCATCCGTTCGGGCTCGACCGACCCGATGCAGCGGCCCGCGCCGGTCAGCGAAAGCCAGGCGGGCCTGATGGGCGCGTTCGGCAACCTCTTCGGTGCCCGCAAGGCCAAGAAGGCCGAAGCCACCGCGCAGAATCGCTTCCAGCCACAGCCGGAGATGCAGGGCGGCCGCCTTGGCGAGCCGCGCTTCGCCGAGCCGAAGGCCGGTCACCGTCCGGTGAAGCCGCTGGAGACCCCGTCGCTGTTCCCGTCGTCCCCGGCGGAAGACCCGCTGGAGATTCCGGCCTTCCTGCGCCGTCAGGCGAACTCGTAGACATCGGCTGATTTCGAAGGGCTCGTCCGGTACACCCGGGCGAGCTTTTTTTTTATGGTTCAACGGGTTATCTGTTGAAACAGTCGGAAATATTCCTTCATTCGCTGCGTCGCACAATCGGGCCTATTTACCCTGAGCGGTCGATCGCACGGTGCGGTCTGCTGCCGTGGAGTACCCCGTGAAATCCTTCCAGGCGACGATCAAGCAGGTTGTCTCGTGCCACGGCACGGGTCTGCACTCCGGCATCGACGCGACGATCGCGCTGCGCCCGGCGCCGGCGGGGCATGGCGTTGTCTTCCGCCGCACGGATGTCGCGGGCGATGCGGCCTTCGTTCCGGCGCGCTTCGACCTGGTCCACGGCGCTGCCTATGGCACGACGCTGAAGAACGGCGCGGGCACCGAGATTCGCACGGTCGAGCACCTGATGGCGGCGATCGCCGCGGCGAGCATCGACAATATCCTTGTCGAACTCGACGGCCCCGAGATTCCCATCATGGACGGCAGCAGCGCGGCTTTCGTCGCCTTGCTGGACACGGCGGGGCGACAGGTTCAGACGGCGGTGCGGCACTATATCCGCGTGCTGAAGCCGGTCGAGGTCCGGGACGGCGCCAAGGTGGCGCGCCTCTCCCCGCATGACGGCTTTCAGATCGATTGCGACATCGACTTTGACGCGGCGGCAATCGCGCGCCAGCGTTTCGTCTTCGACGTGCAGGCAGAAACCTTCCGGCACCAGGTCGCACGGGCCCGCACGTTCACGCAGGCCAAGGACATCGAGGCGCTTCGCGCCCACGGCCTCGCGCTGGGCGGTTCGCTCGACAACGCGGTCGTGGTGGACGGCGGCGAAATCCTGAACCCCGACGGCCTTCGCTTCGCCGACGAATGCGTGCGCCACAAGGCGCTGGACGTGCTGGGCGACCTCGCCCTCGCCGGCAAGCCGATCCTCGGCCGCTTCGAAGGCGTGCGCATGGGCCATGCGATGAACAATCGCGTCCTGCGGGCGCTCATGGCCGACCCCTCGGCCTATGACATCGTCCCGGCCGGGGCGGGTCGCGGTACGGTCATCCCGCTGCCGGTCGCGGCGGGTCCGGTTTGACCGGCCGCCTATGGCGGTCGCGACGGGATTCCCCTAAGAGAACTGCGCTAAGGCCCGGAATCGAGACGCGTCACCCGGCGCGGCGGGCGTCATTCGCCGTTTGATCAGTCGCGCATGAGGTCGGTATGAGTTTCGCAGGCGCTTTGGGCCGTGTCGCGGTGCGACTGGGCACTGCCGCGACGGTCGTCGCTGCGCTCGCTCTGGGAGGGTGCGAGACGGTCGGTTCGATCTTCGGATCGGACGAGACGACCTATCGTCCCGGACAGGGCGACGCGCCCGTCGAGCTTATCTACAACAAGGCGATGGACGAGCTGCAAAGCGGCGACTATCGCGCGGCCGCGCCGTATTTCGAAGAAGTGGAACGGCAGTATCCCTATTCGGTGTGGGCACGCCGGGCCATCCTGATGTCAGCCTACTCGTATTACGAGATCAACAAATACAGCGACGCGATCAACGCCTGCGACCGCTTCCTCGCGCTCTACTCGGGCAACAAGGACGCGGCCTACGCCTTCTATCTGAAGGCCATCTCTTACTACGAACAGATCGTCGACGTCGGCCGCGACCAGGCGACGACACAGCAGGCCCTCGTGGCGCTGAACGATGTCGTCACGCGCTTCCCCGGCACGCGCTACGCCCGCGATGCGCGCCTGAAGCTCGACCTCGCGCTCGACCATCTCGCCGGCAAGGAGATGGCGATCGGGCGCTATTATCTGCGCAAGCAGCAATATGTCGCGGCGATCAACCGCTTCCGCACGGTGGTCACCAACTTCCAGACGACGTCGCAGGTGCCTGAGGCGCTGCATCGCCTCGTCGAGGCCTATGTCGCGATCGGCGTACGCAGCGAGGCGCAGCAGGCCGCCGCGGTGCTCGGCTACAACTATCCCGGCAGCCGTTGGTATCAGGAAAGCTACGCGCTGATGACCGGCACCGCGCTGCCGCCCGCGCAGGGCGGCTCGTGGCTCGACGATATCTTCGAACACTGACGATCAGGGAGGCGTACGCGCCATGCTGACCCAGCTTTCGATTCGGGACATCGTCCTGATCGAACGGCTGGATCTCGCGCTCGAGGGCGGCCTGAACGTGCTGACCGGCGAGACCGGCGCGGGAAAGTCGATCCTGCTCGATGCCTTGCAGGTGGCGCTCGGCCGCCGCTCCGACCGCGCCGCGGTGCGTCAGGGGGCGGCGCATGGCGCGGTGACGGCGGTGTTCGAGCCCGCCGCCGGCCACGCCGCCTTTGCGCTGCTTGCGGAGAACGGCATAGAGGCCGAAGGCGAGATCATCCTGCGGCGGACGATGGCGGCCGACGGCAAGAGCCGCGCCTTCATCAACGATCAGCCGGTCGGCGCCGCGCTATTGCGCGAGGTGGGCGACGCGCTGGTCGAACTGCACGGCCAGAATGACGGCCGCGGCCTCTTGAGCGCTTCTGCCCATCGCGCGCTGCTCGATGCCTTCGGCGGGCACGACAGGACGCTCGGCGACACCGAGGCCGCGTGGCGCGCCTGGCGCACCGCGCAGGACGAGGCGGAGGCCTTCGCCGCGGAGATGGCAGCCGCGCGCGCCGACGCGGAATTCCTGGCGGCTGCGGTGTCGGAGCTGCGCAAGCTCGCGCCGGAAGACGGCGAGGAGGAGCGTCTCGCGCAGGAACGTGCGCTGCTGATGTCGTCGGAGAAGATCGCCGGCGAACTGGGCGGCATCGTCGAATTGCTGGGCGGCGGGGATCGCGCCGTCGACACCCGCCTCACCGCCGCCTCGCGCCGCGTCGAACGGCTGAAGCCCCAGGCGATGGGCCGCCTCGATGCCGCCGCCGATGCGCTGGAGCGCGCCGTCGCCGAGGCCACCGAGGCGCGCGCCCAGGCCGAAGCGGCACTCGAAGGGCTGAATTTCGACCCCAGGCGCCTCGAAGCCGTCGAGGCGCGCCTCTTCGCTCTGCGCGGCGCAGCGCGGAAGTTCAAGGTGCAGGTCCACGACCTGCCCCGGCTCACCGCCGACCTCGCCGACCGCGCCCAGGCCCTCGCAGATGCCGAGACGCGGACCGCGAAACTCGCCAGGGCCGTCGCCGCCGCCCGCGAGGCCTATGTGAAGGCCGCCGCCGCGCTGACCGACAGGCGCAAGGTCGCGGCAGCGAAACTGGAAACGGCGGTCAGCCGCGAGCTGAAACCGCTGAAGCTCGACAAGGCGAAATTCGCCATCGGCCTCTCGGCGCTTGCGCCGGAGGAGGGCGGCCCCGCCGGGCTCGATGCCGTCGAGTTCCAGATTGCGACCAATCCCGGCGCTCCGATGGGTGCGCTCACGAAGATCGCCTCGGGCGGCGAACTTGCCCGCGTCATCCTCGCGCTGAAGGTGGCGCTGGCCGAACGCGGCACCGCGCCGACGCTGATCTTCGACGAGGTCGATCAGGGCATCGGCGGCGCCGTGGCCGACGCGGTGGGTGCGCGCCTCGCCAGGCTCGGCCGCCAGGCGCAGGTTCTCGTCGTCACCCACTCGCCCCAGGTCGCGGCCCGCGGCGAGCGCCATTTCCGCATCGCCAAGAAGACCGCTGGCGGCGTCACCCTCACCCAGGTCGCCCCGCTCGACGACGAAGGCCGCCGCGAGGAAATCGCCCGCATGCTCTCCGGCGCATCGGTCACCGCCGAAGCCCGTGCAGCAGCCGAGACATTGCTCGCCGCCCGAAGCTAGGATCGGCGCATGGCGACGAAGAAGACCAAGCAGGCGGTATCGGACAAATCAGTCGACGCGCTCACCGAGAAGGACGCGAAGACCGAGCTCACGCGCCTTGCGCTGCTGCTCGCCAAGCACGACGCGCTCTACGCCGAGGCCAGGCCCGAGATTTCCGACGCCGACTATGACGCGCTTTTCCAGCGCAGCAAGGCGATCGAGGAACGCTTCCCGCATCTCGTCGGCGCCGACAGTCCGTCGCTGAAGGTCGGCGCGAAGGCTGCGGAGCGTTTCGAGAAGGTGCGGCATGCCCGCCCGATGCTTTCGCTCGACAATGCCTTCAGCGAAGAGGACATCGCCGAATTCCTCGCCCGCATCCGCCGCTTCCTCAATCTCGGCGCCGACGAGGTTCTGGAAATCACGGCGGAGCCGAAGATCGACGGACTTTCGGCGAGCCTACGGTACGAGAACGGGACGCTGATTGTCGGCGCGACACGCGGCGACGGCACGGAGGGTGAGAACGTCACCGCCAACCTCAAGACGGTCGAAGGCGTGCCGCACGATTTCAAGGGCAAGGATGCGCCGGCCGTCTTCGAAGTGCGCGGCGAGGTCTATTTCCCCGCCGACCGCTTCGGCGCGCTGAACGAACGCCAGCTCGCGGCGGGCAAAGAGCCCTACGCCAACCCGCGCAATGCTGCCGCCGGCTCGCTGCGCCAGCTCGATGCCTCGATCACCGCCTCGCGCAAGCTCAAATTCTTCGCCTATGCCTGGGGCGAGACCAGCTCTGTTCCGGCCGATACGCAGTTCGGTGTCGTCAACAAGCTCGCCCGGTGGGGCTTCACCACCAATCCGCTGATGCGCGTGGTGGCGGGCCTCACGGAGATCATGGCCTATTACCGCGAGGTCGAGGGCCTGCGCGCCGATCTCGGCTACGACATCGACGGTGTCGTCTACAAGGTGAACCGCCTCGACTGGCAGCAGCGCCTCGGCTTCGTCTCGCGCAGCCCGCGCTGGGCGATCGCCCACAAATTCCCGGCGCAGAAGGCGACGACCGAGCTGCTCGACATCGACATCCAGGTCGGACGCACCGGCGTGCTCACCCCCGTCGCCAAGCTGAAGCCGGTGACCGTCGGCGGTGTCGTCGTCTCGAACGCGACGCTGCACAACGCCGACGAGATCGAGCGCAAGGATGTTCGGATCGGCGACACCGTCATCCTGCAACGCGCCGGCGACGTCATCCCGCAGATCCTCGGCATCGTCGCGGAGAAGCGGCCGAAGGGCACAGCGAAATTCGCTTTCCCGACCGTCTGCCCGGCCTGCGGCAGCCACGCCGTGCGCGAGGAGGGCGAAGTCGCGACGCGCTGCACCGGCGGCCTCGTCTGCCCCGCCCAGCGCAGCGAGCGCATCAAGCATTTCGTCTCGCGCAACGCCTTCGACATCGAAGGGCTCGGCGCCAAGCATATCGACGCCTTCCTCGCCGACGGCATGATCGAGACGCCGGCCGACATCTTCCACCTGGAGGAACGCTACGGCAGCGGCGAGAAGGCGATCGCGGCGCGCGAAGGCTGGGGACCGCAATCGGCCGGAAAGCTCTTCGAGGCCATCACCGCACGCCGCAAAATCGCCCTGCCGCGCTTCATCTACGCCCTCGGCATCCGCCATGTCGGCGAGACGACCGCGAAGCAGCTCGCCCGCGCCTACGGCACCGCCGAGGCCTTCGTCGCCGGCATGAAGGCGGTCGCCGCGAAGGACGAGGCGGCCGTCGCCGAACTCGACGCGATCGACCAGATCGGCGACACGGTGGCCGAGGCCGTCGGCGACTTCTTCGCTGAGGAACACAATCTCGAACAGGTCGGTCGCCTGCTGCGGCTGCTCGACATCGAGGAGGCCGAGAAGCCCGCGTCGGAATCGCCGGTGGCCGGCAAGACCGTCGTCTTCACCGGCAGCCTGGAGAAGATGACCCGCAACGAGGCCAAGGCCCGCGCCGAGAGCCTCGGCGCCAAGGTCTCGGGCTCGGTTTCCGCCAAGACCGACCTCGTCGTCGCCGGCCCCGGCGCCGGCTCCAAGCTGAAGGAAGCCGAAAAGCACGGCGTCCAGGTGATCGACGAGGATGCCTGGCTGAAGCTGATCGAGGGTCTGTAGCGGGGGTTATCCGTTTGTCGAAAAGCCCGGAAACAGTGTCATCCCGCCATCGACATAGAGGGTCGTGCCGACGACATAGTCCGACTCATCGGAGGCCAGCCAGACTGCGGCGCGTGCGACGTCCTCCGGTTCGCCGATCCGGCCATACGGGATCAACTGCAACAGGCGCGACAGCGCCTCGGAGGTCTCCCAGGCGGGGCGGTTGATCGGCGTTCTGATAGCGCCGGGCGCGATGGCATTGACGCGGATTCGCCTGGGCGCGACTTCCTGGGCCAGGCTTTCCATCATCATGCGAATACCCCCTTTGGAGGCGGCATAGTTCGCGTGCCCGGCCCACGGGATCGTCTGATGCACGGAGCTCATGCAGATGATCTTCCCGGCCGCCGCGGATACCGAGGCGACGACACCGCGCCGCAGGAACTCGCGGATGGCCTCCCGGGCGCACAGGAACTGGCCCGTGAGATTGACGTCCATGACGCGGTGCCATTGCGCCAACGTCATCGCCGCCGCCGGTGCGTCGTCTTGCAGGCCTGCGTTCGCAACCACGATATCGACCGTGCCGAACGCCGCGCGGGCGGCGGCGAACAGGGCCGCCACCTCGCCCTCGTCGGCGACGTCCGCGTGGACGGCAATCCCATTGCGCCCTGCGGCGCGGATCTCGGCGACGACATCGTCGGCGGCTTCGGCACGGTCCACATAGTTGACGACGACGTCGGCGCCGGCCCTGGCGAGCGCGATCGCGACCGCCCGGCCAATGCCGGAGTTCGCCCCGGTGACAATTGCCTTCTGGCCGTCGACGCTGCTCCGCATGCACGATCAACGCACGAGCCGCGGAAACGTCTCGCTTCGCGCCTACAGCGCCGCGTCGAAGGCCTCGGCGATCTTGCGGGCGCGTCCCTCGAAGAATGGGCGGGCCTCCTTGTGGGTGTGGAGATACAGGCGGTTGGCGAGGATGCCGTTCAGCACGAGCTGCGCCGTCTCGTCCGCCGTCAGCGTCCGCCCCTGGAGGTTGCCGCTGTCGGCGTCCTCATAGGGATGCGCCGCCGCCGGTCCGCCGAGTTCCTCCGGGCGGTTGCGCGTGCTGTTGTCGATATTCGTCTTCACCCGCATCGGGCACAGCACCGAGGCGCCGATCGGCGTGCCGCGGAGATCCTTGTGCAGCGACTCCGCCAGCGCGACGACACCGGCCTTGGTCACGTTATACGGCCCGAGCGCCCGGTTCGGCACGATCCCGGCGAAGCTCGCGGTGAACACCATGTGGCCGTCCTGGCCCTCCTTCAGCATGCGCGGCAGGAAGGCCTCCACGCCATGCACCGGGCCCCACAGATTTACGTCGATCGACCAGCGCCAGTCGTTGTGCGTCATGTCCTGCGTCGCGCCGAACACCGCGACGCCGGCATTATGCATGACGATGTTGCAGGCGCCGAAGCGCTTCCACGTCGCGTCCGCCAGCGCTTCCACCGAGGCGCGGTCGGCGACGTTGGTGACGACACCGATCGTCTCGATCCCGGCGTTGTTCAGCGCCGCGGCCGCGCCGTCCAGCGCCGACTTCTCGATGTCGGCCAGCACCAGCTTCGCGCCCTTCGCACCGAGCGCCTTCGCCACTGCCAGCCCGATCCCGCTCGCGCCGCCCGTGACGACGGCGACCTTGCCCTTGAAGTCCTTCATTGACGTCCCTTCCGGTATTTCTCGCCGGCTATTGTGAGCCGTAAGCCGGGCGGCGGGAAGGGCAGGGGCGTGCCGTTACGCGAGGTCCTTCAGGACCCGCGCCAGCTCTTCCGGCGCAGAGAAGAACGGTGAATGGCTCCGCGCGATCGCCACCGTCTCGGCGCCCGCCCGCTCGGCCAGCCAGCGCTGCTTCTTCGGCCCGATCGCCTTGTCCTGCTCGCACACGATGTAGCTTCGCGGCACCCGGCCGAAGCGCCCTTCCGTCAGCTCCGGCACCGCGCCGAACGGCTCCGCCGACTGCGGCACCAGCAGCAGCCTGGCGAGCGCGACATCGGCGTCCGAGCAATCGGCGTAGAAGCACGGCCTGATGCCTTCGTCCGCAACGACGATCCGCCCGTCGGCGCCCGGCTGCATGTAACCGGCGAGGATGCTCTCTTCGTCGCCGCCCGCCACGCCGAAGATCGAATCTCCCGGCAGCAGCGCGAGCGCGCAGAGATAGACGAGCTTGCTGATCCGCTCCGGCACCAGCTCGGCCGTCGCGCTGATCACGCCGCCGCCCATCGAATGCCCCACCAGAAGCGCCGGCTCCGGCAGTCCGCGCAGCACCCCGGCCACCGCCTCGGCATAGGCCGCCAGCGTCTGCGTCTCGCCGTTGCGCAGTCCATGCCCCGGCAGTTCGACCGCATGCGGCGTGAGCCCCAGCGCCCGGAGCGCCGGCAGCATCCGATACCAGCACCACGCGCCGTGCCAGGCGCCGTGCACGAGAACGATATGGCCCATGGATTCTCCCCGTTCCTTATGACCGGCGCAGATGCGGGTCGACGCGTGCGCGGATCAGCCCGGCCAGCGCCGGGTCCATGAAATCGTAGTCGTCCGCAATATCCAGGCAAACGATCTTCGCCCGCCCGAGGTGGCGTCCGAACCGGCTGGTCAGCCGCCGCCGATGCGCAGGCTCCATGACGAAGACGATGTCGACGCCGTCAAGGTGATCCGCGGTGAGCGGTTCGTCGGCGTCCGGCGCAAGGCCGGCAGACGCGACCTGAAGCGAGGCGTCCGCCGCATAGATCGCCTCGGCGGTCGGGCTGTGCCGGCGATTGCGGCTGCATACGAAGAGAATGCGCAGGCCCGGCCTCAGTCGTCGGTGAATTCGACGATGACCCCGCCCGCGACCGCCGCAGGAACGACGAGGCCGGAATGATGGTCGTCATAGGAGACCCGGCCCATGTCCAGCATGGCGCCGGCTGCGTCGGCCTCGCTCACGCGGAAGGACACGGCCGCTATGATGGGGGCCGCAGGCAGGCCGGTCAGCGCCTTCGTGCCGAAGCGTTCGCGGAGGCCCACGTCGGTCATCACCGCAAGACCGAGATTTTCGAGCACGACGTTGATGCCGTGCGGTCCGTCCGCCACGCGCGCGAAGCCGAACAGCGCCTCGAGCGGCTTGCGATAGATGGCCGGGTCGGCCGCCCGGAGCACGATCTCTTCGATGCCGGTCGCCGTGTTGGCATGGAGCTGCCATTCGTGCCGGGCTCGCGTCAGCTCCGGCGTCGCGTGACGGCAGGCGAAGGTAAAGAGGCCCGGCAGGTTTCCCTCGAACATCACATTCTCGAAGGCGACGCGATGCGTCGTGCCGTCGAGCTGGAGCGGCCGCGACAGAGCGACGGGATCATGGGCGGTGACGCCGGCATCGCGCAGGGCGTGGGCGGTGGCCGTGGCATCGTCGCTCTTGAAGGCGAGGCCGAGGCCGCCGTCGCCGCGCGCTCCGACGGCACTGGCGAGGGCGGACGTACCCGCACCGGTCGGCGCCAGGAGTTCCAGATAGGACTCGCCGAACATCAGGCAGTGATTGGCGGTGGCGCCGCCGTCATGTGCGCCGCGCGGGGTCAGCGTGAAGCCGAGTCCGCGCCAGGTCTTGTGCGCGGCATCCAGGTCGCGGGCGCCGACGACGATGTGGTCGAGTGCGGAGAGCGGGGCGGTCATAATGCGCGTGTCGCCTTCTTGAGCCATGTCGCCGTGTCGGGATCGACCAGCGGCGTCAGCGTTTCCAGGACGCGGGCGTGATAGGCGTTGAGCCAGGCCTTCTCGTCTTGGGTGAGGAGCGATGGCTCGACCAGGTCGACATCGATCGGCGCGAGCGTGACGGTTTCGAATTCCAGCATCTTGCGCTCGGCGCCGGGTACATCGGCCTCGCGCACGACGATGAGATTCTCGATGCGGATGCCGTAGCCGCCGGTTTTGTAGTAGCCGGGCTCGTTCGAGCAGATCATGCCGGGCAGCAAGGCTTGCGTGATCGGGCGCTTGGAGATGCTCTGCGGCCCTTCGTGGACGCTGAGATAGGCGCCGACGCCGTGGCCGGTGCCGTGGTCATAGTCGAGGCCGGCAGCCCATAGCGGCGCGCGGGCCAGCGTGTCGAGCTGGGCACCGGTCGTGCCGGCGGGGAAGCGCGCCGTGGCGAGGGCGATATGGCCCTTCAGCACGCGGGTGAAACGGTCTTTCTCTTCCGCGCGGGGGGTGCCGAGCGCGACGGTGCGCGTGACGTCGGTCGTCGCGTCCATGTACTGGCCGCCGGAGTCGATCAGGAAAAGCTCGCCGGCGCGCAGCTTGCGGTCGGTCTTCCGGGTGACGCGATAATGGACGATCGCGCCGTTCGGGCCGGACCCGGAGATCGAGTCGAAGCTGAGATCCTTCAGCGCGCCGGTGTCGCGGCGGAAATCCTCCAGCCGCTCGCAGGCCTCGATCTCGCCGACGTCGCCGCGCGGGCCGTTCTCTGTGACCCAGCGCAGGAAGCGGGTGAGGGCGGCGCCGTCGCGCACATGGGCGGCGCGCACGCCCTTCAGCTCGGCCGCGTTCTTCTGCGCCTTGGGCAGCAGGATGGGATCGGCGCCGCGCTGGATCCTGGCGCCGGCTGCAGCGAGCCGGTCGAACACCCAGACGGCGGCCGAGGCGGGGTCGGCGAGCACCGTCCGATCCTTCAGTTCGTCGAGCGCCGGGCCGAATTCGGCCGGCGGCCGCACGCGTACGCCGTTGCCGAGATGGGCGGCGAGGCCTTCGGTCGCCTTGCGCGGATCGAGGAAGAGATCGACGTCGCCCGATTTGTGCAGCAGCGCGAAGGAATGCGGCAGCGGCACGTGGCCGACATCGGCGCCGCGGATGTTGAGCAGCCAGGCGATCGACTCGGGCAGGGTCAGCACCGCCGCTTCGGCCTCGCCGAGCGTCGCGGCGATGCGGCTGCGCTTGTCGGCCGCCGACTCGCCGGCGATCTCCAGCGGATGCGGCACGACCGGGGCGAGCGGCGGTTCCGGCTGGTCGGCCCAGGCGGCATCGACCGGCGAAGTGGTGACCGCGACGAGCGTGCCGCCGGCAGCCGCAACCGCCTTCTGGATCGGCTCGATTCCGCCCGGCGTGTGGAGCCACGGATCGTAGCCGATCCGGTCGCCTTTCTTTACATGGGTCGAGAGCCATTGCGCGGGAGGCTCGTCGATCAGGTGGTGCGGCGCGAAGATAGACAAATCCACCTGGTCGCGGACCTGGAGCGTATAGCGGCCGTCGATGAAGACCGCGGCCTTGTCGGCCATGACGACGGCCATGCCGGCCGAGCCGGTGAAGCCGGTCGCCCAGGCGAGGCGCTCGTCATGCGGCGCGACATACTCGCCCATATGCGCGTCGCCGCGCGGGATGATCATCCCGGCGAGGTTCTGCCTCGCCATCTCGGCGCGGATGGCCGCGACGCGGGCATGGGTCGCATCGGGTGGCGCCGGGTCGTCATAGGTCTGGAAGCGGGGTGCGAGAGCGTGGTCTGACATGGCCGCTAGGGTATGAAACCCGGTGCCTTGCCGCAACGCGTCAGGCGGGGATGCCGACCAGCCGGATCAGCGCGTAGTTGAATGCGACAAACAGCGCCGTCATGGCGACGGCAATGAGGATCGCGTTCAGCCACGACGGAACCTCCAATTCCGGTCCTCGAACAAACGCGCGGATGGCGATCGTCAGGATCAGGATCGTAAACCCCTGCGCCAGAACGAAGAGGCCCGGCCCCAGCGGCATGATCTGGTCGATGAACCGGCCCCGGCGCAGGGCCGCCGCCGCGGCCTCGATATCGACCAACCCGGCGCGACGCAGCACGATCTCTACGACCACCTGCGCGGCGACGGCGGCGATCATGGCGATCAGGGCGGTGTGGTAGCGCACGGGGTGGCCGAGGATCGACGCCGCGACGATCTTGAGCAGGAATCCGACGACCAGAGCGCTCAGCAGCGTGCTGAACAGCAGGCTCAGGATGACTGCCGGCGTAAGGTCCGAACCGAGAATATCGGGCACGCCCGCCTGACCCATGGCGACGATCCATCCCATCGCGCTAGGTCCGGGATTCCACGGTTTTGAAGCGGTCGGGGTCCATGTAGACGCCCTTGATGGGCAGGTTCATCGACGTGAACACCAGGGCGATCAGCAGCGAGATCACCTGCATGATCGCCGCCACGACGCCCGACTTGGCGAAGTCCGGCCGCAGCCCGTCCGGCGAGCGGATGAAGAAGGTGATGGTGAAGGCGAGGATCACGAGGCCGACGATCAGGCCGATGATCTGGAGCGCGATGCCGCCGCTCGTCGCGACATTCACGGCCCCGACCTTCATCAGGGCGAAGATGAGGAAGACGAGGACGAAGGTCGCGGCGAACATCGCCTTGAAGGCCGCGAAATATCCGACGTCGTGCTTGAAGACCGATTCGGCGACCACCTTCAGGGCGAAAGCCAGCAGGACACTTACGATCAGCGAGGCAAGAAGCACGCCCAACAGCATCAGGGGCAGGCTGGTATGCTGCAATTCTGCGGGCATGGGTCCAGGGCCGGGCTAGGGCCGCTTTGTCGCCGAAACAGCGCCGGGGGTCAAAGCCTAAGAAGCAGGACCGACCAGGGACCGAAACGCCACCGGCGCTCCAAACCGAAGCCCAGCGCCCGATAGAACGACAGGACCAGCAGTTCCTGGCTGCGCAACAGGCCCGACAGCAGAACCCGGCCGCCCGGCGCCGTGTGCCGGCGGATGTCCGGCGCAAGCTGCGTCAGCGGGCCGGCGAGGATATTGGCGATGACGAGGCTGTAGGGACCGCCCTCGGCGATCGCCCGGTGCGCGAAGCCCTCGGCGACGACCGGGCGGATATGCATCTGGCCGCCGTTGCGGCGGAGATTCTCGGCCGTCACCGTGATCGCCTGTGGATCGATGTCGCTTGCCATCACCGGAATCCGCCAGAGGCGCGTGGCCGCCAGTGCCAGGACCCCGGTGCCGCAGCCGAGGTCGAGCGCGTTCGACGGCTGGAACCGTGTCCGCTTCAGCCATTCGAGCGCGGTGAGGCAGCCCGAGGTCGTCTCGTGATGTCCCGTCCCGAAAGCCACGCCGGCGTCGATGCCCAGCGCGACGCTGTTGACCGGTGCCCGCCCCTTGTCGTGCGCGCCGTAGACGAAGAAGCGTCCGGCCCGGACGGGCGGCAGGCCCTCCTGGCTCAGCTTCACCCAGTCCTGGTCGGGCAGGGCCTCGACCTGAACGGGCCGGCCCAGGATGGCGGTGAGGGCGTCTCCGTCCGGCGCTTCGTCGTAATAGGCCTCGATGACGGCGTCGTCCTCGTGCGGGTGGGTCAGCACGATGACGGATTGCGGCGCCGGCGACGGCGTCAGCTCGAACAGGGTCGACAGATGGTCGATGTCCTCGTGCCCGGCGCGGACCGAGGCCTTCCAGAGTGGCGGATTCGTCATGGGCGTCAGACCAGCATCGAGGCCCACAGCCGCACCGCCCCCAGCATCGCCGCCATGGAGGCGAGGGCGATCGTCAGGGAGCGCATGAAGGTGACGCGACTGCGGGCGGGTTTGAGGAAGAAGAGGCCGAAGCCGGTCAGCAGCGATGTGCCGACCAAAGCTGCGACGGCCTGGAGGAATTGGGCGTTGGCGGCAAGATCCATCTGCCCGCCTTTGCGGTCGCCGAGGACCATGCCTGCGACCAGCGCGATGAGGGTCATGACGACCGGCAGCACGATTTGTGTCGCGACGGCGGTTTCGCGAAAGAGCACCAGCGCCACCATCTGCGCGGCCAGGATGGCGGCGCCGGCCGCCATGAACAGCAGAACGAGGCCCACCTCAGAACGCCCCTGTCACGCGCGTGCGAGGAAGGCGGACAATACCTTCTTCTCGCTGCCGTCCTCGAAGCGCACCGTCAGCTTGTTGCCGTCGACGGTGGTCACCCGGCCCCGGCCGAACTTGGCATGAAGGACATTGTCGCCCCGCTCGTAGCCCGCAGGGTCGGGGTCGGAATGCGCGACCAGGGTTGCGTGCGCTTCCAGCATCGGCGGGCGCGAGCGGGCGGCGCCGGACTGTGCGGCATTTTGCGCCCGGCGCCAGCCGGGGCTGTCATAGGAGCTGGAGAAGTCCCCCGCCGACCAGCGGTTTTCGGTAAAGCCCGAACGCCCCCCATACCCGGCGCCGCCATAGCCGGTGCCTTCCTTCAGGTTGATGGCGTTCTGCGGCAGTTCGGAGATGAATCGCGAGGGCAGCGCGCTTTGCCACAGGCCATGGGTACGGCGATTGGCGGCATGGCTGATCTGCACATGCTTCTTGCCGCGCGTGATGCCGACATAGGCGAGGCGGCGTTCTTCCTCGAGGCCTGCGAGGCCGCTTTCGTCCATCGAGCGCTGCGAGGGGAAGAGGCCTTCTTCCCAGCCGGGCAGGAACACCGTGTCGAACTCCAGCCCCTTGGCGCCATGCAGCGTCATGATCGAAACCTTGTCGCCGGTCTCGTTCTGCTCGGCTTCCATCACGAGGGAGACATGTTCGAGGAAGCCGATGAGATTCTCGAAGCCCTCCATCGAGCGGATAAGTTCCTTGAGGTTGTCGAGCCGGCCTTCCGCCTCGATCGACTTGTCGGCCTGCCACATCTCGACATAGCCGGACTCCTCCAGGACCAGCGTCGCGAGGTCCGGGTGCGGCAGGCTCGCCATCGCCGCGCGCCAGCGCTCGAAGCCATCCATGAGCTGGCGCAGCGCGCTGCGCGCCTTGCCGGTCATCTCGTCGCTGTCGGCGAGGCGGCGCGCGGCACTGGCGAGCGAGATGCCCATTCGGCGGGCTGCCGACTGGATGTCCTGGATTGCCTTGTCGCCGAGGCCGCGCTTGGGCTTGTTGACGATGCGCTCGAAGGCGAGGTCGTCGTCCGGCTGGGCAACGACACGCAGATAGGCCAGCGCGTCGCGAATTTCCTGGCGCTCATAGAAGCGCGGGCCGCCGATCACCCGATAGGGCAGGCCGATCGCGACGAAACGTTCCTCGAACTCGCGCATCTGGTGCGCCGCGCGGACGAGGATCGCAGCCGAGGCAAGGCGCTCGCCGCGGCGCTGGAGGGTCTCCAGTTCGCTGCCGATCTCGCGCGCTTCCTCTTCCGCGTCCCAGACGCTCAGCACCGTCACGCGGCTACCGGCCTCAGCTTCGGTATGCAGCGTCTTGCCGTGGCGGCTGCGGTTTTCCTTGATGATGTGCGAGGCGGCGTCGAGGATTTCCGGCGTCGAGCGGTAATTCTGCTCCAGACGAATGATCTTGGCGCCGGGATAGTCGCGCTCGAATTTGAGGATGTTCTCCACTTCCGCGCCGCGCCAGGCATAGATCGACTGGTCGTCGTCGCCGACGCAGCAGATGTTGCGCCGCTCGCCGGCGAGCAGCTTCAGCCACTGGTGCTGCGCGATATTGGTGTCCTGATACTCGTCGACCAGCATGTAGACGAAGCGGCGGCGATACTCCTCCAGGATGTCGGGGTGCTCGCGCAGGATCTTGATGGTCGAGAGCAGCAGGTCGCCGAAGTCCGCCGCGTTCAGCTCCTTCAGCCGGTGCTGATAGGCCGCGTAGAACACCGCGCCCTTGCCGGCAGCATAGCCGTAGGACTCGCCCTGCGGCACGTCCTCGGGCAGCCAGCCGCGATTCTTCCAGCGGTCGATCAGCGCGAGGAGCTGCCGCGGCGGGTGGCGCTTCTCGTCGAGGCCGGCGGCGGAGATGATCTGCTTGAGCAGGCGAAGCTGGTCATCGTCGTCGAGGATCGTGAAGTTCGACTTCAGCCCTACCAGCTCGGCATGCCGCCGCAGCATGCGGGCGCCGATCGAGTGGAACGTGCCGAGCCACTGCATGCCTTCGACCACGCCGCCGATCAGCATGCCGATGCGCTCCTTCATCTCGCGCGCGGCCTTGTTGGTGAAGGTGACGGCGAGAATCTGCCCGGGATACGCCTTGCGCGAATACAAGAGATGCGCGAGCCGCGTGGTCAGTACACGCGTCTTTCCCGTGCCGGCGCCGGCGAGGACCAGCACCGGCCCGTCCTGCGTCAGTACGGCCTCGCGCTGTGGGTCGTTCAGGCCGCGCAGATAGGGCGGCTCTCCCGAGACCGGGACCGCGGCCTCCGACAGGGCATCTTCGAACGAATGGGACATCAATTGGGATTGTAAGCATTCGCGCCCCGCGTTCCAATGGACGCCAGGCAAGGAACCTCGCAGCCATGGCCACGAACGCCGATCAGATCGCCTATTGGAACGGCCAGACGGGCCGCAAATGGGCCGAAGACGCCGACAAGATGGACACCATGATGCGGTCGCTCACGGAGGCCGTACTGTCCGCTGCGGTTCCGTCGAACGGCGAATCAGTGCTCGACATCGGCTGCGGCTCCGGCGGTACGACGCTGGCATTGGCCGATGCCGTGGGGCGGACCGGGTCGGTCACCGGCATCGACATCTCGCATCCGATGCTGGAGGTCGCGCGTGAGCGGGCCAGGGGCCGCGACAATGTCCACTTCCTGGAGGTCGACGCCTCGGCCCATGCGCTTCCCGCAGCGAGCGCCGACCTGATTTTCTCCAAGTTCGGCGTAATGTTCTTTGCCGATCCCGAACAGGCCTTCCGGAATATCCGCAGGGCCGCAAGGCCGGGCGCGCGGCTTGCCTTCATCTGCTGGCGGACGCTGCACGAAAATCCCTTCGCGACCGTGCCGATGGGCATGGCGCTGAAACACCTGCCGCCGCAGCCGCCGCCCGATCCGACGGCGCCGGGACCCTTCGCCTTTGCCGATCCCGTTCGGGTCGGCCACATCCTGACCGAGGCGGGCTTCCAGACGCCGGCCTTTGCCGCCTTCGACACCACCATGGTGATCGGCAGGACGGCGCCGGGCGCCGCCCGGGAAGCCGTTCAGATGGGCATGGCGTCGCGCCTGCTCATGAACGCGCCGGATGAGCTGAAGGAGAAGGTAATCGCGGAGCTGACCGCCGAATACGAGAAGCACATGACGCATGACGGCGTAACGTTTCCGGCGCATTGCTGGATCGTCACGGCGAGCGTCTGAGGAAAGGCGGGCCGTGCGCCGATGTCGCAGTGCGGCATCGCCGGGCTTGGGCTATCCCGCGCTTCCATGAGCTATTCGACGCTGACGGATGCGGCCGCGCCGCGTGATCCCAAGAGGCCTCCCGCACCCATCCCGCCGCACGAACAGCCCGGCTCCACGCCGGGTCTGCGGGACTACTGGACCTTCTTCCTCAACGCGCGCCGGAACCTGATCTCGGCGTTCACCGACATCGCCTACGAGCAGCCCTTCGTAAAACGCAAGCTGCGCGGGGCGGAAACCTGGGTCGTGTCGGAGCCCGAGGCGATCAAGCGCATCCTGCTCGACAACGCCGGCAACTACGTCAAAAGCCAGCAGCAGAAGCGCCGCCTGGAGCCGGCGCTGGGCCAATCGCTGCTTTTGGCCGACGGCGAGGCCTGGCGCTGGCAGCGGCGCACCACGGCACCCGCCTTCCAGCACAAGAAGATCGTCGGCTTCGCGCCGCTCATGGTGGCCGCGGCAGAGGACATGCTGGCGCGCTGGGACAAGGAGGCGCTGCCGGAACGCAACATCGCGCGGGAGATGATGGGCCTCGCCTACGACGTGCTGTCGCGGACCGTCTTCGGGCGGGCTGCGCCGCTCGCGGCCGACCGGATGGGCAAGGCGATCGACCTTTATCTCGACACGGCCGGCCGCATGGACCTGGCCGCGATGCTGAACCTGCCGATCTGGGTGCCGACCCTCGGGCGCTTGCGGGCGCGCCCGGCGCTGAACTGGTTCAAGGCCGAAATCGGCGGTGCGATCCGCGAAAGGCGGGCGGAGCTCGCGCGCGGCATCGGGAGCGATTCGGGCGACCTGCTCACCATGCTGCTGACCGCCACGGACCCCGAAACGGGCCGCCCCATGGACGATCAGCTCGTCTACGACAATGCGCTGACCTTCATCGTCGCCGGCCATGAAACGACGGCGAACGCGCTGGCCTGGACGCTGTTCCTGCTGTCGGAATTTCCCTGGGCCGAAGCGCGCGTGTCGCAGGAACTGGCGCAGGTGCTCGGCGGCCGCACGCCCGGGGCCGACGATGTCGCCAGGCTCACCTACACCCGCCAGGTGCTGGATGAGGCGATGCGGCTCTATCCCCCGGCGCCGTTCGCGGGCCGCGAAGCGATCGAGGACGATGTGCTGGCGGGCGCGCCGGTGAAGGCGGGAACCCAGATCCTCGTCTCGGCCTACATCCTTCACCGTCATCGCCGGCTATGGGAGGAGCCTGACCTCTTCGATCCCGAGCGCTTCGCGCCGGGCCGGCGCGAGGCGATCCACCGTTTCGCCTATATCCCCTTCTCCGCCGGGCCGCGCATCTGCATCGGCATGGCCTTCGCCATCCAGGAAGCGATCCTGCTGCTTGCGACGATCCTCCAGCGCTACAGGCTCACGCTGCGCCCCGGCCATGTCGTCGAGCCGCATGCGACGATCACGCTGCGGCCGCGCGGCGGCTTGCCGATGAAGCTGGAGCGGCGTCAATAATCGCGCCTCAGGCCGGGAGAGCGCGATGCATGCCTTGACGAGTTCGTGGCAGTTCTGGGCGGTGCTGGCCGCCGTGTTCGCAGCGCTCACGGCCATCTTCGCCAAGATCGGCGTCGCCGGCGTCAACTCGGACTTCGCGACCTTCGTCCGCACCCTGGTCGTCATCGCCGCACTGGCCGCGGTGCTTTCGCTCACCGGCCAGTGGCAGGCGCCGGGCAGCATCCCGGCGCGCACCTATCTGTTCCTCGCGCTGTCGGGCCTCGCCACCGGCGCATCGTGGCTCTGCTATTTCCGCGCCCTCCAGATGGGCCAGGCCTCGCTCGTCGCACCGATCGACAAGCTGAGCGTGGTGCTCGTGGCGATCTTCGCGGTGACGTTCCTTGGCGAGAAGCTGTCGCCCGCCAACTGGACCGGCATCGCGATGATCGCCGGCGGCGCGGTGCTCGTCGCCCTCAAGACATAGAGCTATTGGGCGCGCGGCTCCATGCCGTGCAGGCGGGTGAAACGGATGGTGAAGGGATCGCCGTCGCCGATCTTCTGGGTCAGCATCATCTCGTCGCCCGAGCAGGTGTAGTCGGCCTCGAACGTGCGATCGAGCGGCAGGGACGAGAAGGGCATGGGTTCGCCCTGGCCGCCGCCGCTGCCGACGATCTGGATCATCGCCTCGCTGTCGCGATAGCACATCTTCAGGTGCCCCTCCTTCGCCGCATAGAGGCTGTCGATGGTGCCCGCGAGATAGATGCGGAAGCGCACCGATCCGTCGACGGTCGCGACGCCCTCGACGCTGTATTTGCTGAAGCCGAGGAGGTTCCGGCCGTCCTTGCCGAAGCGCGCGGCGGCGTCGCCGCCGACGATCACCTGGACGAGGTCGTCCTCCTGCTGGAGGCGCAGCGCTTCGGCCAGCGACTCGTTCGCGATCTTCCACTCGCCCACCAGGCACTGGTCGATCGCATCGGAGTCGACGGCGCATTCCTGGCACTTGGAGATTTGCGTAACGTCCAGCGTGTAGTCCTCGGCGGTCGACGACCCGCCCGGCGCGGCGCCGAACGACATGCCGGCGAAGCGATAGACCTCCGGCGCATCGCAGGTCGCCTCGGTGGCGATCATCATCGGCACCTCCCAGACGCCGCCCGCGACGGGTTTCATCACCAGCCTGGGTGAACCGCCGCCGGTCGCCATGTAGCGTCCGCCCGCGAAGGCGACGTCCTGGATGAAGACCGTGAGGGGCGCGACCTTGAGGACCGCCGGCCCCGCCGCGTCGATCGTGCGGACAGGGACGCCGGCCGGTGCGCCGAAAGGCGTCCCGGCAGGCGAGGTGACCTTGCCGTCGGCATAGTCCGCGACGAACTGCGCCAGCGCTGCGTCGCCGACCGCGGCGACCAGCGCGGCCCGCTGATTCTCCTCGCCCGGTGCGTCCGGCATCGCGCCGATGAAGTCGACCAGCCCGCCGGGGCCGCCGCGCGTCCAGAGCCAGGAGAAGAACACGAGGTTCGGATACTCGATGGTGGTCAGCGGCTGGACACGCGAAAGGCTCGCGAAATCGGCGCCGCGCGCCTTCAGCGTGCCGCTGCTCTCGAACACGAGATGGCCCATCAGCTCGGCGGTGCCTTCCACCCACCATTTGGCGTCCTTCCCGACGGCGCTCGGCATCTTGCCGGGCCACGCCCAGTTCTGGACGCAGTGGAAGAGCTCGTGCGCAAGGGTGTTGCGGAGCTCGATCATCACGTCGCCGGACAGTGCGGCGTTCGGGTCGATATCGTGCCGCACGGTGTTCACCATCACGACGCACTCGCTGCTATTCCCGAGGTCGAGCATGCCGGCCCAGGCGTAACCGGCCTTGACGCTCTGCGGCAGCGGCAGGTCGAAGACGACCGTGACGCTCCCCTGGCCGATCCCGCCGAGTTCGCTGAACGCCTGGAAAGCCGTCTCGATCGCATCGACGACATCCGGCTCATATTGCGCGGAGCGGCCGTCCTCCGACGTTCGCAGCGTGCGGACGGGAATGGCCGCGCCGGCAAGGCTGGATTCGAGGCGGCGGATTTCGACGCACTGGAAGACCTCCGACCGGCCGAGGCGGCTGGCGAAGCTGGCCGTCGTGCAGTCGGCGAAAGGCTCGGCAGCCTGTGCCGTCCCCAGTCCCAGCAGGAGAGCGACGGCAATGAGAACGCGATACATGAAAAATCCCGGCCACCGAAAAGACGAGCGTAGGGGAGGGCGCCGGTCGCCGGAAGGGCGCTGCGTCAGTCCGCCGCTGGTCCGCCGCCCAGGATCTCGGCACGGTGCTGGTCGAGCGCGGGGGCGGCGGCGCGCGTCCTGACGTCCGGGAAGAGCGACGACTTGATCGGATTGCCGGGCGTCGGAAACGGGCCGGCGGGATCGTCGATATGCACGATCATGTTGCGCGCCGCGACCTGCGGGTCGGACATGATGTCGGCCACGTCGTTGATCGGCCCGCAAGGAATGCCCGCCGCCTCCAGTTTCGCGAACCAGGCCGCGCGGTCGTCGCGCCCCAGCGCGGCGTCGAGCGCCTCGGTGAGGGCTGCGACATTGTCGACGCGCAGCGGGTTGGTGGCGTAGCGCGGGTCGGCGGCAAGGCCGGGCTCGCCGATCGTCGTGCAGAGCGCGCGGAACAGCGTGTCGTTGCCGGCGGCGACTGCGAGGTATCCGTCGCGGGCGCGGAACATGCCGAAGGGCGCTATCGCCGGATGGCGTGCGCCGATGGGGCCGGGCGGCGTGCCGCGCACATGGGTCTGCGCGATGGCGTTCTCCAGCAGGGCCACCTGGCAATCCAGCATCGCGATGTCCAGCTTCTGGGCTTCGCCGGTGCGCGCGCGGTGGAAGAGCGCGCCCTGCACGGCGGCTGCGCCATACATGCCGGCGGCGAGATCGCCGATCGAGGCGCCGACGCGGGCCGGCGGCTGGCCGGCATATCCGGTGATCGACATGATGCCGCCCATGGCCTGCACGATCATGTCGTAGGCCGGCTTCTTCGCATACGGCCCGGTGTGGCCGAAGCCGCTGATCGCGCAATAGATGAGGCCGGGATAGCGCGCGTGCAGCATGTCCCAGCCATAGCCGAGCTTCTCCAGCGTGCCGCCGCGGTAATTCTCGACCAGCACGTCGGCCGTTTCGAGCAAGGTCTCGAAATGCCTGCGGTCGGCCGGCGCCTTCAGGTCGAGCGCGACCGATTTCTTGCCGCGGTTGATCGACATGAAATAGCCCGAACGGCCCTCGATGAACGGGCCGATGTGGCGCGAATCGTCACCCCCCTTGGGCGTCTCGATCTTGACGATCTCGGCGCCCTGCTCGGCGAGCATCATCGTGCAATAGGGTCCGGCCAGCACGCGCGTCAGATCGATCACGCGGATGCCGCTCAGCGGCCCTTTGAGCTGGGTCATTCGTCGTCTTCGATCTTCGCGCCGTCGAGCTTGCGGTCGCGCAATTCCTGTTCGGCCTCGTCGCGCGTGCGCTCGGCCCTGGTCCGCCCGTGCTTGGCGCGGTTGGCCTCGGCGGTGCGCTCCTTCTCGGCGCGCGCCTTGGCCTTCTTCACCGCCTTCAGATTGATGATCTCAGCCATGGCCAGCCCCTGCCTGTCATCAGGTCCCACAGAACCCGTATGGCTTCAAGCGCTTGGCGCACCGGCCGCCGGCCCGTTAGGCTCGCCCCGGGGGAACGAAAAATGCCGAACGCCGACTGGATCGCCTTCTTCACCGCAGAGGTCGGCGCGACGGCGGCGCTCGCCGGGCTGGTGATCGTCGCGATCTCGATCAACCTGGCGCGCATCCTGTCATTCCCGCATCTGCCCGGCCGTGCCGCGGAGATGCTGGTGATCCTCATCGGTGCGCTGCTGGTCAGCAGCTTCATGCTGTTCCCGGCCGGAATCCTGCCGCGCGCCACGTATCTCGCCTTGGCGCTGGCGACCTGGACGATTCCGGTCGGCGCACTCCTGCGCGACCTGCGCAAGGGCGCCCTCGTCCGCGCGACGATAGGCCGGGCGGTGCTCGCCCAGTTGCCGACCGTGCCGATGCTGGTCGGCGGCTGGCTGATGACGGCGGGCGATCCGGCGGGAATCGTGTGGCTGGCCTTCGCCGTGCTGCTGGCGCTCGTCGCCGCCATGGTCAGCACCTGGGTCCTGCTGGTCGAAATCCTGCGCTAGCCTGCATCCTTGGCCTGGGCGCGCTGGGCCGCCGGGCGCGACACGCAGCGCTGCGCATAGTCCCTGATCACGTCCGACTTCGGCAGCAGCGGGCTTTGCGAGAACAGGTTGAACGTGCCGCCGAACAGCAGGTCCGCTGCGGAGAAGTCGTTGCCCAGCAGATAAGGCTGCGCCCCCAGCGTCTTGATGAGATACGCCATCACCTCGTCGACCTTCACCCAGCCGGCCGTGCCGCGCGGCGGCTCCATCTTCAGGAAGGCCGACACGAAGGCCGGCTCCGCGACGCCGCTGTAATAGGCGAGCCAGGTGAGATAGGGGCCGCGCTTCGGATCGCCGATCTGCGGCCCGATGCGGTTCTTCGGGAACAGGTCGGTCAGATACAGCGCGATCGCCGTCTGCTCATGGATGAAGACGCCGTCATGGATCAGCCCCGGCACCTTGCCGTGCGGATGCGGATTGGCGGGATCGAGCCCTTCGGTCTGTCCGGCATGGCGGATCGTCACGCGCTTCAGCTCATAGGGCGCCTCCAGCTCTTCGAGCAGCCAGATGAAGGCGGACGAGCGGGTCTGCGGCGAATGGATCAGGGTCAGCGACATGAGCGGCCTCCGGTGGATGAGAACAATACAGGAACGAAGGGCGCGGTCAACGCGCGTTCAAGTCGCCGAGCTTTGCCTTCAGCCGCATCAGGACGAAGCAGCGGATGGCGCTGGAGAGCGACGCTCGCCCCGGTGCACGCCCGGCGTCGATTTCGGCGACCAGCGATGCGACCGAGCGGTGTTCGCCCTGGGCGATCTCCTTCAATTCGGCCCAGAACGGCGCTTCCAGCGACACGCTCGTGCGATGTCCGGCGATGGCGAGGGAGCGTTTGACTTCGGCTTGTGAGGGCATCGGGAAATCCGCCCGCGCTGGAGTGCGCACGCAGCTTAGCGCGACAGCCCGAGCCATTCGAGGCCGCCGGGCAGGTCGAAGGCCGCGTAGTCGACCTGGAGCACGCGGCGGCGCGACGGATATTCCGCGCGGTCCGACGCATGCAGGATCGGCGTCGCATAGGCCCAGATGTCGCCGGCCCGCGCTTCGCACACATGGCAAGGCAGTGCGGCCGCATGGCGCGCAGCGGCGGCGGCGCGGACCGGCCCCAGCCGGTGCGAGCCGAGCGCGACCTTCAGCGGCGCGTTTCCGGTGCCGCAATCGTCCAGATGGACGCGCAAGGTGACCATCCGCGCGAGCACATCCATCGGCGGCGCGACATGAAGGATGCCTTGCTTCGTCGTCCACGGGCCGAAGCCCGCTGTGTCGATCCGCTCCCGGACGGCGATCGTGCGGTCCTGGTGCCAGCCGAGCGCCCAGTTCCGCTCTGCCGTCTTGTCGAACAGGACCGCACGCACCGGCCGTGCCCGTGTGCCCACCAGTGCCGCGGCACACTGCGTCACGGATGCCAGCGCCGCCGCGAGGCCGGCCTCGGCAAGACGGACACCTGCGCCATCCGTTTGAATATCGCGGAGACGATCGACCTCCGCGGGCGTCAGCGCCTGCGGGAAGAGCAGGGCGCCGTCGCGAACGAAGTCGAGGTCGCTAGTCACAGAAGCCCCATCGTTGCCGGATCGCCTGGCGGTGGCGGGCGAACCAGGTGAGAGCGAGCAAGGCAAACCCGTTGCGCAACAGTCCGGCATCTATCGCCGCGGACACCGCATCCGGTGTCGCCGTGAACGGCCGCGTATGCTCGGTCTCTTCCGCCAGGCCGGCGCGCTCGGGCACGGCCGACGCATCCACCCGCGCGACGAAGACATGCGCCAGTTGCGCCATCCATCCCGCGCTCGGCAGGAACTGGAACGCCGGCTCGATGGCGAGCGCCTCGATGCCGAGTTCCTCCCGAAGTTCGCGGCGCGCGGCATCGACCGGCGCCTCGCCCGCGTCGACACCGCCCGCGCAGACCTCCACCATGTCGGCCGGAACGCCGCTGACATGCGCGGTCATGCGGAACTGCCTGAGCAGCACCAGCAGGTCGCGCTCCGGATCGTAAGCAACGACACCGGCCGCCTCGCCGATCTCGTACACGTCGCGCGCCAATTCGAGCACGCCCAAGTCCGTCGCCAAGGCTCCCGAATGCCGCGCCAGATCGCGGCGGCCGGCGAAGAGGAGAGCGCGCTCATGCTGGTCCAGTCGGACCGGCAGGTCGCCTGTGAGCCGGTCGCCGGTCACGGGTGATGCGGCGGTATGTCGACGGTGACGCTAACCGTCCTGGTCGGCCAATTCGCCGCCACGGTGAGTGCTCCCAGCGCCGGGAACAGTGCGACAAACATGGTCGTTTGCAGCAGCACGTAGGCTGCTGCGGGTTCGACCGGTTGAGCGCTTGCCGCCGTGAGCATGGCCGCGAGCGCGATTTGGGAGCCGGCCGCCATCGCTCCTGCTAGCCCGGGCCGATCATCTTCGACGGGTCGACATATTTGTCGAACTCGGCGTCGGTCAGGTAACCGCCGCCGACCGCTTCCTGGCGCAGCGTCGTGCCGTTCTTGTGGGCGGTCTTGGCGATCTTGGCGCAAATGTCGTAGCCGAGCCTGGTGTTCAGCGCCGTCACCAGCATCAGCGAGTTCTCCAGCCCGCGCTTGATGTTGTCCTTGCGCGGCTCGATGCCGACGACGCAATTGTCGGTGAAGCTGATCGCCGCATCGGCCATCAGGCGCACCGACTGGAGGAAGTTGTAGGCCATCACCGGATTGAACACGTTCAGCTCGAAATGGCCCGAGCCGCCCGCCACCGTCATCGTCGTGTGATTGCCGAAGATCTGTGCGCACACCATGGTCAGCGCTTCGCACTGCGTCGGGTTCACCTTGCCCGGCATGATCGACGAGCCGGGCTCGTTCTCCGGCAGGTTCAGCTCGCCGAGGCCCGAGCGCGGGCCTGAACCGAGGAAGCGGATGTCGTTGGCGATCTTGAAGAGCGACGCGGCGACCGTGTTGATCGCGCCATGCGTGAAGACCATCGCGTCATGCGCGGCGAGTGCCTCGAACTTGTTCGGCGCGCTGGTGAATTTGAGGCCGGTGATCTTCGCGATCCGCTCGGCAACGCCTTCGGCGAAGCCGATCGGCGCATTGAGCCCGGTGCCGACGGCGGTGCCGCCCTGCGCCAGCTCCATCAGCGCCG
>JADZAI010000033.1 GCA_020852655.1 Alphaproteobacteria bacterium
GACGACCCGTGCGCTCATCGCCAACATGGTGACGGGCGTGAAGGACGGCTTCGAGAAGAAGCTGCAGATCCAGGGCGTCGGTTTCCGCGCCGCCATGCAGGGCAAGGATCTGAAGCTGTCGCTCGGCTTCAGCCACGAGATCGTCTTCCAGACGCCGCCGGGCATCACCATCGCCGCCCCGACGCCGACCGAGGTCACCGTGTCGGGCGCGGACAAGCAGCAGGTCGGTCAGGTCGCCGCGAACATCCGCGGCTATCGCAAGCCGGAGCCGTATAAGGGCAAGGGCGTGCGCTATGTGGGCGAATACATCGCCCGCAAAGAAGGCAAGAAGAAGTAAGGGAGCGCCAGCAGATGCCCATCAGCCTCAAGGGTTCGGAACGGCGCAAGCAGCGCATCCGCAAGGCGATCAAGGCTCGCGCCTATGGTCGTCCGCGTCTGAGCGTCTTCCGCTCCGACAAGAACATCTATGCCCAGATCATCGACGACGCCTCGGGGCGCACGCTCGCGGCCGCCTCGACGCTCGACAAGGACGTCAAGGGCACGGTCAAGGGCGGCGGCTCGCAGGAAGCGGCGAGCGCGGTCGGCAAGCTGATCGCCGAGCGCGGCAAGGCCGCCAACGTGTCCGAGGTCATCTTCGATCGCGGCAGCTATCTCTACCACGGCCGCATCAAGGCCCTGGCGGATGCGGCCCGCGAAGGCGGCCTGCAGTTCTGATCGCGCAAAGGAAAAGACAATGAGAGACGTTCAAGAGCGCGAAAGCGAATTCATCGATCGCCTGGTCCACATCAACCGCGTGGCCAAGGTGGTGAAGGGCGGCAAGCGCTTCGGCTTCGCGGCGCTGGTCGTCGTCGGCGACCAGAAGGGACGGGTCGGCTTCGGCCACGGCAAGGCGCGCGAAGTGCCCGAGGCGATCCGCAAGGCGACCGAGCAGGCCAAGCGCCAGCTCATCCGCGTGCCGCTGCGCGAGGCCCGCACGCTGCATCACGACGTGACCGGCCGTCACGGCGCCGGCAAGGTGATCCTGCGCGCCGCCGTGCCGGGCACCGGCATCATCGCCGGCGGTCCGATGCGCGCGGTGTTCGAGACGCTGGGCATCAACGACATTGTCGCCAAGTCGCAGGGCACGTCGAACCCCTACAACATGGTCCGCGCCACCTTCGACGCGCTGAAGCAGGTGGACAGCCCGCGCTCGGTCGCGGCGCGCCGCGGGCTCAAGGTTTCCGATCTCCAGGCCCGTCGTGGCCAGGAAGCCGTCGAGGCCTGAGGAGGACAGCATGGCTGACAAGACCGTTACCATCGAGCAGATCGGCAGCCCGATCCGCCGCCAGGCCGACCAGCGCGCGACGCTGATCGGGCTCGGCCTCAACAAGATCCGCCGGCAGTCCACGCTCAAGGACACGCCCGAAGTGCGCGGCATGATCTACAAGATCCGCCACCTCGTCCGCGTCGTCGGCGAACAGTAAGTTAGGATATTGCAAATGGTGCGTTTGAACGACCTCAGCGACAATCCGGGTGCCAACAAGAAGCGCGTGCGTGTCGGGCGTGGTATCGGTTCGGGCATCGGCAAGACCAGCGGGCGCGGCGGCAAGGGCCAGAAGGGCCGGGCGGGCGTCGCCATCAACGGCTTCGAGGGCGGCCAGATGCCGCTTCACATGCGCATGCCGAAGCGCGGCTTCAACGTGCCCAACGCCAAGCGCTACAACACGGTGCGGCTCGACCGCATCCAGGCCTACATCACCAGCGGCAAGCTGGACCACAAGGGCGTCATCGACGCCGCGGCGCTGGTCGCGGCCGGGGTGATCCGCCGGCCGCTGGACGGGGTGCGCCTGGTGCTCGGCCCGAACGCGTTCGAAGCCAAGAAGGTGACGTTCAAAGTGACGCATGCCAGCGCCGGCGTGGTCTCGGCCATTGAAGCGCTCGGCGGCAAGGTCGATATGCCCAGGGTCGAAGATACCGCGGCTGACGCCTGATCGCGCCAAGCCCCATCGTTTAGGGAGCAATCATGGCGTCCGCAGCAGAGCAGCTTGCCCGGAACCTGAATTTTTCGTCCTTCGCCAAGGCGAAGGCCCTGCAGCAGCGCATCTGGTTCACGCTGGGGGCGCTGCTGGTCTATCGCCTGGGCACCTATATTCCGGTGCCCGGCATCGACCCCGACGCCTATCGGGCCTCGTTCGAGCAGGCGCAGCAGGGCATCGCCGGCATGTTCAACATGTTCGCCGGCGGCGCCGTCGAACGCATGGCGATCTTCGCGCTCAACCTCATCCCCTACATCACCGCCTCGATCGTGATCCAGGTGATCACCACCGCTTCGCCGCGGCTCGAGGCGCTGAAGAAGGAAGGCGAGTCGGGCCGCCGCAAGCTCAACCAGTACACGCGCTACCTGACGGTGATCTTCTGCGCCATCCAGGCCTATGGCATCGCCGTGGGGCTCGAAGGCAGCCAGGGCGTGGTGCTCAATCCGGGCTGGTTCTTCCGCATCTCGACGGTGATCACGCTGGTGGGCGGCACCATGTTCCTGATGTGGGTGGGCGAGCAGATCACCTCGCGCGGCGTCGGCAACGGCATCTCGCTGATCATCTTCGCCGGCATCGTGGCGAACCTGCCGGCGACCATCGTGCAGACGCTGGAACTGAGCCGGACCGGCGCGCTGTCGACCGGCTGGCTGTTCGGCATCGCGGCGATCGCCATCGTCGTGGTCGCGGTGATCGTGTTCTTCGAGCGGGCGCAGCGCCGGCTGCTGATCCAGTATCCGAAGCGCCAGGTCGGCAACAAGATGTTCCAGGGCGACACCTCGCACCTGCCGCTCAAGCTCAACACCTCGGGCGTGATCCCGGTGATCTTCGCGTCCTCGCTGCTGCTGCTGCCGGCGACCATCGTGTCGTTCGCCAGCCAGGGCGACGCGCCGCAATGGCTGCAGGTCACCGCGGCGCTGCTCGGGCGCGGCCAGCCGCTCTATCTCTTCCTCTATGCGGCGCTGATCGTCTTCTTCGCCTTCTTCTACACCTCGATCGTCTTCAACCCGACCGAGACGGCCGACAATCTGAAGCGCTCGGGCGGCTTCATTCCGGGCATCCGTCCGGGCGAGC
>JADZAI010000034.1 GCA_020852655.1 Alphaproteobacteria bacterium
AAGACTGCGAGCGTCACGCCCGAAAAACCGTCGCCTTCATCCGCCTCGCCATGATCCGCATCATGCTCAAACGCCTCGCCTCAAACCCCTCCCCTTGAATCACAACTTTCCGGTCGGGCTCTGAGAAGATCGGCCTTGCCCTTGTCGTCGCTGTAGATCGCCGTCGTGCTGTCGGCGGCGAAGGCGACCGAGGGTACGTTCCCCTCCGGCGCCTTCAGCGACCACGCCATGTGATCCGCACCCTGAATCAGCCACGCCGTCTGTCCCGGCTTCAGATAGACGGCATCGTCGATCTTCAGGATCGCCGTCGGGCGCTTGGCATAGGCGATATTCGCCTCGTCGATCTCATGCCTCCACTTCGCCTCCGCATCGCTCGGCAACGGCGGCGAGTCGGCGGACGCGAGTCCGCAAGCGAGAACGGTAGCAGCGGCAAGAATAAAGCGGCGCATGGCGATGGTCCTTGACCCGGGACCAGTCTAGCGTCAAAGCGGCCTGCGGCGTAGCGCGTGCCGCCCGATCAGGCCGCCGGGATCAGCTTGCCCCAGGGCGGCGTCATATCGGGCATCCCGTAAAACGCACCCTGGAACCTGTCGACGCCCAGGGCCCGCAGCAGCACCGATTCTTCCTTGCTGCCCACCCACTCGGCGACGACGTCCAGGTTGAAGGTCTTTGCCAGCGACACGAGCGTCCGCACAAAGGCCTGGTTGTCTGGCCGGCGGGCGATGCCCTTCACGAAGACGCCGTCGATCTTCACGCAATTCAGATCGAGCAGTTGAAGATTGCGGAACGAGGTATAACCCGCGCCGAAATCGTCGATCGCGACCCGGCATCCGGCCGAGCGCAACTGTTTCACGAAGCGCACGCCTTCGTCGATGTCGTGCAGCGCCGCGGTTTCCGTCACCTCGACCGTCAGGCGCGACGCGATCGAACGGTCGACCGCCACAGTCGTGTTGAAGGTATGCGTCCAGGCCTCGTCGCCGACGCTCATGCCGGACAGGTTGACGCCCAGTTTCAGCGCCGGCGCGCGCTTGAGCGCAATTGCCGACAGCTCCAGCACGCGCCGGTCGAGGTCGCGCACGAGCCCCAGTTCTTCCGCTGCCGGGATGAATTCGCCTGCGGGAACGGGAGAGCCGTCTTCCGCCAACATTCGGATGAGGGCCTCATAGGATTCGACACGCCCCGTCCGGGCGCAGACGATCGGCTGATAGGCGACACGGAAGCGGTCGGCCCGGAGCGCCGCAATGATGCTGGCCCCGACGGACGCCTTGCGGCGGCGCGAGGCTTCCCGCTCCGGCGACGCGTCGAAGATGACGATGTTGGATCGCCCGGCCTGCTTGGCCTGCGAAAGCGCATCCTCGGCACGCATCAACGCCATGGCCGAGTTGTTCGCGCCGGACGGCAATGCCAGGGCGCCTGTCGAAATCGTGGCTGCCACCGGGCCAGCAGTCGTCTGGATCATGCTCTCCTGCACCGCATCGCGCAGCAGGTCGGCCTTCGCGGCCATCGTTTCGGCGGAACAGGCCAGCAGCAGGGCAGCCATCTTGTTGCCGCCCACCCGGCCTACCGTACCGTCGCTCCCCAGTGCAACGCTGAGGCGCCGCGCCGTTTCGGCAATCACCTCGTCGGCGACATCGAGGCCGTAGGCGTCGTTGATCGCCCCAAGCCCGTCTATCGAACTCAGCAGAAGCGCGGCTGTCGCGCCTTTCGTCGTGGCCCAGTCGATCGCGGCGTCGATCGCATCGCGCATCTGGCCGCGGTCGAGGCGACCGCGCTCATCCGGTTCGCTCGCCGGCTGCCGCACAGAGATCATCCCGACCATCCGCTCGACGACGCCGTCGCCGTTGCGGAACACCAGCCCGCGATCCTCGATGGGCAGATAGGATCCGCTGCGCGTGCGGACTTCGTAGCGAAGTGTGAACGGCTCCTCGGCCTTGCCGCCGTTGGAAAAATCCAGCAGCCCGTCCGTGCCGGGCCGCATCAGCTTGCGATAGGCTGCCGTCGTCGAAGGCGCTTCGCCCTCCAGGTCCAGCACACTCCTAGCGTCGCCGAGCCATTCCAGGTGATCGTCGCCGATGGTCCAATCATAGGCGCAGGATCCTGCGCCGATCAGTGCAAGCGCTGCCCAATGCGGTTCCGAGGCCGCACGAAGCTTTTGCACCGCCACTGCTGAGGTCGTTGCCCGCAAGCTGCACCCACCAGCCACGCATTCTGCGCGGTTCTTCCATTCTGTCTGGTGCACTATCGCCGGGAAGAGTTTCGAAATGCCGAAGCCTTGCGGCAAATTTCTGTTAACGTACTGAAAACCCTGTCGCGCCGGCGCGCGTGGTGAATGGCGCATTGGACGAAACGCGGTGCGGCGCTTGCTGATCTGCCGTCAAGATGCGGATCGCCAGTTCCATTTCGATACAACGGGCCGGGCTCACGCCCAGCGGCTATGGCATGTGGCCGCCGCGCATGGTGCAGCCCGTCCCGCCGGTGGAACGGCGATCGGCGGCGCGGGCGCTGCCGCCCCAGCGCCTGGGCGACGCTGCACAACTGACATTGCTCATGGCGCAGGCCATTTCCGGCGAGCGCGACTCCGACCGCCTCGGCGCCTTGAAGGCCTATACGCCGCCCGAGGATACAGACGCGGCGTTCACGCTGAAGGCGTAGCTGCCGCCTCCGCAAGTCTACTTAGCGGTAAGCTCCGGAATTTCACGATCCGGCGGCGCAGAGCATTGTCCCGGTCATCGGTTGTGTATTCCGAAGCTTGTATCCCAAGGCGATCCCGTACTCCTCCCACGGTTTCGCTCAAGGACCCTCCGGCACCGACGACCCCAAGCGTCGGTGCCGGAGCGCCAAGCATCTGCGTGTTCAGGCGCGGGACAGACGGCGCAGGATTTCATCGAGCTTGGCTTCGATCGCATCCAACCTCTCAAGCACAGAGTTCTCCGCCGCCGACGCCGGTACGGGCGTGGATATCCCCGCGCGATGCGCGACCTCGGCCGGCGGGCGATTGAAGAGCGCCGCGAGGATCGACACGTCAGCCGCTTTCAACTCGCGCTGATCCTTCCACAACTCCGACACCGCCACGCCGTCGAGCCCCAGCACGGCACCGACATCCTCGCGCGACATGTGAAGCCGCGCGAGCTGTGCATCGAACCAGGCCGCGTCGAAGAACAGCGCCAAACGCTAGCGGCCCTTGAACACCGGCTCGCGCTTCTCGAGGAACGACGCGACCCCTTCCTTGTGATCCTCCGTCTGGAACATCACGCCGAGCGTCGCCGTCACCCATTTCCCGATCTCTTCGTGCTTGCCGTAGAAACCCTTCCAGAGCCCCTCCTTCAGCGCCTGCACGGCGAGCGGCGGATTCGAAGCGATGCGCCCGGCGAATTTCTTCGCTTCGGCAAGCAGTTCGCCGTGCGGTACGACCTTCGAAACAAGACCGATCCGCAGCGCTTCCTGCGCGTCGATGATGTCGCCCGTCATGATCAGCTCGGTCGCCTTGGTCGGGCCGACGATGTGCGGCAGCCGCCAGATGCCCGCCACGTCGGTCACCAGGCCGCGCTTGATGAAGAGCTCGCCGAAGCGCGCCTTTTCCGATGCGATGCGGAAGTCGGCGTAGCAGGCAAGTTCGCAGCCCCATCCGACCGCGACGCCGTTGACTGCGGCGATCACGGGCTTCTTGCAATCGAGGATGGTCGCGGCCGCCGGTGTCGTCGCCGGCTCACGCTTCATGCGATCCGTCATCGACGAATCCTTCTGCGCATTCAGCATGATCGCGCGCACGTCGTCGCCCGAGCAGAAAGCGGGGTCGACGCCGGTCACGATCGCGACGCGCACCTCGGGATCGGCCTGGATGTGATGAAATGCCGATTCGAGTTCGCTATACGCCTGCCGGTCCAGCGCATTGCGCACGTCCGGGCGGTTCAGCGTCACGACGGCTATGTGGTCCGCGAACTCGTAGCGGACCTTCTCGAACTTCTCGACGGGGATGGATTGTGCCATGGCTGCGTTCCTTTTGTGGGAATTAGCCTAACGCGTTCTAATTCGGCGCGCCAACGCCTCTTTCCTCGGGGCATTCGCTTCTATACAGGCGCGCCATGGAGCTGACGGCGACGGCAACGGAGGGCGTCACGGCAGCCGCGGCGAGCGCGGCGCCGCCCTTCCTGCGCGACCTCTGGTATTTCGCGATGCCCGCGCGCGATCTGAAGCGCGGCCGGCTATTGCACAAGACGCTGCTCGGCGAACCCATCGTCTTCGGCCGCACCGAAGGCGGCGAGGTCTTCGCCTTGCGCGATCTCTGCCCGCATCGCGGCGTGCCGTTGTCGGCCGGCAGGATCGTGGCCGGCACGGTCGAATGTCCCTATCACGGCTGGCGCTTCGGCCCCGACGGCGGCTGCAAGCTGATCCCGTCCCTGGCCGAGGGCCAAACGATCGACCAGTCGCGGATCGGCGTCCGCCGCTATCCCACCGTCGAGGCGAACGGCCTCGTCTGGATCTTCATGGCCGCCGATCCGTCGCTGGCGGAAGCGCCCGAACCGCCTCCCGTCCTCGCCCTCGCCCCCCAGCAGATGCCGCGCCTCGTCGAGCGCCAGCTTTTCCCCTGTCCGATGGACCACGCCGTCGTAGGCCTGATGGATCCGGCCCACGGTCCGTTCGTCCATAATATCTGGTGGTGGCGCACGCCCGACTCGATCCACGAGAAGGCCAAGAATTACGGGCCGTCCCGCCGCGGCTTCACCATGCTGCCGCACGCGCCGTCGAAGAATGCCGGCCTCTACAAGCTCATCGGCGGCCGCCCGATAACGGAAATCGTCTTCGAACTCCCGGGCCTGCGCTACGAAATCATCACCGCCGGCAGGAAAAAGGTATTCGGCTTCACCGCCTGCACGCCGCTGACGGCGGACACGACCGAGGTCACCCAGATCTTCTTCTGGAACATCGGCTGGGCCGGCCTGCTGAGGCCCCTCCTCCAGCCGATCGCCCGCATCTTCCTCGGACAGGACCGGCGCATGGTGACCCTTCAGCGCGAGGGGCTGAAGCACGATCCCCGGCTCATGCTGATCCGCGACGCCGACATGCCTGCGATGTGGTATTTCCGGCTCAAGAAGGAATGGGCCGCCGCCAGGGCCGAAGACCGCCCCTTCGTTAACCCCGTCAAGGAAACGACCCTGCGCTGGCGCTCGTAAAGGTGCGCGCCTTGCTGCGGTGAGCCCGGCAGACGGTTAAAGCGTCCCATTTCGGGGCACCCCTGCCTGGGACGCAGGGACCATGGCCGGCGAACACGGCGGAACGGGCGAAGCGACGCTTGAGACCGCCCCGCTGGCCGAAGCCGCAGACGCGGTGGCCCGGATCGAAGCCGCCCGCTGGTATGTCCACATCCGCATGCCGGCGGTGGTCGTCGCAACGGGCGACACAACGCTCCAGGCCATCCCGCTCGTCATGGCCGCCGAGGCGGCAGCCGACCTCGAACCCATCAGGCCCTGGTATGCGCGCGTCGTCGTCCCGCGGATCGTCGACTACCTGATCGTCGCCGCCTTCATGTTCTTCTGGCTCTAGCCCACCACCGGCGGCGCCACGCCGAGGTCGCGCTTCGAGGCCACGATGGTGATCGAGAAGCCGGCGATCACGTCGATGATGCACATGCAGATCACCAGGAAGAAGGGCGACGTGCCGAAGCCCTTGAACATGAGGAACTCGATCAGCGCGACGATGCCGACCAGCAGGCTCAGCGAATGGTTGGCGATCGAGTTGGCCGTCGTGACGGTCGACTTCAGGATTTCGACGAAGAGCAGCACCAGCGAGACGACCAGGAAGAGGTCGCCGACCGAGAATTTCCAGGGCTCGCCCGAAAACAGCGTGATGGTGATGCCGCGCAGCATGAATTCGGCCATGTCGGCGCTGCCGACCACCAGCACGAGCACGTTGTAGACGATCACGCTGAGCGCCAGCAGCGGAAACACCTGAACCAGCATCGAAGTCCTCCCCGCGGCGTCAAAGGCGCCGGATGTCACATTATATACTATGCGCCCCCCGCCTTGCGTAGCGTGCGGACCGTCACATGATCGACGCGCGGCGGGGGCGGTGATATGCGGCGCCGGTGACCGACGAAGTCCAGATACCGCCCGCCGCACGCCGGAACCGGACCCTGCGCATCGGCGTCGCCGCCGTGCTCGTGGCCGGCCTCATCGCCGTCCTGTGGTTTCGCAGCGCCATCGACGCCAACGTCATCGCCGGGTGGCTCGACAATCAGCCGCTCTGGCAAAAGGTGGCGGAGTATCTGGCGTTGCACATCGCCGCGAGCCTCTTCTTCGTGCCGCGCCTCTTCATGGGCATCGTCGCCGGCGTGATGCTCGGCGCCTGGTGGGGCAGCCTCTTCTCCGTCGTCGGCGGCACGCTCGGCGCCTATGCCGGCTTTGTCCTCGTGCGCTTCGTGAATTCGGGCGCCGTGCGCCTGCGCGAGACGCCGGCCATCGGCGCCTGGATGGCGCGCGCCGAACAGCAGGGCTGGCGCGCCGTCTTCATCGTGCGCCTGATTCCCGTGCTGCCGCACAGCCTGGTCAACTACGTCTTCGCGATCTCGAAGGTCTCGACCGCCGGATACCTGCTCGGCTCGGTCCTCGGCCTCATCCCGACCTCCGTCGTCTACGCCAATCTCGGCGCCAGCGGCCGCGGCATCGCGGAAGGCACCTCCGACTACGCCATGCTGGTCGTATGGATCGTGGGCCTCATCTTCCTCGCTTGGCTCCTGCCCAAGCTGGCCGAGCGCCTGTTTCCGCAGAAGGAGAGCTAAAGCTCGCGCACCTGGCCCGGCAGGCGGCGGCGCTTCATCAGCCACATCACGCCCATCAGGTCGCGGATCGAGACCAGGGCCCGGTCCATCACGCCGTATTTCGATGCGCCGCGCGTGCGGGGGCGATGCGAGACGTCGACGAGACGGATGCTGTGGCCGTCGCGCTTGAAGAGTGCCGGCAGGAACCGGTGCAGGTGATCGAAATACGGCAGGTCCAGGAACGCCTGCCGCTCGAACAGCTTCAATCCGCAGCCCGTGTCGCGCGTGTCGTCCTTCAGCAGCCAGGCGCGCAGCCGGTTCGCCCCGCGCGACGCCCAGCGCTTGGCCGCCGTGTCCTGGCGCTTCAGCCGCTGCCCGCCGACCAGTTTCACATTATCCGTGGGGTCCGCGGCGCGATAGGCCGCCAGCAGCTTCGGGATGTCGGCCGGATCGTTCTGCCCGTCGCCGTCCAGCGTCGCGACCAGAGGCGACCGCGCGAACTTGACGCCCGTGCGCACGCCGGCGCTCTGTCCCGAGTTGCGCTCGTGCCGCACGATGCGCAGTTCCGGCACCTCGGCGCGCGCCGCTTCCAGGGCTGCCGGGGTTCCGTCCTTGCTGCCGTCGTCGACATAGACGATCTCGAACGGCACGCGGTCGCGCAGCGCTGCGACGATCTCGTCGATCAGCGGACGGACATTGTCCTGCTCATCCTTGACGGGCACGACGACCGAAAGTTCGGGAGCGGCGTTTGGGCTGTTCATGGCAATGCGTTATAGAGCGGCCGGTGCGCCGCCGCGCCTTATAGGGGGCGCCATCCGTCGCCGCAAACGCCGCGCATGCGGCCCGAAACCCCGCACTCGATGACGCCCCGCATTCTCGCGCCATTGCTGCTCGCGCTCTACGCGGTAATCTTCCTGGCGCCGGGCTTCTTCGTCGTTCCGCCCCTCGACCGCGACGAGGCGCGCTTCGCCCAGGCCAGCAAGCAGATGCTCGAGAGCGGCGATTTCGTCGCGATCCGCTTCAACGACGAGGCGCGCAACAAGAAGCCCGCCGGCATCTACTGGATGCAGGCCGCCTCGGCCGCGCTGTTCGGAGGACCGGCCGGCGCGCCGATCTGGGCCTATCGCATTCCGTCCGCCCTCGGCGCCGTGCTCGCCGTCGTCTTCACCTATCTGGCAGGCGCGGCGCTGATGGACCGCCGCGCGGCATGGACCGGCGCGGCGCTGTTTGCCGTCTCCATCCTGCTGATCGCCGAGGGCCACATCGCCAAGACCGACGCAATGCTTTGCGCCGCGGTCACCGCGACACAGGCCGGCCTCGCCCACGCCTTCCTACGCCACCGCACCGAGCCCGAGCCCCTCGCGCGCTGGGGCGACATGCTGCTCGTCTGGGGCGGCATCGGCATCGCTACCCTGCTCAAAGGCCCCATCGGCCCGATGGTCGCGATCCTCACCGTCGCCGGCATCTGGCTCCTCGGCGGCGGCATCGCCTGGCTTCGCCACACCCGCCCACGCACCGGAGTCCTGCTCGCGCTCGCGATCGTCCTGCCCTGGGCGATCCTCATCACGCGCGAAACCGGGGGCACCTTCTGGACCCAGGCCATCGGCGGCGACATGCTGTCGAAGGCGGCGGGCGGACAGGAAAGCCACGGCGGCTGGCCGGGTACCTATCTCGCGCTGGTAACCGCGACGCTCTTCCCGGCGTCGATCCTGCTCGTCCCCGCCGCGTGGCGCGCCGCCCGCCGGCGCGCGGAACCTTGGGCGCTCTTCCTGATCGCCTGGGTCGTACCCGCCTGGATCGTCTTCGAGCTCGTGCCGACCAAGCTGCCCCACTATGTGCTGCCGCTCTATCCGGCCCTCGCCCTCGTCATCGGCAGCTACCTGACCGCCCGCCGGTCCGGCGAACCCGAACAGACGCCGCTCTGGGCGCGCATCGCCCACATCGCGCTCTGGGCCGTCGTCGCCGTCGCCCTCGCCGCCGCGATCACAGTCATACCTTATATATATGGCGGCGGTACGATCCGGATCGCGGACCTCCTTCTCGCCCCCGTTATCCTCGCCGCTGCCGGCTGGCTGCTGTCGACCGTGCTCCGCGGCACATGGTCCCGCGTCCTGCCGGCCGCCGCCGTCCTTGCCGCCGTCACCTGCGGCATCGTCTTCCAGCGCACCCTGCCCTCGTCGGAAGACCTTCTCGTCAGCCCCCGCCTTGCCGCTGCCGCCGAAGCCGCCGGCTATCGGCCCGGCCTGCCGATCACCGCGGCGGGCTACACCGAGCCCAGCCTCGTCTTCCTCACCGCGACCGACATCAGACTCGCCGCCGACGGTGCCGACGCCGCCGCCTTCGTCGCGGGCCACCCCGGCGCCTTCGCCCTCATCGAGCAGAAAGAGCAGCCCGCCTTCGACCGGGCGCTCGCAAGCGCCGGCATCGCCGTCGATCCGATCGGCACCGTCGCCGGCTTCAACTATTCGCGCGGCCGCAAGGTGACGATCGCGCTTTTCCGGGAACGAGGCCGCTGATGCGCCGCGAGGACCAGTCCGCACTCGCCTGGGCGATGATCGGCGTCGCCCTGCTGACGGCGATCCGCCTGCACGTCATCGGCGCGACCGACCTCAATCTCGGCCCGGACGAAGCGCAATACTGGTGGTGGTCGAAGGATCCCGCCTTCGGATATTTCTCCAAGCCGCCGATGATCGCCTGGATCATCGCCGGCACCACCGCGATCTGCGGCGACGGCGAGGCCTGCGTCCGCGTCGCCTCGCCCTTCCTCTATGCGATCGGCAGCCTTTTCGTCTTCGGCGCCGCCCGCGTCCTCTACGACAGCCGCGTCGCGCTCTGGTCGTGCCTCCTGTTCGCGACGCTGCCCGGCGTCTCCTTCTCGAGCGCCCTCATCACCACCGATGTCCCATTGCTCATGTTTTGGGCAATCGCCCTCTTCCTCCTGGCACGCATGCTGCGGCGGACGTCGTCCGAAGCACGGATCGAAGCCGTCCTGCTCGGCCTCGTCATCGGCCTCGCGACCATGTCGAAATATGCCGGCGCCTATTTCATCGCCGGCCTCGTCGTCGCCGCCCTGCTCGACCGCCGCGTCCGCGCCCATTTGCTCGGCATCAACGGCGTGATCGTCCTCGCCCTAGCGACGCTCGTCGTCGCGCCGAACCTCTATTGGAACCTTCAGAACCACTTCGCGACCTTCGGCCATACCGCGACGAATGCCGGTCTCGGCGGCAAGCACTGGAATATCGGCGCGCTGCTGGAGTTCGCCGCGGCCCAGTTCGGCATCTTCGGGCCGCTGCTGCTCGGCGCGATCCTCGCCGGCGCGGTGCTGGGCCTGCGCCGCACGCGCTGGCCCTATGCCGGGAGCGACGACCTCGTCCTCCTCGCCATCGCGCTGCCGGTGCTGCTCGCCGGCCTCTTCATCGCCTTCTTCTCGCGGGCCAACGCCAACTGGGCCGCGCCCGCCTATGTCTCGCTCGCGATCCTCGCCGTCGCCTGGCTCCTGCGCGGCGGCTGGACGCGCCATCTGCTCTGGGGCTCGGCGGCGATCGCCGTTGCCGCCGCCGCGGCGCTCTACGTGGCCGCGCTTCATCCGCCGTTCATCGAAGCTGCCGGACAGACGAGCGCGTTCAAGCTGCTGCGCGGCTGGGACGTCCAGGGACCGGCCATCGCGAACGCCGCCCGGCAGAACGCCTTCGGCACCATCGTCGCCGAGGACCGCGAGGACATGGCCTCGCTGCTCTATTACACGCGCCGGACCGGCCTGAACCTTCGCATGTGGACACCGGACCCGGCGCATCCGACCGATCACTTCCAGATGACGCTGCCCTATGCGGGCGATCCGCATGCCGTTCTCTTCGTTACCCGGCGCGACGATCCCGCCGACGTGCTTGCGCATTTCGAGAAGCACGAGATGGTGGAGGTGAATGCGGTCTCTATTGCGAAAGGCCGTACGCGAAGCTTCCGTATTTATGCGCTCGACGGCTATCGCGGCGACTGACTCGACGAGGCGCATCGTGTTCGACTGAAATTCGTCAAATAGAACGCGTCGTTGCGCGTCATTTTGTTGACGACCGAAAAACTTCGCGTAGTGTCGATTCGCCTTACGGAATCGCGTGAGGGGATAAGACGTCGAACGACGTCGCGCGCGATACGACTAAAGACACCGGTCGAGCATGACGGCACATACGATCTTCAACGCCCGCAAGGGCCGTCAAGATCGCCCCCTCTCCGAAGCCGCTGAAGGCACTCTGAGGACCAACCGGACGATTCGCGGCTCCGCCGCATTGCTCGGTCCGATGCCCGCCACCATCAGTGCGCCTTCGCCGGTATCGCTGAAGCGCCCGAACCGTTTCCCCATCAGCGCCGGCGCACGCGACTTCATGAAGCGCTTCTATCCCGAAGCGACGGCGGAGGACTGGAACGACTGGCGCTGGCAGTCGCGCCATCGCATCCGCTCCCTGAAGGATTTGGAGCGCATCTTCACGCTCTCGGCCGGTGAGCGCGACGCCGCGGCGCGGCATACCGGCTCACTTCCGGTCGGCATCACGCCCTATTACGCGTCGCTCATGGGGCTCGACGACCCGGCCGAGCCGCTGCGCCGGACCCACGTCATGGTCGGCGACGAATTCCTCCGCACGCCCGGCGAGGAGGATGATCCGCTCGGCGAAGACCACGACATGGCCGCGCCCGGCCTTGTCCACCGCTACCCCGACCGCGTCCTGTTCCTGACGACCGGTTTCTGCGCCACCTATTGCCGCTATTGCACGCGCGCCCGCGTCGTCGGCAACGCCGGCGGCGAGTATCACTTCTCCGTCCACGAGTGGGACAAGGCGCTCGCCTATATCGAAGAGCACAGCGAAATCCGCGACGTGCTGCTCTCCGGCGGCGATCCGCTCTCGATCGGCGACGACAAGCTCGACCATCTGCTGACCCGCCTGCGCAAGATCAGGCATGTCGAGTTCGTGCGCATGGGCTCGAAGATCCCCGTCGTGCTGCCGCAGCGCATCACCCGCGACCTCCTCCGCGTGCTCAGGAAGCACCTGCCCTGGATGAGCATCCATTTCACCCATCCGGCGGAACTCTCGCCGGAAGTCACCGAGGCGACCGGCCGCCTCGCCGATGCGGGCCTGCCGCTCGGCTCGCAGACCGTCCTGCTCAAGGGCATCAACGACGACCTTCCGACCATGAAGCGGCTGATGCATGGCCTGCTCCAGCGCCGGGTGAAGCCCTATTACCTCTATCAGTGCGACCCGATCAGCGGCTCCAGCCACTTCCGCACCACGATCGACAAGGGCGTCGAGATCATCCGCGGCCTGCGCGGCCACACCACCGGCTATGCGGTCCCGACCTTCGTCGTCGACGCCCCCGGCGGCGGCGGCAAGATTCCGCTCAGCCCCGACTATGTCGCCGGCCGCGACGGCGACGCCCTCGTGCTGACCAACTACGAGGGCAACAACTATAGCTATGTCGACCCGCTGGGGCAGATCGGCCGGACGCGCCCCGTGCGCCGTCTGCGCGACGCCGCGGAATGACTCTCCGCGTCGGCCTCACCTACGACCTGCGCCAGGACTATCTGGCGATGGGTTTCGGGGCGGAGGAAACCGCCGAATTCGACAGCATCGACACCATCGACGGCCTCGACGAGGTTCTCACCGGCATGGGCTTCGAGGTCGACCGCATCGGCCATGTTAGGAAGCTCGCCGAACGCCTCGTTGCAGGTGACCGCTGGGACTTCGTCTTCAACATCTGCGAAGGCGTCGCCGGACTCGGCCGCGAGGCGCAGGTACCCTGCCTGCTCGACGCCTACAGCATTCCCTATGTCTTCTCCGACCCGCTGACCCTGTCGCTGACGCTCGACAAGGCGATGGCGAAGAAGGTCCTCGCCTTCGACGGCGTGCCAACCGTGCCCTTCACGGTACTCCACCACGCCCGCGAAGCCGCCGCCGTCACGCTGCCTTATCCCGTCTTCGCCAAACCCGTCGCCGAGGGTTCGGGCAAAGGCGTCGGCCCCGCCTCGAAGTGCCACAACGCCGCCGAGCTGAAGGCTGTCACTGCCGCCCTCATCAGGCAATTCGACCAGCCCGTCCTCGTCGAAGCCTATCTGCCCGGCCGCGAGTTCACCGTCGGCATCGTCGGCGAAGGCGCGACGGCGCGCGTCATCGGCGTCATGGAGGTCGTCTTCGCGGCGACCGCCTCCCCCGACGGCTACGGCTACGACAACAAGCAGAACTGGGAAGACCGCGTCGGCTACGAACTGGTCGACGATGAAGAAGCCCGCGAGGCCGGCCGCGTCGCGCTCGCCGGCTGGCGCTCGCTCCGCTGCCGCGACGGCGGCCGCGCCGACGTCAAGTCCGACGCCGGCGGCAGGCCGCACTTCATCGAGGTCAACCCGCTCGCCGGCCTGCACCCGACCTATAGCGACCTCGTCTTCCTCGGCAATTTCGCGGGCCTGCGCTATCGCGACCTGATCGGCCAGATCGTCGAGGCGTTCCTGGCCCGTCATCCCGAGCTCAAGGCCCAGCAGCGCGCCCGCCGCCCCCGCATCGTGGCGCGCCGAAAGGCGGCCTGAGATGACCCGCCGCTGCACCGTCTACACGGCGGTCGTGCCGGGCGAGGACGAAGACCCCGAGAACGCCACCGCCGCCATCGCCAACGCCATGGTCGCGACCCTCGGCGGCATCGGCTGGACCGCCGAGCACCGCAAGTTCGACGGCGACCTCCGCCTCCTGCTCGACGACCTCCGCAACGACCCGCCCGACTTCATCTTCAACATCGTCGAAGGCTTCCTCGGCACCGACCGTCTCGCCTTCTTCGGCACCGGCGTCTACGAGACCGCCGGCGTTCCCTTCGCCGGTTCGGGAAGCTTCGGCCTCATGGCCGGCACCGACAAGCTCGTCTGCAAGCGCATGCTCCGCAGCGAAGCCATCCCGACGCCCGGCTATGCCGAGGGCCCCGACTGGTCGGCGCTCAAGGAAGACCGCCTCTATATCGTGAAGGCGATTGGCGAGCATGCCTCGCTCGGCCTGGACCAGGGCGCCGTTGTCCAGGGCCGCTCCGCCGTCGAGGCCCGCGCCGCCGCCTACGAGGCGCAGCACAAGTCGAAGGTCTTCGCCGAGGAGTTCATCGCCGGCCGCGAGTTCAACGTCGCCATTATCGAGGATGCAGGCGGCCCGCGCGTCCTTCCCCTCGCCGAGATGGATTTCACCGGCTTCCCCGAACACATGCACCGGATCGTCGACTACGCCGCCAAGTGGAAGGACGACACGGTCCAGTACAAATCCACCAACCGCCGCTTCATCGACGAAGCGGCCGAGGCCGGCCTGGCCGCCCAACTCCGCGAGACGGCCCTCAAAGTGTGGAAGCTCTTCGATCTCGGCGGCTGGGCGCGCGTCGATTTCCGCATCGACGCTGCGGGTAACCCCTTCGTCATCGACGTCAACGTGAACCCCGACATCTCGCACGATGCCGGCCTCGCCGCCGCCGCCGCTGAGGCCGGCATCGCCTATCCCCGGCTCATCGAGGGCATCATCGCGGCCGGCCTGCGCCGGGTCCGCGTATGAGCTTCCGCCTCCGCGACCGCGTGGCATCGGGCGATGCCGAGGCCCTGCGCGCCATTGCCGCGGCCTGCGGCAATTTCGATCCGCACGAGCTCGATTACGTGCCCGAAATCCTCGCCGAGCTCGCGGCGAAAGGCGAACAGGCCTCCGGCTATCGCCTCCTCATCGCCGAGGACGATGCCGGCCCCGCCGGCTTCACACTCTACGGCCCGATGGACGAGGACGATTCCCAGTTCGACCTCTACTGGATCGCCACCGATCCGCGTGCCCGGAACCGCGGCGCCGGCCGCCTTCTCCTCGGCGAGACCGAGCGCCGCGCCGTTGCCGAAGGCGCAACCGACATGTTCATTGAAACCGAAGGCGGCCCGGCTTATGCCGCCGCGCACCGGCTCTATGCGGGTAGCGGCTTCCGTCCGGTGGAAACCACGCCCGACCACTATGGCCCCGGCCGGAATCGCATCATCTTCACCAAGGCATTCGCCGCAGGACACGCCGCCGCATGACCATGCCCGTCTACGACCCCGTGAAGCTGTCGCGCCCCTACACCTCTATCGAAGGCACGCCGACGATCGACAGCGTCGATCTGCATATCTTCCGCATGCGCTATTTCAGCAAATGCCTGTCCTGCACCTATTGCGAACATTCCTGCTGCAATTGGGGCGTCGACATCGACGTCACCAATGTCGAACGCATCCGCGCCCGCAAGGACGAGCTCGAAGCCTATCTCGGCACCAAGTGGGACGACTGGTTCACCAACGAATGGGAAGACACTCCCGACTATCCGGGCGGCAAGGCGACCCGCACCAAGGTCGTCAACGGCTCCTGCGTCTTCCAGAACCGCGAGAACGGCGCCTGCAAACTGCACTCCTACGCGCTCGACAAGGGCTTCGACTATCACGAGATCAAGCCGCTGATCTCCAGCCTCTTCCCGATCACCTTCGGCGACGGCCTGATGTGCCTCGGCGAAGAGCTCTACGAGGGCTCCCTCGTCTGCATGGGCGCCGGCCCTTCCTGCTACGACGCCCAGCGCAACGAGATCCTGCACTATTTCGGGCCTGAGCTGGTTACGGAACTGGACTCCATCCGCGACAGCCTAGTCGCGAAGGCGGCTGCCTGACGCCTCTCCCCCGCGCCGTGCGTCCTTCGCCACGGCCGCTCCGCGGCCTCCAGAACTTCCCTTCCCTGCCATGGTGAGGTGCTCGCATCGCGCAGCGATCGAGCCTCGAACCACGCAAGGCCGTTCGTGCGTGGTTCGAGGCTCGGCGGCTTACGCCGCCTCGCACCTCACCATGGCAAGACTTTTTTGAATTACCGGCCATACGCTGAGGAGCGATGCGCAGCGTCACGTCACGAAGGACGCGCGGCATCCAACGCCACCCGAACGCCCAACCTTCAGACGCTCTCGATCCGCGCCTTCCCCAGCCCCAGCCGGTGTTCCCGCACCGCAATCACCACGCCCGACGCCACCACGATCACCGCGCCGACCCATACCGTGGCGTCCGGCCAGTCCCGGAACAGGATCACGCCCAGCGCCACCGCCCAGATCAGCCCGAGATAGTCGAACGGCCCCAGCAGCGAGGGCTGCGCCTTGGTGTAGGCGAAGGTGTTGCACACCTGTCCGAGCCCGCCGAACACCCCCGAGAGGATCAGCAGCACCACGTCCCACGTTCCCGGCGTCTGCCAGGCGAACGGCAGCGTCAGCATGCTGACCAGCGTGCAGGCCAGCATGAAATAGAACGCGATCGCGATGCCGCTTTCGGTCACCGAGATGCGGCGGATGATGACGATCACCATGCCGGCGCACAGCGTCGAGACCAGCATGATCAGCGACGGCACGCCGTGTTCGAACGAAAGCTTCGGCCCGACAATCACCGTCACGCCGACGAAGCCGACCGCCACCGCCGCCGCCCGCCACGGCCCGACCGGCTCGTTCAGCAGCGCCGCCGCCAGGATCGTCGCGAAGATCGGCATCGCGAAGCCGATCGCCGTCCAGTCCGCCAGCGGCAGATCGGCGATCGCGATGAACGACAGGAACATGCCCGCCATGCCCACCGTCGAGCGCGAGAGGTGGTACCAGACATTGCGCGTTCGCCAGGCGTCGGCGAGCTTGCCGTCGAAATGCGCCCACAGCAGCACCACCGGCAGGGCGAAGGCCGAGCGAAAGAAGATCACCTCGCCCACCGGATAGCCTTCGCTCAGCGCCTTGATCGAGGCCGCCATGCCGGCAAAGGCGAGCGTCGCGCCGATCTTGAAGATGATCCCGGTCAGCGGGGCGTCGACGCGGGCGACCGGCGGCAGCCGTTCCGCCGTCACAACCACCCGCGCCATTTGAAGAAGATCGCCGGGATGATCGCCGAGATGACGATGATCAGGAGAGCGATCGGATAGCCGACGCTCCAGTCGAGCTCGGGCATCGCCTTGAAGTTCATGCCCCAGATGCTCGCCATCAGCGTCGGCGGCAGGAACACGGCCGTCGCGACCGACAGGATCTTGATGATCCGGTTCTGCTCCAGGTTGATCATCCCCAGGATCGCATCGAGCAGGAAGGTGATCTTGTTCGACAGGAAGTTCGTGTGGTCGCTCAGCGACGCGACGTCCCGCGTGATCGTCTTGTTGTAGCTGCGCAGCTCCTTGCCGCCCGACTTCCCTTCGAAGCTCTGCGCCAGGAAGGTCAGGATGCGGCTGAAGCCGACGAGGCTTTCGCGAACCTTGCCGATCAGGTCGTTCTGCCGGCCGAGGCGGGCGATCAAATGCTGGAAGTCCTTGTGCTCCAGCGGCTCGTTCCGCCGCGGCTTGTCGAACGACTCGCGCGACAGCGCATCGACGTCGGCCCCGGTGCGCTCCAGCACGTCGGCCGTCCGGTCGACGATCGCTTCGAGCAGCCCGACCAGCAGATAATCGGCCGTGTTCCACATTCCGTGCTGGCGCTCGGCCCGCGCCGGGAAGGTGTTGAACGGCATGGGCTCCGAATAGCGGATCGTCAGCAGCCGGTTGCGCGCCAGCACGAAGGTCACGGCGGCCGATTCGGGATGCTCCGTCTCGGTCTTCGACACGATCGAAGTCGTCATGAAAAGCCCTTCGTCCTCGATATAGACGCGGCTCGACGCCTCGATCTCCTCCATCTCGTCCTTGGTGGGCAGCGTGACGCCGAGGAACTTCTCGGCCTTCCGGACCTCCTCGCTATTGGGCGAGAAGAGGTCGATCCACAGCGCGGTCTCGGGAATTGGCTGGCCGGGCGCTAGGTCCAGTTGGGTACGGCGCAGGCACGCGTCCGCGATCTCGAAAACTCGCAGCATGGGCGGCCCGCAGCGCTAGACATGACACTGCGGCGACATAGGCCCGGACCATCACCCGGTCAACCAGCGAAGGCCGGAAAAGCGCGTGGTTCAGCCGGATCGCGCCGGCATCGCGGCATCCGGGCCGTTGCGCGCCTGGATATCGACCTTCTGCCCCGGCTGAAGCGTCTCGCCGCCGCGCACCACCACCCGGTCGCCCGGCTTGATCCCGCCGGTCACCTCCATCTGGTCGCCCGTCGCCAGGCCGGTCTTCACAATCACCAGCTCGGCGATGTCGCCCTCGCCGATGCGGAAGACCGCCTGCCCGTCGGGCCGCAGCAGCACCGCATCGCGCGGCACGGCGACGACGTCGTGCGGCTCGGCCGTCGGCGTCGCGACCTTCACCGCGGTCCCGACCAGCCAGCTCGACTCCGTCAGCGTCGCCCGCATCTCGGCCGCGCGCGACACCTGGTCGCCGACCGGCACGAGGGCCCGTACCTTGGCCGTCACCGACCGCCCCGGCCCTTCGATCGAGACCGTGTCGCCTTCCTTGAGCTGCGCCACCGACGCGACCGGGATTTGCGCCGTCACCTCCAGCGCCGTCACATCGACCACGCGGGCGACCGGATCGCCGCGCTCGATATACTCGCCCGGCTGCACCAGCCGGGTGACCAGGCGGCCCGGGAACGGCGCCTTCACCTCGGCATGCGCGACGTCATACTGCGCCTTCTGGAGGGCGACCCGTGCCTCCGCGAGGTCCTGCTGCGCCATGTCGCGCTCGGACCGCGCCTGGTCGAGCCGCTGGCGCGTGCCCGATCCCTTGCCCGCGAGCTCCTCGAAACGGCGGACTTCGCTGTCCAGGAACTTGACCCGCGCCTCCAGCCGCTTCACCGCCGCCGTCGCGCGGTCGGCTTCGAGCTGGAGCAGTTCGGAGTCGATTTTTGCAACCACGCCGTTCTCTTCGATCAGCGTGCCGATCTCGGCCACCGTATCGACCACGCCCGCCACCTCGGCGGCGATCTGCGCGTCGTTGCGGCTGACGACCGAGCCCGGCACGGTCACGGTTTCCGACATGCGCTGTGTCGTCGCGGTCGCGACCACGACGACCGGCGGCGGCGCATCCGGTCCCTGCTGCGCGGCCGCACGTTCCGGAACGGACGCGAGCGGCAGCAGGCCCAGCAGGGCGAGAGCGGAAATTCGCATCAGAGAGGCCTTCATGGGGCGCGTCCTCGGGCGGCTCATTCGGCGGGTTGCGGGGCCGGCCGGGCGCGCAAGCCCCTGCGCGTCAGGCCGGTGAAAAGGGCTTTGAACTCGCCATGCTCGCCGAGACGAAGCAGGGCGGGCAGCAACAGCAGCGTGAATAGCGTTGAGACCGCCATACCGCCTGCGATGGCCGTCGCAAGTCCGCGATAAATCGCGCCGCCTTCGCCCGGCGACAGCATCAGCGGCATCATCCCGACGATATTCGTCAGCATGCCGAGCACGATCGGCCGCGTCCGGAACCGCACCGCCTGCGCCACCGCCTCGCCGACCGGCACGCCGGCGCGCTGGCTCGCCCGCGTCTGGTCGACCAGCAGGATCGCGTTGTTGACGACGAGGCCCGTCAGGATGATGAAGCCGATCATCGCGAGCAGGTCGAGCGGGGTGAAGGCGAAGAGGTTGATGACCTGGAGCGCCGCCATGCCGCCCACCGTCGCCAGCGGCAGCGCGATCACGCAGAACAGCGAATCCGTGAACGAACGGAACAGCAGCGCCATCAGGCAGAGCAGCAGCAGCAGCGCCAGCCCGAAATTCCCCAGCATCGTGCCCGTCGCCTTGTCCAGGCTGTCCGCGCTGCCCGAGAACATGATGTTCCCGCCCGGCGGCATCAGCGGCTGGATCGCCGGCACGATCTCCGTGCGCAGCACGTCCAGCGCGTCTTCCAGCGACATGTCGTCGGGCGTGTTGATGAAGAGCTGCACCGCGCGCCGCCCGTCATAGCGGAAGATCGCCGGCGTGCCGGTCCCTTCGCGCAGATGCACGAGGTCGCCGAAGCTGATCGTCCCGCCCGTCCGCGTCGCCACCGGCAGGCCGCCCAGCGCCTGGAGGTCCGGCCACTTGGTCGCGCGCACCAGCACGTCGACGCGCTTCTCGCCGTCGAAATACTCGCCCGCATAGAGACCCGACACGAAGGCCTGGAGGATCTGCGCCCCGTCGCGCCGCGTCATGCCGGTCTCCAGCAGGCGCTGGTCGTTGGGCGAGGCGACGATCTCGGGCTGGCGCACCGAGAGGTCCGGCTGCGGATTGCCGAAGGCGCCCGGCAGCTTTTGCGGGATCAGTTCCATCGCCTTCTGGATCGCCGGCGTCAGCCGTTCCGGATCGGGCGCCTGGAGCGTGATGTTGAGCCCGCCGCCGCCGTCGAAGCCGCCGAACAGCAGCCCCTGCTGCGAGAACACCTGCGTGTCCGGGAAGCCGGCGAGGATCTCGTTCTTGACGATCTCCCCCATCTCCTGGAGCCGGCTTTCATCCTCCAGGCGCACTGCGGTGTTCAGCCCGCCGCCGTCGGTGAAGATGTAGTAGTTCAGCAGCTTCGGCTGCTTCTCGCCGCTCATATACGGCGCGAGGCGCTGCATTATCGGCTGGGCGATCTCCTTCTGCGCGACCTCCACCGACGTGCCCTGCGGCAGCGAGATGAACGAGTCGATCGCATCGCGCCGCACAGACGGCATGTAGTGGAGGTCCGGCAGCAACAGCCACGTCCCGACCAGCGAGAAGGCGATCAGCCCGCCGATGAGGCCGTAGCGCCGCCTCGGGTTGGCGGTCAGGTGCGAGACGATCTCCGCGCTCCGCCCGGCATTGCTGCCCGCGACGCTGTGCTGTTCGACCGGCAGGAACCACCAGACCGCGATCGGCACCACCGTCACCGCACAGACCAGCGAGGCGACGACCGAGATCGAGATGGTGAGCGCCAGGTCGGCGAAGAGCTGTCCCTCCACATCGGCCACGAAGATGATCGGCACGAAGATCACGACCGATGTCAGCGCCGACGCGAACAGCGCCTTCCACACCTCGGCCGCACCGCGCGTCGAGGCCTGCGGCTCGGGCACGCCGGCCGAGCGCAGGCGCAGGATGTTCTCCATCACGACGATCGTCGCATCCAGCACATGCCCCACGCCGAACGCGAGGCCGGCGAGCGAGATCACGTTGATCGTCCGCCCGAACAGCCACAGGAACAGGAAGGTCATGACCAGCACGACCGGGATGTTCACCGCGAAGATCAGCGTCGCCCGGAAATCGCGCAGGAACAGCCACAGCACGCCCAGCGCCAGCAGGATGCCGATCGAGACGTCGGCGACGACGAAGCCGATCGCGCGGTTGATGAAGACCGACGGGTCGAACGACTTCACCATGCGAAGGTTCATGTCCTTCAGCATGGTGTCGTTGAGCTCCTCGACCTCCGCCTTCACCCGCGACAGCACCTCCAGCACGTTGGCGCCGGTCTCGCGCATCACGCGCAGGCCGAGCGCCGGATTGCCGTTCTGGTAGGAGAACTCGACGATGTCGGCCTTGGTGACTTCGACCGTCGCGATGTCCGAGAGCTTGATCGGATTGCCGTTCCGCCAGGCCAGTGTCAGGTCGCGCAGCGCCTGGAGGTCGAGCCGCCCCTCGAACTTGAAGCTGTAGGTGCGCCGGCCGATGTCGGCGGTGCCGGCGCTCGAATCCGTCGTCGCCCGCACCGCATTCGCGATGTCGGGAATGGTGATGCCGTACTCCGCCGCCTTGAACGGGTCGAAGGTGACGCGCAGCTCGTCCGGCGCGCCGAAGCCGCCGCCCTGCTGCACCCCCGCAACGCCGGGGATCGCCTCCAGCTTCGGGATGATGACGTCCTCGGCAAAGCGCCGGTAGTCCGAGATGTCCTTCGTGTTCCCGGGCAGGGCCTGGAGGAAGAAGAAGATCAGCGAGGCGTTGGCGTCCTGGTTGCCGTTGAGCTGGAGGATCGGCTTGTCGGCCTCCTCCGGCAGGTTCTGCACCCGGTTCAGTCGCGCCAGCACGTCCAGCACGATCGCGTTCATGTCCGAGCCGACCTCGAACTCCAGCCCGACGAACACCCCGCCCTGGTTGGAGAACGACCGCATCTCGGTGACGTTCGGCAGACCCTTCAGCACGTCCTCGACCTGCTGGGTGATCTCCGATTCCACCTGCGCCGGCGCAGCCGCCCGCCACGGCGTGAAGATGCCGAGGCTCGGCCGCTCGATGTCGGGGAAGAGCTGGATCGGCATCGAGAAGGCCGCATAGAGGCCCAGCAGGAACACGAACACCGTCACGCCCATCGCGGCGAGCGGGTTCTTGATGCACATTGCAGTCAGGTTCATGGCGCCGCAGCCCCTGGGCGTCTTATTTCCCGGGACCATGATCCGGCAGGGGTTTACGGCCAATAGTGCGCTGGCTCACATCGCCGTGACCTGTGACGAGCGCTTCAGTCGCAGCCGTGTCAGCGGCGCTTTCGCGTCATCCAGAACGCGATCGCCATCGTCGCTCCCGACAGGCCGACCAGAAGCAGCCCCATCCAGACGCCGTAGCCGACGAAATTGAGGTTGCTGTCCGCGCCGCGGTTCGCGTTGTCGACGATGACGCCGTAGAGCTGGAGCACCGTGCCGATGAAGGCGGGGATCGTGAAGAAGGCGAGCAGCGTCGCCATGCCCTGGGTGTCCAGCGTCGCCTTGGTCTCCAGGATCTCCTGAAGGTCCTTCAGCCGGTTCGTCAGGCCCGCTTCCTTGCCGTCGAGCCCCCAGCGCCGCTCGATGGCGGCGCGAACGACACGGCGCTCCGGCGAGGCCTCGGTCAGGTCCGCCTTCTGGAACGTCCGCGCGATGCGGGCCCGCAAATCCGTGATGCGCTGGAGCACGTCGCCGCCATGCGAGGCCGATTCATAGAGCGCATCGACCTCCGCGTCATAGGCGAGGCAGTCCGATTGCAGCACCACGGCCTGCGCGAAATCCGAGCCCAGCGCCGGCGCCGCGAGGTCCTTGTCGCGCCAGTCGTCGAACAGGAACAGCCCGTCGCGGCTGACGATGGCTTGGCCGCCCGCGATCTCCAGATAGTCGAAATCGTCGGATTCCGGCAGGTCCGCCAGTTGCACCGGTCCCGACAATCCCTTGCCGGCCCGCACCAGCATCGCGGCGAGGTGCCGCTTCACGGTCGGCGTGAACTGAAGGCTTTGCGTCGCACCGAAGGACCGGTTCCACTTGACCGCGATGAGCTGCTTCGTCACCGCCGAGACGCCCGCACCGGCCGAAACGGCCCGCGCCGTGCACGCCTCGATCGCCTTCGGCTCGAGCTGTGCCCCTTCCGCGCCGAGATCGTAGACGGCGAGCCCGCGAAGCTGGTTATAGCTGCGCCACACCGCCTCCAGCACATCGCTCCAGCTCAGCTTCGAGCCGAGCTCCGCGTCACTGACCCGCTTGGGCGCGCCGAGCAGGGTGTAGCGCCCGTGGTCGTCCCACCAGGGCTGGTCATAGCCGCCGGCCGGATAGCTCGCGATCCGCCGCGGCGATCCGTTCGGCCGCGCACCGTCCCATTTCTCGATCTCCGCGGCCTCCAGCGCCTGCCACAATTCCCGCAGCGCGATGCCCGAGCGCGGATCGACCGAGATCGTCATGTCGTTGCCGCTGCCTTCGAGCCCGGGGCGATAGAGCCCCATCAGCGAGAAGCCGTTATGCAGGGTCGTGTTGGCGGTGTCGGTGCGGATGAAGATCTTCTTCACCCCGGACGGCGCGTTGGATTCCACCGCGAAATAGGCATCGACCAGCAATTCGCGCCCCGGCGACCCCGCCATCGGCACCAGCAGCTCCAGCCGCACGGCGCGCGCCAGCGATTGGTCGTAGTCCTGCTTCTCGTTCATCGCGAAGGCGATCGCGCGGCCATAGGCCGGATCGGTCAGCAGCACCGGCACCGCATCCGCATCGACCGCATCCGGGTCCGCCCCGGCCCGCAGCAGCGTGACCGTGAAGCGCAGCGCATCGCCCCATGCCTCGGCGATGCCGGCGCCGTCGAACTTCATGCCGAAATGCGAATGCGCCAGCGCCGACAGCAGCGACGTCCAGCTCCGCGTCACCGACGGCGCCACGCCGTCGCGCTCCCACGCCGTCAGCGACGTCAGCCAGCGCTGCGGCAGCGCCGCGGACGGCACGCCGGCGAGCCGCGCCAGGAAGAACACCACCGACAGCACCGAATCCGGGCTCGCATCCTCGACCACCAGCGTCGCCCGCAGCACCTCGTCCGGCGCCGTGCCGAAGACCTGCCGCCACTGCGCCACAAGGTCCTCCGGCGCATCGCGCACGAAGGCGGCCACCGTCACCGGCTCGCGCTTCCAGCCGAAACGCTCCGCCGCGCCCTTGTTGTTGAGGCAGGCGCCGCCATGGGCGATGTCCCCTTCCCCGTTCCGCCAGGCGCCGATCCCGACATAGACCTCCCCCGCCGCGCTCGGCGGCCGCCGGGCGGGGTCATAGACGGCGGTCAGCCCGCGCCCGTCGATCGTCATGGCATCGAGCGTGTCGCCGAGGCGGGCGAGGAACAGGGCGAGGTCGGGCGGCGCGTCGGTCATGGGTCAGGTGCGGATGACGCATGATCTTCCCCGCCCTTGCAACGGGGCAATAGGACTTGCCAGCGCCGGGCCGGGTAGGCTTCTGTCCGGCGCAAATCTTCGGAGGATGGGATGTCGGACGATCTGAGTGACCTGTTGCCGCCCGGCTTCCCGGCCATGTCCGTCCGCGACGCGCATCTCCTGCTGACCCAGACGCCCGGTTCGCCGCTGGAACTCGGCGAGGCCGAGATTCGCGGCGTGACCTTCCGGATCTGGAAGAACGCGCCGCCGACCTTGCGCGAGGTTTTCGAGCTCCCGCTCCAATGGCCGGACAACGACTATCTGGTGCTGGAGGACGAGCGGGTCACCTTCGCCGCCCACCGCAAGGCGGTCTTCCGGCTTGCCGCCCGGTTCAAGGCCGACGGCCTGAAGCCCGGCGACCGCATCGCCATCGTCGCCCGCAACATTCCGGAATGGTCGGTCGCCTTCTGGGCCGGCATCCTCGTCGGCGCCATCGTCACCCCGCTGAACGGCTGGTGGACCGGCCCCGAGCTCGAATACGGCCTCGCCGATTCCGGCTCGAAGATCGTGGTCGCCGACCATGAGCGCTGGCTGCGCATCCGGCCGCACTTCCCGAACCTGAAGGCAATCGAGAAGGTCTATCTCTGCCGCACGCCCGAGCCCGTGACCGGCGAGGGCTTCGCCGCGCTCGAAGACGTCATCGGCAAGCCCAACACCTGGAAGGATTTGCCGGGCGGCGAGCACCCGAACGTGCCGCTCGCCCCCGACGACGACGCGACGATCTTCTATACCTCCGGCACCACCGGGAACCCCAAGGGCGCCGTCGGCAGCCATCGCAACATCATCTCGAACATCTACAACGCGATGGCGGGCCAGATGCGCTCGTTCCTGCGCCGCGGCGAGATGCCGCCGGCGGCCGACCCGGCGGCGCCGCGCAAGGCGAGCCTCCTCGCCGTGCCGTTCTTCCATGCGACCGGCTGCATGGCGATCATGATCCCGGCGATCATGGGCGGCTCGAAGCTCGTGCTCCAGCGACGCTGGGATGCCGACGCCGCCCTCGCGCTGATCGAGACGGAGAAGATCAACTCCGCCGGCGGCGTCCCGACCATCGCCTGGCAGATCCTCGAACACCCCCGCTTCGAGGAGTTCGACCTCTCCTCGCTCGAGACCGTCTCCTATGGCGGCGCGCCCTCGGCGCCCGAACTCGTCCGCCGCATCAAGGAGCGCTTCCCGAAATCGCAGCCCGGCCAGGGCTGGGGCATGACGGAGACCTGCGCCACCGCGACCACCAATTTCGCCGAGGACTACATCAAGCGCCCGACCTCGTGCGGCGTCCCGGCGCCGACCGGCGACACGCGGATCATGTCGCCGGAGGAAAAGGAGTTGCGCACCGGCGAGGTGGGCGAGCTCTGGTACAAGGGCCCCATCGTCGTGCGCGGCTATTGGAACAACCCCGAGGCGACCGCCGCGACCTTTACCGAAGGCTGGGTGAAGACCGGCGACCTCGCCCGCGTCGACGAGGAAGGCTTCGTCTACATCGTCGACCGCGCCAAAGACATGCTGATCCGCGGCGGCGAGAACATCTACTGCATCGAGGTCGAGAACGCGCTTTACGACCACGACGCCGTCATGGACGCCGCCGTGGTCGGCCGCCCGCATAAGGTGCTGGGCGAAGAGCCCGTCGCCGTCGTGCACCTGAAGCCGGACCACACCGCGACCGAGGAAGAACTCCGCGCCCACGTCGCCGCCAGGATCGCCGCTTTCAAGGTCCCGGTGAAAATCCTCTTCCTCCCCGACAACCTCCCCCGCAACGCCAACGGCAAAATCCTGAAGCGGGATCTGAAGGCGCTGTTCGAGGAGAAGCCGGCCTAATTTCCGCCCTGTCATGGCCCACGTGCACCTGCGCGAACCATGACAAGGTGAGTGGTATCGACATCTCTGATCGCCAGGAATCGCCCATGAAGTTCGACAACCGCATCACCCGCATGCTCGGCGTGGAGTATCCCATCGTGCAGGCACCGATGGGGTGGATCGCCCGGGCCCAGCTTGCCTCCGCCGTTTCCAACGCGGGCGGGCTCGGCATCATCGAGACCTCCTCGGGCGCCCTCGACGAGGTGCGCGAGGAAATCCGCAAGATGCGCACCCTCACCCAGAAGCCGTTCGGCGTGAATATCGCGCAGGCCTTCGTGCGCGATCCCGACATCGTGCGCTTCGTCATCGACAACGGCGTCAAGTTCGTCACCACCTCGGCCGGCGATCCCACGCGCTACACCGAGGCGCTGAAGAGCGCCGGCCTCACCGTCTTCCACGTCGTGCCGACGCTGAAGGCCGCCCTCAAGGCGGTGGAAGCCGGTGTCGACGGCCTCGTGGTCGAAGGCGCCGAGGGCGGCGGCTTCAAGAATCCGAAGGACGTCTCGACCATGGTCCTCCTCCCGCTCATCCGCGAGAAGACCGACGTGCCGATCATCGCCGCCGGCGGCATCACCTGCGGCCGCACCATGGCCGCCGCCTTCGCGCTCGGCGCCGAGGGCGTGCAGATGGGTACGCGCATGGTTTCGGCCAAGGAATCGCCCGTGCACGAGAACTGGAAGAACGCGATCCTCGCCGCCGAGGAGACCGGCACCGTCTTCCTCAACCGCTTCGGTAGCCCCGCCTTGCGCGCCCTCCGTACCGGAAAGACGACGCGGCTCGAACGCGAGCTGACGCCCGACTACAAAGGCCCGCCGGTGATGGCCGAGTTCGGCAACGCCAAGGATCTTTATTTCGGTGGCGACATGGAAGCCTCGATCGCGCTCTCGGGCCAGGTTGCCGGCCGCATCGACAGCGTGAAGCCGGTCAAGCAGATCATCGACGAAACCGTCGCCGGCTTCGCCGAAATCGCCGGCAGCCTCGGCAGGATCGCAGCCTAACCGAGCCCGCCTGCCGGCCTACGCCGCGAAGCCGCGCTCCAGGAAGCGCTCCGCCACCGCGGCATAGAGCGCGATGCCGTGCGCCATCGCCGATTCCTCCAGCATCATCTTGTTGGAGTGGCAGGGCGCGGCCGTGTTGTGGTCGCAGCCCGCCGGCGCGACCCCCAGGAACGCCATGCAGCCCGGGACGCGGTGCAGCACATAGGACCAGTCCTCGGCGCCCATCACCGCGGTCGGCATCGGGATGAAGCTCGTCTGCCCCAGCATTTCGCGCATCGCCGCGGCGGTCACCTCCACCATGCGGCCGTCATTGACCGTCACGCCGTAGCCCTCGACCAGCTCGACCTCGGCCCAGGCCCCGTGCGCCTTGGCGATATTCTTGGCGACGCGGTCGATCGCCTCCTTTGCCGCCTTGCGCGAGCTTTCCGAAACGGTGCGCAACGTGCCTTGCAGCAGCACGCTCTCCGGGATGACGTTGTGCGTTGTGCCGGCCCGCATTCTGGCGACCGTCAGCACCACCGGCTCGAACGCGTTGATCCGCCGCGTCACCGCGCTCTGGAGCGCCAGCACGATCTCGCAGGCGATCGGCACCGGATCGAGCGCATGATGCGGCGAGGAGGCGTGGCCGCCCTGGCCCCACACCGTGATGTCGAAATTGTCGACCGAGGCCATGAAGGCGCCCGGCTTCGACCCGACGAGGCCGGTCGGCAGGTTGGGCGTGACATGGATGGCGAAGGCGCCGTCCGGCTTGGGCGAGCGGTCGAGCAGCCCGTCCTCGATCATCTTCACCGCGCCGAAATGGCCTTCCTCGCCCGGCTGGAACATGAACTTGACCGTCCCGGCCAGCCGCTCGCGCTTGCCGTGCAGCAGGCGCGCCGCCATCGCCAGCATCGCGGTGTGCGAATCATGGCCGCAGGCATGCATCGCGCCCTCGACCGTCGACTTGAAGTCGATCTCCGTGTCCTCGGGCATGGGCAGCGCATCCATGTCGCCGCGCAGTACGATGGTGCGGCCCTGCGTCGGCCCTTGCAGCGTGACCATCAGGCCCGAACTCGACGGGCCCTCCTCGATGGTCACGTCCAGGCCCGCCAGCGATTCGCGCACCGTCTTCGCCGTCTCGGGCAGGAAGAGTCCCAGCTCCGGATTTGCATGAATCCGCCGGCGCATCGCGATTGCGTCGGGCAGCAGCGACTTGGCGCCCTCAAGCCAGACGCCGAGACCTTCATTCATGCGTGCCGCTCCCCTGTTCCGGCCGCAACTCTACCCCCCGGCTCAGGGCAGCGGAAGACGCGAGACGCCCGGCATCCGGTCGGCCGGCGGTCCTTCCGCCTCGATTTCGACGTCGAAATTCTCCAGGAACCGGCTGACCGCCATGTAGAAGCCGATGGTCATCACCAATTCCTGCATCTCCTGCGCCGGCAGATGCCCGGCGAGCGGGTCATAGGTCGCGTCCGACGCCCGCACGTTGGCGACGACGTCGTCGGTGAAGGCCATCACCAGCTTCTGCACCGGGTCGAGCGCCGCCGACCCCGCGCCTTCGCGGCAGGCCTGGATCAGCGCCTCGCTCATCCCGATCTGCCGCCCGATCCGGTCGTGCTGGTGCACCTCGTATTTCGCCTGGGAGAGGACGCCGACGCGGATGATCGCCAGCTCGCGCAGCACCGGGTCCAGCTTGGTCCGGTTCAGCAGATAGCCGCCGAAGCGCGAGAATTCCGGCAGCAGCCGGTCGCCATGCGCCATGATGCCGAAGATGTTCAGCTTGGCGAGCTTGGCCATCTCGGCCGCCGCCTTGGGCGGGGCTTCCAAGATGTCGAGCGGCGTCAGGCGGGGCATGGGCTTTTCCTCTTGCGGTTTGCGCCATCGTGCGATGCCGCTAACATCGCGCGCAAACAGAAAATCCTAAGGGGAAGGTGCCCGCCGATGTTCAACCTCGACGTCCTGAAATCCTGCGCCGACATCACCCGCCAGCAGGCGAAGGAACGGCCGGACGCGGTCGCCCATGTCTTCGAGGACCGCACCACGACCTTCGCCGAACTCGACCGCCGCGCCAGCCGGATCGCCAACGGCCTCGCAGCGCTCGGCGTGAAGCCGCACACGCGGGTCGGCTTCATCGGCATGAACTCAGACCGTTTCTTCGAGGTCGTCTATGGCTGCTTCAAGGCCAATGCCGTGCTGGTCGGCGTCAACTGGCGCCTGGCGCCGCCCGAGGTCGTTTACATCCTGAACGACGCCGAGGCCGAAGTGCTCTTCGTCGGCGCCGAGTTCACCGGCCTCGCCGACAGGATCAGGGGCGAGCTGAAGAGCGTGCGCCACTTCATCGCCGTCGACGGCGCATATGAGGACTGGCCGGTCTTCGAAACCTGGCGCGATGCGCAATCCGCGTCCGATCCGAACCTCAAGATCGCCCCCGACGACGACGTCATCCAGCTCTACACCTCCGGCACCACGGGCCACCCCAAGGGCGTCCAGCTCACCAACGGCAACTACCTCAACTTCATGGACGCCGCCGCCCGGGCCGGCTGGGCGCATTACGAGCCGGGCGACGCCAACCTCGTCGCCATGCCGAATTTCCACGTCGCCGGCGTCAATATGGGCGTGCTGACCACCGCGGCGGGCGCCACCGGCTACATCATGAAGCAGGTCGAGCCGATGAAGGTGGTCGAGTTCATCGAGCGCTTCGGCATCCAGAACATGTTCCTGGTGCCGGCGGTGATCCAGTTCCTGGTGGCGCTGCCCGACATCGAACAGCGCAACATGACGAGCCTGAAGCGCGTCTTCTACGGCGCCTCGCCGATCTCCGACCAGGTCCTGCTGCGCGCCGCCAAGGTGCTCGGCGCCGAATTCACCCAGCTCTACGGCATGACCGAGACCGTCGGCGGCGGCACCTATCTGCCCGCCGAGGCGCACGATCCCGCGAAGGGCAAGCTCCGCTCCTGCGGCCTCCCCTATCCCGGCTATGCGATGAAGGTGGTCGACGGCGAGGGCAACGAGGTCGCGCAAGGCGCGGTCGGCGAGATCCTCATCAAGTGCAGCACGCTGATGAAGGGCTATTGGAAGAAGCCCGAGGCGACCGCCAAGGCCGTCGTCGACGGCTGGTACTACACCGGCGATGCCGGCTATTTCGACGCCGACGGCTTCCTCTACATCCACGACCGCGTGAAGGACATGATCGTCTCCGGCGGCGAGAATGTGTATCCGGCCGAGGTCGAGAACGCCCTGATGAGCCACCCCGCCCTCGCCGACGCCGCCGTGATCGGCGTGCCCGACGAGAAATGGGGCGAGGCGGTGAAGGGCATCGTCGTCCTCAAGCCCGATGCCGACGCCACCGCCGAAGACATCATCGGCTTCTGCCGCACCCGCATCGCCGGCTACAAGACGCCGAAATCCATCGACTTCGTCGAGGCCCTGCCGCGCAACCCCTCCGGCAAGATCCTCCGCCGCGAACTCCGCGACCCCTACTGGGCCGGCCGCGACCGACGGGTGAACTGATGGGGAGGAGACTTAGGAACCAATAAAAATGATATGATAATCTCATATATTCCTTGACCCCGCCGTGGAAATATGAGATGCTCTTCTCACATTAAGAGGAGAGCCTATCATGAATTTGGCTTGGAGCGATGTCCGGCGCGACCTTCAGGTCGCCCTCATTCAATTTTCCGACGATCTCAGAATCGTTCTGGGAGGGAGCAGAGGCCATAACTGCCAATCAGATTTTCTCGGGTTCGATACGCCCTCGGGCGCCTTTGCATCAGAGTTGATCGACGTCGATGATTTCGAGACGCAGGTCGATCTCAGCCGTTATGAGATATCGGCCCATTGTCGGCGTCTTTTTGAATTGATCGCTGAGCCGGAATCGACCCCGATTGAGAATGTCGCTGACCTTGGCGTTCACCGCGACCACCTCAATCACTTCCTGGAGATTGTGCGCCGCAGTTCGTTGGTCGGGAACGACTACGATCGAGCTGCGCTATGGGAGACCTTGAACCAAGCGTCGTCATACATCGCTTTTGCCGATGCGGCACTGCGGGCGATGACCGAAGACGAGCGCTCTGAAGAGTTGTTCGACCTTACGAACGATGATCTCGCTCGGGTAGGAGGAGTCCAATCAGCATATGTTCGCAACAGTACAAGTCCGACTAAAGGACGGATTCGGAGCGAGCCGCAGCGCAAAGCAATCAAGAAGGCAGGCCACGACATCCGAAGCTTTGTCAGGCTGAACACAGTTGATGCAATCGAGTGGCTCGCAACATTGCGTAGGTTTCGGCGAGGAAGGTTGAGCGCGCCGGCCATCGATCTATGCATTCGACGCGCACGAACAGCTGACCAACTCGGTCGCATCGCGGGCGTTGCGGGATGGATCAACATTGGCGCCACCGAACGAATTGCCGACACGCTTTGTTGGCCGGTTGAGAAGGTAATTCGATGGGTCAGGAGTGGCGATTTCGAGGCACCTGACGATGCGTTTGCTTGGGGAAACGCCCTTGGCATCGACGGCGATCTCTACGCCGCCAAGATTTTCGCTTTCAACCATCCTACCTCTCGATAGGTGCCGACATGACCAACCTGCTCTCCAGTTATATCTCGGCCGTCCGTGCTATCGACGCAAATGATCTTGGCGACCGGCTGTCATTTCCTGAGAATCTCATAATGGATCGCGACGTCAGTGTTGGGCTGACCATCGCGTATGCCCCGTTCGACTATGTCAACGATCAAGCAAAAATCGTCATCGTCGGCATAACGCCAGGGCTTCAGCAGGCAACCAACGCTCTACAGGAAGCCAAGCGGAAGCTCGATGCAGGCGAAGGCGTTGACGCCGCGTCGCGAGCGGCCAAGACGTTTGCAAGCTTTTCGGGCGCAATGCGTTCGAGTCTGGTGGCAATGCTCGATATGGTCGGAATCAATCGTTACCTTGGCATCGCCAGCTGCTCCGCGCTTTGGAATGAACGCACCGATCTTGCGCACTGGACATCAGCACTTCGGTACCCGGTTTTCGCGAATGGAAGGGACTACGCTGGAGAGCCGAACATGCTCAAGTCGGCACTTCTTCAGCGGCATCTCAAGATGTACACGGGCGAGGAGTTGCGCCGACTTCCAAATGCGGTCCTCATTCCTGTGGGCACCGCAGCGGCCAGCGCGCTCGAGTATTTGGGACGGCTGAACTTCGTTGATCCTGCTTTGATCTTTAGCGGATTGCCTCACCCAAGCGGGGCCAATGCCGAGCGTATTGCATACTTCTTGGGCCGGAAAGCGCGGGAAGCGTTATCCATAAAGACCGTGGGCTCAGCTTCGAAGTTGGATCAAGCGCGAGTCGTTCTCCAGCAACGAGTCGTCGCTCTGATGGCCTAATATTTTGTTGGTGCCTTCTGGGAGTAGGTTAGCGGCCTCTCAGAGATGAGCGTGCACCAAGTGCATGCACTTGGTGCGTCCCGGCGGGATTCTCTCCGAGCACCTGGACTACCTGAGCCTGTCTGTTGCCTTGGGTGCCCTGCCCTTGCACCCGCCGTCCCAGCAGCGGCACACTGCTCCATCCGCCAATCGTTAACGAGGCCCGCCAGCGGCCGACGGGAGAAGTTTCATGACCATCAAACTGCGCAACGGCATCTTTCTCGCGCCCTTTCATCCGCTCGACGAAGACCCGACGCTCTGCATCCATCGCGACCTGGAGCTGATCGAGCATCTCGACCGGCTCGGCTACGAGGAGGCCTGGGTGGGCGAGCATCACTCGGCCGGCTTCGAGATCATCGCCTCGCCGGAAGTGTTCATCGCCGCCGCGGCGGAGCGGACCAGGACCATCAAGCTGGGCACCGGCGTCGTCTCGCTGCCCTATCACAATCCGCTCACCGCGGCGAACCGCATCCTCCAGCTCGACCACCAGACGCGCGGCCGCGTGATGTTCGGCGTCGGCCCGGGCCTGCTGCCCTCCGACGCCTTCCAGCTCGGCATCGACCCCTCGGTGCAGCGCGACCGCATGGTCGAGGGCCTGGAGGTGATCCTCGAACTCTTCGCCGGCAAGCGCGTCACGAAGAAGACGGACTGGTTCAACCTCGAGAACGCAATCTGCCAGCTCAAGCCCTATACCTGGCCGCATCCCGAGATCGCCGTTGCCTCATCGGTCACGCCCTCGGGCGGCAAGCTCGCCGGCCGCCACGGCTTCGGCATGCTCTGCGTCGCCGCGACCCAGGCCGGCGGCTATGACGCGCTCGGCATCAACTGGCAGATCGCCAACGAGGTCGCCGCCGAGCACGGCCGCACGATGGACGCCGAGAAGCTGCGCCTCGTCGGCCCGGTCCACATCGCCGAGACCCGGGAAGAGGCGATGAACAATGTGAAGTTCGGCTACCACAAATGGGCGCAGTATTTCGCCAATCTCTCGCCGCTGAACGTGAATCAGGACCCGAACGAGGACCCGCTGGAGCGCGGCATCCGCGAGGGCACGATGGTGGTGGGCACGCCGGACGATGCGATCGCCCAGATCCGCCGCCTCCAGGCCAAGCAGGGCGAGTTCGGCGCCTTCCTCCAGCTCGCGCATAACTGGGCGAACTGGGAGAATACGAAGAAGTCCTACGAGCTCTGGCAGCGCCATGTCACGCCGGTGATCAACGACGTGAACGCCAACCGCATCGAGAGCTACGAGCACACCAAGGCGCATGCCGGCGAGCTGATGGGCGCGGCGGGTGCCGCCGTCATGAAGACTCTCGCCAAGCACGCCGAAGAGCAGGCCGCGAAGGGCAAGAAGGACGCCGCGGAGTAATCGCGCCGGGCGCGGCGTCAGCCCGCCGCGCCCTCGAAATTCAGGATGCCGGCGGCACCGTCCTCGCAGCCGAAGGCAAGGCGGTTGCCGTCCGGCCGCCAGGTCAGCGCGCTGACCGGCGTCGCGGCAGGCGCCCGGACGCAGGCGGCCTTGTCGTCCTCGAAGCGGGTGAGCCAGACCGAGCCGTCGGCATGGCCCGAGGCAATGAGGTCGCGGTTGGGGTGCGGCGCGACGACGGTGCAGATCGAGCCCTGCGGGCCGATCTCGCGCGCGCTCTTGCCCATCGGGCCCTTGCCGTCGAACGGCCAGCAGATGACGGCCTCCGAGCCGGCGGTCGCCAGCCATTTGCCCTTGGAGAACCACGCCATCGACTTGGTCTTCGCCGGATAGCCGGCCATCCGCATGTGCTGCTTGTCGGACAGACGCCAGCCATGCAGCGCATTCTCCTGCATCGCCGTCATCACGAAGTCGCCGCCCGGGTGCCACCAGACGCCGACATGCGAGCCCTTCCAGTCGAGCAGCGTCGCGGTCTCCGACGCCAGCCACCAAAGGCTCACACCATTATAGTGGGCGCAGGCGATGCGCTTGCCCTTGGGGTCGAAGGCGAGCCCGGTGACCGAGGTCCTGTGCGAGAGCGGCTCGGCCGGCGCCGCCCCGGGCTTGGCGATGATGAAGATGTCGCGCCCCGCGGCGCAGACGAGCGCGCCTGAGGCGGGACTGACCGCGACATGCTCGATGAACTTGCCGCGCAGCTTCAGCAGCTCCGTAACGCTGCCGTCCCGCCCGATGCGGACCAGGCGCCCGTCGTCGCCGCCCGAGACGAAGCCGTCGCCATAGACCGCGAGGCAGAGCGCCGCGCCGTCATGGGCGGCCGCGACGGTCTCGCCGCCGTCGTCCGCCACCAGCTTCACCGTGCCGTCGCCGAGCGCGAAGGCGGCGACGCCGGGGGCATAGGCGAGCCCCGTCACATAGGCGTCGTTGGCAAGGAAACGTGCAGGAGCGGCCTGACTCATGGAGTGCCTTTAGGCTGTGACGCCGAGCGTCTTCTTGGCGGCGTCGACGAAGATATTGTGCGCCTTGGTGACCAGCGGTCCCCACTGGTTGCCGCGGCTGGCGATGCCGATCTCGACGGTCGAACCGCCGCCCGGCGCCGGCGTCGCCTGGATCGGATAGAAGAAGCCGAAGCTCGACAGCGTCGCCTTGTCGGTGAGGACGACGCGGCTGGCGCTCTTCGCTTCGAGTGTCGCCGGGAGGCCGCTGACCCCGTTGGCGACGGCGGCGAGCACGGCATCGGGTGTCTGCGGCGCGGTGAAGCTGATGACGCGCTTGGGCATTTCGGTCAGGTAGCGGTCGCCCTTGGCCTGCTTCGCGCGCCACATGAAGAGCAGCCCATAGATGAGGCCGATCACGCCGCCGATGATTGCGCCCTGCAACATGGCCCACTCCCCTCCGGTCCGGCCCTCAGGCCGCGATGCAGCTCTCGAAGCCCCTCTTGAGCTCGTCCCTGTCGAGATTGCGGCCGATGAAGACCATCCGGCTGCGGCGCGGCTCGTCCGCCTTCCAGGGGCTCGTGAGGTCGCCGTCCATCAGCATGTGGACGCCCTGGAAGACGAAGCGCTTGGTCTCGCCCTTGATGTCGAAGATACCCTTGGAACGCAGAATGTCCTGCCCCTTGGTGGTCAGCGTGGTGCGCAGCCAGTGGGTCAGCGCCTCGCCGTTCATCGGCTTGGTCGTGTCGAACGAGATCGACTCGACATCCTCCTCGTGATGGCCGTGGCTGTGGCTGCCTTCCAGGAAGTGCGGTTCGATCTCCAGGATGCGGTCGAGGTCGAAGGCGCCCACGTCGAGGATCGCATCGAGGGCGACGCCGCTCTTGGTGGTGCGGTGGATTTCAGCCAGCGGATTGATCTTGCGGATCGCCGCCTCGGTCTCGGCGAGCGCTGCGCCGTCGACGAGGTCGGTCTTGTTGAGCAGGATGACGTCGGCGAAGGCGATCTGCTCGCGCGCCTCCTTGGCGTCCTTCAGGCTGCCGGCAATGTGCTTGGCGTCGACCACGGTGACGATGGCGTCGAGCTTGGTCTTGGCGCGCACGTCATCGTCGACGAAGAAGGTCTGCGCGACCGGCGAGGGGTCGGCAAGGCCGGTCGTCTCGATCAGGATCGCGTCGAACCTGCCCTTGCGCTTCATCAGGTTCGCCAGGATGCGGATGAGGTCGCCGCGCACGGTGCAGCAGATGCAGCCATTGTTCATCTCGAAGACCTCCTCGTCAGCGTCGACGACCAGGTCGTTGTCGATGCCGATCTCGCCGAACTCGTTGACGATGACGGCGTATTTCTTGCCGTGCTGCTCGGTGAGGATGCGGTTGAGCAGCGTGGTCTTGCCCGCCCCCAGATAGCCGGTGAGCACGGTGACGGGAATGGCGGCGGCTTCGGTCATGGCAATGTCCTGAATTCGGCGCCTGACTTATGTGTCCCGGCGCGGCCCGGCAAGCGTCCCCGCGGGTATTGTCGGCCATCGCCTTGATTTTCCCCGCCGTTTCGCCTACATGCCGCCCGTGCCGGAACATCCGGCCATGCTCTCCCGCGCGCCAGCGTGAAGGCCGCCCTCATAAACGGGCGCCGGCGGCGGGACGGTTCCAAACCCTGATTTTCCGGACTCCCAATTTACGCGGGGCGTTCTCAACCCCCCGCCGCCCCTGTGCGCCGACGCGCGCGCAGGCCCGGCCATGAAAGTATCTTTGTGACCAGCTTTACCGACCTCGCGCTCGCCGAGCCGCTCCTCAACGCGCTCGCCCGCGAAGGCTACACCGCGCCGACCCCGATCCAGGCGCAGGCCATCCCGCACATCCTCGCCGGCAAGGACCTCCTCGGCATTGCCCAGACCGGCACCGGCAAGACCGCCGCCTTCGCCCTGCCGATGCTCCAACGCCTCGCCGCGCATACCTCGCACAGGAAGCCGCAGACCTGCCGCGCGCTGATCCTCTCGCCGACCCGCGAGCTCGCGACCCAGATCGCCGAGAGCTTCCGCACCTACGGCGCGAACTACAATTTCAACGTCCTCACCATCTTCGGCGGCGTCGGCCACATGCCGCAGATGAAGGCGCTGCGGGCCGGCGTCGACATCCTCGTCGCGACGCCCGGCCGCCTGCTCGACCATATGCGCGAGGGCAACATCAAGTTCGACCACACGGAAATCTTCGTCCTCGACGAAGCCGACCAGATGCTCGACATGGGCTTCATCCACGACATCCGCAAAGTCGTCGCCCGGCTGCCGACCAAACGCCAGAGCCTCTTCTTCTCGGCCACCATGCCGGGCGAGATCGGCAAGCTGGCGGGCGAATTGCTGAAGGACCCGGTCAAGGTCTCGGTCACCCCCGTCGCGACCACCGTCGAGCTCATCCGCCAGTCGGTCGTGCTCGTGAACCCGGCCGAGAAGAACGCCGCGCTGATCGAGGCCCTGCGCGCCCCCGACATGGTGCGCGGCCTCGTCTTCACCCGCACCAAGCATGGCGCCGACAAGGTCGTGCGCGTGCTGGAGCGCGACGGCATCAAGGCCGCCGCGATCCACGGCAACAAGTCGCAGAACCAGCGCGAGCGCGCCCTTGCCGCCTTCAAGGCCGGCGAGATCAACGTCCTCGTCGCGACCGACATCGCCGCCCGCGGCATCGACATCGACGCCGTCAGCCACGTCTTCAACTATCACCTGCCGAACGTGCCGGAATCCTATGTCCACCGCATCGGCCGCACCGCGCGCGCCGGTGCCTCGGGTATCGCGATCTCGCTGGTCGACAACGAAGAACGCCCGCTGCTGCGCGACATCGAGAAGCTCATCCGCATCAAGATCGACAGCGTCGATCGCCGCGGCCAGTTGATCGCCAATTCGGCGAACATGGCCGCACCGGAATCGACCGACCTCAAGCCGCACGAACTCCGCCGCCAGCAGGGCAAGCCGAACGGCCACCGCCAGCACGCGTCGAAGCCCGCCGGCCACCAGGGCCACAAGGCGCATGGCAAGCCCGGCCAGCCCAAGCCGCACCGCAAGGGCGACCGCCCCAACGATCAGCGCAGCGGCGGCCACAAGCCGCAGGGCAACGCCCCGCGCTCGCTCATGCCCACCCAGCCGCATCGCCCCGCTCAGCACCCGAACGGCAATCTCGGCGGCATGCCCATGATGCGCCCGGTCAAGCTGCCGGAATAAGCCCGCCTAATGATCTTCCCCCGTTTACGGGGGAAGTACCGGCGAAGCCGGGGAAGGGGGCGTGACGTAGAGCGCTGCCTTCTGCAACGACAGCGCTCTACGTGGAGGTCACCCTCTCGCGTGCCGCTTCGCGACAACGGAGGAAGATCATTCAGCTCACCCCGAACCGCGCGCGATACCCCGACAACCGCGCCCGGATTTCCTCCGGCGCCAGCCCGAATTCCTCCGGCGTATAGCGGTGCGCCCCGTGCTGCGTCTTCAGCGCCGCGAGCTGCGTCACCGCCGCCTCACGCGCGCCATCGCCCCAGCCGATATCGAACCGCCGGCAGATCTTCTCCGCCATCGCCACCGGATCGGCCACCAGTTCGGGGAACGACACGTCCAGCACGTCGGCTTGCCGGTGCGCATCGCGCGCCGCCATCGCGCGCTCGAACCAGCGCTGGGTCATGTCGAGCTGATAGCGCCCGACATCCGCCGCATCGACTGCATCGCTATAGGTCGAGCGGAACACCGCGAACAGGCTGGCGCCTGAGGTCACCGTCTCCACCACGTCGCGATGCAGATGCATCACGCAGGCATCCGGAAACACCGTGAGCAACCGCTCCAGCTCGGCCGTATGCGCCGGCGCCTTCAGCACGAAGCGCCGCCCGTCCGGCATCTCCAGCAGCTTCAATATGTCGCGATAGCGCCGATAGCTGCCCGTCATGTCCTGGCCCAGCAACCAGTTCGCATAGGAGGGGCAGCGCAGCGTCGAGGTGAAGCCCCAGTTGCGCATGTCCGTGCCCATGGCGAGCACGCATTCCTCCGCGAGCCGCCCGCCCGACGGGTGCACCGCCTGCATCGTCGGGTTCAGCGTGTGTAGCCTGTGATGCGCGCCTTCGCCCGCGTCCAGCAGGGCCTCGCGTTCGGCTCCCGTCAGCCCGGCAAATCGTCCGGGAACGGACAATTCAGCCGGATACAGCGCGCGCAAGGCCGGCAGCGCGCCGAGCAGGCGCTGCATCAGCGTGGTCCCGGTCCGCCATCCGCCGATGATGAAGATCGGTCGCTCGACCTTGCGCTGAGCCACCTCAGGCTTCGACGCCAGCGCCCGCGCCAGTGCAAACCGCGACTGCACCCGCCCGATAGCTGCCGCCGCCATGTTGCGGATGCCGAGCGCGTTCAGCCGCCCTTCCTCGCGCGCCGCGTTCACATAGACGCCAAACCCCTCGCGCCAGTCGCCATCGTCGTCCGACGCATCGCGCGCCTTCGCCAGCGCGGCGGCCGCCAGAGGTTCGACCTCCAGCCGGTACTTCTCAGGGTTCGCAGCGCGATCCGCCTCTGCACTCTCATAGATCGCCCGTGCCTCCGCCGAACGGGCCGGCGCCTGCCACAAACCGCTCATGCCTTGAGATCGCTCAGACGCACCACGCGCGCCACCGGCAGTTCGGGCGTCTCGGACGGTTGCAGCCAGCGTATGACGAACAGTCCGAAGGGCCGTCCCTCGGTGTCCAGCCAGTTCGGCACGCCCGGGTTCTCGCCAGCCAGCACGATGCGGAACCGTCCCTCGGCGTCCGTCGCCATGCGCGGCCGCGTCAACGACACCGGCCGGTTGCGATAGTCGAGCGAGTTCAGGAAGCGGCTATAGAGCAGCACCGTGAAGTGCCGCGCCGGCACCAGCCGGCCTTCGATGACCAGCGCCTCGCCTTCCTTCAGCTCCCACGCGCCGCGCTGATAGTGAATGCCCGGCTCGGTATAGACTGCGCCGCCTTTCATCTCCGACCATTCGCGCACCTCGTTGCGCACTTCGGTGTCGCGCGCGCTGCCCGTCCGCGCCATGACCTTCGACGCCGTGTCCATCGTCACCGCCAGATTGGCGAGCCGCCGCCCGAAGCGGGTCGGCTCGATCAGCGGCGGCGCCGCCACCGCATCAAGCCGCACAATCGAACACGAGCCATCCATCAGCGCCGGGTCGTCATAGAACTGGCGCACCCACACCATGTTGGCGCCCTCGGGGATCGCGACCCACGGCCCGCCCGCCTCGGCTTCCGGCCCGCCCAGCGTCAGCGAGAAGCGCCCCTCCGCGTCCAGCTTCAGATCGTCCGACGTCACCCGCGCCACCGTGTCGGCCTTGAGGCCCGACCCGGCATAGACATTCACCGACGCGAACACCGCATGCTTCGCCGTGCCCGTGATGCGATAGCGCCCGCCTTTGGCAATCTCGGCCACCCAGTAGAGGAAGTCCGGATTGTCCATGTAGAATTTCTGCCGCCACAGATTGAACGGCACCAGTTCCGGCTTCGCGTCGTCGGCCTCCAGCCGCCCCAACTGGTTCGACAGCGCACGCGCCAGCGCCCGTATCCCGTCGGCGCGCTCGATCTCGCTCAGCTCCGCCTCGGCGATCCGCCGCCCCGCTTCGCCGAGGCTCGTCACCAGCGCCTGCCACGCCTCGACCGGATCTCCACTGCCCGCCATGCCCGTCCCTGCTGCTTTGCCTGTTGCGCGAAAGGTAATGAATCACCCCTACGCCACAACCCTTTTGCCCTTCCCCTACGTCGTCCTCAAAAGACGCGCGCGCCTCTGATCTTCCCCCGTTCACGGGGGAAGTACCCGCGAAGCGGGGGAAGGGGGCGTGTGAGCCACCGAATGTTCAACAGCGATCACAGAGCACCGCCGAGACAAAGCTTTCTCCCCACCACCGGCACTCCACGCGCCGCCCCCTCCACCGCTTCGCGGTCCCCATCCCGTGGCGCTTCACGTCACAGGGGAAGATCAAAGGCGGGGCCGAGGAATGGATGGCCTTCTTCAACGACAACGAAAGCCGGCTGCTTTCCATCATGGCGCAAGTGAAGCCGGCCTGACGCCTGCGCCCCTTGAACTTCCGGAAAACAGTCCTATTAAGGATCGGGAAACCCGATCGGGACGAAGGAGAGACGAGAGGCACGGGGCAAAAAGCGACAAACGAATACCCGGCACGTCGCACCCGCGCCGAAATCTGCTATCCAGCCGCATGACGGTCCCACCGATGCCGCCCGTGACGCCGCGCCGATGAACGAAACCCCGTTTTCCCGCCTGAAGCGATCCCAAGGGCGGAAATCCGCCTTCCCGCGCCGGTATTCGAATGCCGCGCAGTCTGTGGATAACTTTCCGTACATGGGAAAAAGTGGAAAACGAATATTCGCCGCGGCCCTGACCGCCTTTGTCTGGCTGGTTCCCGCCAGGGCCGACTCCTTCACCGACATCGTCCAGCCGGCGGTCGACGGCATGTATGCCGCCGGTGTCGCCCCGGGCATGGTGGTCGCCATCGTCCGCGGCGAGGAAACCTATCTCCGGGGCTTCGGCGAGACCGCACCGGGCAACGGCGTCGTCCCCGACGCCCACTCCCTCGTCCGCATCGCCTCGCTGTCGAAGCTCTTCACCTCCGACGTCCTCGCCGCCATGGTCGCCGACCGCCGCGTCGCACTGGACGACACGCTCCAGTCCCATGCCCCCTCCGGCCGCATCGTGCCGTTCGGCAAGGGCGCTGCGCCGATCAGGCTGCTGAACCTCGCGACCCACACCTCCGGCCTGCCGCGCGAGGCGCCGGAACCGCGCTGGGACTGGCTGGAGAAGGTGAAGCTGAAGCCCGCCGGCGTCGCCGCCAGCTACTCCAATATCGGCTTCGACCTTCTCGCCGACGCCCTCGGCCAGGCCAGCGGCATGCCCTACCCCAGGCTCCTCGCGCACTACACCACCGGCCCGCTCGGCATGCAGGACACGACGCCGGCCCCGACGCCGGAACAATGCCGCCGCATGATCACCGGCGGCATTCCGGAGAAGCCCTGCGAGGATCAGACCGTCATGGCCGGCAATGGCGGCCTCTATTCCACCGCCGCCGACATGGCGATCTGGATGCGCTACCAGATGGACGACCAGGACCGCGCCGGCGCCGAACGCCGCCTCATCGCCCACGAAATCTACGTCAACCGAAACGATCTCACCGAAGCCGAAGGCCTCGACCATGCCGGCCATGCCGAAGGCATCGGTCTCGCCTGGATCCTGCTGCGGCCCGAGGACGGCAGCCAACCTCTGCTGGAGAAGACCGGCAATATCGGCGGCTTCATGAGCTACATCGCGCTCATCCCCGACAAACAGGTCGGCATCTTCGTCTCGCTGGCGCGCTCGACCGATCCGCGCCTCGCGATGCACGCGGCGATCAAGGGCGTCAACGCGCTCGCCCGCGACCTCGCTTCCGACGACCTCTACACCGCTGCGCTGCCGACGCGCAGCTCCGTCGATACCGGCCCGGCGCAATGATCGACTTCCCCTTCACCGAGGATTGGCGGGCCGATGTGGCGAAACGCGTCGCCGCGTTTCCACATCAGGAACAGGATGCGCGCGACCTGAAACGCGCCGCCGTCTGCATCGCGATCGCCGAAAGCGAAGACGATTCCGGGCAGGCCTCGTTCCTCCTCACCCGCCGCCAGTCTTCCCTGCGCGCCCATAGCGGCCAATGGGCGCTGCCCGGCGGCCGCTGCGATGCCGGCGAGACCCATGTGCAGACGGCGCTGCGCGAGCTGGAGGAGGAGATCGGGCTGAAGCTCGGCGAAGGCATGGTGATGGGTACGCTCGACGCCTATCACTCCCGCTCGGGCTACGCGATCACACCGGTTATCGTCTGGGCCGGGATGAAGCCGCGCATCACGCCGAACCCGGACGAAGTCGCCGCCGTCTATCGCATCCCGCTGGCCCAGATCGCGGCCGAGCAAGCCGCGATCTTCATCACGATCCCCGAAAGCGAGCGCCCGGTCATCCGCCTCGCGGTGCGCGACCGCCACATCCACGCCCCGACCGCCGCGCTGCTCTACCAGTTCGCCGAACTGCTGCACGGCCGCGTGACGCGCGTCGACCAGTTGGAACAGCCGGTCTTCGCCTGGAAGTGACCCCTCAGGGGATCAGCAACACGCGCCCGACCGCCTTGCGGCTCTCGATATAGGCGTGCGCCGCCGCCGCTTCGCTCAGCGGGAAGGTCTTGTCGATCAGCGCCTTCAGCCGCCCTGCCGCGACATCCTCGATATGCCGCTGGATCATGTCGTGCACCCGGTCGGTCAGGATCTCCGCACCCAGGAACACGCCCGTCAGCGTGCGGTTGCCCGCCATCAGCGGTCCGACATCGGCCTTCTGCCCTTCGCGCCCCGCAGCGCCCACCATCGACAGCCGGCCGCGATAGCTAAGCGCGTTGATACTGGATTGCAGCGTGGTCCCGCCGACCGGGTCGACCACAAGGTTCACGCCCTTCTTGTCGGTCAGCTTCATCACCGCCTCGACCACATCCTGCTTGGTGTAGTCGATCCCGTGATCCATCCCGAACGGCCGCAGCCGCTCCAGCCGCTCATGGCTCGACGCCGTCGCGATCACCGTCGCCCCGGCGCGTTTCGCAAGCTGGATCGCCGCCACGCCGACGCCGCTTGCGCCCGCCTGGATCAGTACCGTCTCGCCCGCCTTCAGCCGCCCGAACTCGAAGAGACAGTCATCCGCCGTGCCGAAGGTCACCGGCACGATCGACGCCTCCTTGATGTCCAGCCCGTCCGGCACCGGCCAGGCATTGCGCGCCAGCACCGCGCGGCGCTCGGCATGACTGCCCGCCATGTCCAGCGTCGCGACCCGCTGCCCGACCTTCAGATGTGTGACCTCCGTACCAACCGCGATGATCGTCCCGGCCGCCTGGTAGCCGACGACATGCGGCTGCGTCAGCAGCGGCCCGCCCAGCCGGTTCAGCGTATCCCCGCCCTCGATGCTGATCGCCTCGACCCCGATCAGCACGCCCTGCGGCAGAAGCTGCGGCTCCGGCACTTCCTCGTATTTCAGGACCGACGGCGGACCATTCTCGTAATAGACAGCGGCTTTCATGGACCCTCCTCAGGCTGCGGCGCGGAAGAACGGCTTGTCGCCCAGGATCGTCGCGCGATGCATCACGCGGCGATGCGGCATGTAGTCGTTGACGGCGTAGTGCTGCGTGCAGCGATTGTCCCAGAACGCCAGGCTCTTCGGCGACCAGCGCCAGCGCACGATGAATTCCGGCTTCTGGATATGCGCAAACAGGAAGTCGAGCAGCGCCTTGCTCTCGGCTCCGCGCATCCCCTTGATACGTGTCGTGTAGCCGTAATTGACGAACAGGCACGGCTCGCCGGTTTCCGGATGCGTCCGGATCACCGGATGCAGCACCGGCGGATGCTTCGCCCGCGCTTCCTCATATTTGTCGCGCCCCGCATTCTGCGCGACCAGCCGGTCCTGCGGGAAGGACCGCGTGAAATCGTGCACGCCCTGAAGCCCCGACAGGAAACTCTGCATCGTCGGCGACAGTGCCTTGTAGGCCTCCGTCATCGACGACCACAGCGTATCCCCGCCCACCGGCGGGAGCTGCTGCGCGTGCAGGATCGACCCGAGTGGCGGCGTCTCGATGAAGGTGACGTCGGTATGCCAGGCGTCGTTGTCGGTCGGATTGTCCTTGTGGTTGTCGAGGACGATCATCTCCGGGATATCCGGAATGCTGGGGTACAGCGGGTGCGTATGCAGCGCCCCGAACCGGGCCGCGAAGTCGATATGCTGGCGCGGTGTGATGTTCTGGTCCTCGAAGAACAGCACCTTGCGGTCCAGCAGCGCCGCGCGGATATCCGCCACCCTCTCGTCCGGCTGCGGCTGGCTGAGATCGACACCTTCGACGAGCCCGCCGATATGGGTGGTCAGCGGCGTGATCTTCAGACTGTTGGTCAGCGGCATCTAAGGGCCTCCCGTTTGCGGGACTTTGTCAGATCAGCTTCGCGGCGGCGAGACGGGCGCGCGCATCCGCCGCAACCTCGGACGGCGCAGCACCGGCATCCCGCAACCGGGTTCGTGCGGCCGCGATGTCTTCCAGCACATCGGCCCAGCGCACCGGAAATTCAACCTCCAGCCGCGCCCGCACCGCAGCGGCGACCGCCGGACTTGCCCCGCCCGTCCCCGCCGCCAATACGAGACGCCCACGCCGCACCACAGCCGGCGTGTGAAAGTCGCAATGGGCGAGATCGTCCTCGACATTCACGAGCACCTTGGCCCGCCGCGCCGCCCCGGCCAGCGACGCGGCCGCCTTCGCATCGAGATCGGCAATCCAGAGCAGATCGAACTGCGCGAGTTCCTCCGCCGGGGGCAACTGGGTGTGGATGTTCCCGCCAGCCCCCGCCGCAAGGCCGCCGTCCGGCGCATCCGTGAAGACCTCAGGCTCGGCGTCGAGACTGCGGAACCACGCCAGACGCTTCAGTGCGAGATCACCGCGTCCGATGAGACCGATCCTGAGCCGCGCCGGATCCAGCATCACCGGGATCATGGGATCAGGCCCTCTGCGCCTCGTCGTCGGCAACCGCCGACGCGTGTTCGGCCGCCGCCCGGGCAAAGGCTTCGCCGATCACCAGCAGCGCCGGTCCGTCGCCTGCCGCCGCGGCGAGCGCATCCAGCGATCCGACGGAGCCGCCGAGCACCGTCGCGTTGCGCGAGGCGCTCTCGACCAGGACCGCCGGCCGGCGCGGCGGTATGCCGCGCGCGATCAGCGCATCGCGTACCCGGGCCGCTTCCGTCTTGCCCATGTAGATCACGGCTGTATCCGCCGCTGCCGCCGCATCCGCCCAGCGATCGTCGGCTGCGGCACCGCGCGCCACCGCCGGCGTCACGAAGACGACCGATCGCGCGATCCGCCGATGCGTCAGCGACTGCGCGATCTCGGCAGCCCCCGCAAACGCCGCGCTCACGCCCGGCACGACTTCGTGCGGAATGGCCGCGGCCCGCAGCGCATCGATCTCTTCCTGCGCCCGTCCGAACAGCATCGGATCGCCGCCTTTCAGGCGCACCACTACGCGGTGACGCCGCGCCGCCCGCACGAGCAGGCGGTTGATCACCGCCTGGTCCGTCGAATGCCGGCCGGCACGCTTGCCGACGTTGAGCTTCCGCGCCTGCGGCGCCAGCGCCAGCACTTCGTCGCTCACCAGGGCGTCGTGCATGACGAGCTCGGCTTCGGCCAGGAGGCGCGCCGCGCGCAAGGTCAGGAGGTCCGCCGACCCCGGCCCTGCACCGACGAGATAAACGGTCCCGCTCATCACGCCGCCTCGCGGATCATGCCGGCCGCAGCCGTCTGGTTCGAAACCGGGTCGATGAGCACGAACGCACCGGTCGCCGGCCGCTCGCCGTAGAGATCGGCCAGCACCGGATCGCGCATCTTGATACGCACCGAGGCGACGTCGTTGAGCTTCAAGCCGGCCGCCTCGCCCACCTCCGACAGTTCCGTCATCTCGCGCACGAACACGATGCCGTCGATCAGCGCCTGGGTGGTCCGGGTGCCCTGCTTCAGCAGATAGCGGCGGCCCTTCTCCCACGGCTGCTCATCGAGCCAGCAGAGATCCGCCACCAGCCCCTTGGCCGCCCGCGCCTCCAGCGAGGTCAGCGTGTCGCCCCGGCCGAGATCGAGATCGCGGTCGAGCACAATGCTGATCGACTGTCCTGCGATCGCGCTTTTCAGCGCGCCGTCGAAAGTCCGGATCGATTGCACCACGGCCTGCTGGCCCGACGGCATCGCCAGCACTTCGTCGCCCGCGCGTACCACACCGGATTCGAGCCGGCCCGCATAGGCGCGCACGCCATCCGCCATGCGCAGCACGCGCTGGACGGGGAAGCGCACCACGCCGTCATTCCTGCGGGTCGCATCGATCGCCTCGAGGATTTCCAGCAGCGGCGGCCCTTCGTACCAGGGCGTGTGCGGCGAGGGCCGCGTGACGTTGTCGCCGTGAACCGCCGCGATCGGCACATAGATCGGATCTTCGATGCCGAGCGTCCGCGCCACCCGCGCGAACCCGTCGCGAATCTCGTCATAGACGGCGCGCGACCAACCGGTCAGGTCCATCTTGTTGATCGCGACGATGATCTTGAGACCCATCAGCTTGGCGATCGTCGCATGACGCCGCGTCTGCGCCTTCAGCCCCTTGCCGGCGATCCGGCTGGCATCGATCAGGATGACCGCGACTTCGGCGTTGCTCGCCGCCGTCACCATGTTGCGCGTGTACTGCTCGTGCCCCGGCGCATCGGCGATCACGAAAGTCCGCCGCGGCGTCGCGAAATAGCGATAGGCGACATCGATCGTGATGCCCTGCTCGCGCTCCGATTCGAGGCCGTCGGTGACGAGCGCGAGGTCGAGTTCGCTGTCCTGTGCACTCTTCGCGCCGCGGCTCTTGCTCAGCGCCGCGACCTGATCGCGCAGCAGCCCCTTTGCATCGAACAGCAACCGGCCGATCAGCGTGGACTTGCCGTCGTCGACGCTGCCCGCCGTGATGAAGCGCAGCACGCCCGCATCGCTGGTGGTCTCGGCCTGGAGATCGAGCGCGTTCATCAGAAATAGCCTTCGCGCTTGCGCCGCTCCATGGCGGCCTCGTTCACGCGATCGTCCATGCGCGTCGCACCGCGCTCGCTGAGTTCGGCGATCTCGGTCTCGGCGACGATTTCCTCCACCGTATCGGCCTCGCTCTCGACCGGGCATGTGCCGGTGATGTCGCCGACGGTGCGGAACCGCACCGACAACCGCTCCGCCGTTTCGCCCGTCCGCGGCGGCGTCAGCGCCGTCACGGGCATCAACAGTCCCTCGCGGCGCACCACGTCGCGCTTATGCGCGAAATAGATCGTCGGCAGCGCGATGCCTTCGCGCGCGATATAGGCCCACACGTCGCGCTCGGTCCAATTGGAGATCGGAAACACGCGCATATGCTCGCCCGCATTGATCCGCGCGTTATAGAGGCTCCAGAGCTCCGGGCGCTGGCTCTTCGGATTCCAGGCGCCGAACTCGTCGCGATGCGAGAAGATGCGCTCCTTGGCACGCGCCTTCTCCTCGTCGCGGCGCGCACCGCCGATCAGCGCATCGAAGCTGAACTCCTCGATCGCCTCCAGCAGCGTCACCGACTGGGCGGCATTGCGGCTGGCGTCGGGCCGGGGCAGCTTTACCGTGCCGCGTACGATCGAATCCTCGACCTGCCGCACGATCAGCTTCTCGCCATGCCGCCGCGCTTCCGCGTCACGGAATTCCAGGACCTCGGGGAAATTGTGCCCGGTGTCGACATGCAGCAGCGGGAACGGCAGCTTCTCGGGCCAGAAGGCCTTGCGCGCCAGATGCAGGACCGTCGCCGAATCCTTGCCGCCCGAAAACAGCAGCGCCAGATTGGTGCGCTCGCCCGCCGCCTCGCGGATGATGTGGATCGCCTCGGACTCCAGCCAGTCGAGATGCGACAGGCGTGATGCGGTCATGGCTACTCCGCCGCGACCAGGATGGGCGGGGGCGGATTGCTGACGTGGAGCCCGCACTCCTTGCTGTCGCGCTGCTCCCACCACCAGCGCCCGGCCCGCGGATCTTCTCCCGGACGCACCGCGCGCGTGCAGGGCTCGCAGCCGATCGACGGGTAGCCGCGCGCATGGAGTGGGTTCAGCGGAACATCGTAGCGCGCCGCATAGGCCAGCACGTCTTCCCACGACCAGTCCGCGATGGGATTGAACTTCGCCATGCCGCGGTCGGTGTCGCGCTCTTCTTCGGCGAGCTGGCCGCGCGTCACCGCCTGGTCGCGGCGCATGCCCGTCAACCACGCCGAACGGCCCGTCAGCGCACGGTTAAGCGGCTCGACCTTGCGGATGCCGCAGCACTCCTTGCGCAGTTCGAGGCTGTCGTAGAAGGCATGGGCGCCGTGGGTGCCGACATGCGCATCGACGGAAGCCTGCACCGGCTTCATGACCTCAATGGCGAGCCCATAGCGATTCTGGATCTCGCCGATCATGCCGACCGTCTCTTCATGCAGACGGCCGGTGTCCAGCGTGAAGATGTGGATCGGGAGTTCGTTGCGGGCGATGAGATCGGTGACGACCATGTCCTCGGCCGACAGGCTGGTCGCCAGCGCCGCGCCCGGATGACGCGCCGCGATCTCCTTCAACTGGCGCAGCGTACGCGTGATCTTCGCCTCGCGCGCCGCCAGTTCGCGGCGGCGATGCGCCGGCAGCGCGATATCCGCAACCGCGTCCTGATAGAAGGCCGAGAAGTCGTTCAGGCCTTCAGCCGTCGCCACCGCATCCCGCGTCTCGGGCACGGCGAAGGAATCGAAGCCGGCACGGGCCATGTAGAAAAGCTGGTCGCGCAGCACATCGCCGAACGCGCGCAGCTCGCCCTTCCAGCCGTAGCGCTTGCGCAGCAGCGTTCCGATCGAATAGCCGCGGCCATCGGTGAATTTCGGAAACTCGATGGCGATGGCATCGAGGCCGTCCAGCACCCCGCTGAGTTGCTTGGGGTCCTCCGAGGGGCTGACCCATAGGCCGACCTTGCCGGCGCGGTTCAGAAGCGCATCCCGCCGCTCGAGCCAATCGCTGAGCGGCACGAGAATGTCGCCCTCGGGAGCGATCGGAGCGCCGGCATCGCGAACCAGGGTGAAGGAGTCGTCTTCGATGCGCACGCGGCGATCGGCAAACCGGATGACCTTGCTCATGCAGCCTTGACCTTTGGCGGGTAGACGGCGGCCCGGAAGGGCTCGACGCCGATGCGTTCTGCGGTATCGATGAAGCGTTCGCCGGCCAGTCGTTCGGCCCGGTAGACCTCGACCAGCTTCTCGACGAAGTTCGGAACCTCGTCGATCTTGACGGCGCGGCCCAGGATTTCGCCCAGCGCCATCCGCGAGTCGGAACGGCCGCCGACCAGGACCTGGTACCATTCCTCGCCGTTCTTATCGACGCCGAGCACGCCGATATGGCCGACATGGTGGTGGCCGCAGGAGTTGATGCAGCCGGAAATCTTGATCGACAGTTCGCCGATGTCTTCCTGCTGTTCCGCCGAGAAGCGCTGCTGGATGGCGGTCGCGATGGGAATGGCCCGCGCATTGGCGAGGGAGCAGAAGTCGCCACCCGGGCAGGAGATGATGTCGCTGATCAGGCCGACATTGGGCTCCGCGAACCCGGCCTTGTCGGCGTCCTGCCACAACGCGAAGAGGTCTTTGCGGGCGACGTCGGTCAGGACGAGATTCTGGTGATGCGAAACGCGCAGTTCGCCGAACGAATACCGGTCGGCGAGCTCGGCAGCGGCATCCATCTCGACGTCGGTCGCATCGCCCGGCGCAGGACCCGTGCGCTTCAGGCTCAATGTGACGGCGGCATAGCCGCGACGCTTGTGCGCGACCACGTTGCGGCGAAGCCAGGTATCGAAGCGCTTGTTGTTGATGCGCAGGAGCGAGACGTCGGCAAAGGCTTCGTCGTCCGGCAGATAGGGCGGGTCGACGAAGCTGTCGGCGATGCGCCTGAACTCCTCGTCGGTGATCTGGGCGATACCGCCCTTGAGATACTGCCATTCGTCTTCGACATCGGCGGAGAAGCGCTCCGCGCCGATCGCCTCGACCAGGATCTTGATGCGGGCCTTCCACTTGTTGTCGCGCCGGCCCCAGCGGTTGTAGGCGCGCAGCACCGCCTCGGTGTAGGTCAGCATTTCGCGCCAGGGCAGGTTCTCCTTGATGACCGGCCCGATGCGCGGCGTGCGGCCCTGGCCGCCGCCGGCGCGAACCGTCATCACCACCTCGCCCGTCTCGTCGCGCGAGAGTTCGAAGGCCAGGTCGTGCACGCCGATCGCCGCGCGATCCTCGGCGGCGCCGTTGAAGGCGACCTTGAACTTGCGCGGCAGATAGGCGAATTCCGGGTTGAAGGTGGACCACTGGCGCATCAGCTCGCAATAGGGCCGCGGATCGACGATCTCGTCCGCCGCGACGCCGGCGAGATGATCGGTCGACGTATTGCGGACGCAGTTGCCGCTGGTCTGGATGGCATGCATCTGGACGCTGGCGAGCAGCGCCAGGATGTCCGGCACGTCCTCCAGCTTCGGCCAGTTGAACTGACAATTGTGGCGGGTCGTGAAGTGGCCGTAGCCGCGGTCATACTCCCGCGCGATCCGCGCCAGCATGCGCAGTTGGGCAGACGACAGCATGCCGTACGGAACGGCGATGCGCAGCATCGGGGCGTGGCGCTGGATATAAAGTCCGTTCTGGAGCCGAAGCGGCAGGAATTGCTCGTCGGTAAGCTCTCCGGCGAGAAAGCGCTGCATCTGGCCACGGAACTGGGCGACCCGCTCCTCGACCATCAATTGATCTACCGCATCGTATCGGTACATGACTTGGCCAATCTGTCTGACGTGGGCTGACGTAGGCAGTTGGGCCGCCGCGGGCGATGTGGCGGCGCTTAAGGCATGCTTAAGTGGCTTATCAGGAAGCGGCATGGCATCGCGCCGCCCGGAGACTAGGTATTGCGCATGTCCGAAGCTGCTGCCGTGAAGCCCCCGCCCAAGACGACCGGGCCGACTGTCGAGACTGTGCTTGAAGTAAGGCACTGGACGGACAGGCTTTTTTCCTTTCGCCTGACGCGGCCGGCGAGCTTTCGCTTCCGCTCCGGCGAATTCGTCATGATCGGTCTGATGGATGGCGGCCGGCCGCTGTTGCGCGCCTATTCCGTCGCGTCACCGAGCTGGGACGAAACGCTCGAATTCTATTCGATCAAGGTTCCCGACGGCCCGCTGACCTCGAAACTGGAGAAAATCCAGGTCGGCGACGAGGTCCTCCTGGGCCGCAAGCCTACAGGGACACTGGTGCTGGACGCGCTGACGCCGGCCAAGCGCCTCTATCTGCTCTCGACCGGCACGGGCATCGCGCCCTTCGCCTCGGTGATCCGCGATCCCGAGACCTATGAGCGCTACGAAAAGATCATCCTCATGCATACCTGCCGGCAGGCCGCCGAGCTGGCCTATGGCGAGCAGCTCGTGGCCTCGCTGAAGGATGATCCGCTCGTCGGCGAAATGGTCGGCGACAAGCTGGTGCACTACACCTCGGTGACCCAGGAAGCCGGACCCCGGACCGGCCGCATCACGACCCTGATCGAGTCCGGCCAGGTGTTCCGCGAACTGGGCGTTCCGGCGCTCAATTCGGAAACGGACCGGGCGATGATCTGCGGCTCCATGCCGATGATTGCCGACTGCAAGGCGCTGCTCGAAAAGGCGGGCTTTCACGAAGGCGCGGTCAGCGAGCCCGGCCAGTTCGTGATCGAGCGCGCCTTCGTCGGCTAGATTCCTGCGCCGGGGTCCGCTTCGGCGCCGCCCGCCTCGTCCCGGATCCAGTCCATGAAGGCCTTGAGCCCGGGCGAGAACGTGCGGCCGCGCCGCCAGACGAGCCAATAGGCGAAGTTGATCGGCGTGTCGGAATTCTCGAACGGCGTCACCAGGCGTCCGGCCGCGATATCCGCCGCCGCCAACTGGCGCTTCGCCAGGCCCACGCCCTTGCCGGCGATCGCCGCCTCGACGATCAGGCTCGACTGGTTGAAGCGCAGCCCCTTGCGCGCATGCTCGGCATCGAGGCCCCGCGCCAGCAACCACATCGGCCAGGTCGGGCAGGACGGATCGCGGTCCGGACTGTCGTCATGCAACAGGGCGAAGCGCGACAAATCTTCCGGCTTCCTGAGCCCGTCCTTGCCCTCGATCAGCGACGGCGAGCAGATCGGTACCACGCTCTCCGACAGAAGTTGCTGCGCCTGCGCATCGGCATAGCCGCCGGCCCCGTAGCGGATCGCGAGGTCGACATCGGCCACCGCGAAGTCCACGAGCCCCATGTCGGCCGACACCCAGACCTCGACGTCGGGATGCAGGTCCTTGAACCGCTCGAGCCGCGGCACCAGCCATTTGATGGCGAAGGACGGCGCCACCGACACCGACACGCGCTGCCCCCGCAACGGCAGCCGCATGATGCGTGCCGCATCGGCGAGACTCGCCATCGCCGCGGCGACATGAGCCAATGCCGCTTGGCCAGCGTCGGTCAGTTCGACGCGGCGGCCGAGCCGGCGGAACAGCGGCTGGCCGGCGAATTCCTCCATCTGCTGGATATGCTGGCTGACCGCCGCCGGGCTGACGCCGAGTTCGTCGGCGGCGCGGGCAAAGCTCAGATGCCGCCCTGCCGCCTCAAAGGCCCGCAGCGCATGGAACGGCGGCAGCCGCACGGTTGTATCGTGTTCGTTGTCGGCCGCCATCGCACCCCACTAGCTCTAGGCCCCTTCCCGCCCTATATTGGGGTTGTCGTCAACCAACGGAAGGAGGTGATCCAGTGTCTCATTGCCTGAAAACGCGTCTTCGGACGCTTGAGATCTGGACCGTCGCTTTCGGCGAGGGTTCGCGGGCCTGAGCAAGGCCGCGCGAAGGTCTCAGGACCCGAATTCGCGGATTCGTAATGGAAGGCCGGCGGGCAACCGCCGGCCTTCTTCTTTGCGCCGGCGCGTCGTGGGCTACTTCGCCACCATGACGTCCGACGCCTTGATCACCGCGAACGCGTCATCCCCGACCTTCAGGCCGAGATCGTCGACGGCCTCGTTGGTGATCGACGACGTAACGATCACGCCGCCTCCGATGTCGATCCGCACATGGGCGGTCGTCTGCCCCTTCTGGACCGCGACGACCTTCCCGCGGAGCTGATTGCGGGCGCTGAGCTTCATAGGTGCCTCCTTTGGTATGCGCTGACGGATTGCTTTCGCTCCGCCCCAAGTGTGGCCGCACTGCGTCTTGACCGGTCCCGACATCGACGCGTTATATTCAGTGGAATACGACGAGTGGGGCTGTTCTGCATGGGTATCTGGACAAAATGGGGCGCAGCGCTCGCTGCGGCTGCGCTACTTGCGTTTACTCCGGCGACAGCGACAAACGACAAGCTGACCGTATACGCTGCCGCCTCGCTGAAGGAGTCCATGGACGAACTGGGCAAGGCCTACGAGGCCAAGACGGGCGTCGCCATCGTCTCCTCCCTTGCTGCTTCATCCGCCCTCGCCCGCCAGATCGAGAACGGTGCCGAAGCGGATGTCTTCATCTCCGCCGATACGGAGTGGATGGACTACCTCGCCGACCGCGGCCTCATTGTGCCTGAAACCCGCGCCAATGTCGTCGGAAACCACCTCGTTCTCATCGCTCCGAAAGGCGCGGCGCCGGCGCTGAAGATCACGCCCAACTTCGCGCTCGTCGCAGCGCTGAACGGCGGCCGCCTGAGCGTCGGCGACCCCGACGCCGTCCCCGCCGGCAAATACGCCCGCCAATCGCTGACGACCCTTGGCGTCTGGGGCCAGGTCGCCGATCACCTGCTCCGGGCCGACAATGTCCGCGTCGCGCTTGCCTATGTGTCGCTGGGCGAGGCGCCGCTCGGCATCGTCTATGCCACGGACGCAATGGCCGAGCCCAAGGTGGAAGTCGTCGACACCTTCCCGGACGACACGCATCTGCCGATCGTCTATCCGGCTGCGGCCGTGAAGGGCGGCGCACCGGGCGCCGCCACCTTCGTCGGGTGGCTTCAGACCCCTGAGGCCGGCGCGATCTTCGCCCGGCGCGGATTTACGGTCCTGGGGGCGCCGCAATGAGAGCAATAGCCCGCACCTTGCTGGCGACTGCCAGCGCGCTGGCGCTGACCGGCGTCGCTGCCGCCGCGAGCAACGAGGAAATCCTCCAGCGCCTCGATGCGATGCAACGGACGATCGAAGCCCAGCAGGCGCAGATCGAAGCGCAGCGTGCCGAAATCGACTCGCTGAAAAAGCGCACCCAGAAGCGCGGCGCCGGGCCGCAATCCGCCGCTGACGCCGGCGTGCCGCCGCCCGCTCCGTTCGAGTCGCGCGTCGCCGCCCTGGAGGCGGAAGCCAAGCGGGCCCGCATCGTCGCCAAGGAGCAACCCTCCGTCAGCCTCGTGAACGGACGGCCCACCATTCAATCGTCCGACGGCCGCTTCTCGGCGACCATCCGCGGCCGACTCCAGTTCGACCTCGCCTCCTACGACCAGGACAGTGCCGGATCGCAGGCGACCGACTTCCGCCGCGGTTCTGTCGGCACCACCGCCAACCGCGAAATCGTCTCCGCCCGCGACCTCTCCGACGGCGGCAATTTCCGCCGCGCCCAGATCGGCGTCGAGGGCAAGCTCGCCAAGGACTTCGGCTACCGCGTCGTGCTCGAGATGGGCGGCAGCGGCACCGAGGGCCCCTCGCGGCTGAACGAAGGCTGGATCAGCTACACCGGTCTTGCGCCGTTCACCTTCCAGGTCGGCGCCTTCTCGCCGCCCGCCAATCTGGACGACGCGACGAGCTCGGACGACACGATGTTCATCGAACGCGCGTCCCCGGCCGAGTTGTCCCGTGCGCTCGCCGGCGCCGACGGCCGCTACGCGGTCGGCGCCCGCGCCAATGGCGAGCGCTGGTTCGCCGCCCTGCACCTGACCGGCGGCACCTTCGGCGACGCCGAGACCTTCGACGAACAGCGCGCCGTCATCGCGCGGGTCGCCGGACTCGCGGCCACCGGCAGCGACTACAATCTGCATGTCGGCGCGAACCTCTCCTACGTCTTCAAGCCCGCCGATCAGGGACCGGACGTCACGGCGCGCAGCCCCGTGCGCCTGCGTGACCGGCCCGAGCTTCGTGTCGACTCCACGCGCCTCATCGACACCGGCAGCATCAACGCTGACAGCGTCTATGCCGCCGGCGCAGAACTTGCCGGCAACTGGAAGAACCTGAACTTCCAGGCCGAGTATTTCTGGTACGGGGTAAACCGGCGCGACTCGACACTCAGCGATCCACGCTTCCAGGGCTGGTACGCGGAAGGTTCGTGGATCGTCACCGGCGAGCAGAAGCGCTATTCGATGGCGAACGCGTCTTATGCGATGCCGCGACCGGCGGCGACCTTCCAGGGCTCGTCAGGCATCGGTGCGGTGGAACTGGCCGTGCGCTACAGCCACACGGATCTCAACTACCGCGAAGGCGCCGCGGGCACGCTCGGCGCAGCTGACAGCATTCGCGGCGGCGAGCAGGACATCTGGACCCTCGGCGCCAACTGGTACTGGAACCAGAACCTGCGCTTCACGCTCGGCTACCAGTTCGTCGATGTGGACCGCCTCAACCCGGCGCGCGTCGGCGACCTGACGCCCTTCGGCCCCTCGCCCGCCACGCCGCCGGTGGGTGCGGAGATCGGCCAGAGCTACCGGGTACTCTCGCTGCGCTCGCAGGTGTCGTTCTAGGTCTTGGCGAGCTTCGCCAGCGCCTCGAGGCTGGCCCGCGCCCCGTTTGCCGCCTCGCGCTCGATCTCGCGATAGGCGGCGACGACGGCCTTGCCGGTTTTCGTGAGGCGTGCGCCGCCGCCCTCGGCACCGCCGATCGCCGTCTCAACCACCGGCTTGCCGACAAGTTCTTCCGTCGCTTTGACGAGCAGCCAGGCGCGGCGATAGCTCATCTTCATCGCCGCCGCTGCCTTCGCGATCGAGCCCTGCGCCGCAATGCCTTCCAGCAGCGCGACCTTGCCCGGCCCAAGCTTGCCGTCCTTGCCGATCATCACGCGGATGAAAAGGCGCGGATGCTGGTCGGGCGCCGGGCGCGTCACGACCGTGCGCGGTTCAGGAACGTGGCGATCGCGGCCTTATGCTCGGCCGAGTCGGCGCACTCCTCGAAGGCCGCAGTCTCGCGGATATGCACGACCTCCATATCCGGCTCGGCATAGTTCTGCGTGAAGAGCTGCTTGGTGTGCCGCAGCGCCAGCGCCGAGTGCGGCGCGAACGAGTTCGCGATCTCCATCGCCCGCTCCATTAGCCGGTCCGGCGGAACGACGTCTTCCACCATGTTATACGAGCGCGCTTCGGCCGCGCTGAATGTGCGTCCCGACAGGCACAGCTCGCTCGCCCGCCCGAAGCCGACGCGCGCCGCCAGCAATTGCGTCGAACCGAGTTCGGGCACCACGCCGAGCCGCACGAACGGCATCGCGAACTTCGCGGCCTCGCTTGCGACGATGGTGTCGCAGCACAGCAGCATCGTGCAGCCCATGCCGATCGCGACGCCGTTGACCGCCGCCACCATCGGCTTGGAACGGCGCACGAGCAGAATCCAGTCCGTGTCCTCGGTCCTGTCGACCGGCCCGGTCACGTCCCGCTGCTTGCTCTCGTTCTCGAGCGTGTCGCGGATGTCGGCGCCCGCACAGAACCCACGCCCGCTGCCTGTGAGGACGATCGCGCCGATGCTCCTGTCGGCATTGGCTTCGTTGATGGCATGCGCCTTCTCGCGGCCCATCGCGCGCGTCCACGCATTGAGCCGGTCCGGCCGGTTCATCGTGATGATGCGGACCGCGCCGCGCGTCTCGGTGAGGATATGCTGATAGCTCACGGCGCCTCCGATGGCCGGTGATGGAGAAGGCTCAAAGCAGGTCTTTCACCAGCTCCGCCGGACGGCACGCGCGCGCGCCTTTCGGCGTCTCGACGATCGGCCGGTTGAGCAGGACGGGGTTGGTCGCAATCGCATCCAGGATATCGCCGTCCGGCGTGCCCGGATGCACGAGGCCGAGCTCCTGCGCCAGCGGCTCCTTGGTCCGGAGCATGTCGTGCGCCGGCATGCGCATCGCGATCCGCGCGAGCGCGGACCGTGTCACGGGATACGTCATATACTCGACGATTTCGGGCTCGAAACCCGCCTCACGGATCAGGGCGAGCACGCTGCGCGACGTGCCGCACTTGGGGTTGTGATATAGCGTGATGTGCGACGCAGCCACGGCGTCCCTCAGAACACTTCCTGGAAAAGATCGAGCATCGCCCGCCACGAGCGCTTCTCTGTCTTCGCGTCGTAGACGATGCCCGGCATGTTGAGATTCGCCGCTGCCGGGTTGGTAAAGCTGTGCGCCGCACCGCCGTAGAGCATCATCTGCCAGTCGGCCTTCGCCTCGGTCATTTCCTTCTCGAAGTCGGCGCGCTGCTGAGGCGGGATGATGGGATCGTCGACGCCGATCAGCGCCAGCACCTTCGCCCTGACGGCTCCCGCCTTGGCCGGCGCGGTTGTGGCGAGGCCGGCGTGGAAGCCCACGGCCGCCTTGATGTCGATGCCGGCGCGCGCGAGCTGGAACGACATCGTCCCGCCGAAGCAGAATCCGATCGAGGCGCTCCGCGAAGCATCGGCCTCGGGCTGCGCGAGGAGCTGGTCCAGCCCCGCCTTGCCCAGCGCGACGATGCGGTCGGGCGAACCCATCAGCTCGCCGAAGCGAGCCATCATCGCGTCGCGATCCGTCAGCGGCTTGCCGCCGCCATGATAATCGAGCGCAAATGCGGCATAGCCGAGGTCCGCCAATTTCCGGGCATAGCCGCGCGCATGATCGTCGAGGCCGGGGCCTTCATGGCACACGAGCACGGCCGGCCGCTTTCCGCCCCCGTCACCCACCACATAGGTGCCGATCATGTCGCGCCCGTCGGCGCTGTATGCGATGTGCCGTTCGATCATTGACTTTGCCTCCCTTGCTCGAATTGTAGCGGCAACAAAGCAGGAAGGGCGAGATGAAAGACGAATATTTTGACCTGAGCGGCAAGATCGCGCTGATCACCGGCGGCAGCCGCGGCCTCGGCTACCAGATGGCGAAGGCCTTCGCCGAACGCGGCGCCGACATCATCGTGGCGAGCCGCAAGCTGGACGCCTGCGAAGAGGTCGCCGCGGAGATTCGCAAGCTCGGCCGCAAGGCGCTCGCGGTCTCAGTGAACATGTCGCACTGGGACCAGGCCGAGAAGCTGGTCAACACGGTCTATCGCGAATGGGGCCGCGTCGACATCCTCGTCAACAACGCCGGCATGAGCCCGCGCATCCCCAGCCACGAGGTGACTGAGGAATGGTACAACAAGATCATGGACCTGAACTTCAAGGGTCCCTTCCGCCTGGGCGCGCTGGTCGCCAAGCGCATGTATGACGGCGACGGCGGCGTGATCATCAACGTCTCGTCATCCGGCGCACTGCATCCGCTCCCCGCGGTCGTGCCCTACTCGGGCGCGAAGGCCGCGATGAATGCGATGACGGTTTCCTTCGCGCACGAATACGGACCGAAAGTGCGCGTGAACACCATCTCGCCCGGTCCGTTCCTCACCGACATCGCGAAGGCGTGGACGGAAGAAGCGCGCGAAAAGTCGAACAACGCCCTCGGCCGCCCGGGCCGTCCGGAAGAGATCATCACCGCGGCGCTGTTCCTCGCGAGCCCGTCGTCGAGCTTCACCACCGGCGCCATCATCCGCGTCGACGGCGGCATGTAGCTCCGGTCCGGTGACCCGAGAGGTTTGCTCTTGGGTCACCGCCGGCAGCGGCGTCACCAGGCCACGCTGACCCGTCCCGACACGGCGCCGCTGTCGATCTGTCCGTTGTCGGCGCCGTAATAGGAGAGCGTGACACCCCAGCGCTCGGCCTCGTATGCGACGCCGACATCGTACTCGACCCAGCCGCTGTCGCGTTCGACATCCGGGAACGGCAGCAGCACCGGCCGGAAGCCGGCGAAGGCGGCGACGAGGCCGTCATTGTCGCCCGACTTCATATCGACGGCATAGGCGACAGCGGCGCGGGGCCGGATCGTGCCGCCGCCGAGATCGAAACTGCCTTTGTAGGCGAGACCGATGCGACCATCGATCTCCGTCACCTCGCGATCCTCGAACGCCAGCGCCGCCGCACCGCCGCTTTCCGTGTAGCCGTCAATGCCGATGACCAGCGCGGTTACGCCGAGAAACGGCGTGACGGCACCGACGTCAGCGATCGTAAAATCGTAGCCCGCCTTGGCTTCGACGCTGTAGATGGAGCCGGCGGGATCGGCCGTCAGCGTCTGGTTGCCCAGCAACAGCGGCACCACGCGCGTCATGTCGTAGGATTGCCGGCTGTAGCCGACCTGGCCGGTCAGGAACGCCCCGTCCCAGCGCACGCCGCCGTAGAGGCTGACGCCGTAGCCGGCGACATCCGTCTTTTGCAGCCCGGCGATCGGATCGGTCTTGCCCGTCACATACGACAGCGACGCACCGACGAAGCCCTGTCCGTCCTCGAAGGAATAGTCGATGCCGAGCGCCCCGCCGGTGGAGTCGATGCCCGTCCTGCCGATGAAGTCGGTGACATGCACGCGCGCATCGACCAGCGTCGTCACGTTCAGGAATCCGCCCCACCCTTCCTTCAGGCGGAACTGGCCCATCGACGCCGCCTGCTCCTGCGCCGCCAGTACCGCCGCCGTCCCCATCATCATGGCGTCATAGGGATCAGCCGAGGCGAGCTGCGGCCCGAGACCGAGCATTTGGAGTCCGGAGACCTGCATGCCGTGGCCGCCGCCGCTGATGAGCTGCTCGCTCCGGTCCGCGACGGCCCGGACGACGAGCCGGTCGACCGCCTCGGCGAGGCTCGTCGCCGCCAGCGCATTCAGCGGCGTCATCGCCTCGAACGCCGCCGGCAACTGCGCTTCCGACGTCGGATCCAGCGAGCTGTAGAGGTCCGCCAGTGCCGGATAGCCGCCCTGCCCGCGGATGTCGTCCAGCGCCTGCGCGATCACCCGCTGCTCCGGCGACACATACGTCGCCGCCGACACGAACGGCAGCGCGCCGATGGTCAGAACGCCGAAGTCCTGTCCGAATATCGGATCGAACTCAGACTCTACACCGTAGCGCACGGTCAGCACGCCGGGCAGGTCAGCACCATTCAGGACGAAGTCGCCGGAGAGACCGTCGAACCGCGTGCCAATGACTTTGTAGGCCGAGCCGTAGGCGGGCACGAAGCCGTCAGCGAACACGATGCGCAGGCTCGCATTGTCGGAGTCGACGAAGCCGCCGGACGACACAGCGTAAGGATTGACGTCGAGCCGGTCGGCGCCGCTCGCGCCGATTGTGACCAGGAATGTCGACGCGCTGGTGAACTGCACATTGCCGGTGATGCTGAGCGTGCCGACGGTACTCGCCGAGCCGGGACTGATGACGCCGGCGATATTGTAGAGCGTGGTGCCGGTGGTTTCGCCGAACAGGCTCGTCGGGCTGAAGGCGATTTCGCCGCTCCCTTCGACGACACCAGACAGCAGCCACATATTCCGGTGCGAGGTGAAGAGGCCGTCGACCGTCAGGAAGCCGCCCGTGATCTCCGGCGACAGCCACGTCTCCAGCGATCCGTTGTCGCCGATCAGCAGGCGACGCGCGGGGCCGGTGATGCGAAGCCGGTCGACGGTGGCGCTGAAATTGTCGAGCGTGATGGAGCCGCTGCCGCCGAGCGTGACGTCGAAATAGGTCGCGGGCGTGGCGAGGCTGCCGTCCGTGTTGTTCGGCACCCAGGCGCGCGGCGTCCAGACGATGCCGGATCCCGGCGGATGGTCGGACGGTGCCGGCGTCGGCGAGAATTCCGGCTCGGGCAGCGGAAAATAGCCGGACACCTGATCGTGCGGCGGAACGCCTTCGCCTACCTCACCCTCTGCCGTCGTCGTCGCTGTGCCGCCGGTGCTGCCCCAGGGCGGGCCGCCGATGCCGCCATGCGAGCCGTCGGTGCGGTCGCAGAAGCCTCCGGGCAGGAATCCGCTCGGCGTGAAGGCCGGATAATAGGACTCATAGGTAGGGTCGCCCCAGAAGAAGCAATACGGCGCCTCGTTGACCGTACCCACGGGATCGCCGTCCGCCGTGATGCCGGCGTCGGCCTCGGGCAGTCCGTTCACGAGCCCTGTTCCGGTGTCGACGACGAAGGCGGGATCCAACACCTCCTGCCACGCAAAGGTGTCGGTCCAGTCGAAATCGCCGTCACGGGCGATGAGGTATTTGTAGGGATTGTTGAGCGCGAGCCAGTTGCCGAAGAGATAGAGCGGGGTGTGTGCCGTCGTGCCGCCGAAGGTATCGAAGGGTTGCAGGACATTGTAGCGCGAGCCGCCCGTGAGCGTGCCGGCCTGCACATAGCCCCCGTATCGCGGGACGAAGAGCGGGCCGCCGGAGTCGCCGCCGCCGGTCGTGGCCTCGTGCTCGACGGCATCGCCGCCGAAGGCATTGAAGTCGAAGGGGTTCGCCTCCGCCGTGCCGCGATGCGGATCGTCGAAGTCGGTCATGTAGAAGCGCTGATAGTCCGGGTCGAGATTGGGGCCGAACAGCCAGACATCGTCTATCGGACGCGCCAGGACTTCCTGATTGTAGAAGCTGCCGATGTAGCCGAGGACGTTCTGACCCACGCGCCGGCGCGTGCTGGCGAAGGACGCGTGCGTGCCGTCGCCGGTGTTGCCGTAGCCGACGAAAGTGACGGCTTCGAGCTGGTCGAGCGGCGACATCAGCAGCGCGATCGGGTCGATGACGGCGGCATCGCTGCCGGCGGCGAAGGTCGGGATCGCCTGGCTCAGCGCCACGATAGCGACATCGCCCTCGAAGAACCCGTCATAGCTCGGGTTGACGACGACGTCGGAGCCGACGATCGCGTAGGGGGAGACGACGCCGGTGGTGAAGAAGGTGCCCTGGACGTTGCCGCCGGGGCCGGAGATCGGGTTCACCAGAAAGGTCACCCCGACGCGGCTGCCATAGGCGCCGTCATAGAACGCGCCCTGGTCCACGCCGCCGCCCGTCGCGACGCAATGCGCCGCGGTCAGAACCATGCGCGGATTGATGAGCGTCTGCGTGCAGACGAAGGCGCCGCCCTGCGACTGGCGATCGATGAACAGGCGGCCGACGCTGCCCCAGTTGCCCGCGACGTCGATGAGACCCGCCGGGTCGGTGTCGTAGCTGTTGGAGACGATCGCCGACGCCGTCGGGCACGAGAACAGGCCGAGCGCCGCCGCAGCAGCCGTCATCGATGACGACCTTCGCAGCGACGCACGCCGGTCGCGCGCCTTCTCGGTCGCAATCATGACATCGCTCCCCGGCCCATGGGCCAAGCATGGAAGGCCGCCGGCGCTGGCGTTGCGTTGCAGCGTACCCACAAGCCGCATCGAAGAATATTCGATTTTGCCACAGGCCCTCGCCTGTAATGTGTGTCGCGAAGCTGCCACGCGACGCGGAGTCGCAGGGGACGTATCGGGTACGGCGCGCTAAACGGCGCCGAGGGAGATTTTCATGCATATCCGATCCATCATTGCCGTCGCTGCCGCGGCGCTGTTCTGCGCGAGCGTCCGGGCTGAGGACGAGCCGATCGGCCCGTCCTTCGATTGCGCCAAGGCGAAGTCCGAGATGGAGCATTTCCTCTGCGATATGCCGGGCCTCGGCTGGTACGACCGCCAGCTCGCGAAGGCCTACAAGGTGACGCTGGCCGCTGTCGGCTCTGCCGGCGCGGCGGCATTGAAGGCGAGCCAGGCGGAGTTCCTGAAAGCCCGCGACGCCTGCAAGACCAGCGACGCCTATGGCTGCGTCGTCAGCCGCTACATGCAGCGCCTCGACGAACTGGTGGGGATGTCCGGCGAAGACGACTTCGCCGCCGGCAGCTTCGCCTCCGACAACGGCACGCTCGGCATCGTCCGCTATCCCGACGGCCTTGTCGCAATGACGGTGTCGACGGTCGGCGGCGGCGACCACACCTGTTCCTTCGAGACCGACACGGCCAAGGAAGACTCCGCCGGCAACTATGTCTACGCGCGCAGCTATGACGGCTGGGACGAGACCTGCCGCATCACCGTGACGCCCGACGGCAATGTGCTGACCCTGGAATCGGAAGGTTGCCAATATTGGTGCGGCGTGCGCGCGACGCTGGATGGAACCTATAGCCGCGCCGCGCCTTGATGGGCATGGGATGACCATGTTTCGCCTGAGCCTAGCTTCATTCGGACTATGCCTGCTCCTCGCGGGCGCGTGGGCTGCCGAAGCGCCGCCGCGGCTGGAGGATACCAATCCTCAGGAAGCGCTCGCTGAGGTCCGGCCGATCACGGTCCGCGCCGGCGACCTCGGCGAGTTGCTGGAGTCGGCGGGCTGGGTTCACAAGGGCAACACCGGCACCGCCGTCTACGACGTCGGCTTCCGCTCCTGCCCCGACTGCGTGATCCAGCGCCTCGCGGCTTTCCCGACCCTCGAAGCGGCCGGGATCGACATACGCAGCATCCTCTATGCCCGCCCCGACGCGGCCGACGGCAAGCCGCGCTCAAAGCCCGGCGAGCGCGCCATGGTCGCGGAATTGTGGAAGACGCGCGACTACGCGCTTTACGAACGCTGGTACGAGACTGACCCCGCGACCTTCTACGAAACCGAAACGCTGCCGCCCTCCGCCGACGACGGCGGCGAACGCGCCGCATGGGTCGAAAAGAGCCGCGCGTTCCAGGCGAGCCTGCGCGACATCCTGAAGGCCAACGGCCTGGACCTCTACGTGCCGGCCCTCTTCTGGCAGGAGAACGGCCGGTGGATGGTCTATATCGGCTATGATGCCAACAGCTTCGACACGCTGGTGGTGAAGCGCCTGACCGGCGGGTGACCTTGGCGCGCGGCGCCGAGTCGCCCTAAAAGCCGCACGATGTCATCGCCTGAAGAAGCCTATGCCGCGCGCCTTGCCGCCGGGGTGCTGAAGAGCGACCCTGCGCAGGCCTCTGCCGTTGCGCGCCTGCACGCGCTGTGGAAAGCCCTCGGCGACTACGCCAAGGGCCGCTCGCGCGGCTTCCTCGGCTTCACGCGCAAGATCGCGCCGCCGAAAGGGGTATATCTTTGGGGTCCCGTTGGGCGGGGCAAGTCCATGCTGATGGACCTTTTCTTCGAGAGCGCCCCGATCGAAGCCAAGCGGCGGGTGCATTTCCACGCCTTCATGCAGGAGATGCATGCGGCGATCCGCGACTTGCGCGCGAACGAGCCGGGCGATCCGATTCCGAAGATCGCCAAGCGCGTCGTGCGTGAAGCGCAGCTCCTGTGCTTCGACGAGTTCCAGGTCACCGACATCGCCGACGCGATGCTGCTTGGCCGCCTCTTCGAAGCGCTGTTCGAGGGCAATGTCATCATCGTCGCCACCTCGAACCGCCCGCCGGACGATCTCTACAAGGACGGCATCAACCGGCAGCTCTTCCTGCCCTTTATCGGGCTGCTCAACGACAAGCTGGAAATCCATCGCCTTGCCGGCCCGGTGGACTATCGCCTCGATCGCATCAAAGGCCTGCCCGTCTATCTGACGCCGGCCGATGCCGCCGCACACGCCGCGCTCGATCGCGCGTGGGCGGAGCTGACCGACGCAGCCCCCGGCGACCCTCTAGATATCTCGCTTCTGGGCCGTACCCTGACGCTGCCCCGCTACGCCCATGGCGTCGCCCGCGCCAGTTTCGCCGAAATCTGCGCGGCCCCCCTGGGCCCCCCCGATTTCCTGGCGATCGCAGATGCCTGCGAAACCTTCATCATGGACGCCGTGCCTATGCTCGTCCCTGCCCGCCGCAACGAGGCCAAGCGCTTCGTGACGCTGATCGACGCGCTCTATGAGTCGAAACGCCGCTTCCTCTGCTCCGCCGAAGCGCCGCCCGAGAAACTCTATCCGGGCGGCGACGGCGCGTTTGAATTCGAACGCGCCGTTTCACGCCTCATGGAGATGCAGTCGGCGAGCTATCTGGAAGCGGCCGGCTGATCTTCAGTGCTTGCCGGCTTCGGGGACCTCGTACTCGACGTTGGCATCGTACCCCATCCGGTCGGAGCGGAAGAGCAAGGTCATCAAGCCTACGCCGACGACCAGGGATACGACCACGCCGAGGATGAGCGCGATGTTGCCGTCGCCGCTGAGCTCTCCGTCCATGCTGGTCCAAACCCATCCGGCCCACCAGATGGCTGCCGTCAACACGGCACCCAAGACGATGAACAGAAACGCTTTTGCCATGGAGCACTCCTCGCGCATTGCGCGCTTGTCTGCCAGCCTAAACTAGGCAATCCATACACCTTGTTCAAGTGTATGGATATCATGGCCGTTTCCGCCTCACACCGGCCGCCGGCCTTTGCAGCGTGGCTGTTGCCGCTGCCCGGCGAAGGTCCGCTCTATCTTCGTGTCGTTGCGGCGATCGAACGGGCCATCGGCGTGGGACAATTGCGGCCGGGCGACCGCCTGCCCTCGCACCGGGAACTCTGCCGGGCGCTGGGTGTCGACCTGACGACGGTGACGCGCGCCTATGGCGAGGCACGGCGGCGTCACATCGTCGACGCCGTGATCGGCCGAGGCTCCTTCGTGGCCGCGCGGAGCGAGCAGCCAGGACCTGTCCTCGACCTCAGCATGAACACCCCGCCGTCGCCGCGCGGCTTGGCGCTCGGCACGCTTCTGGCCGACGGCATTGCGCGGCTCATGGCGCACAGCAACGCGGATCTGCTGATGTCCTACCAGGCCGGGCCGGGATCGTGGGGCGACAGGGCGGCGGCGCGGCAATGGCTGCGGCCCCTGCTCGGGGATGTTCCGCCCGAACGCGTTCTCGTCGCAGCGGGGGCACAGGCGGGACTGGCGTCGATCCTGTCGCTGCTGACGCGGCCGGGGGATGGCGTCGTGTGCGACATGCTGACCTATCCGGGCTTTCTCGCGATCGCGGACGCGCTGGGTCTGACCGTCATCCCCGTCGCCGGCGACGCCGAGGGCATGCGGCCCGACAGTCTGGACCAGGCGCTGCGGCGGCAGAAGGCGCGCCTCCTCTATCTCATTCCGACGATCCACAATCCGACCGCGACGACGATGACGGCAGGGCGGCGCATGGCGCTTGCCGCCAGCGCCGCCCGGCACGGGCTGACCATCGTGGAGGACGATCCCTACGGCCTGCTGCCCGAGCAGCCGGTGCCGCCCGTGGCGACCCTGGCACCGGGGCGCGCGTGGTATCTGATGACGCTGGCGAAGACGCTGACGCCGGGCCTGCGTGTCGCCTATGCGGTCGCGCCCGATGCCGCCGAGGCGGAACGGCTGGCGGCACGGCTGCGCGCCTTCACGCAGATGCCGCCGCCGCTGACGTCGGCCCTGGCGACCCAGTGGGTCCAGGACGGCACGGCCGCCGCCATCCTGCAAGGCGTCCGCGCCGAAACATCCGCGCGTCAGGCGCTCGCCCGGGCGATTCTGCCGGCGGCCCAAGGGCATCCGACCGGGCTGCATGTCTGGCTGCCGCTGCCGTCGTCGCGCGATCTCACCGAGCTGGTCGAGGCGGCCCGGGCCAGCGGCATCGGCCTGCTGCCGTCGGCGTCGTTCCAGGCGGGCCCCCGGGCGCCGAACGGCATACGCCTGTCGCTCGGGGCGGTTGCGGACCGGGCGCGGCTGTCGTCGGCGCTGTCGCGGATCGCAGAACTGACGCGCTCGCCTGGGGACGGCGCTGCGCCTATCGTGTGACACCGATCTGAAGTCGCGGAGAAGTCTCGTGGTCCGTGTGATCGCTGCCAGCTGCCTGCTCCTGGCGTGTGCAGCGCCTCTTGCGGCGGAGAAAGGCAGCAACGACATGGCGCCGCCGGCAGGTTTCGTGCATCTGGCGGACGTCGCGCCGGATATCGTGCAGGATATGCGCTACGCGACCGCGCATAATTTCACCGGCGCCGTGGTGCCGGGCTACGAGGCGGGGACGTGCATCCTGAGCGAGCCGGCGGCAAAGGCGCTGGCGGCGGCGCAGGCGGCCGTGCGTGCGCAGGGCTACACGCTGATCGTCTGGGAATGCTACCGGCCGGTGACGGCGGTGCAGGCTTTCGTCGCCTGGGCGAAGGGGCCGGACGAGAGCGCCAAGGCCGAGTTCTATCCGCGCGTGCCGAAGGACGAATTGTTCGAGCGCGGCTATATCGCCTCGCGCTCGCGTCATTCGCTGGGCAGCACGGTCGATGTCGGACTGGCGCCGCTGGGCCTGCGCGCGGCACCGCCCTTCGCGGCGGGATCGCAGCAGGTCGACTGCACGGCGCCGTATGGTGAGCGCTTCCTGGACGGCACGGTCGATCTGGGAACGGGTTATGACTGCTTCGACGACAAGGCGCACACGGATGCGGATGTTTCACCCGCGGCTGCGACCAATCGCGCGATCCTGGGCGCGGCAATGATCGCGGCGGGTTTCGCACCGTATCGCGAGGAATGGTGGCATTTCTCGCTGAAGGACGAACCCTTCGACACGCCGTTCGATTTCCCGGTGCGCTAAAGCGCGAAGCGCAGGATCTCCGCCGCATCGCCGGCGTCGCGCACCGGACGCGGGTTGGTCTTCACCACCGGAGTCCGCCAGGCGACCGCGGCGAGTTCTGCGATGCGGTCTTCGCCGACGCCGACATCGCCGAGCTTTCGCGGCAGGCCGAGATCGGCGACCAGCTTCGCCACGGCATCCGAGGCCGGAGCGTCCGGCATGCCGAGGGCGGCGGCGATGTCGCGCTGGCGCTCGCGCGTCACCGCCTCGTTCCAGCGCAGCACCGCCGGCAGCATGACGCAGGAAGTGTAGCCGTGCGGCACGCCGCACATCGTGCCGAGCAGATAGCCGATGCCATGGCTCGCCCCCATCGGCACGCGCCCGAGGCCGGAAGCGGCAAGCCACACCGCCTGCTGCGACTGGAGCCGGGCTTCGAGATCGGACGGATCGGCCTTGGTTCGGCGCAGCGCGGTCGCAAAGAGCCGCATCGCATGGAGCGCGAGGCCCTGGACCATCGGGTTGGTCGCCGGCGCACAATAGCCTTCGACCGCATGGTCCAGCGCGCGGATGGCGGTGGAGAGCCAGAGCCATTCGGGTGTGTGCAGCGTCGCCTCGGGATCGAGGATGACGGTGCGTGCGCAGAGGTCGAAGCCGACATAGGCGTCCTTCAGCTTGCGCACGGGATCGGTGACCCCGGCGATGCTGGAATATTCCCCGCCCGACAGCGTCGTCGGCACGATGACCTGGCGCAGGCGCGAGGGCTCGCGGGAGGGCGGCTGGCCCGCGATCGCCAGAAGGTCGGCGGCGCGGGTGATATCGCGGCTGAGGCAGAGCTGCACCGCCTTGGTCGTGTCGATCGGCGAGCCGCCGCCCGCGGTGACAAGAAGGTCCGGTTCGGCAGCACGGACCGCGGCCGCCGCTTCGATGACGCTGTCGATGGGCGTGTGCTCGCGGCAGGCGTCGAAGAGACCGGCGAAACCGGCGCCGAGCGCCTCGCGGATCGACGCAACGACGGGCGTCGTGCGCGACAATGTGCGGGAGGCGATCACGAAGACGCGCGTGGCGCCAAGCCGCCGGGCCTCCTCCGCCACGGCCGCGGCGGCCGGCGTTCCCCAGCGCACCCGTTCGAGCGGGACATAGTCATAGGCGCCGGCGTGCATGAGACCTGCTCCTGGAGGCGGCGGAGCATACACCGAGGTATCCCCTGCCGATGACAGTGTTAGGATGCGCGGGACGCCCCGGCAATCGCCCGCCCCGGGGCACCCACATGGGATGGTTCCCGCATCGCGGGCGCCGATCCAGCGAGGCTGACCCATGGACGCCCTCGTTCTTGCCCGCATCCAGTTCGCCGCGAATATCTCGTTCCACATTCTCTTTCCGGCGATCACGATCGCGCTCGGCTGGGTGCTGCTCTATTTCAAGCTGCGCTATGCGGGCTCGCGCGATGCGGCATGGATGGACGCCTATCGCTTCTGGACCAAGGTGTTCGCGCTGTCCTTTGCGATAGGCGTGGTCAGCGGCATCACGATGAGCTTCCAGTTCGGCACCAACTGGCCGGGCTTCATGACGAAGGCCGGCAACGTGGCCGGCCCGCTGCTCGCCTATGAGGTGCTGACCGCCTTCTTCCTGGAGGCGGTGTTCCTGGGGATCATGCTGTTCGGCTTCAAGCGCGTGCCGGGCTGGGTGCACACGCTCGCGACCTTCCTGGTCGCCGCCGGCACGACACTGTCGGCCTTCTGGATCGTCGCGCTGAATTCCTGGATGCAGACGCCGTCGGGCTACGAGATGCGCGACGGCGTCCTCCACGCAGCGGACTGGTGGGCGGTCGTCTTCAACCCGTCTATGCCCTATCGCCTCGCGCATATGCTGCTGGCTTCCGGCCTGACGGCGGCGTTCCTCATCGCCGGGCTCTCGGCCTATCGCTGGCTGCGCGGCGACCGCGAAGGCGGCGTGATGGTGGCGCTGAAGAGCAGCGTGCGCATCGCCGCCGTGCTGATCCCGATCCAGATCTTCGCCGGCGACCAGCACGGCCTCAACACGCTGAAGCATCAGCCGCAGAAGATCGCGGCGATGGAGGCCAATTGGGAGACCGGCCCCGACGTGCCGCTGGTGCTGTTCGCCTGGCCCGACGAAGAGAACCGCACCAATCATTTCGAGATCGCCATCCCGAGCGGCGCGAGCCTGATTCTGACGCATGACCCGAACGGCGTCGTGCCGGGGCTGAACGATTTCGAGGGCAACCACCCGCCGGTCGCGCCGCTGTTCTGGGGCTTCCGCGTCATGGTCGGCATCGGCGTGCTGATGCTCGCCGTCTCGTGGTGGGGCGCCTGGACGCTGTGGCGGCGCGGCGATGCCGGCCTGTGGCTGGGGCGCGCACTGGTGGCGATGACCTTCTCCGGCTGGGGCGCGACGCTCGCCGGCTGGTACGTCACCGAGATCGGCCGCCAGCCCTGGCTCGTCACCGGCGTGCTGACGACGGCGGAGGCCGCCTCCGCGACGCCGGCGCCGATGATCGGGCTGACGCTCGCGATGTATCTGATCGTCTATGCCGGGCTGCTCGGCGCCTATGTGTCGGTGTTGTTCTATCTCGCCCGCAAGGGCGCCCAGCCGACCGGCGCGCCGCAGGAAGGCGCGATCCAGACGGCGCTCGGCGCGCAGGCCACCTGAAGGAGGAGGCGATGTTCGACGATCCCGCCGTCTGGCTGCCCTTCGTCTTCGCGGCGCTGATGGGCCTGGCGATCCTGATCTACGTGGTGCTCGACGGCTATGACCTCGGCGTCGGCATCCTCTTCGCGCTCGCCGAGGAGGACGAGAAGGACAGGATGATCGCCGCGATCGGGCCGTTCTGGGATGCGAACGAGACATGGCTGGTGCTGGCGGTGGGGCTGCTGCTCGTCGCCTTTCCGGCGGCGCATGGGATCATCCTCGGGGCGCTCTATCTGCCGGTCGCGCTGCTGCTGCTCGGGCTGATCCTGCGCGGCGTGGCGTTCGAGTTCCGCGCCAAGGCGCATGTAGGCTGGAAGCGGCTGTGGAACCGGCTGTTCTTCGCCGGCTCGCTGCTGTCGGCGCTGGCGCAGGGCTTCATGCTGGGGATGTACACGCTGGGGCTCGCATGGAGCGCCGGCAATGTCGCCTTCGCCGCCCTGACCGCGGTCTGCGTCGCGGCGGGCTATGCGATGCTGGGCGGCGCCTGGCTGGTGTTCAAGACGGAGGGCGCCCTCCAGGTGAAGGCGGCGCGCTGGGCCCGGCTCGGCCTCATCGCCTGCGCCATCGGCTTCGCAGCGATCTCGGCGGCCTCGCCGCTCGCCAGCCCGCGCATCTTCGCGAAATGGTTCGGCTGGCCCGAGATCGCGCTGCTGGCGCCGCTGCCGCTGGCCGCCGGGGCGGCGTTCCTGGGGCTGTTCGTCCTGCTGGGGCGGATGCCGCTGAAAGGCGATACCTGGTCGTGGCTGCCGTTTCTGGGCGGCGCGGCGATCTTCCTCCTCGCCTTCGCCGGCCTCGCCTACTCCTTCTACCCGTTCATCGTGCCCGACCGGCTGACGATCTACGAGACCGCCAGCGCGCCCGAGAGCCTGACGGTCATCCTCGCCGGCGCGCTGGTCGTGGTGCCGGTGATCGCCGGCTATTCGGCCCTCTCCTACTGGATCTTCCGCGGAAAGGCCGGGGATCTGTACGATCACTAGGCGGTCACGCCATGCTCGTGTAAGGTGTATCGGCAATGCGTACCGTGCACCACGCGTCCGCCAATTCCGGCGACAATATCGGCCGGGCGAGGCCGAGCTTTGCCGTGCTTGTCGAGGCTCGATATTGGCATGCCCGGAACAAGGCGGCTGGAGGCACCCACTACCTGCTCGTTTATCGACATCGCTATGCGGCGACGTTGGCCTGGCTTTGTTTTTGGGGATCGCTCTCCCTTAGCTTCTTATGTGCGGCAGGCTACAGCCTGTGGGTGACTCTTTTCACAACAGCAGGCCCGTCGATGGCTCCCGAATGGGCCTTGCTGTTAGTAGCACCAGCTATACCGCAACTTTACATTGACTGGTCGGGGACAACTGTCTGGCTTCCGAAGCAGTCTATTCCCAGACGAGGCGGCACCTACGAGGGCGTCCTGGTCATCCACACGATCGGCAAGAGCTTTGGAACCGCTCGACGGGCATTTTTCATCTTGGGCGCCTGCCTGTTCGCCGCACTGATGATGTCGCTCTTTATCGCCGCCCGATACGGCCTCTTGGTCGCTTTCGCCGTCGCTGGAGGTTTGGTGCTTTGGGCGGTCTACCAAAGATGGAAATGGAATCGCTTTTTCTCGTGATTCTTCTTGCGGCTGTGTGCCTTGCACCCTCCCGACAGGCTGTTCCGTGAAGGCTGCTGTCAGCCAGCAGCCGCATCGGCCCGTTCTCGTCCCGCGAGCTGGGCGCCGAAAAGCAGGCAGGCCTTGATGTCGTCTGGCTCCATCCAATCCCAGCCAGCCAGGATGCCGGCCTCGGTCTCGTCGGCGGCAAGCATTTCCAGAATCTGTTCCACGGAGACGCGATGCCCACGGATCGTCGGCCTGCCCGCCAGCAGGCCCGGGGATCGGGTAATCCGGCGAAGGAGCGCCTCTTCGTTCATGCCGACAGCCTAGCGCATCCTGCGCCGTCCGCACGCCTTGAACCGCCGCGCCCGGCGCGCTACGGAGCCGCGTCTCAATCCTGGAGAGGTCCATGGCCCGCAAGAAGATCGCCCTTATCGGCGCCGGCATGATCGGCGGCACCCTCGCGCATATCGCGGCGCGCGAAGAGCTGGGCGACGTGATCCTCTTCGACATCATGGAAGGTACCCCCCAGGGCAAGGCGCTGGACCTCGCCGAGGCAACCTCGGTGTTCGGCAGCGACGTCAAGCTGAAGGGCGCCAATTCGTATGAGGACATCGCCGGGGCCGACGTCTGCATCGTGACCGCCGGCGTGCCGCGCAAGCCGGGCATGAGCCGCGACGACCTGCTGGGCATCAACCTGAAGGTCATGAAGGCGGTCGGCGACGGCATCAAGGCGCATGCGCCGAAGACCTTCGTCATCTGCATCACCAACCCGCTGGACGCGATGGTGTGGGCGCTGCGCGAATTTTCGGGGCTGCCGCACAACATGGTGGTCGGCATGGCCGGCGTGCTCGACTCGGCGCGTTTCGCCTATTTCCTCGCCGAGAAGACCGGCGTGTCGGTGGAGGACATCCACGCCTGGACGCTGGGCGGCCACGGCGACGACATGGTGCCGATGGTGCGCCACTCGACGGTCGGCGGCCTGCCGCTGCCGGAGCTGGTCGCGCAGGGCTGGATGACCCAGGACGAGCTCGACGCGATCGTGAAGCGCACCCGCGGCGGCGGCGGCGAGATCGTCGCCCTGCTGAAGACCGGCAGCGCCTATTACGCCCCGGCCGAGAGTGCGATCGCGATGGCGACGTCGTACCTGAAGGACAAGAAGCGCGTGCTGCCCTGCGCCGCGTATCTGAGCGGCCAGTACGGCCTGAAGGACCTCTATGTCGGCGTGCCGGTGGTGATCGGCGCGGGCGGCGCGGAGAAGATCATCGAGTTCTCCACCAACGACGACGAGAAGGCGATGTTCGCCAAGTCCGTCGACTCGGTGAAAGGCTTGATCGAGGCCTGCAAGGGCATCGACTCGAGCCTGAAATAGGCGCCCCTGGTTCCCCGTACGTCACTGCAAGGTGACTGACGCCCCCGCCGCGACTGCGCTAGGGTGGGGCATGCGTACTCTCGTTCTCGCGGCGGCGGCCCTCTGGTTCGCCGCCACGGCCGCCCAGGCGGCAGACCGGCCGGTCGTCGTCGAACTCTTCACCAGCCAAGGCTGCTCGTCCTGCCCGCCGGCCGACAAGTTCATGGAAGAGCTGGCGGCGAAGCCGGGCGTGATCGCGCTGACCTTGCCGGTCGATATCTGGGACTATCTCGGCTGGCGCGACAGCTTCGCCAAGCATGAATACAGCCTGCGCCAGCAGGCCTATGCGCCGCATCTGCCCTCGCGCGCGGTCTATACGCCGCAGATGGTGATCGGCGGCTCGGCCGACGTGGTGGGCAGCCGGCGCGACGACGCGCTGGCGCTGATCGAGACGGTGAGCGCGCCGACCAACCCGGGCGCCGACCTGGCGCTGGCGATCGACGGCGAGACGCTGACGGCGGACCTGACGGCGCCCGCCGCGATGGCCGGCACCAAGGCGACGGTGTGGCTGGCGCGCGTGCTGTCGCGTCACGAAGTCGCGATCGGCGGCGGCGAGAACAGCGGCAAGACGATCGTCTATTCGAACATCGTGCGCGAGTTGAGCGCGGTCGGGACGTGGGACGGCGCCGCCGCCGCGAAATTCCAGGTGCCGGTGCATGCCGAGATCGGCGAGCCCTATGACAGGCTGGTGGTCTTCGTGCAGAAGGACGAGCTCGGCCCGATCCTGGCGGCCGGGATGATCGCCGTGCCCGAGGTGCAGGCCGCAGGCGCGCCCTGAGCCTCAGACGAGGCTCATGAACTCCTCGAACTTGCCGGACGCCGGAATGGGCAGCCGGTCGGGGAAATAGACGAAGCTCAGGCGGAACGGGTGCCCGAGCGAGGTTTGGATGCGCTGCGTCAGGCCCTGCTCTTCCTGCGGCGTCAGCGGCCGTTCGGTCACCAGGCGCACCTCGATCTCCTCGGGCGTGCGCTGGATCATCTGATACTGGCTGACCGGCGCGATCTCGCGGAAGCGGTGGAAGCCGACGAGCGGCCAGTGGCGCGTGCCGTCGCGCATCAGGATGAGATTGCGCTCGCGGCCGAGGATGCGCTTCAGCGTCGGCAGGCCGCGGCCGCAGGGGCACGGCGCGGCGGCTTCGGCGTGGTCGCCGATCGCATAGCGGATGAGCGGCGTTGCGAGATTGCGCAGATCGGTGAGGACGACGCGGCCAGTCTCGCCCGGTGCACAGGGCGTGCCATCGTCCTTCAGCACCTCGACGATCATCGTCTCGGCCATCGTGTGGTAGAGGCCGCTGTCCGGACATTCGAGCGCGATGTAGCCGACCTCCTGCGCCGAATAGACGTCGGTGACCGGCGCACCGAAGGTGTTTCGCGCGTCGGTGCGCAGTTCGGGGGAAAGCGTCTCGCCGATCGACCGGATCGCCTTGAGGCCTTCGAGCCGCGCACCCGTCGCAACGGCGTGATCGACGAGAGCGCGCAGCGTACCCGGATAGGCGAGCAGGTTGCCGGGACGGACCTCTTCGAGCAGCGCGAAGATTTCCGCAGCCGACAGCGCGATGGGGATGGCGATGGAAGGCCCGGTATGCCGGAGCAGGCTGGCCGGCGCGCCCCAGTCGGGGTTGCGGGACAGCCCCGGGATGTTGGCGCGCACGACGGCGAGCGGGCGCGCGAAGTCGGCGCCATGCCATGTGTAGTCGCGCATGGTGAGGGCGAGCCAGTCGAGATTGTTCACCCGGGTGCGCACGACGGTGACGGGCTCGCCGGTCGAGCCGGAGGTCTGGGTGCGGTTCAGCGGATGATGCGCCGGCGGCACGCCCTTGCTGAAGATGTCGGCCGCACGCTGAAGCGCGCGGCGTTCCATCGGCGGCAGCGCGGCAAAGCCGGCCGGCCGGGCGAGGTCGTCCGGTGACAGGCCGGCGGCGGCGAGGCGGCGGTGGAAGAAGGGCGAATAGGTGTTCGCGAAGGCGGCGAGACGGCCGAGCGCCGCGAACTGCATCTGCGCGAGCTGTGCGGCGGGCTGCCACTGGCTCGCCTCGAGCGCCTTGACGCGCGCACCAACGGCCTGCGCCAGCGCGACCGATTTCGGAAGCGCCGGCGCCGCGCCACTCACGGCCGGAAATCTGCGACGATCAGCGGACAGCGATCGGCCAGCGGATAGCTGCCCGCCGGGACGAAGCGGAGATCGGCGAGCCAGGGCGGCGCCGCGGCGCGCATCTGGTCGCGGGTGACGAAGCTGTAGACGGCGGGCGAGTCGCGATAGGCGTCGATCTCGTCGATCGTCGCCTGCGGCCATCCGGTTGCCTCGGCGAGACGGGCGCGGTCCGGGAATGCCTGGTCGAAGGCATCCCGGATGGCGGCCACCGCGACGTTCGGATCGGGCCCTGCACCGGCGAGCGCCATCGCGACGCGCCATTTGAGCGCATGGAAATTGCCGGCGTCGCCGGCCAGCGTCGCGTCGCGCACCTGTCCGAGCGTCTCGGGATCGTCCGGCGTCAGATAGCCGCGGATGGCGAGGCGCGCCCCCGGCGCCAGCACATCGCGAAACCGGGCGAAGACGGCGGTGTAGTCGTCCGGCCAGCGCAGGGTCGCGAGGCTGCCGTCGCCGATCGCCGCCGTGCAGGGCTGCGGCTGCGCCGGCAGCGCGCGCCAGTCGGCGAGAAGCGCGCGGCGGCCGTCGCTGTCGCCGCGCCAGATATGCGCGACCATCTGCGGGCTCCAGTCGACCGCGGTCATCGTCCGGCCGAGGCCGCTCAGCTCCGGCGTCACGCCGAGCAGCAGGACGTGCCCCTCATGGCCCGCGATCTGGCGCGCGACCTCGGCCACCACGTCGGCATCGGCGCGCAGCGGCGGACGCAGGCGCGACCAGCGGGCATGGAATGCGGCCCAGGCATCGGCAGGGTCGATGGCAGCACCTGTGTCGGTCAAAGCGGACCTATTGCGGCGGGACGGGCGGCGGCGGCCCGGGTTGGGGTGCCGGCGCGGGTTCGCCTTCGGGCTCCGCCTCGTCGGCCGGCGGGCCGGCCGGGGCCTTGTTCTGAACCAGCGTGTCGAGCGAGGGCAGGATGGTCGAGGCCACATAGCTCGCGAGCTTGTAGGCCCAGCCACCGGTGCGCGCGTTGATCGCGGCCGCGTCCGCTGCGGCGTCGGGCTTCGTCTTGCCCTCGGCCGGAGCCGGCGCGGCAGCGGCCTGCTTGTCGTCGACCGAGGCTTCGAACAGCGCGTAGGTGTCGCCCGCGCCGTTGGAGGCGAGGGTCACCTTCATCACGAGGCCGTCGAAGGTGCGATAGGTGGCGGTCGAAGCGCCTTCCGTCTTGATCGCGTCGGCCTTCATGACGTCTTCGAAGGTCGGCGACGCGAGGGCGCCCGCCGGGCCGGACAGGGCTGCTTCGTTGGCCTCCTTGCCGTCGGGGATCGTGTCGAGCGTGTAGCTCTTCGCGTCCGGCGTTTCGCGGGCGATGGCGTAGGGCTTCTTGCCGTTCGGCGCGAAGGTCACGCTCTTGATGCGTTCGGGCGCGATGGCGAAGAGCGTCTTGTCGAGCGTCGCGCCGACCGATGCCGGAAAGGCGAACCCGCCGCGCGCGAGCCAGGTCTGGTCCTCGCCGGCGCGGCGCACATAGAGCGTGCCGAGCGTCGTGCCGACCGCCTGCGTCTGGACCTTGCCGGCGACCAGGGCAGCGATGGTCGAGCCGTCGGCCGCCTGGATGGTGATGGCATGGCCGTTACCGCCGTCGCCTGTCGTCAGGTCCAGCGCGGCGTGGCGCGCGGGATCGGCGGTGCGGCGTTCGATCAGCGTCAGTTGCGCAAGCGAATTGGCGATCGCGCGCACCCCGTCGGCATTGGCCGGATAGTTGGAGCGGTCTGCGACGACCCACCTGCCGGCCGCATCCTTGTTCACGGTGACGATCGCCGCCGGGCCTTCGATGCGGATCGAGGCCGCGTTCCCGAGCTGCTGCGCGAGGTCCGGAAACATCGGCTCGCTCATCGACGCCGGCGCCGTCGAGGCGCGCTCGGTCACGATTGCGAGCACCGCGAGGGCCGTGGCGGCGACCGCCGCCAGTATCAGCCACAGCAGATTGCGGCCGCGCTGGTGATCGGCCTTGGTAAGGACGATTTCGCTCATCGGCCGCTCCCTACGATGCCTGCGCCGCGGCGATGCGGCGGCGGCGGACGACAGCCAGGACGATCGCGGCGATCACGAGGAGCGCCGGCACGAGCGCGATGTTGATCGCCGCGAGGACGTTGCCCAGCCGGTCGATGCCGCTGCGCAGGTTGCGCTGCACCTCGCGCAGGCGCGCCCGCGTGTCGGCGAGTTCGAGCCGGAACTTCTCCAGCTCCTGGTTCTGTTCCGGCGACAGCGCGAGCTGGTCGCCGCCGCCCTGCGGCGCCGCATTCTGAAGCTGCGCCAGCTTCTGCTGGGTCTCGGCGATCTTGGCGTTGAGCTGCTGCTCCTCGAGCAGGAAGCGTGCCTCGGCATCCTTGCGGAGGTCTTCCACGACGGTGAAGGGCCGTGCATTGGTGGCCCGGGCCCGCAGCGAGATGAGGTCGTTCGAGCCCTGCATGTTCTCGGCGGCGCTGGCGATGAAGGCGAGATTGTCGGCGATCGGCATCGCCATCATCTGGCCGCCCTGGCTCTGCGGCTGGACCCAGAACTTGTCGTCGAAGATGTCGCTGTCGGCGACGACGATGATGTTGGCGCTGGCCGTCTCGCCGAGATGGGCGGGCAGCGGCGCCGGGGCGGGCTGGCCCTCCGCCGGCGGCGCCGCCTTGGGCGCGCCGTCCTTGAAGGCGGACTTCAGCGGGCCGGAAACGCGCGCGGCGATCGTGTAGCGCTCGCCGGACGGCAGGAACTGGCGCATCAGCGTGTCCGGATCGGTCTGGATGCCCAGCATCTCGGCGCTCATGATCATCGCGTCGTCGGACGAGCGCATCAGCGGCGTGAAGGTCGTGGTCGCGTCCGCCGCCTTGGTGAAGTGGCCGGCCGAGGCGAGGTTCACGGTCGACAGCGAACTCGTCACGATGTCGTTGGGGTCGAAATCGTCCTGGCTCGCGTCGTCGCTTTTCTTGAGGCCGATCCAGACGGGATAGAGCACCGAGGGCCGCGAGGGGTTGTTGCCGTACTGGACCTGGGCGCCGCGCGCCCGGTCGAGCACGACCTCGTCCTGCTTGTAGTCGACGCCCCAGTATTTCAGCAGCCAGAGATCGCCGCGCACATTCTGCGGCGGTCCCTGCTCACCGTTCTGCGCCGCGGCGAGTTCGGCGATCTCGGATTTCGGATCGACGAAGGCGATAATGCGTCCGCCGCGCATGACGAACTGGTCGAGCGCGTAGAGCGTCGCTTCGCTCAGCGCCTTGGGCTGCGCGACGATCAGCGTCTCGATGTCGGCCGGCACGCGGTCGAAATCCTCGCCCAGCGTCTCGACGTCGAAGATCTGCATGAGCTGCGCGTAGGAGACATAGGGCTGCGACTGGCCCTGCATCGAGGCGAGCAGGCCCCCGGGACCGGTATCGAGCGGCAGGCCGGTGACGAGGCCGAGCTTGGGCTTCTTCGCCTGGCTGAGGCGGTAGACGATGGAGGAAAGGTCGTATTCGAGGAACTGCTCGCGCTCCATCTGGAAAAACGGCACCGTCTCCTGCCCGTCGGCGAGATTGGTGCCGGCGAGGCCGAGATAGACCTGCTCGCCGCTCTTGGTCGGCGCCGCCTGGAGGCCGTAGGCGACGGCGCGGTCTTCCTCTTCGGTATAGGGCTCCGGATCGATCTCCTCGACGATCAGATTGCCGTTCGCATAGCCCTTATACTCGTTGAGCAGGTCGCGCACGCGCTCGGCATAGGCGCGGACCGTGGGATAATCCGCGGCGGTCGCCTGCGAATAATAGAAGCGGAGCGTGATCGGCTCCTTCAGGCTGCGCAGGATGTTCTTGGTGCCGTCCGAGAGCGTGTAGATGCCGTTCGCGGTGAGATCGAGCCGCGCGGTACGGAGCCAGGAATTGGCGGCGGTGTTGAGCCCCAGGAAGACGATCGCGCCGAGCACGATCGCGAGGACGGCGCTGAGGCGGCGGTTACGGGCAAGGCGGGCGAGAGCGTTCATGGCCTAGCCCGCCTTCCGGAGGTCGATGAGCACCGACGTCACGTAGAGGAAGAAGGCGATCAGCGTTCCGAAGAAAACGAGATCGCGCAGGTCGATCACCCCGGCCATGATCGCGTTGAAATGGGTGAGGAAGGAGAAGGACGAGATGGTGTTCTGGAGTTCGAGCGGCAGGATCGCCGAGAGCGTGTCCATCACCAGAGGCGCGCCGGCGATGGTGAAGAGGAAGCTGATCACCACCGAGACGACGAAGGCGATGACCTGGTTGTTCGTGCCGGCGGAAACGGCCGAGCCGATCGCGAGATAGCCGCCGGCCATCAGCCACGAGCCGACATAGCTGGCGAGGATGACGCCGTTGTCGGGGCTGCCGAGGAAATTGACCGTGATCCACATCGGGAAGGTCAGCGCGAGCGCGATGCCGGCGAAGACCCAGGCGGCGAGGAATTTGCCGACCACCGCGGCGTTGAGCGGGATGGGCAAGGTCAGCAGCAATTCAAGCGTGCCGGACTTGCGCTCTTCCGCCCACAGCCGCATCGCGATCGCCGGGATGAGGAAGAGATAGAGCCAGGGGTGGAAGGAGAAGAAGATCGCGAGGCTCGCCTGGCCGTTGTCGTAGAAGCCGCCGAGATAGAAGGTGAATGCGCCCATCGCGAAGAGGAAGATGACGATGAACACGGTGGCCAGCGGAGTCGCGAAATAGGACGCGAGTTCCCGGCGGAAGACGGCGCCAACACCCTTCATGGTGATCTCCTAGGCCGCCGCGCGGGTGAGGGAGCGGAAGATGCCGTCGAGGTCGCGCGCATCGGCTTCGATCGTGCCGCGCGCACCGCTTTCGTCGCTCGTCGCGAAGCTGATGTGGCCGCCTTCGATGCGGCCGTCGGCGACGATGCGGCCGCGGTCGATGATGACGGCGCGGGTGCAGATCGCGGCAACTTCTTCCAGGATATGCGTCGAGACGATGATCGCCTTCTCCGCCGACATCTCGCGGATGAGCGCGCGGACGGTATGCTTCTGATTCGGATCGAGCCCGTCGGTCGGCTCGTCCATGATGAGCACCGGCGGATCGTGCAGGATCGCCTGGGCGAGGCCGACGCGGCGCTTGAAGCCCTTGGACAGCGTGTCGATGGGCTGGGCCAGGACATGGCCGAGTTCCGTGCGGGTCACGGCGGCGGCGACGGCGGCCTTCGCTGCGTCGCCCTTGAAACCGCGGACGGCGGCGCAGAAGGCGAGGAATCCGGCCGGCGTCATGTCGCCATAGGCCGGGGCGCCTTCGGGCAGATAGCCGAGCTTCTGATGGGCGGCGAGCGGGTCGACCTGGACGTCGAAGCCGCAGATGCGCGCGGCGCCGGCATCGGGGCTGAGGAAGCCGGTCGCCATCTTCATCGTCGTCGACTTGCCGGCGCCGTTCGGGCCGAGGAAGCCAAGCACCTCACCCTTGTCGACGGTGAGGGAAACGCCGCGCACGGCGGCTACGGGGCCGAAATTCTTGGCCAGTCCGTCGATCTCGATCATCGCCATAGGGGAGCGGTCCGCACGGAAAGCCCTCGAACGGGGCCGCGTCTTTTACCCAACGGGGCGCGGCGGAAACAAGGGGCGGCCGCTCAGGCGAAATCGCCGAGGAATCAGGCGGAATCGCTGAGGAACAGGCCGAAGACCCGGTAGATGCCGAAACCGGCAAGGCCGGCCACCGCGCCGAGGGCACCGAGGCCTGCCAGCAGCCCGGCGGAGTAGAGCCAGGCCGTTTCCGTGCGCACGCCGTCGACGCACATCGCTATCCCCCATACCGCACCGTTGCTGGTGCAGTTGGCGATCAGCAAGAGGAAGAGGAGGCCCGGAAAGGCGGCCGCCATCGCACCCGCCGTCGCTGCGGTGAGGCCGTTGAGCGTGCCGCGCCGCGCCATGCGTGACAGGGGATGCCAGCCGACGACCAGTCCGGCGAGCCAGGAATAGGTGAAGGCGAAGAGGAAGGTGGACGGCGCGCTGCCGGCAAGCGGGCTGGTGAGAATCAGCACGACGATCCCGGCGGTCGCGAGGGCGGCCGCCGTCAGCCCGGCGAAGAGCGCGAAGGACGACGCCGTCCGCGCCTCGCGCGCCTTCTCCGAAGGAACGCTGTCGGCCACCGCGCCTAGACCCGCAGCATCAGCCCGCCGTCGACGTTGAGGCCGTGGCCGGTGATGAAGGCAGCCTCGTCGCTGGCGAGGAAAAGCGCCGCGCGGGCGAGGTCGATCGGCTGGCCGACGCGGCGCAGCGGCGACTTCTTGGCCCAGATGTCGGCGACGTCGGGGCGGGCGTCCCAGAGCGGCGAGGTCATGCCGGTCTTGATGGCGCCGGGCAGCAGGTAGTTGGCGGTGATGTTGTCGCGGCCGAGTTCCAGCGCCAGCGTGCGGGTGAGGCCGGCGACGCCGGCCTTCGACGCGCAATAGGCGGCGAGGCCGAGATCGGTACCCTCTGCCATCACCGACGCGACGTTGATGATGCGCGCGCTGGGCGCCTTGCGCAGATGCGGGATCGCGGCGCGGGCGAGCTTCATCTGGGCGGTGACGTTGACCGCCATGATGCGATCCCAGTCCTCGTCCTTGATCTCGTCGACGAACTGGCGGCCCGAGACGCCGGCATTGTTCATGAGGATATCGAGGCGGCCGAAGCGCGCGATCGCCTCGCCGACGATACGGGCAGGGGCGCCGTCGTCGATGATCGACAGCGCCAGCGGCGTGACGTTGGCGACACCGTCGAAAGTGGCGAGCAGCGCGCTCGACGGTATGTCGACCGCGAGGACCGAGGCGCCTTCCTCGGCGAAGAGCTGCGCCGTGGCGCGCCCGATGCCCGAGGCGGCGCCGGTGACGATCGCCGCCCTGTCCTTCAGCCGCATATAGCTCATGGCAGTCTCCCTGGATGTCTTGCCGGCGCATTGTCGTCCGGCGCGGGAGACGACGCCAGCGGCAAAGAAAACGCCGGGCGGCGGGGCCGTCCGGCGAGGGAGACTTCTCAGGAAGAAGGTGTCTCAGGCCCGGTCCGATAACGATCGCAGGGGGGCTGGGGGGCTGATAGTGACCGCCACCGGGACCGGGCCCTCTGACGCTTATGAATATGATAGAGGCTGTGGGCGAAGACCTGTCCGAAACAGGGCGAAACGATGACGTTTCGCATCGGTGACCGGCATCACAGGGTTCGACCCAAACGTCTGACCGGAAAGGATAATCCGTGGCCAAATTCCTGGAGCTGAGCGATCGCCTGATGGCCTATGTCGAAGGCCTCGCCCCGCCGGAGACGGAAGCGCAGCGCCTGTGCCGGGCCGAAACCGCCGCCATGGGACGCATCGCGATGATGCAGATCGGCGCCGACCAGGGCGCCTTCATGCAGTTACTGGTGAAACTGACGGGTGCGAAGCGCTGCATCGAGGTCGGCGTCTTCACGGGCTACAGTTCGCTGAGCGTCGCGCAGGCCCTGCCGCCGGACGGCACGATCGACGCCTGCGACGTCTCGGAAGAGTTCACGGCGCGGGCCCGGCGCTATTGGGAACTGGGCGGCGTGGCGGAGCGCATCCGCCTGCATCTGGGGCCGGCGACTGCGACGCTCGAGGGCTTCGTGAAGAACGGCGGCGTCGGCACCTATGACTTCGCCTTCATCGACGCCGACAAGGCGAGCTACGCCGCCTATTACGAGCTCTGCCTCACGCTGCTGCGGCCGGGCGGACTCATCGCGATCGACAATGCGCTGTGGAGCGGCCAGGTCGCCGATCCGGCCAGGACCGACGACGACACCGCCGCGATCCGCGCCCTGAACGCGGCGATCGCGACGGACGCGCGGGTCGATGCGGCGATGCTGACCGTCGGCGACGGCATCATGCTGGCGCGGAAGAAAGGCTGAGCGCCGCCGGGACCGCTTGGATCAGGCGCCGGCCGGCACGGGCGCGCTGGCGTCGGCCGCGAAAGGACACATGCCCGCACCGTCGCGCCCGCCCGCGTTCGCCGTTCCCGTCATCGAGACGCCACGCCTGCTGATGCGCGGCCTGGAGGCAGCCGATGCGCCGGCGCTCGCCCGGATCCATGGCGACGCCGAAGTCATGCGGTTCCTCGGCGGACGGACCGACGACACGCTGCCAGGCGCTTACGACAAGATTCTCCTGTATGTCGGGCATTGGGTGCTTCACGGCTGCGGCAAGTGGGCCGTCGTGGAAAAGTCGTCCGGCCGCCTCGTCGGCCGCACCGGCTTCATCGATGCGCCTTATGAATGGCCCGGGCTCGAACTGGGCTGGACCTTCGGCCGCGAAAGCTGGGGCAAGGGCTATGCGACCGAATCGGCGCTGGCGGCCCGCGACTGGGCCTTCACGCAGCTTGGCGTAACTTCCATCCTGTCGATGATCGCGCCCGCCAACGCAGCCTCGCAGCGCGTCGCCGCACGGATCGGCGAGACACCGTGGAACCCGTATCTTCACCGCGACGGCGCCGAGCAGATGCTCTGGGCGATCACGCGCGAAACGTGGCTCAGCCGATCCGGCGCGGCATGATCGCCCAGTAGTCGAGGTCGAGGATCACCTCGGGCGGGTACTCGCCCTTCTCGTTCCTGTCCGGGAAGTCGGCGCAGGGCCGATCCTTCGTCGCGACGAGGCGGAGCCGCAGCGCGCCGGCATCGAACCGCCCGGGCAGTTCGGCCTTCTCGACCACCTCGGACCAAGCATAGACGGTGCCGCCGGCGAAGAGCGGATTGACGTGGCGCCCGGCGTTCAGCGCGACGACATGGACGGCATTGGCGAGGCCGTTGAACGAGAGCGCCCGCGCCAGGCTGATGACGTGGCCGCCATAGATCAGCCGGCGGCCGAAGCGGCCCTGCCCTTCGGTGTGCTGGTTGAAATGGACCTTCGCGGTGTTCTGATAGAGCCGCGTCGCCAGCATGTGGTCGGACTCTTCGACGGTGACGCCGTCGACATGGTCGATCTTCTCACCGGCCACGAAATCGTCCCAGAGATGCGGGGCACCGGCGAGGATCGTGTCATAGCGGTCGAAGGCGACGCCTTCGGGCACCGGCAGATCCGCAACGGCGACCGCAGCCGGAAGGCTCGGCACGGCCTGACCTTCGACGACGGCCGCGGCGTCGCGCTTGCGCACCATCACCCAGCGCACATAGCTGAGCACGGTCTCGCCCGCCTGGTTGACGCCCGTGGTGCGGACATAGACGACACCGGTCTGACGGTTCGAGTTCTCCTTGAGGCCGATCACCTCGCTGGTCGCGCTGAGCGTGTCGCCGGGAAAGACGGGTTTGAGGAAGCGCCCGTCGGCGTAACCGAGATTGGCGACGGCGTTCAGCGAGATGTCGGGCACGGTCTTGCCGAAGACCATGTGGAAGGCGAGCAGCTCGTCGACCGGCGAGCGGTCATAGCCGAGGGCGCGGGCGAATATATCGGACGAGGGGACGGCGAAGCGGCCGCCATAGATGGCGCCGTAGAGCGCGACGTCGCCGCCGGTCAGGGTGCGCGGCGTCGCATGGCGCAGGACCTGTCCGATGCGGAAGTCCTCGAAGAAATTGCCTGCGAACGACTTGGCCACGCGCCACCCCCAACGAAAACGGCGCGAGCCTTATCAGCCCGCGCCGTCCGCTGAAAGCGTTGGAAGGACTTACTTGCCCTTCTTCTTCGGCTCGGCACCGCCCGTGCCGCTGCAATCGGCGCCGGGCTTGCGGCAGGTCGCGATATAGTCGAGCCCTTCCCGGGCTTCCTTGTTGCCCGGCTCGAGTTCGAGCACCTTCTTGTAGGTCGCCTCGGCCTTCTCGACCTGGCCGAGATCCTCATAGGCGCGGCCGAGAGTCTGCCACGCGTCGACATAGTCGGGCTTCAGTTCCGTCGCCCTGCGGCAATCGTCGCGCGCCCCGGCGTTGTCACCGGCCCACGACTTCGAAACGCAGCGCGAATACACATACTCCGCGTTGTCGGGCGTGATCTTGATCGCCTTGTCGAACTGGCCGATCGACTGCTTGTATTTCTGTTGCGCCTGATAGGCGAGGCCGCCTTCGAAGAAGGCCGGGGCGAGGTCGGCCTTCAGGGCGGTGGCCTTGTCGAAGTCACCCAGCGCGTCGGTGAACTTCTCCAGGCGGCGATAGGCCTGACCGCGATAGAAATACGGGTATGGCTGCCATTCCTTGGGCAGTTTCCCTTCGTTGATCACCGCCGTCATGATGGTGATCGTCTCGTCGTTCTTCTTGGCGTTGGCCGAGGCCTGACCGCGCTTGAACTCCTCGATCGCCGCCGATTCCGACGGTGTCTGGGAAAAGGCGGGTGCTATGTATGTCGTTGCCGCGATGGTGGCGGCCGCTGCAAGCAAGGCTAAGCGCATCTCAATCATTCCCTGGTCTGCCCGGCTGCGAACCGTGCAAGGCTATCGTGGCGGTAATGGGGCGGCGAACTCTACGAAGCGTGACTGGCGAGTCAACGCAACGTGAGTTCACTTCGTGCGGGCAACGCCGTCCTTGGCGTCCTTGTCGGCCGGATCGGCCGCCGCGAGCATCTTCCACATCTCGTGCGCCTTGGCCTTGTTGCCGGACAGTTCATAGGCCTGGGCCGACGCCTTGATGAGCTGCGGATCGGCCGGCGGGAAATTCTTCACGGCCGCCTCGCAGGCCGGGCCGGCTTCGGCATAGACCTTCGAATTGTTGGCGGCGGCGCAATAGAACTCGGCATAGGTCTTGTCGGTGGGCGCCAGTTCGGTCGACTTCTTGAGGTCGGCGAGGCCGGGCTGGATCTGCTGGAGCTTCACCTTGCAGTCGCCGCGCTGCGCATAGACCTGCGCTTCGCCGTCCTTGAGTTCGAGCACCTTGTCGAAGTCGGGCACGGCGTTCTGGCACTGGTTGAGCGCCGAATAGGAAACGCCGCGCACCAGATAGGCGGTGCGCAGATTGTCGTCCTTCAGCTTGTTGGTGCCGATGGCGACGGTCAGCTTTTCGACGGCGGTCGCGTAGTCCTTGGCCTCGTAGGCGGCGATGCCGTCCTTGAGGTTCTGGAACTCCTTGGGGAGTTTCTCGCGTGCAAATGCCGGCGTCATGAGCGCCGCGGCAAGCACCAGTGCACTGAAGGTCCTGAGCATATTCGTCTTCCCTGGTTGTTCCCGTCCTTCAACGCGTCGGACGATGAACGGTTGATGAAACGTCAAGCGGCGCGCGCCGCGATCGCATCGCCCATGGCGACCACCTGCCTGGCGATATCGGCATGCAGTCGCTCGACCATGCGGCCATTCAACGAGATCGCCCCCTTGGACCGGTTTTCCGGCAATTCGAAGGCGGCGAGAATCTTGCGGGCGTCGTCGAGTTCCGCATCGCTGGGCGCGAAGGCACGGTTGGCGACGGCGACATGCGTCGGATGGATGAGCGTTTTGCCGTCGAAGCCGAGCGCCCGGCCCTGCTGGCAGATCGTCTCAAGCGCGGCGAGGTCGGTGATGTCATTGTGAACGCCGTCCAGCGCGGCGAGGCCGTTGGCGCGTGCCGCAGCGAGCAGGATGACGAGCGAGGGCAGCAACCCTTCCCGTCCCGGAGTGTGCTGTCCCCGGAACTCCTTCACCAGGTCATTGGTTCCGGCGACGAGGCATGCGAGCCGCCCGCCGGCCGCGCCGAGCGAGGCGGCGTTGAGCACCGCCTGCGGCGTCTCGAACATCACCCACAGCGCGACGGAGGGATCGGCGCCGGCGCCGTCGAGCGCCTTCGACAGGGCCGCGGCCTCCTCGCCGCTGCCGACCTTGGGGACCAGCACGGCGTCGGGCTTCGCGCCGGCGAGGGCCTTCAGGTCTTCGGCGCCCCAGGGCGTAGATAGGGCATTGACGCGGACCACCACTTCGCGGTGACCGAAATTGCGGGCCGTGACGGCCTCGACGATCTGCCGGCGCGCGACGTCCTTGGCGTCGGGCGCCACCGCATCCTCAAGATCGAGGATGAGGACATCGGCGTCGATCGCGCGCGCCTTCTCCAGCGCCCGGGCATTCGAGCCGGGCATGTACAAAGCGCTGCGGCGCGGTCGGAAGGTCGCTGCCATTCGAGAATTCCGGATTGCGAAAAGCGGCGGAACCTACAAAAGGCGGCAACGCCGTGCAAATCTTTCGCCTCATGCCCGCCCCGCCCGTCAAGACAATCCTGTCCCTTCAATCCGAGGTGGTGTTCGGCCACGTAGGCAATTCGGCTGCCCGATTCGCCTTGCAGCGGATGGGACACGACGTGCTCGGCCTGCCGACGGTGCTGTTCTCGAACCATCCGGGCCATGGCGGATTTCGCGGCCGCGCCACGCCGGTCGAAGAGCTGCGCGCCCTGCTGGACGGGCTGGAGGAACGGGGCCTGCTCGCGCAGGTCGACGCCGTGCTGTCGGGCTATCTCGGCGAAGCGGCGCAGGCCGATCTGGTGCGCGAGGCGGTGCTGCGCGTGAAGCGCCTCCGGCCGGCGGCCCCTTATCTGCTCGATCCGGTCTTCGGCGACGAAGGCGGCGCCTATGCGCGGCCCGGCGTGGCCGAGGCGATGGCGAAGCATCTGCTGCCGCTGGCCGATATCGTGACGCCGAACCGCTTCGAACTGGCGAGCCTGACCAGCCGCCGCATCGAAGGCCCGGCCGACGCCGTCTCGGCCGCCCGCATGCTGGGCCGGCCGCTGGTGCTGGTGACATCGGTGCCGGCGGGGGACGCCATCGCGACCATGGCCGTGACGCCGGCGGCGGCATGGAGCGTCGCGACGCCGCGCGTGCCCGATCCGCCGAACGGGATCGGCGACCTGCTCGCCGCGCTGTTCCTGGGCCATCGCCTGGGCGGCCAGAACGTGCCGCAGGCGCTCGGCCGCTCGGCCTCGGCGCTCGATCGTCTCATCGCCGCCAGCCGGGGCGCGAAGGACGTGCGCCTCGTCGCGAACCAGGACATGCTGGCGGACGGACAGTCCCTGCCGGCCCGGCCGTTCCCGGACGGCCCTTCCGCGGATTGACCAGAACGCGTTTCAAATTTAGCACGGTGTCCAAATATATAGGGAGGACACCGATGAGCCTTGCCGAAGAGGCGAACGCCGCGCGGCAGCCCTTGGACGCGCTGCCCCGCCGCGACTGGGCAGAGGCGCGGCGCCGTCTGGAAGAGGACGGCGTCGTTTTCCTGCCGGGGGCGATCGGCAAGGCGGGGCTGGCGCGGATCGAGGAAGAGTTCGCCTACAGCGTCGCGCATCCCTCGCCCAAGGCGGTGAATTTCTATCCGAGCGAGAACGCCACCTTCTTCGAGGATACCGGCCAGCGCATGCAGGGTCTGGTGCGCGAGACCGGCATCGACACCACCGTCGCCGCGCTCTGGGGCGAGGAGACGATGTGGTATCTCGGCGAGCAGCTCTTCCTGAAGGAGAACGGCTTCAGCCGGCGCACGCCCTGGCATCAGGACACCTCGTATCTGCGCATGACGGGCTCGCAGCTCGTCGCCTGCTGGGTGTCGCTGGACCCGCTGCCCAAGGAGCATTGCCTGGAATTCGTGCGCGGCTCGCACAAGGGGACGCTCTTCAACGGCTCGGCCTTCGCCGCGGACGACGACACCGCGCCGCTCTACAAGCGGAGCCTGCTGCCGCGCCTGCCCGATATCCAGGCGGCGCGCGGCGACTATGACATCCTGTCGTGGGACCTCGCGCCGGGCGATCTCATCGTCTTCCACCTCGGCATCCTGCATGGCGGCGCGGGGACGGTGCCGGGGATGCGGCGGCGGACGGCGTCGTTGCGCTTCCTCGGGCCGAATGTCGTGTTCGACGGCCAGCCGCGCGACGAGGTGGGCGAGCAGGCCGGCAACGACGCCGCGCTGGCTTCAGTCTATGGCGGGCTGAAGCACGGCGAGCCGTTCCACCGCATGCTCGGCGCCGCGCACTAGCCCCCGGCGTAGCGGGCCCGGGCGGCGGCGATATAGGCGACGACATCGGGGCGCGCGCGGAGCTGCGCCGCCCAGCGCGCGAAGACCTTGGCGCTGCGCGCCGGTTCGACGCCGAGCTGCACATGGCCGACGCCGGCGTTCACGCTCTCCCAATATTCGGCGATCCGCCCGCCTTCGAGGCGGAAGCGGCTGAAGCCGTCGATGACGACCTCGCGGCCTTCGAAGGCGGGCATGGTGGAGAGGAAGCGTGAGAGCGAGCGGGCATAGCCGGTATCGCCGCTGACCGCCGGATCGAAGAAGCGCCAGTCATATTCGCGCGCATGGGCGTGGAAATGGTCCTGCATCATGTGGGCGATGGCCTCGCGGCCGGTGAAGGCGCCGTAGATATAGTCGTGATAGACGCCGTCGGGCGTGAAGCATTCGGCGAAGCCCGCGGCGTCCGCGGTGCTGGCGGCGGCGGCCATGCGGTCGACGAGTGCGGTGAAGCCGGCGAGGTCCATCAGGCGAGCTTCTTCTGGAGATGGCGGTTGATCAACGTCTCGGCGATCTGCACGGCGTTGAGCGCGGCGCCCTTGCGCAGATTGTCGGAGACGATCCAGAGCGAGAGGCCGTTCTCGACCGTCGGGTCCTTGCGGATGCGGCTGACATAGGTGGCGAAATCGCCGACCGCCTCGGCCGGCGTGACGTAGCCGCCGTCCTCGTGCTTGTCGACGACGAGGAGGCCCGGCGCCTCGCGCAGCAGGGCCCGCGCCTGGGCCGGCGTGAGGGGCCGCTCGAATTCCACCGTGCAGGCCTCGCTGTGGCCGACGAAGACCGGCACGCGGACGCAGGTCGCCTGCACCTTGACGTCGGGGTCAAGGATCTTGCGCGTCTCCTGGGCCTGCCGCTGTTCTTCGCGGGTCGAGCCGTCCTCCAGGAAATCGTCGATCTGCGGGATGACGTTGAAGGCGACCTGCTTGGGGAAATGCTTACGCTCGATGGGGTCGCCGACGAAGATGGAGCGCGTCTGGGCGAAGAGTTCGTCCATCGCATCCTTCCCCGCGTCGGAGACCGACTGATAGGTGGCGGCGACGATGCGGGTGATCTTCGCCGCGTCGTGCAGCGGCTTCAGCGCGACCATGCGCTGCGCCACGGCCGGGTTGGGGTTGGCGATGATGCCCTTCCTGGCATAGCGGTCGATCGTCTGCGCGTTGACCTCCGGCACCACCAGCGGGACCTGCGGGTCCATGCGAAAGGCCGGCGAATTGTCGATGACCGCGGCGACGTCGCGGGCGATCTTCGGCGCCCATTCCTGCGCGGTCCTGGCGTCGACCGCCATGAGGACGATGTCGGTGCCCTTGAAGTCGAACTGGGCGAGGTCGCGGCATTTGAGGATGTCGTCGCCGTAGGAGACCTCGACGCCCATCGACTTGCGCGAGGCGAGGGCGGCGACCTCGGCGATGGGGAATTCGCGCTCGGCGAGGATGTTCAGGATTTCCTGCCCGACGGCCCCTGTGGCACCAACGACCGCGATCTTCCAGCTCATGCAGTTTTCCCTTTGCGGCGTGTGCGCCCGGCCGGCGGGCGGGCCTGTTCGAACTTCGAGAGGTAAGGCCGGGGCGGCCGCGGTTCAAATCCTGCCTTGCGCCGGACTTTCCCGGATTTCCGCCGATCCCTCGCCGGTTCGAACATCCGGCCGCCTATTCGTTCGTCGCTTTTCGCGATTTTTCTTTTCGGGGCGCGGGTTCGAATGCGCATGCAGGGCGCTCGCCTATGGCTTGTCTTCCGCTTCAGCCCGTTTTCTTTGCCCCCCTTCCGCCCCCTTCGGGGGCACCTTCCCCCGATCCGCGCGCCTGCGGCGCGCTGGGGGAAGGGGAAATCGCCATAGGCGATGACCCGGCATTCGTTTGTCGCTTTTTTCCTCAGCCTGTTCGTTTGTCGTTTTTTCGGGGGTGCCCCGGAGCGGGCGCGCCAAAGGATTCGGTCCGGGCTATTTCTTCAGCGGGGCGTTGAAGGCCCAGGCGTGGCCGAAGGGGTCTTTCACCATGCCGAAGCGGTCGCCCCAGAACATGTCGGCGGCGGGCGTGACGACCGTCGCGCCGGCCTTCTCGGCCCTGGCCATCGCGGCATCGACGTCGGCCGGCGTGTCGAGCCCGGCAATCAGGTTGAACGTCGTCGTGCCGAGCCTGCCCGGCGCCGCGAAGCCGTCCATCCCGAAATCGTCCGACATCATGACGCTGTTGCCGAAGACCTTGATCTCGGCATGCATCAGCTTGCCGGGGTCGTTCTCTGAGGGCATCCGCATGACCTCCTCGGCGCCGAAGGCCGCCTTGTAGAAGTCGATCGCCTTCGCGGCGCCGTCGATCGTGATGTAGGCATTGAGCGTCGTCATGGCAGCCTCCTGATCCTGGAACAATACAGGAACACGAATTTGACCCGGAGTCGAGTCGCGCCGGCTGGGCCGCCTATCCTGCCCAGCGAAACCGCGCGGTGAGGTCCGCACCGGCGGGGATCGCCTCTTCGCGCGCACCGCGGCCGATATTGTGAACGATCCGCGGCCCGAAGGGATTCTCGCCCGCTGCCTGCGAGACGATGGCGACATGCGGCAGGCCGTTGCCGACGCGCATGGTGAGGAGATCGCCGGGGGCAAAGTCGGCCCGATCCTCATGCGGCAGGACCGCCCCCTGGCGCGTCAGGAAGGCGCGCTGATTGCCGACCCGCCGGTGGTCGATATTGCTGTCGGTGCCGTTTGCGCCCCAGGTGTTGGGGTAATGCGAAAAATTCGCCTGCATGTCCCGGTGGATCAGTTCCTGGAGATCGAGTCCGAGCGCATCGCGATAGGCGCGGATCACGACATCGGTGCAGACACCACGCTCGCGCGGCACATCGCCCATCGGGTAGGCGATGCGCTCATAGGCGGGAGCGTAATAGAGCGTCACCCCGATCTGCGCCCGCGCAGCGGCGACCACCGGATCGGGCACGGCAGCAGATGCTACGGCCCGCGCCGCCAGCGGCAGGGCTGCGATCCCCAGGAGCACCGTGCGGCGGGTCGGCATGCCGGGACGGTCATTTGCGATTGTGGCTTTTCCTAGGGCGGCGTTGGGTCTAAGCAGCGCCCCCGCTGCATGCAATCTGCGACTGGAAGCCGAATGACCGCCCGCACGCTGTACGACAAGATCTGGGACGACCACCTGGTTTCCGCGACCCCGGGCGAGCTGCCGATCATCTATATCGACCGCCATCTCGTGCATGAGGTGACGAGCCCGCAAGCCTTCGAGGGCCTGCGCATGGCCGGCCGCAAGGTGCGCCACCCGGAGAAGACGCTGGCGGTGCCGGACCACAACGTCCCCACCGAAGGCCGCGCCCTCGGCATCGAGGGCATCAGCGACCCCGAATCCAAGCTCCAGATTCAGACGCTGGAGAAGAACGCCAGGGATTTCGGCCTCGAATATTACGGCATGAACGATATCCGCCAGGGCATCGTCCACATCGTCGGGCCGGAACAGGGCCTGACCCAGCCGGGCATGACGATCGTCTGCGGCGACAGCCACACCTCCACGCACGGCGCCTTCGGCTCGCTCGCCTTCGGCATCGGCACCAGCGAGGTCGAGCACGTCCTCGCGACGCAGACGCTGCGCATGGCGAAGGCCAGGAATATGCGCGTCACTGTCGACGGCGATCTCGGCCCCGGTGTCGGCGCGAAGGACATCGCGCTCGCCGTCATCGGCAAGATCGGCACGGCCGGCGGCACCGGCCACGTCATCGAATATGCCGGCTCGGCGATAAGCGGCCTCTCGATGGAAGGCCGCATGACGCTCTGCAACATGTCGATCGAAGGCGGCGCGCGGGCCGGCCTGATCGCCCCGGACGAGGTCACCTTCGCTTACGTGCAGGGCCGCCCGAAGGCACCGAAGGGCGGCGCCTGGGACATGGCCGTTTCCTATTGGAAGACGCTCTTCTCGGACCCGGACGCCAGGTTCGACAGCGAAATCCGCATCGACGCGAAGGACATCGTGCCGCTCGTCACCTGGGGCACCAGCCCCGAGGACGTCGCGCCGGTCACCGGTTTCGTTCCCGACCCGGCGAACGAGAGCGATCCGAACCGGCGCGCCGCCAAGGAGCGGGCGCTCGCCTATATGGGTCTGAGTGCCGGCCAGAAGCTGAGCGAGGTGAAGGTCGACCGCGTCTTCATCGGCTCGTGCACCAATGGCCGCATCGAGGATCTGCGCGCCGTCGCCGGCATCGCCAAAGGCCGCAAGGTCGCCGGCCATGTCTACGCGATGATCGTGCCGGGCTCCGGCCTCGTGAAGGAACAGGCCGAGCAGGAAGGCCTGGACACGATCTTCCGCGAGGCCGGCTTCGACTGGCGCGAGCCCGGCTGCTCGATGTGCCTGGCGATGAACGCCGACAAGCTGGCCGAGGGCGAGCGCTGCGCCTCCACCTCGAACCGCAATTTCGAAGGCCGCCAGGGCCGCGGCGGGCGCACGCATCTGGTCTCGCCGGTGATGGCCGCCGCCGCGGCGATCAAGGGCACCCTCGCCGACGTCAGGGAGTTCGGTTAGGCGTTTTCAGCTCCGCCCTTGCCATCGGGGCACGCGCATACGGCCCGATCATGATCGCCTTCCCCCAGCGCACCTTAAAGGTGCGCGGTGCGGGGGAAGGTGGCCGACAGGCCGGAAGGGGGTGCGCCCGGCAGGGCGCGAAACCTGGAAGGTGCGGGCGAGGCGGAAGACGGCTTTGCGCGCTGATGCGCGCTTTACCCCCTTCTGTCGCTTCGCGACATCTTCCCCCGCACCGCTCCGGCTTCGCCTCCGCTGGGGGCAGAAAACCACCGCATGCGATTCCCTCCAACCGCGCAACAGGGGTGGCGCCTACATCCGGCCGGCGACGGCGCGGCCGAGGGCGAGGGCTTCCTCCTCGCTGACGCCGGTGGTGTTCAGGAAGACGATCCGGCCGTTGGCGAGGATGCTGAGCGAGCGGGTCGCCGCGTCGCCCTCGCCGGTGGTTTCCAGGATCGCGCGCTGGCCGACCCCGGCGACGAGCTGTGCGCCGCCGCCCGTCACCGCCTTCTCCATCTCCTCGAAATAGGCGGCGGCGCTCTCGGGGATCGCCTCCTTGTCCAGCAGCGTGACGGCGACGAAGGTTTCGGCGGCCGCGTCGCGCCAACTGCACGAGGATTCGCCCTCGCGCGCCGGCCCGCCATCCGCCATCGCGAAATCGGCCGGGGACAAGGCGGCGAGGTCCTTGCCGGATACGAGCTTGCAGGCGGGTGAGCCGGTCTTCGCCGCACGCGCCGGCGGCGGTTCCGGTGGCGGAGCGGGTGCCGACGGTTGCAGTTCGGGCTCCGGCTGAGGTTCGGGTGGCGGCTCGCCGGTGGGCCGCAGGTCGGCGGGCGGCGTCGCCGGCGGGGGCGGTTCGGCCGGCTGCATGCGGGCCGCGATCGCCCGCGCCGCGTTCAGCGCATCGGTCTTCGTGACGCCGCGGGCCGAGAGCTCGGCGACCGCGCCGTTGCTGAGGAATACGATCGTATAGGCCGGCACGCCGGGCGCGCTTTCGTCCACCAGCCGGGCCTTTTCGGCGAGGCCCTCGGGCTCGCTGACCCGCCCGCCTTTGAGCTTGCCGGCACGGCTCGCATAGCGCTCCGCCGCCGTGGGCTTGCCGTCCGCGAAGGCGGCGGGCGACCAGTAGGTCAGGGAAAGCATGCCGCCGCTGCGGCGGCTCCAGCCGCAGTCGGACTGGCCGTTCTTCTCCGCGTCGCCCTTGACGAGAACCGGCGTCCCCAGCGCCGCCTCCGCGTCCGCGAGGTCGAGCAATCCGCAGGCCGGGGACTCGGCCGCCGGTGCAGCCCCCGCCGTCAGGACGGCCGCAACGAAACCGAAAACCGCCCGCCGCACCTTAGCTGCCACCGCCATTGCCGCACCCTGTCGCAGACGGCGCGAGGAGCGCAAGCCTCGCTGCGTCACCCTGTGCCGCCTGCGGGCTGCGCCCACCGTTTCAGCGCCTCTGCGCCCGTGGCGGTCAGTCCGTAGACGCCGCGGTCGATGCGTTCGAACCAGCCATAGACATTGTCGCGCAGGATGTTCGCCGCCCTGGGCGCGACGGTCTTGAGGTCGCGCGGTCGCAGCGGGGCGTCCTGAAGCGCCGCGGCGCAGGCCAGCGCCTGCTGGCGATAGGCCGTCATGATCGGCGTTCGCGTGCTGCCGCCCTGCGCCGGATCGCCCCGGCGCCGCCGGTGCTCCTCGACCAGCCGCGAGCGCTTGCGCAGGTTTCGCCGCGGCGCCGGCGCGGCCGGGCTGACGATCACGTCCACTGCGCCGCGATCGGACACGCCGAGCATCCCGATCCCCAGCCGCCGGCAGAGGTCGCGATAGCGCCGGTCGGCCTCGCGCCCCCTGCCGCGGGCCGAAATGCGTGCGGCGATCCACACCTCGTCGGCCGCCGCCGCCCGGTCCACGGCCTGGAGGATGAGCTCCAGATTGAAGCTGAGCTTCAGCTCGCAGATGACGACGACCGGCGGTTCGGCGGCGCTGAGGCCGACGATGTCGGCCCCCGCCACCTCGCCCTTGACGCCATAGCCCGCCGCCTCGAGGAACCGCTTGATGGGCCCGTAGAGCGCCGTTTCCAACTACATCCGCCCGGCCGCGCGCTTTGCCGCCTCGATCGTCGCGTCCCGCCCGAGGACCATGGTGGTGACGTTCAGAAGCCTGTCTCCGACCAGTCCCATCAGCACCAGATTCGCCGCCGTCGGGTCGGCAATGAGGATCGCCTTCGTTCCGACGCCCTCGATCGGCTCCGCCTTCTGTCCGCTGCCGGTCACCCCCGCGACCATCGTGTCATAATAGGCCTGCGGCGTTCCGCCGAAGGCCTCGGGCTTCATCACCTGGACGCCGAGCATGCCGCCGGACGATTGCTCGACCCACGAACAGCTCGCCGTCCCCGATGCCTCGGGCCCGCCGTCGATCACCATGGGCGTTCCCTTCATCAACTGCGCCGTCTCCTCGTCCGTCAGCAGCGCACAGGCGGGCGAGGCCGGCGTCGCGGCCAGGGCCGGCCCGGCGAGCAAGGCCGCCAGGGCGGCCGTCATCAACGGCTTCATCGGATTGTCCTCCTCGGGTCCCCACCCCCCGTGCGGACACTAGCCAAGCGCGGCGCCTCGCGCGAGCCGTCCAGTGGGGCCATTTCCTTTGCATTCAAAAGGCTCTAACGAAGCGCCCGCCATGGACAAGTTCACCACGCTCACCGCGGTCGCCGCGCCCCTGCCACTGGTCAATGTCGACACCGACATGATCATCCCCAAGCAGTATCTGAAGACGATCCAGCGCGCCGGGCTGGGCGAGGGACTGTTCGACGAGATGCGGCGCAAGCCCGACGGCACCGAGATCAAGGATTTCGTGCTGAACAAGCCGGCCTATGCGAAGGCGCAGATTCTGGTGACCGGCGCCAATTTCGGCTGCGGCTCGTCGCGCGAGCATGCCCCCTGGGCGCTGCTCGACTTCGGCATCCGCTGCATCATCGCGCCGAGCTTCGCCGACATCTTCTACGGCAACTGCTTCAAGAACGGCATCCTGCCCATCGCCCTGCCGCAATCCGAGATCGACAAGCTGATGGACGACGCGGAGCGCGGCGCCAACGCGGTGATCACGGTCGACCTGGAGAAGCAGGAGATTCGCGGCCCCGACGGCGGCACGATCAGGTTCGACCTCGACCCCTTCCGCAAGCAGATCCTGCTGAACGGCTGGGACGACATCGGCCTGACCCTGCGCGACGAAAAATCGATCGACGATTTCGAGGCGAAGGCGAAGCTTTCCAGGCCCTGGCTCTAACGAAACGCGTTGTCATCGCCGGACCTGTTCCGGCGACCCATTCCTCCGCCCGCACCGACCCAACCATGGGTCCCCGGTATCGCCGCTTCGCGGCGAACCGAGGATGACAGGACAGAACAGAATGACCGCCAACCTCCTCCTTCTCCCCGGCGACGGCATCGGCCCCGAAGTCACCGTCCAGGTGCGCCGGGTGATCGAGTGGCTGGCGAAGAACCGGAACGTTTCGTTCACCCTCGACGAAGACCTCGTCGGCGGCGCCTCGCTGACGAAGCACGACACGCCCATCACCGACGCGGCGATGGAGAAGGCGATGAAAGCCGACGCGGTGCTGTTCGGTGCGGTCGGCGGCCCCCAGTGGGACCGGAACGCCTTCGACAAGAAGCCCGAGCGCGGCCTGCTGCGCCTCAGGAAGGACATGGAGCTCTTCGCCAACCTGCGCCCCGCGCTCTGCTTCCCGGCGCTGACCGACGCCTCCAGCCTCAAGCCCGAGCTGGTCTCCGGCCTCGACATCATGATCGTCCGTGAACTGACGGGCGGCGTCTATTTCGGCGAGCCGCGCGGCATCGAGACGCTCGCCGACGGCAGCCGCAAGGCCGTCGACACCCAGCTCTACACGACCGAAGAAGTCCGCCGCATCGCCCGCGTCGCCTTCGATCTCGCGAGGAAGCGCAAGGGCGAGGTGCATTCGGCCGAAAAGTCGAACGTGATGCACACCGGCGTCCTCTGGCGCGAGGAAGTCACGCACGTCCACGCCACCGAATACAGGGAGCTGAAGCTCCAGCACATCCTCGCCGACAACGCGGCGATGCAGCTTGTGCGCAACCCCAAGCAGTTCGACGTCATCGTCACCGACAATCTCTTCGGCGACATCCTCTCCGACGAGGCGGCGATGCTTACCGGCTCGCTCGGCATGCTGCCCTCCGCCTCGCTCGGCGCGAAGGACGCGGTCTCGGGCAAGTCGCGCGCCCTCTACGAGCCGATCCACGGCTCCGCCCCCGACATCGCCGGCCAAAACAAGGCGAACCCGATCGCCGCCGTGCTCTCCTTCGCGATGTGCCTGCGCTATTCGCTCGACGACGAGGCGAATGCCGCGCTCGTCGAATCCGCCGTCTCCGCCGTCCTCGACCAGGGCCTGCGCACCGGCGACATCATGCAGCCGGGCAAACAGCTCGTCAGCACCACCCAAATGGCCGACGCCATCCTGAAGGCGCTGGACGCCAAGGCGCGCTGACCCTTGAGGGGATAGGTATCGGAGCACGGCATGAGCTACGATCTCTATCTCGCATCGCCAGGTCTCACCGAAGCGGCGTTCGACCGCCATTTCAGCGGCCGGCCGCATTACGAGGCGCCCGGCAGCTATGCCAACGACGACACCGGCGTGTATTTCAGCTTCGACTTCGCCGAGGGCGACGTCGAGGACGACGCTGATCCGGAAGCGCCCGACCTCTTCCGCCACCCTCATGTCGCGTTCAGCCTGAACTATTTCCGCCCGCACGCCTTCGGTCTCGAAGCCGTCGCCGAGGTCTCCGCGTTCGTGGCCGCCTTCGACTGCGCCGTCCATGACCCGCAGGTCAACGGCATGGACGACGGCCCGTATTCAGACGAGGCCTTCCTGCGCGGCTGGAACACCGGCAACGCGTTCGGCTATCGTGCCCTCAGCGACAAGCTCGGCGATGACCTCGTGGTCGCGGATGACGATCTCATCGAGCAGGTCTGGCGCTGGAATTTCGACCGCCACGTCGCACAGGCAAAGATGGGAAACGCGCTCTTTGTGCTCCGTCTCACCTGCGCGCGGCATCTCGGCGACGGCTCGCCGATCGTCTACGCCACATGGACTGAGGGCGTCATGACGGCCTTGCCGGAATACGCCACGCACGCCGTTCTCGTGCGCCGGCCGCGCCGCAGCCTCTTCTCCCTCTTCAGCTCCAAACGCGACCAGATCGAAACCAAGCTTGTTTCCATCGCAGAGGTCGCCGCCCTCGAAGGCTGCACCTGGTGCGCAACGCCCATCGGCCGCGTCCTGCTGGCCCCCGCGCAGGTGCCGCCGTCACGCGCCGTCCGCGCCGCCTTCGAAGGCGGCTTTCCCGGCCTCGGCAAATACGCCAAGCCTCTCCCTTTCGATCATGTGCTGAACGCCTCTTTGATTGCATCCCACGGCTAGCCACAGCCGGGTGCCGGCTCTGCGCGTTCGGCCGGGCGACGCTCACAGCTCCTTCTCGGCCAGCGAGCGGAACGCGTCGGGCACGGCGCGGGTGAGGCCGGTGGCGGTGCGGGCATAGCCAGCCGCGCCGTCGCCGAAGCGGGCGCGGATGGCGTCGAGCGCCTTGTCGGCCTTCAGCCGCGCCAGCCCCTTGCGCGCGCCGGGAAGCAGACCGTCGTCCGCCAGGCCGAACGGCAGCTCCAGTTGCAAGGCGCAGGCTTCGCTCAACTGCGATACGGAAATCGCCAGCAGCGAGATCGTCCGCTCAACCGGATGATCGCGCAGCACGCCGCGCACCAGCTCTACGGCGATCTCGGCGAGCGCCGTCGTCGCGCTGATCGGCGCAGGCAGGGTGCGCGCCCGCGTCACCGCGCGCATGTCGGCGAAGCGCACCCGCACCGTCACCGTGCGGCCCGGCCTTTCCTTCTCGCGCAGCCGCCGCGCGATCCGGTCGGCGAGGTGATGCAGCACCGGCAGGAACACCGCCTCTGACGCCGCGCGCCTGCCGAGGGCCGACTGTGCCCCGGCCGAATGCGCGCGCCGCCGCGTCTCGACATCGCGGGGATCGCGGTTCCAGGCGAGCGCCGTCAGCTTCGCGCCCGCCGCCCGCCCGAGCAGCCGCTGCACCGCGGCCGGCGCGCGCAGCGCCAGCTCGCCGATGGTGCTGACGCCGGCTTCGGCGAGGCGCGCCTTCGTGACCGGCCCGACGCCCCACAGATGCTCGACCGGCAAGGCGTGCAGGAAGGCGAGCTCGGCCTTCGGGTCCACGACGACCAGCCCGTCGGGCTTCGCGACCTGCGAGGCGATCTTCGCCAGATGCTTGGTGCGCGCGATGCCGATGGAGATCGGCAGGCCGAGTTCGGCGCGCACCCGCGCCCGCACCGTCTCGGCGATCGCGCGCGGCGAACCGAACAGCCGCTCGCAGCCCGCCACGTCGGCGAAGGCCTCGTCGATGGAAATGCGCTCGACGCTCGGCGTGTAACAGCGCAGCACGTCGATCGCCGCATCGCCCAGCCGCCGATAGTCCTCGAAATGCCCGCCGACGAAGATGAGATGCGGGCACAGCTCGCGCGCCCGCCGCCCCGGCATGCCGCCATAGATGCCGAACGCCTTCGCCTCATACGAGGCCGCCAGCACCACCCCGCCGCCCACCGCAATCGCCTTCCCGAGCAGGCTAGGGTCGAGCAACTGCTCCACCGACGCATAAAACGCGTCCAAATCCGCATGCAGGATCGTGGCCGTATCCATGGCAGGCCCTCGTGGAGGAACATAAAGGGAACAAAATGCGAGTCAAGCCGCTACCCCCAAGCCTCCCGGCTAGAGGCACTTCAATCCCAGATGCCGCTCCATCGGCCCGAAGTCCCGATCATCGTGCAGCAATGTATGTCCGCGCTCGATGCAGTAGGTGCCGATGATGAGGTCGGCCGTCTTGCGGATCGTGATGCCGCCATCGCGAAGCCTGCGATAATTGCGGGCGACCTGGACGGCGAGAAGGTCGTCCAGCAGCGGAACGATCTGATAGCGGCGCAACAGCCGCTCGATCCGCGCGGCGTTCAGTTCGTCCCTGGCTCCCTGAAGAATTTCCAGAAGGATCAGGTCGCCGACCAGAAGCGGCTCGCGCGCCGCGGCCGCAACGAGTTTTGCGGTCTGTGGTGTTTCCCGGCCGTTGAGATGTGCGATCCAGACGGAACTGTCGACGAGGATCAACGCCGTCCGCCAACACGGCGGCCTCGCCGCATCTCCTCCAGGTCGCCGACCCAGCCCAGGCCCTTCAACGCATCGAGCGCCGCGACCTGGCTGCGGACCTGCACGAGCAATTTCAGGCCCTCCTCGACCGCGGCCTTTTTTGTGGGCAATCCGGTCAGCGTCATCGCCGTGGCGAGCAGGTCGTCGTCGATTTCGATATTGGTGCGCATGGCGGCTATGTGTACCCGACCCTTGGATCATACACATATCATCGGGAATTCAAAGGCCGTGGCGCATGTTTCGGGCCATTTGCGCTATCCTGTGCGTGGCCTCTACCGGAGATGTGACGGGATGGACGATCAGACGCGTTCGGACGTGACGGCGGCGCTCAATGTCCTGCTCGAAGCCGAGCGGGCGGTGGGGGTGTGGCTGTCGGCCATCTCGCGGGGCGACCGACGCCTTCGTGGCCGGCATGGGCGGCGGCGCAGGCTGGGGCCGGTAGCGCCGGGGCGTCAGGCGAGGCCGAGTTCGGCGCGCCGCTTGCGGGTCAGCCCGGCGGCGACGATGGCGTGGGCGCGGGTGACATAGGCCTTGAGCTCGGCGGCCGGCAGGCGCGTCAGGCGGTCGAGATAGACCCACCTGGCGCGCGCCAGATACGGCGCCGGGACGATGCCTTCGACTGCCGTGAGGATGGGGAAGCTGTCGTCCCCGGTCTTGAACGAGATGGATTGCTGCCTCGCCCCCGGCGGGCGCATCACGCAGAACATCTTGCCGCCGACCTTGTAGACATGGTCGTCGCCCCACTGGACCGAGAGCGTTGCGCCGGGCAGCGCCGCGACATGGCTGCGGATCGCCGCGGCGCGCATCGTCAGGCGGCGGCCCCGGCGCGTTCGTCCATCGCCCGGGCGAGGTCGATGTCGTTCTGGGTGAGGCCGCCGGAATCATGCGTCGTCAGCGTCACCTCGACCTTGTTGTAGACGTTGAACCATTCGGGATGGTGGTCCATCGCCTGCGCGATGATGGCGGCCGACGACATGAAGCCGAAAGCCTCGATGAAGTCCTTGAATTTGTAGGTCTTGGCGATCGCGGCGCCGTCCCTGGCCTCGGTCCATCCCTTCAGCGTCTTCAGCGCCCCGGCGCGCGCGTCGCCTTCGAGCTTGGCTAATCTCATGGCCGTTCCCAGATCAGGAGGATAGGAAGGAGCGTGACAGTGCATCGCGCAGAACACAATTGGCTCCGCGCCCGCTCACCGACGCTCGACGAGTTCGACGCGCTGGCCCGCGATGCGTTCCGCGCGCTGCCGGGGGAATTCCTGCGCCTATGCGGCGACGTGGTGATCCTGGTCGAGGATTTCCCCGACGAAGCGGTCGTCGCCGAGATGAAGCTGGAGAGCGAATTCGAAATCCTCGGGCTCTACACGGGCGTCGCCCTGCCCTTCCAGGATTCGTTCGGGCCGCCGCGCCTGCCCAACACGGTGCATCTCTACCGCCGCCCGATCCTCGACTACTGGGCCGAGCATGACGAGACGCTGGGCGACATCGTCGCCCATGTGATGATCCACGAAATCGGCCATCATTTCGGCCTCAGCGACGAGGCCATGCACCGGATCGAGGACGAGGCGGGTTAAAGCAGCGCCGGGCCGAAGGGGTATTCCCGTTCGGGTTCGTAGTGGCGGCCGCTGCCGACCTTGTGGCTGGAGAAGAGGACGGCCTGGTCGACCGGAAACGGGCCCGAGGCGTAGAGATTATTCGCCGCGATCCAGGCCTGCACGGCATCGAGCGGGGCGTGGCGCGGCCGGGCGAGGGTGACGTGCGGGGTGTATTTCCTGGCGTCGATGTCGATGCCGAGGCGGCGCATGATGCGGACATGCCGCTCGTGGAGATCCTGGAGCGCCGGCGTCTTCGCCACGGCGGCATAGAGGATGCTGGGCCGGGCCCCCCCGAAGGCCCCGACGCCCTTCAGCTCCAGCTCGAAGGCCGGGAGGCGCAGGCTGCGCAGCTCGCCGTCGAGGTCGTTCGCCAGCGGCTCCTCGATCTCGCCGGCATAGGCGATGGTGATGTGGAAATTCTCCTCCGGCACCCACATGGCCTCCCAGCCGGGCGTCGGAAAGGCTTGCAGCGCCGTCAGCCGGCTGCGGATCAGTTCGGGAATTTCGATGGCGGTGAAAAGACTTAGCATGTGTTAACGGCGTCCCCCCGACGCAGCGCCAGCAATAGCGCAAGTCCGGTTTTCCTTGAAGTCGCCGTATTCCGAGGCAATATTCTCCCCCATGAAGTCCGGGCTCCCTCGCCCGGCTTCCGACATGGGAGACCACAATGGCTGACTCTCGCCAGACCTACGGCACCCCCACGCGAACAGGCGTGGATGTGGGGTCGTTCGATCTCGGCCTGCGCAATTACATGCTCGGCGTCTACAACTACATGATGCTGGGCCTTCTGGTGACCGCCGCCGCGGCCTACGGAATCTACACGGCCTCGTTCGTCGAACAGGGCGGCCAGGTCGTCGGCCTGACCTCGTTCGGCCATACGCTGTTCGCGACGCCCCTGGTCTGGGTGCTGATGCTGGCGCCGCTCGCCGTGGTGATGGTGATGTCGTTCGGCATCAACCGCCTGTCGGCCGGAACCGCCCAGACGCTCTTCTGGGTCTATGCGGCGCTGGTCGGCGTGTCGCTGTCGACGCTGTTCGTCGTCTACGCGCATGGCTCGATCGCCCGCGTGTTCCTGATCACGGCGGCGATGTTCGGCGCGACCTCGCTGTGGGGCTACACCACGAAGCGCGACCTGACGAGCATGGGCTCGTTCCTGATGATGGGCCTGTTCGGCCTGATCATCGCCTCGCTGGTCAATCTGTTCTGGCCGTCGGGGGCGCTCAGCTTCGCGATCTCGGTGCTCGGCGTCATCATCTTCGCCGGCCTGACCGCGTGGGACACCCAGAAGATCAAGGAACAGTATTATGCCGGCGGCGACGAGGAATTCGTCTCCAAGGGCAAGATCATGGGGGCGCTGAACCTCTATCTCGACTTCATCAACATGTTCATCATGTTGCTGCGCCTGATCGGCGACCGCCGCTGACCGGCGATACAGGATCGACGCAAGGCCCCGGTGGAAACACCGGGGCTTTTTGTTTGGGGCGGGGCTCTCAGGCCTCCACGGCCTTGATGAGCCTGGCGTCGAAGACGCGGAGGACCTGGGCGAGCTCGTGGCCGCGCTTGAGGATCTGGCCGCCGGCGGCGATCACCGCATACTGGCCTTGCTTCGTCCTCAGCTTCGGGCGCTTCTCGACCCGGAACAGCGGCATCTCGCTGCTGCGGCGGAAGATCGAGAACACCGCTGCGTCCTTCAGCCAGTCGATCGCATAGTCGCGCCATTCGCCGGCCGCGACCATGCGGCCATAGACGTTGAGGATCTGGCTGAGTTCGCGCCGGTCGAACGCCGTGAGGTCGGCCCGCGTATGGCTGGGTAAGGCGCCGGGGTCTTCGTTCCGCGACACGGGGCGCGCCGTGTCACGGAGCTCGACTATGTTCGTCGTGTCATCCATGCAGGCCGAGCATGCGCCCCGAGGCCGGGCGAGGCAAGCCGTGTGACGGTTCGGCGACGGCTACTGGGCGGGGCTGGCCGCGGGGGCCGCGTCGGGCAGCCGGGCCTCCATCGTGCGGATCGCCGGGAGGGCATAGACGGCGATGCTGACCGCGGTCGTGAGGAGGCCGCAGATGACCAGCATGAGCCCCATCCCCGCACCGGGCGCCGACCCGACCAGCCCGGCGACCGCCTGCCAGCCTTCGGTGCTTCGGCCGGCCTCGAACACGCGGTCGGCGAGCGGACCCGCGGCGAGGAAGGCGAGCGGCTGAAGCAGACCGGAAACCTGCCCCAGGGCGGCGAAGACGCGGCCCTGCACGTCCGGCGCGACCTTCGCCTGGAAGATCGAAAGGAAGGCCGCATTCACGGCCGGGAACATCGAGCCGAGCAGGAAGAGCGCCGCGCTGAGAGACCACGCATTTTGCGCAGCACCGCACAGCGCGAGTACCAGGCCTTCGAGGAGGATGCCGATCATGATGGTGTGGATGCGCGGTCGCGTGCCGCCCCAGACCATCATCAGCAGGGCACCTGCGACCGCGCCGACGTTGAAGGCGCCATAGACCGCGCCCATGAGCGCCGCATCGCCGAGCCGCGCCAGCAGATAGGGCGAGAAGAGGACGATGCTGCTGGCGAGCAGGAAATTGATGACGGAGAAATAGGCGACGAGGCCCAGCAGCGAACGCCGCGCCGCAAGATAGCGGAAGCCGGCGAAGAACTGGCTGAAAAGGCCGCCGGTGAGCGCATGGCTGTCTGCCGAACGCGGCGGCCGGGGCAGGCGCACCAGAAGCAGCACGGTGGCCGCCATCGCAAAGGTCGCGAGGTCGACCACGATCGCGCCCGTGACGCCGACGGCGCCATAGAGCAGGCCGGCAACCGGCGGACCGACGATGCCGGCGGCCGGACCCGAGATCAGCTGGAGGGCATTGGCGCGTTCGCGGTTCTGGTCATCCACGAGCAGCGTGACCGACGCCTGAAACGCAGGCCCCTGGAACGCGTAGAAGATCGCCTGGACGATCGTCACCGCATAGAGATGCCAGAGTTCGAAGGCGCCGGTCGCAAAGCTTACGAAGAGGACCAGCGTGCCCGCCGCGGCGCCGGCATCGGCGAGAAGTATGATCAACCGCCGGTCCCAGCGGTCTGCCATGACGCCGGCGAAGCCGCTGGCGAGCAGCAGCGGCACCATGACGAAGAAGCTGACGAGGGCGAGCGGCGTCGCTTCGCCGGTCTTGGAATAGACCCAGATGCCGATTGCGAAGCTGCTGACCTGGCTGCCCAGCGCCGAAAGCGCCTGGGTGGCGACAAGCACATAGAAGATGCGCATGCCGCCCGCGCTCATGCCTCATGCCCTCCCGCCCTTTCGGTCAGATAGGGGGCGGGTGGCACGAACGCAAACATGGCCGCCCGAAGTCGACTGTTAGGCCGGTAGCGTTTCTGCCGTTAGGACGTCCGTGTCGTCGCGTGTGATGATGCGACCGTAGGCCGTGACGGAATGTTGGTCGCGCAGAAGCATCATGCGCCATCGCTGACCCGCCAGCATCGCCGTCAGCGCTTCGTTGATGTTCGCGCCTGCGAACCAGAAAGCCTCATGCACGACGCTGGTTCCGAACAGTCGGCCGCGCTCGTCCATGTAGAGATCGGCGTGCCTGCCTTCGCACATGGCAACGCCTACAAGCCTAGTTTGAAGCTCGGCCTCCCATCGAGGGACTAGATCGTCCCCACCCCACGTCCACTCGAACTCGACTATGGGCCATCCGGCTGCGCCATATAGTCTGATAAACCCGAACTCGGCGAGTAGAGCGGCAGCCGGATGATTGCTCGGCACCTGATCAGGCACATCAACAGCCCTCCCAGGAAACCACCCGGCGGTACGTAAGCGTTCGTCGAGCAACGTGTCGCGCGAAGCCATGCGAAGCCACTCCGAAACGAACATGGCCGCCCTTGTAGACGGCCAATGTTATCGCCCGAGCGATGCGGCGTTTAGGCCGCGGCTTCTTCGGCGGCGGGCTTGTTGTCGCGGCGCTCGGCGATGCGGGCGGCCTTACCCTGGCGGCCCTTCAGGTAATACAGCTTGGCGCGGCGGACACGGCCGCGGCGGGTGACCTCGATCGACTCGATCAGCGGCGAGTGCACCGGGAAGACGCGCTCCACGCCCTCGCCATACGAAATCTTGCGCACCGTGAAGTTCTCGTTGATGCCGCCGCCGGCGCGGGCGATGCACACGCCTTCGAAGGCCTGGACGCGTTCGCGCGTCTTCACCTTGCCCGACTTCTCCTCGACGGAGATTTCGATGACCTTCACGTTCACCTTCAGCGTATCGCCGGGGCCGAACTCGGTCGTGCCCTTGGCACGCGCCAGCTTCGACAGCTCTTCCTTCTCAAGCTCGGCAATGATGTTCATGGGATATCCTTTCGTCCGTCGTCAGTTGGGCGCGTCTTGCGGGAGGCGAGATAGGCCGCCCACAAATCCGGTCGCCGTGTTTGGGTGATCTTCTCGGCCTCGGCCTTGCGCCAGGCGCCGATCTTCTCGTGGTGCCCGCCGGTGAGGACGGATGGAATCTCCAGCCCCTCGAAAACCTGGGGGCGGGTGTAGTGCGGGTATTCGAGGAGGCCGTCCTCGAAGCTCTCATGTGTCTGGCTCGCCGCTTCGCCCATCACGCCGGGGAGCAGCCGCACGCAGGCGTCGATCACGGCGAGCGCCGCGAGTTCGCCGCCGGAGAGCACGAAGTCGCCCAGGCTCAGCTCCTTCACGTCGCGGCTTGCGAAGATGCGCTCGTCGACGCCCTCGAAGCGGCCGCAGACGAAGATCGCACCGGGGCCGGCGGTGAGGTCGCGGGCGAAGGTCTGCGCGAATTTCTCGCCGCGCGGGCTCAAGTAGAGGACCGGACGGTTCGCCGGGCCGTTCGCGCGGGCCGCATCGATGGCGCGCGCCAGAACGTCGACCCGCATCACCATGCCCGGCCCGCCGCCGGCCGGCGTGTCGTCGACCTGGCGATGCCTGCCCTCGGCATAGTCGCGGATGTCGAGCGTCTCGAGCGCCCAGAGGCCGTTCTTCAGCGCCTTGCCGGCGAGCGACTGGCCGAGCGGTCCGGGGAACATGTCGGGGAACAGGGTCAGGGCGGTGGCGGTCCAGGGGGCGCTCATCTTGCGTCCTCCGGATTGTCGTTGGCGGCTTCGAAATCCTGCGGCGTGTCGCCGGCGGGGCTGAGGAATTGCGCCGCGACCGAGCCTTCCGAGGCGTCGACGATGACGGCATCTGCGGCGATCTCGATCACGACATCGTCCGTGAACGGAAGAAGCACCGTGCGGCGCGTGCCTTCAACCGAAAGCTCGATCAGGTCGCCCGCACCATAGTCCTGAAGCGCGACGATCTCGCCCAGCCTGCGCCCGTCCGTGGTGACGACAGGCATGCCGATCAGGTCGGCGGCATAGACCTCGTCGTCCGCGCCGGGCTCGGGCAGCGCATCGCGCGCGACCTGGAGCTTGCGGCCCTTCAGCCGCTCGGCGGCGTCGCGGTCCGCGACGCCTTCGATGCGTGCGATGACATGATCGTGCGCGGCGCGGACGTTCTTCAACGTCAGCGTCTCGCCGCGCTCCGTGGTGAGCGCGCCATAGGCCGCGATCGCGCAGGGGTCTTCGGTGAAGCTGCGCAGCTTCACCTCGCCCCGCACGCCGTGCGGCCGGACGATCTCGCCCAGGAGGACCATGTCGGAAGAAGACATCTATGCTTAGGCCGCGGCTGCGCCCTGCGCCGCCTTCAGGCGCTCCTGGGCCTTCGCCTTCGGCGTCGCCTTCTTCGGGTTGTCGCGGACGATCTTCTTCACGAGGCCGGCGTCGGCGAAGAAGCGATGCACGCGCTCCGAGGGGAGCGCGCCCTTGCCCATCCATTCCTTCGCCTTGTCGGCGTCGAACTTCAGGCGCTCGGCATGCTCGCGCGGCAGCAGCGGGTTGTAATAGCCGATCTTCTCGATGAAGCGGCCGTCGCGCGGGCTCTTCGAATCCGCGATCACGATGGAATAGACCGGGCGCTTCTTGGTACCGCCGCGGGCGAGACGAATCTTCAAGGCCATACAGGTATCCTTCTCAAACTCTTGGTTCACTTCCGCCCGAAGCCGGGCGGCAATCCGGGGAGGCCGCCGGGGGGCAGTTGCGGCATGCCGCCGCCCCCGAGGCCGAACATCTGGGCCATGCCGGCGAGACCGCCTTTCTTGCCCTTCTTCAGCTCTTTCATCATGTCCGCCATCTGGCGGTGCATCTTGAGCAGCTTGTTGAGCTCTGAGACGTCGACGCCCGAGCCCTTGGCGATGCGCTTGCGGCGCGAGCCGTTGATGATCTCGGGCTTGGCCCGTTCCTTCCGGGTCATCGACGAGATCATCGCCTGCTGGCGGACGAACATCTTCTCGTCGAGGCCGGACTGTTCGATCGCGTTCTTGATCTTGCCGACGCCGGGCAGCATGCCGAGCACGCCCTTCATGCCGCCGATCTTCTGCATCTGCTTGAGCTGCTCGGAGAGGTCGTCGAGCGTGAAGGAGCCCTGCTCCATCCGCTTGGCCATCTCCTGCGCCTTCTCGGCGTCGAGCGTTTCGGCGGCCTTCTCGACGAGGCTGACGACGTCGCCCATGCCGAGGATGCGGCCGGCCACGCGCTCGGGGTGGAAGTCCTCCAGCGCATCGAGCTTTTCGCCCATGCCGATCAGCTTGATCGGCGCGCCGGTGATCGCACGCATCGAGAGCGCCGCACCGCCGCGGGCATCGCCGTCCATGCGGGTGAGCACGAGGCCGGTGATGCCGACGCGCTCCTTGAAGGTCTTGGCGATGTTGACCGCGTCCTGGCCGGTCAGCGCGTCGGCGACCAGCAGCGTCTCGTGCGGCCGGGCGATGTCGCGCACCGCGGCGACTTCGGCCATCAACTGCTCGTCGATATGCAGGCGGCCGGCAGTGTCGAGCAGGATGACGTCATAGCCCGAGAGACGGCCCGAGGTGACGGCCCGCTTGGCGATGTCCACCGGCATCTGGCCGGCAATGACGGGCAGCGTCGCGACGCCGGCCTGCTCGCCGAGCACGCGGAGCTGTTCCTGGGCGGCGGGGCGCTGCACGTCGAGCGAGGCCATCAGGACCTTCTTGCGGTCCCTCTGGGTCAGGCGGCGGGCGATCTTGGCGGTCGAGGTGGTCTTGCCCGAGCCCTGGAGGCCGACCATCATGATGACGACCGGCGGGGCGGCTTCGAGGTCGAGCCCGTTCGCCTTCTCGCCGAGCACGGCGGTCAGCTCGTCATGGACGATCTTGACGACCTGCTGGCCCGGCGTGACCGAGCGCAGCACGTCCTGCCCGACCGCCTTGACGCGGACCTTCTCGATGAAGTCGCGCACCACGGGCAGCGCGACGTCGGCTTCCAGCAGCGCGACGCGCACCTCGCGCAGCGCCTCGTTGACGTCATTCTCCGAGAGCGCACCGCGCCCGCGGAGGCGGTCGAAGACCTGGCCGAGACGGGTCGAGAGGGTGTCGAACATCAGCCGAGGCTCCTGTTCTGTTGTCCCGCCCCGCTTGCGGGGCGGGACAGGCGCCCGAAGGGCGCCAGAGGGGGGTACGCAACAGGTGGCACGCGCCCCCCTCTGTCTCGCTGCGCTCGACATCTCCCCCCGCAAGCGGGGGGAGCAACAGGTCGCGCCATCGGCTGCGTTCCTGCCCGTCCTGCTATGTCAGCGAAACCGCGCACCAATGAGATCCCGTAAACCCAATGCAAAACACCCCCGGGGGCGCGACGCGCTGCCGGAGGTTCGTCCTTCAGGGCCGTCCCTGAAGGCCGTCGGGGCACCAATGTCCCGAAGGTCGCGGGGTTAAATGCTTCCGCAGGCGGAAAGTCAAGGCGCGGCCGCTGGCCAGTTACCCGATCTTGACGCCGTGACGGGCGGCGACGGCCCCTAGCGTGGGCAGGTCGGGGACGCCGGGCGGAACTTTCTCGTCGACCTCGGTGAAGAACGCCGAAGCGCCTTCGCGCGAGGTCATCGAGATCATCTCGGCCTTGTTCTCGAACCGGAACCAGTGGGTCGTACCGGCCGGCAGATGGACCAACGTGCCGGGCGTCGCGACCATTTCCTGGTCGCCGATCCCGAAGGCGACGTCGCCGCTGACGACATAGAACGACTCGTCCCAGTCGTGCGAATGCGGCGGCGGGCCTTGCCCGGCATCGCCTTGCTGTAGGAATATTTCGTAGCCTTGAGTACGGCTGCCCGGCGCCAGCACGGTTATCTTCTCGCCAACCACGGCGAGCCCCCGCACCCGTTCTTCGGGCCTCACGACAAATGCGCTGACCGCCATGCGCTGCCCCCCTCTGCATCCGGGCTAATACGATGCGGAGTTAGCGTTGGCCCAACCAGCCGCCAGATTGTCGCATGTGCTGATCGCTCACTCCGGCCCCAGTGCCTTGGCGAGGTTGGCGGTTGCGCTGGTGTAGGCGCCCTTGGCTTCGTCCCAGCGATAGATGTCGGTGAAGGTCTGCTTGCCTTCCGGTGCGAGGGGTTTGCTGTCGTCGCCGCAGTCTTCCGCCTGCCGCGTCGTCTCCTGCACGATGGTTGCCTCGATTGCCGCGTAGCGCACTCCGGCATCGGGCCGGATGTCGTAGCGGCCCTGTTCCGTCGTCATCCAGCCGCAGGTCCGCGCGCCATAGGCGAGCATTTCGAGGATCAGCGTGATGCGGTGCTCGTGGAGGAAGGCGAAGGCTTTGACGTCGTAGCTCTCGCTGGAATTGTCGTGCCAGCCGTCGATGACGAGCGCACCCGTATCGGGCGAAAGAGCGATCGCGGAATCGAGGTCGGTGAAGCGGTCGAGCCCGGCATCCACCGCATCGATCAGGCGGGGTACCGGCGCGGTCATGTCGTAGAGCGCCAGCACCGACGAGAAACCCCCGCCGGAGGGCGATGCGGTGAGCAGCGCCAGGACGGGCCTGCCATCGCTCTTGAGTTCGGCCGTCTCGACCGCGCTGAACGTGACGCCGCCCTCGGACGCTTCGCCGCTCAGATAGCGCAGCCCCGGTATGTCGGTCGCCGTCCAGTCCTCGCCGTCGCGCGCCAGGTCGGGCATCGCCTGGCGCAGCAACGCCTCGTAGGTGACCGCGGGCCGGCCCGGCAGGGTGTCGGTCACCTCGGCGCCCTGCGCGGCGGCGGTGAGGCAGGCGAAGGCGGCGAGCGCGAGGAGGTGGCGCATGAGGGATACCCCGGTTTCGATGCGGGCATAATCGCACACTTCGCGGCATCCATGAGGCGGATCAACGCATGCGGCTGGACCTTGGCCCGGGCACGCGGCATAGGGCGGCCATGCCCGCCGCGCGCATCCCGGTGACCGACACGATCAGCCTCGATCCCGCCGAGATCGCGGAGAGCTTCGTGCGCGCCTCCGGCCCCGGCGGGCAGAACGTGAACAAGGTGTCGAGCGCGGTGATGCTGCGCTTCGACGTGGCAGGCTCGCCCTCGCTCGACGACTGGACGAAGGCACGGCTGATCCGCCTCGCGGGGACGAAGATGACCAAGGACGGCGTGCTGGTCATCAAGGCGCAGGAGAGCCGCGACCAGTCGCTCAACCGCATCGCCGCCCAGGAGCGGCTCGTCGCCATGATCGCCGAGGCGAGCGTGCGCCCCAAGGTGCGGCGTGCGACCAAGCCGACCTACGGCTCGAAACAGCGGCGGCTGGAGGGAAAGGCCCGCCGGTCGGTGGTGAAAGCCGGCCGGGGCCGCGTGACGGGGGATTAAGTTGTCATCCCGGCCGAGCCGGCGAAGCCGCCGAGAGCCGGGACCCATGCCGTGCGGCCTGAGCCAAGCGCCGGATCGTCGATACAACGGAACAAGCACGGCATGGGTCCTCGGGTTCGGGCGCCTGCGGCGGCCGCCCCGAGGATGACAAGCGTAGCGGTTACTTCGCGCCGAGCTGTTTCGACAGATAGACGTACTGCATCGCGATCTGGGCGGCGCGGACGAGCTGGTTGGTGGCGGCGCCGTGGCCGCCTTCGGTCTCTTCGTAGAAGAGGAAGGGATAGCCCTTCGACTCCATCAGCGCGGCCATCTTGCGCGCGTGGCCGGGGTGGACGCGGTCGTCGGCGGTCGAGGTCATGAAGAAGACGCGCGGATAGACGACGCCGTCCTTCAGGTTCTGGTACGGCGAATATTTCAGCAGCGCCTCGCGCTCGGCCGGAATCTCCGGATCGCCGTATTCCGCGATCCACGACGCGCCGGGCGGCAGCTTCGTGTAGCGGATCATGTCGAGCAGCGGCACGTCGCAGAGCACCGCGTTGAAGAGGTCCGGGCGCTGCGTGAAGGCGACGCCGACGAGCAGGCCGCCGTTCGAACCGCCGGAGATGCCGAGCTGCTTCGGCGTCGTCAGGCCGCGCGCGATGAGGTCTTCGGCGACGCTTTCGAAATCGTCATAGACGACCTGGCGCTTGGTCTTGAGGCCGGCTTCGTGCCAGCGCGGGCCGAACTCGCCGCCGCCGCGGATATTGGCGATGACGAAGGCATTGCCGCGCGCCAGCCACAGCTTGCCGGCGGTCTGCCAGTAATAGGGCGTCATCGAGACCTCGAAGCCGCCATAGGCATAGAGCTGCGTGGCGAGCGGCGCCGCGGCGCCCTTCGGGCCGACCCAGAAATACGGGACTTTGGTGCCGTCCTTCGAGGTCGACTCGAACTGCTTGATCTCGAAGCCCGACGCATCGAAACGATCCGGCAGCGCCTTCACCTTCTCGATATGCGCGCCGTCGTCGAAGGACCAGAAGAGGCTGTCGGGCGTGAGGAAGTCTTCGTAGTTGAACATCGCGATGGCCGAATGCGAATCCGCATCGGCGATCGAGACGGTGCCGTTCTCAGGCAGCTGCACGGCCTCGGGCGAAGTCCACGCGCCGCCTTCGAAGCGGCGGCCATAGATCCGTCCACGGACGTTATCGAGCACTGCCACGAAGAGCGTTTCCTTGGTCGTCGCGACGCCGTCGACCGCCGTGCGCTCGGTCGGCTCGAACAGGACCGAAAGCTTCGGCAGCGCCCCGCTGGTCTGCCAGTCGTCCATCGAGAAGGCGAGCAGCGAGCCCTGCTTGTAGGTGACGCCGTCGGGCGCCGCCCAGTCGAGCCGCAGCTTGAAGAGGACCTGGCGCTTGAAGATGCCCTGGATCTCCGCATAGAGCGGCAGCGGCAGCATCGTCGTCTTGCCGTCGGGCGCGACGAGGTAGTTTTCCGCATCGAAGAAATCGACCGCGCGCATCACCGTCGGGATCGCGCCTTCCGCGGTGTCGTAGACGACGGGATAGACCGCGGTGTCCTCGCGCTTGCCCTCGTAGACGATCCCGGCGTCCTCGATCTTCGTGCCGCGCTTCCACAGGCGCGCGATGCGCGGATAGCCGGACGTCGTGTCGGCGTTCGGGCCGGTGCCCGTCGCGACGAGGACGGTGTTGCCGTCGATCCATTCGACCGTCGACTTGTTGGTCGGCAGGAAGAAGCCCTCCTTCACGAAGGCGCGCGTGTTGATGTCGAATTCGCGGACCTCGACGGCATCGCCGCCGTCGGGCGAGATCTGCACCAGGCAGCGGACATATTCGGGCTCAAGGCACGAGGCGCCCTTGAACGACCATTTCTTGCCCTCGGCCGCGGACAGCTTGTCGAAGTCGATCAGGACGTCCCAGTCGGGCTTTTCGGTCTTGTAGGATTCGACCGGCGTGCGGCGCCACAGCCCCAGCACATGCACGTCGTCCTGCCAGAAATTATAGAGCCAGCCGCCGCGGTGGCTGACATAGGGGATGCGGTCCTGGGCGGTGAGCACGGCGAGCGCCTCGCCCAGCAGCGGCTTGTAGCGTGGATCGTTCTTGAGCTCGCCTTCGGTGATCGCGTTATGCGCCTTGACCCATTCCAGCGACTTTTCGCCCTTCACCTCTTCGAGCCAGATGAACTTGTCCTCGCCGCTCGGGACAGTGTCGGCCATGACTCCTCCAACGGCGAGTGTCGCGGCCAGACCCAGGGCCGCGAAACGCGTGAAAACGGACATGAAGTTTCCTCGAAAGTCGGGCGCAGCGCAGCTTCAAGCGCGCGCAAAGGCGGGAACGGGCCGGCGGCGGAACCGCCGGCCCCTGGTTGCGGCGACTTAGCCCCAGGCCGCGCCCCAGCGCAACGCGGCCGGCAGTCACGAGGGCTTGAGGCGCGAACCCCTTGTCATCCCGGACGAAGCCGCCTTAGGCGTGCGATACCCGGGGCGACGGCGTGGAGAGACGCGATGATCCTGATCGGCCAGTATGATTCACCTTTCGTTCGGCGGGTCGCGATCGCCCTGCATGTCTACAAGCTGCCCTACGAGCATCGGCCGTGGTCGGTGTTCGGCGATGCGGAGAAGCTGGCGGAGTTCAATCCGCTGCGCCGGGTGCCGACCCTGGTGATCGACGACGGCGAGGTGCTGATCGAGAGCGGCGCGATGCTGGACCATCTGGATCAAGTCGTTGGGCCGGAGCGCGCTTTGCTGCCGCCGGTCGGCGATGTCCGCCGCAAGGCGCTAAAGACCATCGCGCTGGCGACCGGCATGGCCGAGAAGGCGGTGAGCCTCGTCTATGAGCGCGTGCTCCACGACCATCAGTCGGAGACCTGGATCGCCCGCTGCCGCACCCAGATCGGCGCCGTGCTCGACGCGCTGGAGGCCGAGCGCGAGACGGCCCGCTCGCGCTGGTGGTACGGTGCGGCGCCGGGCCATGCCGACATCGCGATCGGCTGCGTGCTGCGCTTCATAAGCGAGGCGCATCCGGGTGTGTTCGACGCCGCGCGCTGGCCGCGCCTCGCCGCCCATGCCGCGGCCTGCGAGGCGCTGGAGCCGTTCCAGGCCGTGCAGCAGGCCTTCTATGTGTCGCCGCCGAAGACCTGACCGCCGCTACTCGGCCCGCATCTCCACCAGGAATGTCTTTGCCTTCCGGTCCTGCCACTTGATCGTGTAGGCGACCTTGAGCTTGTCGTAGACGGTCGTCTCGCCCGACTTGAGCGACAGCGTGGCCTTGCAGGTGCGCTCCTGCTTCGCTTCGTCGAAACTCGCCTCGCTGACGTCGCCGACCTGGAGGCCGGACTTGATTTCGTCCGCGGTCATCTTGACCGGCATGGCCGCCGCGCGCTGGCTCATGATCTCGCCCATCACGCCCTTGGTCTCGGTGTCATCGCATTTCGGCAGCACCGCCTCGCCGAATATGGCGAGCAGGCCGAAGCCGATTGCGATCAAGCCGCCGACGATGCCGGCGATACGTCCCACCCACTTCATGGCCATCTCCCCCGATAATGTCGGCAGCCTATCACGGCTGATCTACGCGAACAGGTCGCCCTCGCGGCGGGCGTGGACGGATTCGATCGCCAGCATGCGGCGCTTGGTGGCGATGCCGCCGGGCGCCGAGAAGCCGCCGGACCTGCCGCCCGCGGCGAGGACGCGGTGGCAGGGCACGATGATCGGGAAGCGGTTCTTGGCCATCGCCTGTCCCACGGCACGGGCGAGCATCGGGTCGCCGAGATCGGCGGCGATCTCGCCATAGCTGCGCGTCGCGCCCGGCAGGATCGCGCGGGCGAGGGCGTAGATGCGCCGGTCGAGTTCATCGAGGCCGGTGAGGTCGAGCGCGATGTCCTGAAGGCTCGGCGCCGCGCCTTCCAGCAGCGCGCGGATCTGGGCGATCGCCGCGCGGACGACGGGCGGCGGATCGGCGGATTCCTCGCCGCCGCGCCGCAGCCAGGCCTCCATGCGTGCGGGTTCCTCCGCCGGCAAAGCCGTGCGCGTCAGGCCGTCAGGTCCCCATGCAATGCCGCAGAGGCCGATGGGCGTCTCGAAGGCCGCGGCGCCCATGCCCCGGTCAGGGCGAGGTGACGCACATCGTGCGGAGCGAGACGCCGTCGGCCCGGAACTGGCTCGCCGCCTCGACGCCGGCCGCGCTGCACTCGTCCTTGCTGCCATAGCCCGTGATACTGGTGGTCGTAATGCCGCCGCCGGCCGTGATGAAGACGAGGATCAGGATCCACTTGGTCAACGTCATTTCCATGGTGCCCTCTTTCGCTGGTTTTGCATCCGGCGCTAGTGTCGCACCGTAACCGTGGAAGGCAAGCAGCGCCGGGGGCAGGCGTGACGGTTTCGGACTATCTGGCGACCTTCGTATCGATCATCGTCGGCCTGGCGCTCGCCGATCTCGCGGGCAGCCTGCACCGGCTTTTGCGCTCCGGGCCGCGGGTGATCTGGGACTGGCTGACCCCGCTGGCGGCGCTGAACGTCGCCTTCGCGATCCAGAGCGTCTGGTGGGCGACCTTCAACGGCCTGGTGCACACGCAGTCGGTCACCTTCGCCGAGTTCACCCCGCGCGTGTTCAGCACCATGCTGCTGTTCCTGCTCGCCTCGGCCGCCCTGCCCGACGAGGTGCCGCAGGAGGGCCTCAGCCTGAGGCGCTATTACGACGACAACCGGCGCTATTTCTGGGCGCTCTATGCGCTCTGGGTCGGCTCGATCCTGGCCCGCCGGGTGGGCGAGGCGGTGATCGACGGGCACCGGCTGGCCGACATCGCCTGGCTGGTCGGCGGGAATGCGGTGGTGATCCCGCCGATGATCGCCTTGATGTTCCTGCGCAGCCGGCTGCTGCACGGGGCCTTCCTGATCGTGCTGCTGTCGGTAACCCTGACGAGCTGGTTCAGCGACCGGGTCGGCGGCTGAGCGGCTTTCGCAGGGTGCAGGCGCAGCCTATATAGCCGCGCATGACGGTGCCTTTCCTCAAGATGCACGGCCTCGGCAACGACTTCGTCGTGCTCGACGCGCGGGCCCACGGCCTTGCCGTGACGGCGGCCGCGGCGCGGGCGATCGGCGACCGGCGCACCGGGATCGGCTTCGACCAGCTCCTCGTGATGGAGCGGCCGCGGGCCGGCGGCGACGTGCGCATGCGCATCTGGAACCCCGACGGAACCGAGGTCGAATCCTGCGGCAACGGCACGCGCTGCGTCGCGCATCTTGTCATGGAGGAGCTGGAGCAGAACGAGGCGGTCATCGAGACCCTCGGCGGGACGCTCTTTGCCACCGCGGCGCAGGGCGGCAGCGTAACCGTCGACATGGGCGCGCCGCGCCTCGATTGGCGTGAGATCCCGCTGGCCGAGGAGATGGACACCTACCGCATCGATCTGAAGATCGGGCCGATCGACGCGCCGCTCTATTGGGGGCCGTCGGCGGTGAACATGGGCAACCCCCATGCGGTGTTCTTCGTGGACGACGTGGCGAAGGTGGCGCTCGACCGCGTCGGGCCGCTCGCCGAGAACCATCCGGTCTTCCCCGAGCGGGCCAATATCTCGTTCGCCGAAGTGATCGACCGCGGCCACGCGAAGCTGCGCGTCTGGGAGCGCGGCGCCGGCGCGACGCTGGCCTGCGGCACCGCGGCCTGCGCGACGCTGGTCGCGGGCGTCCGGCTGAACAAGCTGGACCGCGTCGCGGCGATCGACCTGCCCGGCGGGACGCTGACCATCGCCTGGCGCGAAAGCGACGGCCATGTGCTGATGACCGGTCCCGTCGAGGCGAGCTTCGAGGGCACGCTCGGGCCGCGCCTGGGCGCTGCGCTGCTCGCCGCGGAGGCGGCATGAGCACCGCCCCTGGCAACCCCGTCGAGATCGTCACCTTCGGCTGCCGGCTGAACGCCTATGAGTCCGAGGCGATGAAGGGCCGGGCAGCCGAGGCGGGCCTCGGCGATGCGGTGATCGTCAACACCTGCGCGGTGACCAACGAGGCCGTGCGCCAGGCGCGCCAGACGATCCGCAAGCTGAAGCGCGAAGCGCCGGAGCGGGCGATCATCGTGACCGGCTGCGCGGCGCAAACCGAGCCCGGCACATTTGCAGACATGCCCGAGGTCGCCCGCGTGATCGGCAATGCCGAGAAGATGACGGTGTCGGCCTATGCTTTCGATGCCGCGCACGAGCGTGTGCGGGTCAACGACATCTTCGAGCTGAAGGAGACCGGCGCGCACCTGATCGACGGCTTCGGTGACCGGGCGCGTGCCTTTGTCCAGGTGCAGAATGGCTGCGACCATCGCTGCACTTTCTGCATCATCCCCTATGGCCGCGGCAATTCGCGCAGCGTGCCGATGGGCGACGTGGTCGAGCAGGTGCGCCGCCTCGCCCGGAACGGCACCGCCGAGGTGGTGCTGACCGGCGTCGACATCACCTCGTTCGGCGCCGACCTGCCGGGCACGCCGAAGCTCGGCGATCTGGTGCAGAAGATCCTGAAGCTGGTGCCCGAGCTGAAGCGCCTGCGGCTCTCCTCGCTCGATGCGGTCGAGGCCGACCCGGCGCTGCTGCGCGCGATCGCCGAGGAAGAGCGGCTGATGCCGCATCTGCATGTCTCGCTCCAGGCCGGCGACGACATGATCCTGAAGCGCATGAAGCGCCGCCACAGCCGGGCCGACGCCATACGCTTCTGCGCGGAGCTGCGCCGCCTGCGTCCCGACGTCGCCTTCGGGGCCGACCTCATCGCCGGCTTCCCGACGGAGACCGACGCGATGTTCGCCAACACGCTCGATCTCGTCGACGAATGTGGCCTTGCCTATCTCCACGTTTTCCCGTTCAGCCCGCGCAAGGGCACGCCGGCCGCGCGCATGCCGCAGCTCGGCGCGGGCATCGCCAAGGCGCGCGCCGCAGAGCTGCGCGCCGCCGGTGACGCCGCCCTCGCGCGCCATCTGAAGCGCCATGAAGGAACCATGCAGGACGTTCTGATCGAGAAGCCCGGCTTCGGCCGCCTGAAGGATTTCAGCCCGGTCGCGTTCACCGGCCCCGGCGGCGCGGGCGACATCGTGCCCATGACGATCGCCGAGGCCGGCCAGCGCATCCTCACCGCCGACACGGGCGCGCGGGCGGCGGCATGAGCGACAAAAAGCCCGGCCTCTTCGCCCGCCTGCGCGCGGGGCTGAAGAAATCGTCGGATGTCGTCACCAAGTCGATCACCGACGTCTTCACCAAGAAGAAGCTGGACGCCGAATCGCTCGACGACCTCGAGGACGCGCTGATCGGCGCCGACATGGGCCCGTCGGCGGCGGCGAAGATCACCAGGGCACTGCGGGCCCAGCGCCACGACCGCGACATCACGGGCGATGAAATCCGCATGATGGTGGCGAACGAGATCGAGAATATCCTCGCCGGTCCCGAGGTGCCGCCGAGCTATGACGCGCACAAGCCCTATGTGAGCCTGGTCATCGGCGTGAACGGCGTCGGCAAGACGACGACGATCGGCAAGATCGGCCGCGCGCTCCAGGCCCAGGGCTATAAAGTGACGATGGCGGCGGGCGATACCTTCCGCGCCGCGGCGATCGAGCAGCTCAAGATCTGGGGCGACCGCACCGGCGCCACCGTCATTACGCGGCCCCAAGGATCGGATGCCGCGAGCCTCGTCTTCGACGCCTTCACCGAAGCGAAGAAGAACGGCTCCGACGTGCTGCTGATCGACACTGCCGGGCGGCTCCAGAACAAGCAGGGGCTGATGGACGAGCTCGCCAAGGTGGTGCGCGTGCTGAAGAAGATCGACCCCTCGGCGCCGCACGAGACGATGCTGATCGTCGATGCGACCACGGGTCAGAACGCGCTCTCGCAGATCGACATCTTCAAGCAGGTTGCCGGCGTGACCTCGCTGACGGTGACCAAGCTCGACGGCACGGCGCGCGGCGGCGCCGTCGTCGCGGCGACCGAACGCTCCGGCCTCCCGATCCGCTATGTCGGCCTCGGCGAAGGCCAGGAAGATTTGCAATATTTCGACCCGCGCGGCTTCGCCCGCGCACTCGTAGGTCTCGAACCATGACCCGTCCCATCCCCGCCTGGTATGACGACGCCAAGCTCGGCATCTTCATTCACTGGGGTATCTTCTCGGTGCCGGCCTATGCGCCGCGCGGCCGGGCGATCACCGACATCGTACGCAGCCATCCCGAGGACGGCTGGGCGCGCCTGCCCTATACCGAGTGGTATCCGAACTCGCTGCGCTTCCCGCAGTCGCCGGTGGCGGCGCATCACCGCGCCAGATACGGCGACCGCAGCTACGAATCGTTCCGCCCCGACTTCGACACGGCGGCCGAGGCGTTCGACGCCAAAGCATGGGCCGGCCTCTTCGCCGAGGCCGGCGCGAAATACACCGTGCTCGTCACCAAGCATCACGACGGCTACTGCCTGTGGCCGACCGGCATCGCCAACCCGCACCGGCCGGGCTGGCATGCCAAGCGCGACTTCGTCGGCGAACTCGCCGATGCCAGCCGCGCCGCCGGCCTGACCTTCGGCACCTATTATTCCGGCGGGCTCGACTGGACCTTCCGCCACCACCCGATCGGCACCTTCGGCGACATGCTGGCCTGTGTGCCCTATGAGGACGACTACGCCGCCTACAGCGCCGCCCAGTTCCGCGAACTCGTCGACCGCTACGGCAGCGACGTGCTGTGGAACGACATCGCCTGGCCGAACGAGGACACGCGCACGGCGCTGTTCGATTACTTCTATGCGGTGAAGCCTGACGGGGTCATCAACGACCGCTGGATGGCGAATCGCGGCCTCTTCGAGGCCATGCGCCAGGCCGGTCCGCGGGCCGCGCTGAACGCCCGCATCCAGGAGCGCTGGGCGAAGGGCGAGGGCGACATCACGCCCGACAGCGGCAGCGGCGACTTCAAGACGGCGGAATATTCAAGCCAGTTCGACTATGACCGCAAATGGGAGGCCTGCCGCGGCATGGACCTTTCCTTCGGCTTCAACGCCGAGGCGCGGCCCGAGGACTATCTGACAAAGGACGAGCTGATCCGCTCCTTCGTCGAGACCGTCGCGCATGGCGGCAACCTGCTGCTCAACATGGGCCCCCGCGCCGACGGCAGCGTGCCGGACGAACAGCAGGCGCTGCTGCGGGCGCTCGGCGCCTGGCTGAAGGTCAACGGCGCGGCGATCTACGGCACGCACAAGACGGCGGCGCCGCGCGGCGTCACCAGCGACGGCACGCCCTATCGCCTGACGCAGAAGGGCGACACGACCTATGTCCTGCTGCTGGCCCGCCCGCGCGGCCGTTTCACGCTGCCGACCGTCTTCGGCGCCGGCCATGCCGCACGGCTCGACGGCGGCCGCGTAGCCTTGCAGGGCGGCGATGCGGTAACCTTGGTCTGCGATACGCCGTTCGCCGACGAACCCGTCCATGCCATCGCGCTGACGGGTGCCGGCGTCAGGGAGAGCCACGCTTGAACGACAACCAGCCAAGCGCGCGGCGCATGCCGGTCTGGCTCCGCCAAATGCTGGAGTTCGGCCCGGTGCTCGTCTTCTTCCTCGTCATGGTGACGACGAATGTCTTCATCGCCACCGGCGTGCTGATGGGGCTGATGACGCTGTCGGCGCTGGCCGCCTATGCGCTGGAGGGCCGCGTCTCGGGCCTCATCCTGTTCGGGCTCGTCGCCGTCTGGGTGTTCGGCACGCTGACGCTGGTGCTGCGCGACGAGACCTTCATCAAGATCCGCCCGTCGATCCAGTTCTCCGCGATGGCGGTCATCCTGGTCTTCGGCCTCGCGATCGGGCGGCTCTTCCTGCGCTCGATCTTCGAGTATGCGTTCAAGGTCGACGATGCCGGCTGGCGGGCGCTGACCTGGCGCATGGCCGGCTTCTTCGTCTTCCTCGCCGCCGCCAACCACCTCGTCTGGACGAATTTCTCGACCGAGGTCTGGGGCGGCTACAAGCTGATCGGCGTGCCGCTGATGACGGTCGCCTTCATGCTGGCGCAGACGCCGCTGCTGCTGCGCCACGCCCTGCCGGAACCCAAGGACGGCGGCTGAGGCCCCGGCGCGCTATTTCGCGCGGCTGGCCAGTATTTCGAGCTGGCGGCGCATCTCGTCGATCTGCGACTTGAGTTCGGAGATTTCCTCGTCCGCCTTTGCCGGCGGCGGCGTTTCGTCGGCGGCCGGCGCCGGCGAATCCTCGCTCCGCGCGCCCTGTCCGGCGAAGCGGCCGAAGGGCGAGAACATCTTCATCGCGCGCTGGAACATCTGGACGTTCTGGCGGGCGAGATCCTCGAAGCCCGGGATCGCCATCTTGCCGCCGAGCGCTTCGGCGAAGTTCTGCCGCATCGTCTCGGCATTCTTCGCAAGGCTCTCCATGCTGAGTTCCAGATAGGAGGGCACGAAAGCCTGCATGCGGTCGCCGTAGAACTGGATGAGCTGGCGCAGGAAGCGGATCGGCAGCAGGTTCTGCCCGCTCTTGCCCTCTTCCTCGAAGATGATCGGGGCGAGCACCGAGCGCGTGATGTCTTCGTTGGTCTTGGCGTCGTAGACGTTAAACTCGACGCCCTCCTTCACCATGTCGCGCAGATGCTCGAGCGTCACGTAGCTGGACGTAGCCGTATTATAGAGCCGCCGGTTGGCGTATTTCTTGATCGTGATGGGGCCCTCCGCCCCCTTTTTGCCGCCGGCCACTCGCTTCCCCCGTCGCTATTGCACCGCCGCAAAGTTTGCGCTGCAACAACGCTAGACGCTTTGCTCCGGGCCGTCCACTTTTTCTACCGCGGTGCGAAATGCTGCGCAGCAATTCAACGGCTGTGTGGCGGTGGCACTGCGCAAGACCAATAAAACGGGGGAAGAAGACTATGCCTTCGACGGAGGCAGCGCGCCGGACCCAACTCCGGCGGTCTCGCGCACAGCTTCGCGCACCCCTACACGTAGACAGAAAAAATCTCTGGAGAACTCTATAGAGAACGAAAATTTCCTGTGAGGGCTACGGAAAGCACTATCCAGTGATTAATCGTCATGATAGTGGGCGCCGGCTTTTGCGGTGCAATATGGCTCCGCCCGGCTGCCATGGCCCGCCACAGGAGAACAGAATGACCGATGTCGTGATCGTATCTGCCGCCCGCACCGCCGTCGGCTCCTTCAACGGCGCCTTCGGCGCCCTGCCCGCCCACGAGCTCGGCGCGACCGTCATCCGGGAAGTGCTGAAGCGCGCCGACACCGACGCCAAGGACGTGTCGGAAGTCATCATGGGCCAGATCCTGACCGCCGCGCAGGGCCAGAACCCGGCTCGCCAGGCCTCGATCAACGCCGGCGTTCCGGTCGACGTTCCGGCCTGGAACATCAACCAGCTCTGCGGCTCGGGCCTCAGGACCGTGGCGCTCGGCTATCAGGCGATCGTCAACGGCGACGCCACCATCGTCGTCGCCGGCGGCCAGGAATCGATGAGCCAGGCGCCGCACGCCGCCTATCTCCGCGCCGGCCAGAAGATGGGCAATCTCGACTTCGTCGACACGATGATCAAGGACGGCCTGTGGGACGCCTTCAACGGCTACCACATGGGCCAGACGGCCGAGAATGTTGCGCGCGAATGGCAGATCACCCGCGAGGAGCAGGACCGCTTCGCCGTCGCCTCGCAGAACAAGGCCGAGGCCGCCCGCAAGGCCGGCAAGTTCAAGGACGAGATCGTCCCCGTCGTCATCAAGGGCCGCAAGGGTGACACCATCGTCGACACCGACGAGTTCATCCGCGACGGCGTCACCTATGAGAGCATCTCGGGGCTGAAGCCGGCCTTCCAGCGCGACGGCGGCACCGTCACGGCGGCGAACGCCTCCGGCATCAACGACGGCGCGGCGGCGGTGGTGCTGATGAGCGGCGAGGAAGCCAGGAAGCGCGGCCTCACCCCGCTCGCCACCATCAAGTCGTGGGCCTCGGTCGGCGTCGACCCCAAGATCATGGGCTCGGGGCCGATCCCGGCCTCGCGCTCGGCGCTCAGGAAGGCCGGCTGGACGGCTGCCGACCTCGACCTCGTCGAGGCCAACGAGGCTTTCGCGGCGCAGGCCTGCGCGGTGAACAAGGACATGGGCTGGGATCCGGCCAAGGTGAACGTCAACGGCGGCGCCATCGCCATCGGCCATCCGATCGGCGCTTCGGGGGCGCGCGTGCTGGTGACGCTGCTGCACGAGATGGGCAAGCGCGACGCGAAGAAAGGCCTCGCCACGCTCTGCATCGGCGGCGGCATGGGCATCGCGCTCACGGTCGAACGTTAAAGCGTAGCATTCGGGGTTTGGGAGGACGGGATGTCCAAAGTTGCGTTGGTGACCGGCGGTACGCGCGGGATCGGTGAAGCGATCTCAAAGGGGCTGAAGGCCGCCGGCCTCAAGGTGGCGGCGAATTATTCGGGCAACGACGCCGCCGCGGCGAAGTTCAAGGAAGAGACCGGCATCCCGGTCTACAAATTCGACGTCGGCGACTTCGACGCCGTCTCCGCCGCCGTCAAGCAGATCGAGGCCGATCTCGGCCCGGTCGAGGTGCTGGTCAACAATGCCGGCATCACCCGCGACGGCTTCCTGCACAAGATGACGCCCGAGCAGTGGCGCGAGGTCATCCGCGTCGACCTCGACAGCGTGTTCAACACCTCGCGCTGCGTCATCGAGGGCATGCGGACGCGCGGCTACGGCCGCATCGTCAACATCTCCTCGATCAACGGCCAGAAGGGCCAGATCGGCCAGTCGAACTATTCCGCGGCGAAGGCCGGCATCATCGGCTTCACCAAGGCGCTGGCCCAGGAAGGCGCGGCCAAGGGCATCACCGTCAACGTGATCGCCCCTGGCTACATCAGGACCGAGATGGTCGCCGCGATGAAGCCGGACGCGCTGGCGAAGGTGGTCGCGACCATTCCGTGCGGCCGCCTCGGCGAAGCCGACGAGATCGCCCGCGGCGTGCTGTTCCTGGTGGAGGACCCGGGCTTCATCAACGGCTCGACCCTCACTATCAACGGCTCGCAATACATCGCGGGGTGACCTGAACCTCCCCTGCGAGCGCAGCTCGCGGGGGAGGATCAAAACGCCGCGGCGTTATGACGCGCCGGGTAATTGCGGCAGGCTGAAGGCATCGCCACCATCTGTCCCGTCATGAGGGACCGGACGATCACGATCTACGCCGCCACCAATTTGCCGCCGATGCTGATCGGGGCGGTGCGCGATCTGCGCGCCGTCTGGGCGGCCGAGGAGCTGAAGCTCCCCTATCACCTGCACTGGCTCGACGCGCAGAACGGCGAGCATCGGGCGGACTGGTTCCGCGCCTTCAACCCGTTCCAGAAATTCCCTGCGATCGACGACGGCGGGACGGCGCTGTTCGAGTCCGGCGCCATCGTCGCCTATCTCGCCGACAAGGCACGGCGGCTGATCCCGCCGCCCGGCGCGCTGGAGCGCACCCAGCACGACCAGTGGATCTATGCCGCGGTCAATACGATCGAACCGTCGGTCTTCGACCTCTTCGTGCTGGGCATGATGCCACCCGACATGCCGGGCCTCGCCGAGCGGCGCGAGCGTTCGATGCAGCAGGCGAAGGAACGGCTCGGTGCGCTGGACCGCGTCTTCCACAGCCGGGCCTACACGACCGGCGACGACTTCGCCGCCGCAGATATCGTCATGGCGCATGTGCTGACCTTCGGGCGCGACGAAAGCCTCTTCGACGGCCTCGACATGGTGAAGGACTATCTCCGCCGCTGCACCGCCCGCCCCGCCTATCAGCGCGCGCTGGCGATCCAGACCGCCGGGAAGCCCGCGAACGCCGCCTAACCCGGCGTCCACCCCGGCGGGGCCATTTCGAAGCCGGCGAAGTCGAAGGCCGGCGCGACCGTGCAGCCGACGAGGGTCCAGTCGCCGAGCGAACGGGCGGCCTGCCAGGCGCCTTTGGGCACCACCGCCTGCGGCCGTTCGCCGGCCGTCAGATGCGCACCCAGCCGGCGATCCTCCGGCGTCCGTCCGTCGGCGCTGACGCTCAGCAGCAGCGGCGCGCCGGCGTGCCAGTGCCAGACTTCGGCGGCATCGACGCGGTGCCAGTGGCTGCGCTCGCCCGCCTTCAGCAGGTAATAGATCGCCGTCGAGGCGCCCCGGCCGCCATCGTCGGCCGCATCGCGGAAGGTTTCGCGGAAATGGCCGCCTTCGGGATGGGGCGCGAGACCGAGCAGCGCGACGATCTCGTCAGCCGTCACCGGAAGCTGTCTTTCGCCGCCCGCCGCTCGGCCAGCTGCTCCACCGACTTCGCCCGCATGAAGGGATTGGTGGCGCGTTCAAGGCCGATCGTCGAGGGAATGGTCGGCTCGCCCTTCGCCCGCGCGGCCCGCACCGCCTCCATGTTGCGCTGGAGGTCGGCGTTGTCGGGCTCGACCGAGAGCGCGAACTTGCCGTTCGACTCCGTGTATTCGTGCCCGCAATAGACCCGCGTCTCGGGCGGCAGGGCCTCCAGCTTGCGCATCGCCTGGAACATCTGCGCCGGCGTGCCCTCGAAGAGGCGGCCGCAGCCCATCGCGAAGAGCGTGTCGCCGGTGAAGACGGCGCGGGCGTCCCCGAACCAGAAGGCGATGTGGCCGCTGGTGTGGGCGGGGATGTCGAATATCTCGGCCGTCTGCGAGCCGAAATTCACCGTGTCGCCTTCCGCAACGCCGAGATCGATGCCTGGAATCCGGTGCGCATCCGCCTTCGGCCCGACGATCTGAGCTCCCGTCGCCTCCTTCAGCGGCAGGTTGCCGCCGGTGTGGTCGAAATGGTGGTGGGTGTTCAGGATATGCGTGAGCGTCCAGCCATGCCGCTCCAGCGCCTTCAGCACGGGCGGCGCCTCCGAGGGGTCGACGATCCCCACCGCGTTGCTGGCGTCGTCGCGCAGCAGATAGGCGTAATTGTCGCTCAGGCACGGCACGAGTTCGATCGTCAGCATCCTAAGGTCTCCTGTCAGGCGATGTTAGCGCCAGGGCGCGACTCCTGTAACCTGCCCCGCGATGCAACCCGACATCAGCCAGTATCGCGCCTTCTATGACGCGCGCCTCGGCACCATCTCGCGCCGCCTGATTCGTGCGCGCCTCAGGGCGATCTGGCCGCGCGTCGACGGCCTGACGATCGTCGGCCTCGGCTATGCGACGCCGTATCTCGCGCCCTTCGTCGACACGGCCAACGTCGTCGCCTGCATGCCCGCCGAGGGGGGCGCGGTCGCCTGGCCGCGGGCGGGCCGCAACCGGGTCGCCCTCGGGGACGACACCAACCTGCCCTTCGACGATGCCTCGATCGATCGCGTCATCCTGATTCACAGCCTGGAGACCAGCGAGGTGTGGCGCAGCCTGCTCAGGCAGGTCTGGCGCATGCTGCGGCCGGACGGACGGCTGATCGTCGTCGCTCCGAACCGGCGCGGCCTCTGGTCTTTCCTGGGCGACACGCCGTTCGCCGACGGCCATCCCTATTCGCGCGGCCAGCTTCAGCGGCGGCTCGGCGAGGCGATGTTCCTGCCCGAGCGCTGGGAGGGCGCGCTCTACGGCCCGCCGGCGCGCTGGAGCTTCGTCATGCGCACGGGCCGGGCCTGGGAGCGCCTCGGCCGCACGCTCTATCCCGGCATCCCCGGCGTCTGGATCGTCGAGGCGAGTAAGGCGATGTACGCGCCGGCAGCGCCCGCCCGCCCGAATGCGTCGCGCCGCCCGCGCCTGGCGCCGGCCGCCGCGCGGCAGCTAACGCGGACTTCATGAGTAGGAATTCATGCAGCGGACACGATGGCGAAATCCGCACCGGCGCATATCCCCGCGCGCCGGCGGCATCCCGTCGCCGGCAGGTCAATAGGGCCACGCCGGCCTGAGGTCTTCAGGCCCACGCGCGCCTCATCTCGAGGATGTGCTTCCCATGAAATCGTTGATTGTTGCTGCCGTCGCGACCTTCGCGCTGGGCGGAGCGGCTTTGGCCGGCCCGGCCCCGAGCGGCAACTGGTCCACCGGTACGATGTCCAAGGTCACGCCGGTCGCGGCGGAGACCTGCGCGACCGCGAAGGCTTCCTATCACGCCGCGCTCAAGAGCCACCCCAAGAGCGCCGCGCTGAAGGACGCGAAGGCGAAGGCCCGCGCCGCGGCGGCCTCCTGCGCGTCGGGCAGGAGCGCCGACGGCATCGCCGGCTACGACGCGGCGACGAAGCTGCTCGGCGCCTAGCGCCGGACCAGACGCGGATGAGCGCGGCCATGCCCTGGCCGCGCTTTTTCTTGAGGTTGTGGAGCCTGCCGAGATAAACCAGCCTGACACCTGCCCTTGCAGACGCAAGAGGAGCCGCGCATGGCAACGGTCAACGGTACGTCCGGCAACGATTTCATCCACGAACCCGGCGACGGCCATTCCGCCAATGACCTACCCACCAACTACACCTATGTAGAGCATGCGGCAGCGACGCCCGGTCCCGATCAGATCAACGGCCTGAACGGCAACGACCTCATCTATGGAGGCGTGCAAGACTCCATAGATGGCGGCAGCGGCAACGACATCCTTGTCGGCAGTGGCGGAACGCGGCTGGCCGGCGGTCAGGGCAACGACGTCTACTACTACTCGCCCGGCGACACGATCGTGGAGATGGCGAGCGAAGGCATCGATATGATCCGGAGCACCGTCAGCTTCTCGATCGAAGCGTTGGGGAACATCGAGCGCCTGGTTCTGGAAGGGGGCAGCACGAACATCAACGCGACCGGCAATACCAACGACAACCGCATTACGGGAAATGGCGGCAACAATGTCATGCGGGGTATGGGGGGCCACGATATCCTTCGGGGCGGGGCCGGCGACGATACCTATGTCAATCCGCTGGGCAGCGATGTCGGCGACTCTTCTGGCTACGATACGATTCGAAGCGATCAGACGTATTCTATTGCGGCGTCTTCTGCGGTGGAACGCCTGATCCTGACGGGCTCAACCGATATCAACGGAGCAGGTGCCGATCTGAACGAGACGATAATCGGTCAAAGAGGTGCTAATATCCTTATAG
>JADZAI010000035.1 GCA_020852655.1 Alphaproteobacteria bacterium
CGCCGCTACGCCAGCCTCGCCGACGACATCACCGCGGCGGCCAGCGCCTACGCCCTCGACGTAAAGGCCCGCCGCTTCCCCGCCGCCGAACACACCTACGCCGTCAGGCCCGTCAGCGCGGCGTAAGACGGGCGCAAGCCCCGCGCCGGGCGGCCGTGGCGCCTGGGGCTATTTAGTAAAGTGTCACCGTAACTCCCGTAACTCCGACGGTCGCAACCCGTATCTCGCGGCAATGATTATCGGCATTGGGCTGGAGTACCTGCTCGATGACGATGGCTGCTTCACCTTGGGTGACGCGGCACGAGGGGCAGTCTTCGGACTGCTTGGCGAAGGGGCGTTCCAAGGGCTTAAGTATGCTTGGAGGGAGCGCTTACCCCTATCTCGTTTGTTAGGGGAATTTATTGAGGACACGAGTGGAACGGTTCCTATCGACGCGGCAACGTTGGGACTCACGAACGTACTGAAAGCTGCAAAGCGCGGCGGCGAGAACTTCTATACAAAGGTTGGGAGAGCGCGTCATAACGCTCTCGGCCTTCAGGTCAGCAAGAAGGAAGGCTGGCGTTTCGACTATCGCTTGCTAGGCGCGGACGGAAAGTACTATCGCCCAGATGTAATCTCACCACGAGGGCGAATACTTGAGTATAAGCCCAATACACCGTCTGGACGAGCAGTCGGGCGGCGGCAATTGAGGATTTATTTCGAGCAACTGGGCATGCGAGGTAGAATAATATATTATGATCCGCCATGGTAAAGAGAAGAGATACTGTGGTAGGCTTAAACCAAATCCTGAGACGTCGGGGGTTCAGACGTTACCGTTCGGTGTGGAACCGCCCGATTAGCGGATTCGTCGAGGTAGTTGATCTCAGCCGGGCGAAGAGTGGCGATCTAGTGACGATGGAATGCGGAATTTTTGAGCCCGGACTCTTCCATGATGTCACAGGTAGTGCACCTCCAAAAATTATTATTCCTGAGATCTGTGCGATCCGCGCACGCGTAGGGGAGTTGATTAATGGTCGTGATAAGTGGTGGTCAGAAGTAGATATAGATACCCAGGCTTCGATCGATTGCGAACAAATTATTTTTCCATTTCTCGAAAGAGTTAGATCTTACGAGGCAATAGCCGAGTATTTGCAGCAAAAAGATGTGATTAATAAGAGGTATCCTCTTCCTATACTGTACTTGTCTTCTGCGATGGCAAGATTGGGCGACATTCCTCAAGCTTGTTGCATACTTGATGAGATATCTAAGAAAACTAGTGAGGCATGGAGATTGCAGGTGGTGCAATGCGCAGGTCGAATAGGGTGTTTGCTGCAATGAAATACGAAAGGGGGTTTCGCGGAATAATGAGCGATAACGAAGTTACGCGGAATTATGGGAATTGCGATGACACTTCACTAAATCGAACTCAAACACGGTCTGAGTTACGGTGACGCTTTACTAAATCGCCTGGAGCGGTCCCGTAATTCCCGGAGTGGCTTGCCGCCATCGGCCTATAGGTTCGTACATTGAGGATCGTCCACAACATCTCGGTCAATTCCAGCGCGCGCGTCAGGGCGGAACTGGCCCGGCTGGATTTTGTCGTTCCGGATCGCGGACTGATCCGTCTCTGCCTTGACGAAGAGGATGTGAGATGGCCGGGCCTTCGGGCATGGGCAAAAATCAGCGATGCGTTGCACCGGGTTGAGACAAAATTCTCAGACGAGGAAATCGATACAGCAGATTGGCTGGCTCTCCTTCCTCAATTTGTCAAAGGGTATCCCTCGCCTGACGGGAATGCGACCGATTATTTGAAGAATACCTATGATCTCTCTGGGTATTGCTCCGAATGCGGGGTCGGAAAGAAGCAGAATGCGCCATTTAGAATCAATGGGAGGATCAAGTGGGGCCGAAATGGAATCGTCCAGCTAAACTGGGTATTTGACGAGTATTTTGTTCGGCCCGAGATATGGCGGGAGATATTTGATCCGATGGGGATAAGATCATTGCCCGTATTGACGCGGGGCGGGCGAGAGATGGACGACATTGTGCAACTTGTCATCTCCGAAGAGGTCGAACTGGCAAGCGGCGGTCTTTCGTCTCAGGTGTGCGGCGTCTGCGGCCGGGCTAAGTACAAGCCGATCGCGAGAGGCCCGTGGCCCAGGCTGGGCGCGGCTCCTGCGTCGGTCCTGGCGCGGTCCAAGCAGGTGTTTGGCGGAGGCCCCTCGGCGTTCAACGAGATCATTGTCAGCGGCGTCGTCCGCGACGCGCTTCGCACAGCCAATGTGCGAGGCGTTCAATACGCTCCTATGCCAGTCGGTTGAAACCCGGCGAGGACCGGTCATCGTCCGGTGAGACTTCGGGAATATGAGTCACCGCATCTATATCGGAATTTTCGCGGCTCATGAGTAATGCGATAAAAACATCAGCAAGGCCATATCGGCTCTTCGTGCGATTCATTTTTGTGCACTTGGTCCAAATTTCTGTGGCCTCGGTCTTCCTTTTTATGGTTTTGCTCGCGAAACAGGAATGGGGTGGAGGAATTGGCGGCGGCAGGACGGCCTTGATGGCGCCATTTTCTGTTGTGATTGGATATTCTTTCGGTTCGGTATTGACTCTGTATCCTATATTCTCTGCGACCGTGATCATATTTGCCAGAGATGCGCGCGTTAGAGGTGTGGTGCATGGAATTGTCACCGTAGTCTGCGGGATGATTTTTCTGACGTCCGTAACCCATGCTGCTTGGTTTGATCTTGTGCTGATTGGTGTCGTGCCGTTGGTAATGATGGCTGTGGCCGGGTCGCTTGTCGCGGCGCGCGCAATATAAGGCCAAGACCGCGATAGGAGTTTCGGTGACAGTTCACTGAATAGATTTCTGGAAGCCTCACAAACGCCCGACCCTCCGACCCTCCCTGCGGCCGAACAATTTAGTAAACTGTCACCGTAATTCCAGATATTATAGGAGGGATACGGAATGGCATGAGAAGTTCCCCAGCCTGGACAGCTATTGGAGAAAATACGGGCCATGAGCGTTATGATAAGGGGATTGCGCTGCTTGTTAAGCTTCCTGTCTGCGGTCGCCGCCCAAGGTTATTTTGCAGATCATGAGATTTTTATAGGGTATTCTGATAGGGAATCTGAAAAATCTGTTTCAGATTACGAAATTTATTACTCTCATGTCACAAGGACGACACGGGAGCGCGGGCTGCGGCTTGGCGCGTTGCCGGGTAGGGACCCGGCCGTTTCGACGCCTCTAACGTGATCGCCGGCGCGCCGGGCCAGCTTGGGTCTGCCGGGCGCCCCAGGAGGCGCTGCCATATCGCTATGGACGAAGACCGGGCCGGTCCGCCCCTCCGGCAGGTATTTCGGAGCACTCGGGCGGGGCGTCTTGGCGTTTGCCAGCCCCGCTGCGGCCCTCTATAGCTTCCCCGCCGCTTCGAACCTTACGCCCAAGCCGGACCCCCATTCTTGAGTGATATCTTTCACGAGGTCGAAGAGGACCTGCGGCGCGACAAGCTGAACCAGCTTTGGAAGCGCTACGGCACCCTCTTCCTGACCGTCGCGGTGCTCGCCGTGGCGACGACGGCCGGTATCGTCACTTGGCGCCAGCACGAGGCCAGCCAGCGCACGGCCGCCGCCAACGCCTTCAACGCCGCCGGCGACATGGGCGTGAACCAGAACACCGATGGCGCGCTGGCCGCCTTCGCGGCGATCGCCGCGCCGGGCGGCGAGGGCTATCCGGTGCTCGCCCTGTTCCGCGAGGCCGTGCTGCACGTCGCCAAGTCCGACATCCAGGGCGCCCTCGCGACCTATGACAGGATCGGCACCTCGGCCGCCGACCCCCGGCTGAAGGCGCTGGCCAAGCTGAAGGCGGCCTATCTGGTCGCCGACATCGAGACCCCGGCGGTGCTCAAGAACCGGGTCGCCGAACTGGCCGGCGACGATAGCCCGTGGCGCTTCCAGGCGCGCGAGCTCCAAGCCTATGCGGATTTCCGCTCCGGCGCGATGGCCGAGGCCGCAGGCGGCTATGGCAAGATCGCCGCCGATCCCGCGGCGCCCGCCGGAGTGAAGGCCCGCGCCGGCCAGATGGCCGCCTATATCTCCGGCGGCGGCACTCCCGTCGCGCCGCCCAAGCCGCCGGCCCCCGCAGCTCCGGCCCCCGCCGTGCCCGAAGCGCCCGCCGCGGCGCCGCCTGCCGCCGATCCCGCGCCCCAACCGGCCGAAAGCCGCGACCGCTAAACCAACCGGGTTCAAACCATGATGCGTTCCGTCTGTTTCTCCCGTTTGCGTATCGCGGCCTCGGTGCTGGCGCTGGCGACGGCGCTCGGCGCGTGCAGCCAGATCGAATCGCTGAGCGATTCCATCTTCGGCAGCTCGGACAACGAAAAGCGCGTGCCGGGCGAGCGCATCGCGCTGATGCCGCGCGGCGCCGACGTGCTGGGCCAGGACGCCGCCTTCGCCGGCAAGGCGCTGGTCATCCCCGGGGCGCAGCGCATCGGCGCGTGGCCGCAGCCCGGCGGCACGACCGAGAACGCGGTCGGCAACACCGACGCGCCGCTCGGCTTCGACGTCGCCTGGTCGGTCGATATCGGCGAGTCCACCAGCTCCGATTCCGCCATCACCGCGACCCCGATCATCGCCGACGGCAAGGTCTTCACGCTCGACGCCGCCGCCAACGTCCACGCCTTCGACCTCGCGACGGGCGGCGAAGTGTGGGGCAGCGGTCTCGCCCCGGCCGACGCGCCCTCGGACTTCTATTTCTTCTCGTCCGCCGGCGATTCCCCGGAAGAGGGCTATGGCGGCGGCATGGCCTATGCCGACGGGCGGCTCTTCGTCGCGACCGGCTTCCGCGAACTGGTCGCCCTGGATGCGCGCACCGGCGGGCGGCTGTGGTCGAAGCAGGTCGAGACGCCGTTCCATACCGCGCCGACGGTGCGCGACGGGCGCGTCTACACGATGAACCGCGACAACCGCGCCTGGGCGCTGGATGCCGCGACGGGCGCCGAGATCTGGTCGCACGAGGTGTTCGGCGAGACCGGCTCGATCCTGGCGAGCGCCAGCCCGGCGGCGAACAGCGAACTCGTCATCATGCCCTACACCAACGGCGACCTCTACGCGCTGCGCGCCAATAACGGCCGCCCGCTGTGGAGCGACTCGCTGACCCGCACCGGCGTCGGCGACACGCTCTCCTCGATCAACGACATCGCGGGCCGCCCGGTGATCGACGGCTTCACCGTCTATGCGGTCAGCCACGCCGGCCGCATGGTGGCGATCGACACGCGCTCGGGCGAGCGCAAATGGACGCGCAACATCGCGGGCGTGCAGACGCCGGTGGTGGCGGGCGACTATCTCTTCGTCGTATCGGTCGACGGCGTGCTCTACGCGCTCGACAAGACGACGGGCCGGATCGCCTGGGACACCTATCTCGGCCGCTGGCAGGACGAGGAGGACCGCGAGGACACCGTGGCGTGGAGCGGCCCGCTGCTCGCGCAGGGGCATCTGATCCTGCTCTCGACCGACGGGCGCCTGGTCTCGGTCGCCGCCGCCACGGGCGCGGTGGAGCAGACCTCGTTCCTCGGCGCCGGCTCCATCGTCGCCCCCAACACCGCGGGCGGGATGCTGTTCATCCTGAACGAGGATGGCGAACTGACCGCCTATCGGTAAGGATGGGCCCGAAGGCCCCTGACGCCATGTCTTTCACTGTCGCCATCGTCGGACGGCCCAATGTGGGCAAGTCGACGCTCTTCAATCGCCTGGTCGGCCAGCGCGTCGCGCTGGTGGACGACCAGCCCGGTGTCACGCGCGACCGGCGCGAGGGCGAGGCGAAGCTCGGCCCGCTGACCTTCCGCATCGTCGACACGGCGGGCATGGACACCGGCGCCGAGGACGATCTCGACCGCCGCACCCAGGCCCAGACGGCGCGGGCGATCGAGCTGGCCGACGTGCTGCTCTTCATGGTCGACGCCCGCGCCGGGGTGATGCCGCAGGACCGCGACATCGCCAGCCTGCTGCGCCGGGCGAAGAAGCCTGTCATCGTCGCCGCCAACAAGGCCGAGGGCAACTGGACGCTGGGCGGCGTCGGCGAAGCCCATGCGCTGGGCCTTGGCGAGCCTATCGCCCTGTCGGCGGAGCATGGCGAGGGCCTCGCCGAACTGCTCCAGGCGCTGATGCCCTTCGCGCCGGAGGAGGACGAAGAGGCTGAGTTCGCCGAGGAAAGCGCCGAGGACGAGGACGCCGCGCCCGACCGGCCGCTGCGCATCGCGGTGGTCGGCCGCCCCAATGCGGGCAAGTCGACGCTAATCAACCGGCTGATCGGCGAGGAGCGGCTGCTGACCAGCCCGCTGGCCGGCACGACGCGCGACTCGATCGAGATCGACTGGGACATGAACGGCCGCGCCGTAAAGCTGTTCGACACGGCTGGGTTGCGCCGGAAGGCGCGGGTGGTCGAGAAGCTGGAGAAGCTCTCGGTCGGCGACGCGCTGCGCGCCATCCGCTTCGCCGACGTGGTGATCCTGCTGATCGACCCGGAGTCGCATTTCGAGAAGCAGGACCTCTCGATCGCCGACCTCGTGGAGCGCGAGGGCCGTGCGGTGGTCGTCGCGGTCAGCAAGTGGGACCTCGTCGAGGACAAGCAGAAGCGGCTCTCCGACATCAAGAAGCAGATGAACGAGCTGCTGCCGCAGCTCCGCGGCGCGCCGCTGGTGATGCTGTCGGGCCTGACGGGGCAGGGGCTCGACCGGCTGATGAAGGGCGTCGCCGAGGCCGACGCGGTGTGGAACAAGCGCGTGCCGACGCCGGCGCTGAACCGCTGGCTCGCGACCGCGCTGGAGCGCCATCCGCCGAAGGCCGTGTCGGGGCGGCGGGTGAAGATCCGCTACATGACGCAGGCCAAGACCCGCCCGCCGACCTTCGCGCTCTTCGGCAACCAGCTCGATGCGCTGGGCGACGACTATGTGCGCTATCTGGTGAACGGCATCCGCGAAACCTTCGATTTCCCCGGCACCCCGATCCGCATCCTGAAACGCGGCGGGAAAAATCCGTACGCGGACGATTGAGCTTCGCTAGGCGGCCTTTCGCGAAAGCGCCGCGAGGATGAGCATCGCCATGGCGAGCGTCTGGAAGCCGGCCCCGGCGAGGTGGGAATACTCCCACTGGCGGCGCAGCGCCGCCCAGGCTTCCGGCATGACCGTCCAGTTCTGCGTTGCGACATTGGCGGGCTGTGTGTAGAGCCAGAAGACGGCCTGGGCCGCGATGAGGCCGGCGAGCGCCGCGGCGGCGAATCCGCGCACATACGGCTCGTGCCAGCCGAGCCCGATCACCGCCGCGATTGCCAGGACTTCGACGATCAGCAGGAAGGCGAGGCGGTTCCAGCCGGCATAGATCTGCTGCACGGTGAAATAGGCCTCGCGGTCGAGGCCGATCTTGTGCGGCAGTTCCAGGGCATGCGCGAGTGCCGCCCCCATCGCCAGGGCGGTCGAAAGAAGGGCAAGGAAGAAAGCGGCGTCGTACAGCATCGTTCCCGCCGACCCGGCGCTGCGGTGCGCGGCATGTCGCATGACGGTGAAACGCCACCCGCTCGCCTGCGTTCCGCTACCCGGGGCGCCGATGCGCGTGATCGATTATTCCAGGATGAGTATCCGTACACGGACGATATGGTCGTACGCGGCGTAAGAAGGGCTGTCATCCTCGGGCGAGCCGGCCGAAGGCCGCCGAGACCCGAGGACCCATGCCGGAGTCTATCCGCCACGCGACGGTGCAAGCGGCACCGCAACACACGTCCTTCTGCCGCTCAGGCATGGGTCCCCGGGTGCGACGCCTCCGGCGGCCGGCCCCGAGGATAACAAACGGAGTGAAGCTGCCGTACCAGCAACGTCAGACGGCAGGTCTCGGTAAGACCCCTTGCTTGGCCAGGGCGGGCGGACCAAGGTGTCGCATGCTGGTCTGGCGGCTACTCCTTCTTATTGCGGTCCTGGCTGGCGGGTTTGGCGATTGCGCCGCGGTAGAGGCCATAGGGCCGAAGACCGTTTGCCTCCGTTGGACCTATTTCCAGTTGGCGGCGGGCGAATTGATCACCGAGACCATGCGGGGTTTTCATAATCTTGGTGTCGCCATCCGCGGTCTGCATGGCGGCTATCAGGTCTGGGAGAACGACATCCTCATTCCAGACGTCGGCGAACTGCTGCTGGAGCAACAGGGCAGACGCATCCATCGAAGCAGAAAGGACCCGCAAACCTATGTCGTCGTCGGTAAGATCGACGGATTTCCCGAGGACCGTGCGCTGCTTGTGCTGTCGGGCGACGCGCTCGACGGCAGCAGTAAGGATGCGGAAATCTACATGCGCTTCCAGGTCGGTGCGCCTCCGGCCGGATGTGACCTGCGCGTGAAGGGCATGTTCGACTGAACAAACTTCATCAAGATCAAGGCTGATGGTTGTGACCGCTCTGCGCCGCCGCCGTCGCTCAGGCATGGCTGCTTTGGGGTGGGTCGTTCCGCAGCGCCAGGCAGCGGTTTGCCGGAACCACGGCACATGCGCCTGGCGAACGCCTACCTCCCTCGCGGGAAAGCGAGGGAGATAACGGGCGGAGCTCTACGCCACGCCCCCTTCCCCGTGAAGAAAGGGGGGAGGATCAAAAGGACGGTGTCGTTGGGTGGTCTGCGCGCTCGGACTGTTTTCTCCCCCGCTTGCGGGGGAGATGTCACGCGCAGCGTGACAGAGGGGGCGGCGCGGCGCCAAGGCCCTTCCGTCTGCCTTGGCGTGAAAATCCGTATACGGCCGATATGGCCGTACGCGGCGTAAGAAGGGCTGTCATCCTCGGGAGAGCCGGCCGGAGGCCGCCGAGACCCGGGGAGCCATGCCGGAGTCTATCCGCCACGCGACGGTGCAAGCGGCACCGCAACACACGTCCTTCTGCCGCTCCGGCATGGGTCCCCGGGTTGCGACGCCTCCGGCGGCGCCCCCGAGGATGACCAATCTGGGTGGGGGCCGCCGCGCTCCCCGGTCAGACCGGCGGGGTGGCGGTGCGGAGGGTGATCATTTCGGTCTGCTTCACGATCACCTCGGCCTGGCGGATCGAGGCGGCGTCGATGAGGACGCCCTTGTAGGTCGCGGCGCCGGCGCCGGATTCCTGCGCGGCCTTCATCGCGGCGAGGATGGCGATGGCCTTTTCCACCTCGGCGGCGGGGGGCGTGTAGACCTCGTTGGCGAGCGGCACCTGGTTCGGGTGGATCGCCCATTTGCCTTCGCAGCCGAGGATGGCCGTGCGGTTCGCCTGGACGCGGAAGCCGTCCGGATCGTTGTAGTCGCCGAACGGGCCGTCGATCGGCGTGATGCCGTGGGCCCGCGCCGCGGCGACCATGCGGATGAGCGGATAGTGCCAGAGGTCGTTCCAGTGGCGCAGGCGCTGCCCTTGCGCGTCCTTGTCGGTCAGCATCACGTAGTCCGCGTTGCCGCCGCCGATATTGGTGGTGCGCATGCCGGCCGAGGCGGCGTAGTCGGCGCTGACGAAATGCACGCTCTCCAGCCGCTTCGAGGCGCCGCAGATTTCGTCGATATGGGTCATGCCGAGGGAGGTCTCGAGGATGACCTCCAGGCGGATATGCTTCTTGCGCCCGACCGCCCGCGAGGCCTGCGTCACCAGCATGTCGACGGCATAGATGTCGGCGGCGACGCCGACCTTGGGGATCATGATGGCGTCGAGCCGCTCGCCGCCGAGCTCCACGAGGTCGATGATGTCGCGATAGGCGCGGTGGGTGTCGAGACCGTTGACGCGGACGGTGACGATCTTGTCGCCGAAATCGACATTGTTCAGCGCCGCGACGACATTCTTGCGCGCCTGCTCCTTGTCGTTCGGCGCGACCGCGTCTTCCAGGTCGAGGCACACCACATCCGCCGGCCCCTTCGCCGCCTTTTCGAAGAACTTCACCTGCGATCCGGGGAGGAACAGCTTCGAGCGATAGAGCGGCGCAGAGATGCGTTCGACGGTGGTGAAGGACATTGGCGCGGCTCCCAGCTTTGATGCGACGCAGCATAAAGCGGAGCATGCGCTAACCTTCAAGCGCGGCGTACCACAACTATTGCGCTCATTTGCGAGATGATTAAACTATCAGGGATGTGCGATTGGTGCGGCGGCAGACCCGTTCTCGTCCCAGTCAGACCAAAATCCACCGCACGCAGCGCTTCCGGAATCCGAGAGTATGGCTCAGTTCGATCTTACAGCCGGGGACGATAGTCTTACCGGCACAGACAGCGACGACCTGTTTTCCGGCCCCGGAGGAGGTAGCGATTTCCTCGACGGAGGAGCTGGGGACGACCGCATCGTATACGTGTCCGCAGGGAGTGGCGGCGGCGCCATCGACGGCGGGGCCGGGACCGATACGCTCGTGCTCGACAATTTGCGCGACGTTGCGCTGACCGGCATCGAAATATTGGATGCGCCCTACATCGTGACGGGACTGGCGCAATTGGCCAGCCTGTCCACGCTTACGGACAGCGCAAATCCGGGCTCCCAAATCAAAGTTGCGCTGGTCGGCAACGAAACAGGTGCTGTGGACTTCTCCGCGCTCGTGGCGACCGGACATTCCGTAGAAATCGTCTCGGCCTTCTACGGTGTCTATGACCTGACGGGAACCGACGGTGACGATCGGCTGGAAGTCAATGTCGGTGGCGGTGCATTGGATGGCGGCGACGGCGCCGACACGCTCCACGGCGGTGGCGACAACGGCGTGATTATCGGGGGCGCCGGCGACGATCTGATCAGCGTCGATGGAGGAGTCAATCTGGATGTTCAGGCGGGAAGCGGCAACGACTACCTGTCTGTCGACACCGGGATGCCGGCGGGCGGCACGATAGATGGCGGAAGCGGCTCCGACACAATCCAATCCGGAAACCTCACCTATTACGACATCTCCGGCATCGAAGCGCTCGATGTCATCCACGTCGAAGCCACTATTGCTCAGTTGGGCGCCTTTCAGCGCATATTCAACGCGACAGCGGGCGGCACCGTCGGCATCAGCTTGAGCGGTGCCGGCGGATTCCTCGATCTATCTCGTCGCACGGACACCGATGACGCGGTGCTGGTAGAGAACCGCGCGCTGACGTCGGCAATCTCGATCATCGGAACCAAGCTCAACGACACCCTGTCCGGGTCGTCATTCGACGACCGCCTGGCGGGGGGCAACGGAGGCGACTTCCTAAACGGGGCAGGAGGCAACGACACGCTAGACGGCGGCGATGGAAACGATACGATTGACGTCGGCCAGGCCGGTTATCAGACAGCGACGGGCGGTGCTGGCAACGATGTATTCCTGACAGCGGCCAACCAAGGACTGGCAATCCAGGGCATCGTAGACGGCGGCTCGGGAACCGATACCGTCCGCGGTGCCTATCTCAGTGACTTGGTGTTCATCAACTGCGAGCGTCTCGATGCCGTGTCAGTCGTGGCATCGCTCGATCAGTTGAACAGCTTTACGACACTATTTTCCTCGAGCGGTCCGCAGTCGAAGATGTTCATTTTCGCAGACGGTGACGGCGGAGCGATTGACTTTTCGGCTCGGAGCGGGAGCGGTCACAGCGTGTATTTCGACGGCTCCGCCCTGACCGCAGCCGTCAGTATCGCGGGCACGCTCCTGAAGGACACACTCGTCGGCTCGTCCTTCTCCGATACGCTGAAGGGAGGGGCTGGCGACGACTTCCTGCTCGGTGGCGAAGGCATCGACACGGCAGTCTATAGCGATGCCCTGACGGGTGGTGTGAGGGCAGATCTGTCGGCCGAGTCGGCCGAAGGCCCTTCGACGGGATTTGACACGCTGCGGAGCATCGAGAATCTGATCGGATCGCGGTTCTCGGACACGCTGAGAGGCAGCGGCGGCGACAACGGGCTCGACGGCGGCGACTCCGGCGATCTGCTGGAAGGGCTTGCAGGCAACGACACGCTGGAAGGACGCCTCGGCAACGACACGCTCGCCGGCGGCGAAGGACGCGACGTGTTGCGTGGGGGCCAAGGTAACGATGTCTACGTCAACCCGACGGGCGATACGATCGTCGAGGAGGGCGCGGCCAAGGATCGCGTCGAATCCGATTCCAGCTTCTCACTGATCAACATTGCGGCAGTCGAAAACCTCACGCTGACGGGGAATGCCGGCTCCTACGGGTTCGGCAATACCGGCGCGAATATCCTTACCGGCAATGCCGCCGGAAATCTGCTCCGCGGGTTGGACGGCGACGACACGCTGTTGGGCCGTGCGGGAGACGACCGTCTGGACGGCGGGCTTGGCCGCGACATGTTGCAGGGTGACGCGGGTGCGGATCGTTACATCTACAACGGCGCTGCGGAGTCCGCGGGCATGGGGCGCGACCTGATCGTCAATGCCGAGTTGGACAGGGACAGGTTCGATTTCGCCTTCACGGTCGGGGCGATCAAGGCGCCGCAGACGGCTGGCGTGCTCAATACGGCAACATTCGATGCCGATCTGCGTATCGCCGTGCACGCGAAGTTCGCGGCCGGCGGGCCGATCGATGCCGTCCTGTTCGATCCGAACGGCGGCGACCTCGACCAGGCAGGGCATGTCTATCTCGTCATCGATGCCGACAATAGCGGCGGCTACAATGCAAGCGGCGACATCGTGATCGAGCTCGTCAACGCCACCGGTTCGCTCGGGCTCGGCGACTTCATCTGACGGGCTGGCGCTCTTTGCGGCGACGTGCCTGAATGGCCGGATCGCTATCCGGCCATCAGAGCCACGGGGAGGAACCATGATCGAGCCGCTGAGGGATTTTGCCGGGAAGGTCGCCGTCATCACGGGCGGCGGGACGGGCATGGGGCGGGAGCTGGCGAAGCAGCTTACCGCCGAGGGGTGCAGCGTCGCGCTCTGCGACGTCAGCATGGCGAACATGGAAGAGACGAAGCGCCAGTGCGAGGCGGCGGGCCTGCCGCAGGGCACGCGCATCGTCTGCCATGTCGCCGACGTCTCGGACGAGGCGCAGTTGCAGGCGTTCCAGCGTGCCGTCGCCGACGGGCTGAAGACCGAGAAGGTGCATCTGCTCTTCAACAACGCCGGCATCGGCGGCGGCGGCGGCTTCGTTCGGGGCACGCGGGCCGAATGGGAGCGCACCTTCAATGTGTGCTGGTACGGCGTCTATTATTCCTGCCGCGTCTTCCTGCCGATGCTGCTGAAGGCCGAGCGGGCGCATGTGACGAACACGTCGAGCGTCAACGGTTTCTGGGCTTCGATCGGGCCGAACGAGGCGCACACCGCCTATCCGGCGGCGAAATTCGCGGTGAAGGGCTTCACCGAGGCGCTCCTCACCGATTTCCGGCTGAACGCGCCGCACATCACCGCGTCGGTGGTGATGCCGGGCCATGTCGGCACGGCGATCATGCTGAACACCCACACCGAGATGCACACGATCCGCAACGCCGTGACGGCGGGCGGCGTCGCGCTCGACGAAGACCGGCGCCAGCGCATCGAGAAGGTCGGGCGCGCCTTCGAGGAACGCGCCCCGACGAGTGCCGCCGAGGCCGCGACGATCATCCTCGACGGCGTGCGTGCCAACCGCTGGCGCATCCTGGTGGGCGAGGACGCGCAGATCATCGACAAGGCGGTGCGGGCCGAGCCGGAGCGCGTCTATGACGCCGACTGGCGCAACCCGATGGGCCTGTCGCTGGAGAAGCCGGCGCGCTGAGGAATGGGAGCCAGTGGCGGATAGGCTCAGGCATGGGTCCCCCGGTCGCGGCGCCTTCGGCGGCGCGCCGGAGGATGACAGCCGTGGCGCCTACGCCGGTTCCAGAACGACGCGGCCGACGATCTTGCCTTCGCGGAGGTCGTCGAGGGTCCGGGTGGCCTCGGAGAGCTTGCGGCGGGTGACGGGGATCGGGTCGATCTTGCCGGCCTTCACCAGCGCCAGCATCTCGTGCGTCTCGGGCAGCGAGCCGACATAGGATCCGGCGATCGAGATGGCGCGCATCGGCAGCAACGGGATCGGCATCGTGAAGGCGCCGCCGAAAAGGCCGACGATCACCACCTTGCCGCCCTTGCGGACGCAGCCCTGCGCGAAGGCGAAGGAGGCCTCGGAGCCGACGAAGTCGACCGCCGCATAGGCGCCGCCGGTCTCGCCGAGGAATTTCTTGAGCGCGCCGTCCTCGCGCGAATTGACGACGGCGCTCGCGCCGGCGGCCTTGGCGGCCTCCAGCTTCGCCGGGTCGACGTCGACGCCGATGATCGGGCAGTCGAACATGGCGCGGGCGAATTGCAGGCCCATCATGCCGACGCCGCCGAGGCCGACGATGGCGATCGGGTCGGATTTGGTGGGCTTGCCGATCTTCTTCAGCGCGCCAAAGGCGGTGAGGCCCGAGCACATATAGGCGGCGGCGAGGGCGGGGTCGGCCTTGCCGAAGTCGAGGGCGTATTTCTCGTGCGGTACGAGGACGTGGCTGGCATAGCCGCCGTTGATCTGGACGCCGAGATTGCGCGGCTTGTTGCAGAACTGCTCCTCGTCGCGGTTGCAGGCCGGGCAGTCGCCGCAGCCGATCCAGGGGAAGGCGACGCGGCGCTCGCCGATCTTCACGCCCTTGACGTCAGGCCCCACGGCGACGACGCGGCCGCCGATCTCATGGCCGAGCGCGAAGGGCAGCTTGCGCCCGCCCTTCACGTCCAGCTTGTTCTCGCCGCCCATGCCGAAATAGCCGTCATGCAGATGCACGTCGCTGTGGCAGACGCCGCATTCGGTGACTTCGAGCAGCACCTCCGAACCCTGCGGCACGGGCGTCGGGATTTCGACGCGCTGCAAGGGTTCGCCATAGGCGACGATGGCTTCGCAGATCATGGGCTTAACTCCTGTTCCGGCTGGGCCTAGTTCGCCCGCGCCGCCGGGGCCGTCAATAGCGGGTTTGCCGTGCAGCCGAGGCCGGATGTTCTACGCCCGCTGCGCCGCGTAGGCGCGGGCGAGGGCGAGGAAGCCGGGAACGGGGATTTCTTCGGCGCGGGCGGTTTCGGGGAGGCCGGCGGCGGCGAGGAAAGGCTGGGGATCGGCGCCGAGCGATTTGAGGCTGGAGCGGAGCATCTTGCGGCGCTGGCCGAAGGCGGCGGCGGTGACACGTTCCACCCAGGTGAGCGGGGCCTCTTCCGGTGCGCTGACGACGTCGAGGCGGACGACCGACGAGGTGATGCTCGGCGGCGGCACGAAGGCGCTGGGGTGGACGTCGAAGAGGATGCGCGGGCGCGTGCGCCACTGGGCGAGGACGCTGAGGCGGCCATAGGCCGAGGTGCGCGGCGCGGCGACGAGGCGCTCGGCGACCTCGCGCTGGAACATGAGCGTGAGGCTGTCGAACCAGGCGGGCCAGGCCGGCGTCGTCAGCCACTTCACGAGCAGCGCGGTGCCGACATTGTAGGGCAGGTTGGCGACGATCGTGACCGGCGCGGCGAGGCCGTGCTTTGCGAACAGCGCGGGCTCGTCGGCGGCGAGGGCGTCGGCGGGTTCGACGGCGAGGCGGTGGCCGCTGGCGGCGTCGATCTCCGCGAGGGCAGGGAGGAAGCGTTCGTCGCGCTCGATGGCGAGGACGCGGCGCGCGCCGTTCGCGAGCAGGGCGCGGGTGAGGCCGCCCGGGCCGGGGCCGATCTCCAGCACGTCCCGGCCGTCGAGCGGTCCGGCCTCGCGGGCGATGCGGCCGGTGAGGTTGAGGTCGAGCAGGAAATTCTGCCCGAGCGATTTGCGTGCCGTGAGGTCGAGGCGGGCGATGACCTCGCGGAGGGGCGGGAGGGAGGCGAGGGTCAACGGTTTCTGCCCCCAGCGAGCGCAGCGCGCTCGCGACCGGGGGAAGTGCCTGCGAAGCAGGCGAAGGGGGCAAAGAAGGACTCTTTGGGCGCCCGGCGGGCGCGCCCCTTCTGTCGCTTCGCGACATCTTCCCCCGATCCGCGCGCCTGCGGCGCGCTGGGGGAAGAGGAAGATCGCAACACGCTGATCCCAGTCATCCCGCCCGCCGCGCGGCCATGTGGGCGGCGAGTTCGATGGCGGCGATGAGGCTGGCGGGGTTGGCGAGGCCCTTACCCGCGATGTCGAAGGCGGTGCCGTGGTCCGGCGAGGTGCGCACGATGGGGAGGCCGAGCGTGACGTTCACGCCGCGGTCGAAGTCGATGGTCTTCAGCGGGATCAGCGCCTGGTCGTGATACATGCAGATCGCCGCGTCGTAGCGCGTGCGGGCGGCGGCGTGGAACATGGAATCGGCCGGGTGCGGACCGGTCACGGAGAGGCCCTCGGCGCGGAGCTGTTCGATCGCCGGGGTGATGACCTCGAACTCCTCGTGGCCGAGCGTGCGGCCTTCGCCGGCATGCGGGTTCAGCGCGGCCATCGCGAGGCGCGGGCTGGCGATGCCGAAATCGCGCTTCAGCGCGGCGGCGGCGATGCGCGCCGCCCCGGTGATGCGGTCCTGGCAGAGCAGGCCCGGCACGCGCGCCAGCGGCTCGTGGATGGTCACCGGGACGACGCGGAGGCCTTCGACGGCGAGCATCATCACGGGCTGCGGCGCACCGGTGAGATGGGCCAGGAACTCGGTGTGGCCCGGGAAGGCGAAGCCGGCGGCGGTGAGGGTCTTCTTGGCGATCGGGCAGGTGACGACGGCGGAGGCGCGGCCGGCCTGGACCTCGGCGACCGCCGTCTCGATGGCGCGGATGACGGCGGCGGCGTCGGTGGTTTCGGGCCGGCCGGGGACGGCGCGGGCGAGCGCCGCGTCGTCGGCGATGTAGCGCACCTCGATCCGCCCCTTGAGGGCAGCGATCGCCTTGGCCGCGACCTCCGGGCCGATCCCGGCCGGATCGCCCATGGTGAGAGCGATCGGGCGGATCGCTGCCATCGTCAGTTCGAGGCGGACTGGTTCATGAGCTGCGGATCGCGGATCTCGATCGTCGCATCGCGGCGCAGGTCGCGCATCAGCCGGCGGGCGGCGACGGAGATCTCCTGGCTGAACATGCGGCCCGAGACCTGTTCGCGGGTCGGCATCTCGAACACCTTGGTGGCGACGAAATCGACGCGCGGGCGGTCGCCGCAGACCACGAGCATGTTCAGGAAGTTCATGTTGCCCTCGCGGCTGAAGAAGGGCTGCGACACGTCGCTGGGGTTGAGGCCCGAGACGACGGAGCGGATTTCGGGGGCGAGGTCGCCGACCGGCAGGATCGGCAGGTCGATGACCGCGACGCCCTGGATGTGGCTGATGAACTCGTCCAGGCCCTGGCAGCCCTTGATCTGAGCCCGCAGGCTTCCGGCCGCCTGTGCGAAGCGCTCCTGCTGCTCGCGCGACAGGCTGGGCGGCAGGCCGAGGATGACGCGCTTCAGCTTGATCGAGCCGGCCGGCACGCCGGGCGGACGGCCGGGGGGCGGGGGCGGGGTTTCCTGGGCCGAGCCGGCCGGGCGCATCTTGTCGCGCAGCGCGACGACGTAATAGCCGCCCGACGTGCGGATCGGCCGCGAGACCGTCTGCACCTGCATCGACTGGAGCGCCGCCCAGACTTCCGGGGCGACGTCGCCGTCCTGCACCCAGCCGACATCGCCGCCGCGGCCGGCGCTGGCGGATTCGGAGAATTGCTCGGCGAGGGCGGGGAAGGGCGATCCCGCCTGCATCTGCGCCATGATCTGCTGGATGGCGCGCAGCGCGCGGGCGTCGTCGCTGGGCGTGTCGGCGCCGATGAATATCTCGGAGATATAATATTGCGGCTTGGCCGCGCCTTCCTGGATGCGCTTCATCTCGGCATCGACGGCGGAGTCCGACACGTTGATGCGCGGCGCGACGCGCGCCTCGATGACCTGCGACCAGGCGACCTCGGCCGCGATCTGGGTGCGCAGCGTATCGGCGTAGATGCCGTTCGCGGCGAGCGACTTCAGGATGGCATCCGGCGTCGTGTTGTTCTGCTCGGCGATCTTGGCGAGGGAGTCGTCGACGTCCTTCTCGGTGACCTTGATCTCCATCTTCTTGGCTTCGCTGAGCTGGAGAATCTCGTCGATCAGCGTCCGCAGCACCTGCTCGCGGACCCGGGCCATCGCCGCGGGACTGGCTGAGCCGCCCGAGGTGGAGAGGATCATGCGCGAGCGCTGGTCGAGATCGAAGGTCGAGATCACGATGCCGTTCACCACGGCGGCGGCGCGCTGGACGCTGTCGGCCGTCGCGCTGGAAACGGTGAAAGCACAGGCCGCGGCGGCGGCGAGGCGGAACAGGACTTTCATGTCGTTACGCTAATCCACGGTTTGTGCGGGCACTGGCAGCACGCTACTGGCAGCACGCTCCAGCGCCTGAGGGCCCCGACCCCGCCTGGCGCGGCGGAGAATACAGAGTTCGCCCTATGGTTCAACGCCGGATTCGGGCGGAACTTGGGCGCCCCGGAGCCCCCGCAAGGCAGCTTTCAGGCGAGCCTGGGGCGGGCGATGGCCTCTTCGACCGCAAAGGCGACGATCTTCCAGCTCGCGAAACCGTCGGCGTCGTGGCGTGCCAGCATTTCCGCGCACCGCCCGGCCGCTTCGTCCCGCGCCGCCATGCCCAATCGCGCCACCAGCGCCGCCGCGACGGCGCGCACATCCCGATCCGATATCATGGCCCCGACCCCGAAATCAGATGCGGCGAACAGAGTCGATCGCCTGATCCTGCGCAACCGACTCGGGCGATTCCGGCGGCACGCCACAACCGCGCGGCGTGAAGTTGCGCAAGGCGGCGTCGCTGCGGCATGGTCCGCGCCAAACAAGAGGGGAAGGTGAAGACGATGGCGTTGAAGGTGATCGGGGCGGGGCTGGGGCGGACAGGCACGCTGTCGCTGAAGCTGGCGCTGGAACAGCTCGGCTTCGGCCCCTGCTACCACATGGCCGAAGTGTTCCATCATCCGGATCGGGTGCAGCACTGGAACGACATCACCGCCGGCAAGCCGGTCGACTGGGACGCGGTCTTCGCCGGCTTCCAGGCGACGGTGGACTGGCCGGCCTGCAACTACTACCGCGAGTTGATGGCGAAATATCCGGGCGCCAAGGTGCTGCTTTCGGTGCGCCCCTCGGCCGAGAAATGGTTCGAGTCGACCCAGGCGACGATCTTCGCCGACCGCCCGCCCGGCGTGCCGACCCCCGACTTCATCCCGCGCATCATCGGCGCCATCGTCGGCCCCGACTGGCACGACAAGGACGCCGTCATCGCCGCCTATGAGCGGCACAATGAAGAGGTGCGCGCCTTCGTGCCGAAGGACCGGCTGCTGGAATTCCGCCCGAACGACGGCTGGGAGCCGCTCTGCGCCTGGCTCGGCGGTCCGGTACCCGCGACGCCGTATCCTTCGGTGAACTCGACCGAGGAATTCCAAAGCCGCTGGCGCAGCGCCAACCCCGGCAAGGCGTGAGGGTTTAGTAAACTGTCATGTGTGGACGGCGCCCCGGTGGCAAGGGGTAAGTGATGGATGCGGTTGGGTCGGTTGCGGTCATGTGTCCGGCCTGTTTGTGCGGGTTTGGTCCGCTGGCCCTGATGCAGTCCGCTGAGCGGGTTCCTATCACCGTAGCGCGCTTGGGAGCGCCGACAGTTTAGCGGAGTGTCCCGTTCACCGGCTCGACCCGGTTTGCATCACATCCTTCGCCCTTCCCGTTCCTGTGTGGCGTTGCGTGTTCGTTCAGGCGGCGATCGTGGCGGTGCCGCGATAGACCTCGCCCCGCGCCATCACGGCCCAGGCGATGCGGGCAAGCTTGTTGGCGAGGGCGACGGCGGCGAGCTTGAAAGGCTTTCGGCCGGCGAGCCGGCCGGCCCATTGACGCAACGCGTCCTGATGGCCCTTGCGATGGAACAGCACGGCATGCGCGCCGACGACCAGGAGCGAGCGCAGATAGCGATCGCCCATCTTGGAGATGCGGCCGAGCCTCTCCTTGCCGCCGGTGGAAGATTGCCTTGGCGCGAGCCCGAGCCAGGCGGCGAACTCGCGCCCGCTGGCGAACATGGCCGGATCGGCGACGCTTGCTGCCAGAGCCGAAGCGGAGAGCGGTCCGATGCCGGGGATCGTCGCCAGTCGCCGGCTCCGCTCATCGGCCTGGTGCACCGCCTTGATGCGGGCGTCCAGCGCCGCGATCCGTGCCTCGGCCGAAGCCAGTTCATCGCAGAGGATGCGCAAGGCGGCGCGTGCCTCGGGGCACAGCCTGCGATCGCTCTCGTCCGCGACAATACGGACCAGGCCGGCTGCTTGATGTGCGCCTTGCGGTGCCACGATGCCGAACTCGGCCATGTGGCCGCGCAGCGCGTTGATCGCCGCCGTGCGTTGGCCGACCAGCAAGGACCGCACCCGGTGCAACATCAGCGCGCCTTGCTGCGCTTCGCTCTTCACCGCCAGGAAGCGCCTCGCCGGCCGCGTCAGCGCCTCGCATACCGCCGCCGCGTCGGCCGCGTCGGTCTTCTGGCGCCGCACATACGCCTTCACATAGGCCGGCGGGATCAGCCGAACCTTATGCCCCTGGCGCAGGAGAAGCCGTGCCCAGTGATGCGCCGAGGCACAAGCCTCCAGACCGATCTGCGTCGGCGGCAGGCGTTCAAAGAAGCTCTCCATCTGCGCCCGCGACAGCTTGCGAACGAGAACGGCGGTGCCCGCCGCATCGACCCCGTGCACCTGCATGAAGCGCTTGCCCAGATCGATCCCGATGGCGGCGACTGACGATTGTGCTGTATTCTTCTCCATGGACGGCGTTCCTTCGGATGACGAACCTTCAACGGCCGCCATCCTGGCACACAGATGCCGCTCAGAGCCTGACCGGAAAGATGTTGAATCGGAAGAGTCGGTTGTGATTCATGTTGGAGCGCCGCGATTTGCAGGGAGGCGCCGATGTGGACAGAGGAACACCGCCGCGCGGCCGATCGCCGCGGAC
>JADZAI010000036.1 GCA_020852655.1 Alphaproteobacteria bacterium
ACGCGCGGAGTCGGCTGAGAACGCCCGCCGCTTGTTGAATCGGCGTGCTCCGTGGACGGTCCGCTGGCGCTTGGCCTTCGATTATTTGGCCCACATATTGGGACGCCGGGATCGCACGCTCCGGTATGGTTTCGATCTTGCCCGTACGGCGTAAGTGTCAGACGGCCAATTTCGTTTTTGTTCAGGCCGAGTATCTCTCCTGGCTGTGTCTTCAATGAGGCCCAACCCCATAACGGGAGTCGGGAACATGACCGCCTGACACAGCGATTGATCTCCGATTTGCCTTACACAGACAAGACAGATAAAATATTCATGGTTCCGCGGCGAATCGCATGATGCGGTAGCGGAAGGGATCGCTGGTGCCCCGCCTGAAATGCACGTTCCGCGACTTTATCCGCATCATCGAGGACCACGGCTTTATTTTGATCCGACACGACGGTTCCAGCCATAGACGCTATCGGGCCGTGCGCTCGGGGCGCGTATGGCTGGTCGACGTGGCGATGCACCATCCGGGTGACGAAATTGCGCCTGGGACACTCGCGTCCATGATTCGCCAGAGCGGCCTCTCAAAGGGGCTTTTCCGCCGATGATCGTTCTGACGCGAGCAGCACGACATGCTGTTCCGTCGGCGGACGGTTGTGGTGGCCCTCGGTGAGGCCGAGGCGTTTTTTTACGTAGAAGCTGACGGCGGCGCGGGGCTCAAGGACGAGACGGCCGTCCTGCATGCCGTAGTCGATCGCGACGGCCTCGCGCTGGGCTTCGGTGAGGCCGGGGTGCGGGACGATGACCAGCGTTTCGCGGCGCTGCCATTCGGCGTCGTCGCCGCTGCCGGTGCGGGCCGCGTCGCCGGGCATGATCGCGCCGAGGCGGCCGAGGACGAAATCGCCGAAGCGGGCGCGGGCGACGTCATGGGCGCGGGCGTGCCAGCGGAACCCGTCGAAGAGGAGGCTGTGCGGCTCCAGCACGCGGCGCGTCACACCCGGTGTGGAAAAGGAGCGGTAGCCGGCGGCGAAGGCGCGGCGGTGGCGGATGGCGTCGATCACGGCGCGCAGGACATCGGGCGCGACGGGGCGCAGCGGGGCGTCGGCAATCTCGACCTGGGGCGGGGGCTCGAGCCGGCCGTCGGCCGCAGGCATGACGCCTTCGGCGATGAGGCGCAACTCGCGCAGCAAGGCGTCGGCGTCGGCGGCGTCGGGCCGGGTCCAGGCCGGGAGGGCGCGATAGGTGCGGCCGCGCTGGTCATAGGCGAGGGCGCCGGGATGCGCTTCCTCGAAGCGGCGGAGGTCCTGTGTCGCCTGGTTGGGCGAGATGCCGAAACGCTGCACCAGATCGGCACGGTTGATGCGGCGATCCCACGCCAGACGCTCACCGATGAAGGCAAGGCGGCGCTCGATGCTCCAGCGCGGGGGGGCCGGGGTCTCGTCGGCGAAGGGCGAATCACTCACCCGCTCACTTTGCCACATCATCCTGAAAAATAACGCAGCAAGATAAAATGTCGCAGTCATAGATATATTGATTCATTGACTACTGAGAGAGTGATGTGGAAATATACTCGCAAAGAGGGAGGTTCCTTTCGATGAACTTTGCGCAGCTCACGTCGGCCGTCGCCTCGGATGCCGCCATCCGCCGCCGCCAGCGCCTCCAGCCCGCGGGTGGGCAAGGCGACAAGATATTTCCGCCAACCTATCCGGAGGAACGTCGTGGCGAGGGACCGCGCCATGTGTTCGAGCGGCGCCGGATCGGCGGCGCGGAGGTGTGGTGTGCGCTGATCGACAGCGTGCAGAGCCAGGCCAACCGGCTGGAGGAGTCGCTGCTGGCGGCGAGCCGGGACGGTGTCGCCATCCCGCATCTCTCCGTCGATTTCCGGGGCAAGGGCCTGACCGGGATCGACGAGATCACCTCGCTGGATGCGCCGCACCGGGTGTTCGATGCGATCCTGCGCGACAGCCTGCTGGACGGTGGGCCGTTCATGAAGAGCGCGCTGGGGCAGCGTCTGACCGATGCGAAATCGGGCGATGCGAGCGCGCTGCTGGAGACCTCGCCCACCGCATTGCTGTTCGGCGTGTGGAACTCGACCGGCGAAGGCGGCGGGCTGGGCGCGAAGTTTCCCCGCGCGCTGGTGTCGGAGATCATCGCGGTGAACACGCCGGTGGAGGAATTCGGCGAGGCGCAGGCGCGCACCGCCGGGCGCCGCACGGGCAGCCGCATGGATCCGCTGGGCGTGCTGCGCAAGGTGGAGGTCTGGCAGAGCCAGGACGACAAGAGCTGGAGCACCAGCAAGGACGGGCTGAAAAAGCCCAAACAGGTGCGGCCTTCGGAAATCAATCACGGCAATATCGCGCCGACCGTCGCGGCGCTCGGCGTGACCTGCGACTACGCCGAGCATACGGCGGTGATCAGCTTCGCGGGGCTGCGGCGGCTCGGCTTCGGCAGCGCCGAACGCAATGCGGCGGGGCGCGCCTATCTCGCCGCGCTGGGGCTGCTGGCGCTGACCGAGCAGGATCTGCGCGGCTATGACCTGCGCTCGCGCTGCGCGCTGGTGTGCGACGGCCTGGCGCCGCTCCAGCATATCCGCCCCGACGGATCGGCAACCGACGTGACGCTGGATGCCGCCGCGGCGCGGGCGCTGTATGGCGAGGCCTTCAAGGCGGCCAAGGCGGCGGGCTTTGCGCTGTCGGGCGAACCGGTGCGGCTGACCCCGCAGGACAAGCTGGTCTCGATCGTCAAGCAGAGCCAGGAGATGGCCCGCCAGGGCGAAGGCGGCGAAGAAGCGTCAGAGGGCTGAGCCATGGCGCTCGTCCTGGAGATCGACCATCTGCTGGGCGTCGCCTTCGCCGCGCGCGGGGCGGAGAGCGCGTTGCCGGATTGGCCGCCGCAGCCCGACCGCGTGTTCTCCGCGCTGGTCGCGGCGTGGGGGGCGCGCGGCGAGCGGGCCGATGAACGCATCGCGCTGGAGTGGCTGGAGAAGCAGCCCGCGCCGCGCATCGCCGCCAGCCCTTTCGAGGCCCGGCCGGCGCCGATCAGTTTCGTCCCGCCGAATGATCCGGTCACCGGCAAGTCGGGCGACAAGACGGTCATGCCGGCGCTGCGCCGCCGCCAGCCGCGCCGCTTCCCCGCCGCGCTGCCGCACGATCCGCTGGTGGCGCTGGCATGGGAGGCCGATCCCGAAGCGCCGGTGCTGGAGGCGCTGGATGCGCTGGCGCGGGACGTCGCCTATGTGGGGCATTCGGCCAGCCTGACGCGCTGCCGGTTTCGCACCGGCGACGCGCCGGGCGAAACGCAGCAGGCGCGGCGCGCAGTCTATGAAGGCCGCCTGGCCGAGCTGGAGCGCGCGTTCGGTCGCGGCGAGCGGCCGGCGGCAGGCGCGTTCGTGCGGCCCGAACCGCGGCGCGACGACACGCCGGAAAGCATCGTGTCGCCGGACTGGATGGTGTTCGAGATCGTCGCCGGCGCGATCGACCTGCGCGCCGCCCCGCTGGCGTGCAAGGAACTGATCAAGCTGGTGATGAGCGGGTACGGCGCCGTCGAAGGGGCTGTGCCGACGGTCGTCTCAGGGCACGAGGCAGACGGTGCGCCGGCGAAGGATGCGCATCTCGCCGCCGTGCCGCTGGCCAATCTGGGCTGGCAATACTCCGACGGCGGCACGATGGGGCTGGCCCTCGCGCCGCCGCGGGGCAGCGATCTGCTGTTCGATCAGGACTTTCTGATGGCGTTGGCGAAGCGTGCCGAGGAAGAGCGCGACCCGCACGACGAGAAAAAGGCGCGCCGCGTGCTGAAGCTTGGTGAGAGCGGGCTCACGCTGATCGTGCGCGCCGACGCCGACCGCGCGTCGATGCGGCCGGAGCGCTATGCCGCGCGAGCCCGCCGCTGGGCCACCGCGACGCCGATCGTGCTGGATCGTCACTTCAAGACGAAGCTGGGCAAGGGGCGCGGCGACGGTGCGGCGCGGCAGGACGAGATCGAGGCGCTGGTGGCGGAGGCCGCAAGGCGCGCGGTGCCCGGCGCGTCGGCTATCCTGCGTGTCGTTGCCGACCGGCATGCGGCGATCCGCGGCGCGCCCCCGACCACGGCGCGCGGGCCGCAATGGACGCGCGGCTGGCGCGTGCCGGAGTCGTTCGCCTCCCGCCCCATGACGCATGCGGTGATCGAGTTCGCTGCGCCGGTGCGCGGGCCGCTGATCCTGGGCGCGGGGCGGCACGCCGGGCTCGGCCTCTGCCTGCCGCTGGATGCGGAGCGCGCCCCATGAGCGCCCTGAGCGCGGACGACTTCCCCGCCTTCTTCGAAGCGATTCACGGCTATCCGCCGTTTCCCTGGCAGACGCGGCTGCTGGAGCAGGTGGCCGAGAGCGGCGCGTGGCCCAGCCTGCTGGATCTGCCCACGGGCTCAGGCAAGACGGCGGCGATCGACGTGGCGGTGTTCCACCTGGCGCTGGAGGCCGAGCGGGCCGCCGGGCGCCGCGCCGCATGCCGCATCGCCTTCATCGTGGACCGCCGGCTGATCGTCGATGACGCCTATGGGCGGGCGAAAACGATCGCGGCGGCGGTGAACGCGGCGGGCGCCGGCGACGGCGTGCTGCGCGGGGTGCACGACGCGCTGCGCCTGCTGGCCGAAGAGACCGGCGACGTGCTGTCGGTGCAGCGGCTGCGCGGCGGGGTGGAGATGGACCGCGACCTGGCGCGCACCCCCTCGCAGCCGACGATCTATTGCTCGACCGTCGACCAGATCGGCTCGCGCCTGCTGTTCCGAGGTTACGGCGTCAGCGACCGCATGAAGCCCGTCCACGCCGGCCTGCTGGGCGGCGACACGCTGTATCTGCTGGACGAAGTGCAACTGGCGGAGCCGTTCCATCAGACGCTGGTGGCCGTAGAGGATTTGCGGACGCGGCGCACGGCCGGCTATGCGCTGCCGCCCTTCAAGGTCGTGTCGTTGAGCGCGACGCCCGGCGGCCGGCCGGCCGACAATTTTCCGCTGAAGGGGGACGACCGGGCGAATCCGGTTCTCGCTGCACGACTGGGCGCGCCGAAACCCGCTGAACTGGTCGAAGCGCCGACTGAACGCGGCAAGACGGAAGAGCAGCAGCGCGTCTCGGCGTTGGTAGCCGCGGCAGCAACGACACTGACGAGCCTCAAAGCGCAAGCACTCGAAACCGGGACCGCCGTCGCTGTCGTCGCCAACCGCGTGATGCGCGCGCGGCACGTCCACAGGGCGCTGGAACGCGAATTGGGCGACGACGCGGAGGTCGCGCTGATCATCGGACCGACGCGCGGCGTCACGCGCGAAAGGAACGCCGAGCAAACGCTCGGCGCAATCAAGACGGGCGAGGCGCGTGCGCTGGCGAAGCCGCTCGTCATCGTCGCGACGCAAACCATCGAGGCCGGCGTCGATATCGATCTCGATGGGCTGGTAACCGAAGCCGCGGCGCTGGATTCGCTGCGCCAGCGTTTCGGCCGGCTCAATCGCGGCGGGCGTGAAGGCCTGAAGGCGGTCGCGGCCGTGGTGGCGCACAAGACGGATGTCGGCAAGAAGGCGGACGACCCTGTCTATGGCGAGGCGGCGGCGGCCACCTGGGAATGGCTGAACAGCCTGACGGACGCTGAGGGGACGGTCGATTTCGGCATCGACGCCATGAACGCGCATGTCGACAAGCTCGCACCGGGCGATTTGCGGCGGATGCTGTCGCCCCGCCCGGGCGCGCCGATTCTGATGCCGGCACATGTCGATCTCTACGCGCAGACCTCGCCCATGCCCCGGCCGACGAAGATGCGCGATCAGTCGGCGGAGACCGACCCTGACCTGCCGTCGTTCCTGCACGGCAAGAGCACCGATCTGGACGGCGTACGCATCGTGTGGCGCGCGGATATCGAGACGGCGCAGCCGGACGAGCGCGTCGCCGCGATCCTGGCGGTCGCGCCGCCCGTGTCGAACGAGGGACTTGAAATCAACTTTCCAGCCGCGAAGGCATGGCTGAACGGCGCCTTCGATGATGCGGACAGTTCGGATGCTGCGGAACGTGACACGGATCGCGATCCATCCGGCGCGTCACGCCGTGCCTATCGCTGGTACGGCCGCGACGCCGATGGCAATGGCTGGATCGATCCGCGCGAGCTGCGGCCGGGCGATACGATCGTCGTGCCGGTGACGTATGGCGGTTGCGATCGCTACGGCTGGCATCCGTCGAGCACATGGCCTGTGGAGGATGTGGGGCAAATTCCCCGACAGCCGGCAGCCGCGAACGACAAAGTGCGGCGCGCGATGATCCGCCTGAATCGCCGGACGCTCTTCAACGCGCTGCAAAACGACCGCAACGTGCCGGCGGAAGAAGTTTCGGACCGGGCCGATATGCTGGACGTCGCCGTGCGGGAGATTCTGGAGGAAAGTCGCGAACTCGGGGGGAGAAGGATCGCGCGCGAACTCTGTGGCGATCCGCGCTTGAAGGCCGGACTGCCCGCTTCGCTGCTGAGTGCGCTTCAACGCGCTGCAAAGGCCGTCGGCCTGCAAAAGCATTTCGCCTACGACGAAGACGGCAGGCCGTTGACGGGAGCCATCTTCACGACACGCCCGTCCAGTGGGCGGGAGGCGACGATCACAGGGGATGACCGGCTGGGGTCGACACCCGGATTCCCGCAGGGGCTGGACGAGCACCTGGGCGAGGTGCGGGACAAGGCCGCCGCGTTCACGGCTGCGCTGGGGCTCGACCCAGCGATTGCGCGCGATGTCGCGCTCGCCGGCCATCTGCATGATCTGGGCAAAGCCGACTGGCGATTCCAGATGATGCTGTATGGCGGCGATGCGTTTGCGGCAATCACCGAAGGCCTGCGGGCGAAGTCGGATGCGCGGATCGCGGGCGCGTGGGAACAAGCCAAACTGCCTAAGGGTTGGCGCCACGAGGCGTTGTCGGTGCGCATGGCGTTGGCCCACCCGTTGCTCGCGGCCGCGGAAGATCGGCATCTGGTATTGTGGTTGATCGGCACGCATCACGGCTTTGGACGGCCGTTTTTTCCGCATGACGACAAGGCGGACCAGACGGATCGCAGGCCCGTGAAGGTGCTGGGCGCCGACGTCGAATTGCGGGCCGGTGAGGGACCGCAGTCACTGAGCTTCGATCTGGACGATCTCAACTGGCCTGCGCTGTTCGAAGTGCTGAAGCGTCGTTACGGCGCATGGGAGCTGGCGCGCCTGGAAGCGATCGTGCGGCTCGCCGACCATCGTGCGTCCGAGGCGGCTGGGCGGCGGCCGCAAAATCGGATCACCACAGACCCGGACGATGATGACGCCACTGGCGATGAAGCGGACCCGGTCGAGGAGGTGGCGGCATGAGCGATCCTCGTGAGCATCGGCTTGCCGGCCTGGAGCCGGACAATCTGCTCGCCTTTCTGGCGTTGCTGGGCTTGTTGCGAGCGTTGGAAGAGGCGGAGCCGACGTGGCGGGTGCGAGCGGGGTGGCGGATCGATGAGGCGCCGCTGCGGCCGTATCTGCGGGTGGCGGAAGCAGTGAGCTTGGAGGCGGTGACGGCGGCGGCGGCGCGCGGCGCCGCGATGCTGGCGGCGCATCACGATTTCGCCGGCAAGGCCGATCTCAATCATTCCGAGGCGGAGGCGTCGGCGGCGCTGCACGCGGCGCGCGCGGCGGGCGGGTATAGCGCCGAGTTGTTCGCGGCGCTGATGAGCGATGGGGCGGCAAAGGACGACAAGATCGAGGCGACCCCGCTGTGCCTGATGTTCGGACAGGGCCATCAGCATTTCCTGTCGCGCCTGGACACGGTGCCGAAGCTGGCGGAGCCGCCGGCGCGCGGAAAAGGGAAGAAGGCCGTCGCGGTGTCGTCGGCCGCCTGCATGGCCGAGGCGTTGTTCGCGGCGTGGGAGCGGCCTGATCCGACAGAATCGTTCCGCTGGGATGTGACGGAGGACGTGCGCTACGCGCTGATGGCCAGCGATCCGACCTCGCCGGGCGGCAAGCGCGAGAAAGGCGGGGCGCAGCACGGCGCGAACCGGCTGGCGGCCATCGGCCTCAGCGCGCTGCCCGTTGCGCCGGTGAAGGTGGGGCAGCGGCTGCGCGCCAATGTGCCGGGCGGTGCGTTCCACGGGCGGCGGCGCGAGTTCACGCTGACCTGGCCGATCTGGCGCGATCCGTTGAGCCTTGGGGGGATCGTTGCGCTGATGCGGCATCCGGGGCTGGGCGACGCCGACGTGCAGCAACGGCTCGGGATCGATCACCTGCGCGAGGCGCGGCGGTTCAGCCAGGGCAAGTTCATGAATTTCGGGATGGCGCGGCCGAGTGTTCCGGACGGCGTTTAACCCGCCGCCGGGCGGCGGGCTTTTCGTGCCGGCGCGGGGGGCAGGGGCGGGGCTGCCGGCTCCGGGCTGAGGGCTGCGCAACCGGTTCGGGTGGACGCTGCGTCAGGCGGGTGAGCGGCTGGTCAGAGCGCGCGACATGGCGCATTCTCCGGCGAGGACATGCCGGGGTGCATCATGAGTTCGCAGGTGATCGAGAGCTTCGCCGACGGGATTGCGACGCTGACCATGAACCGTCCGGAGGCGCGCAATGCGCTCACCGGCGAAATGCAGGGCGCGCTGCTGGAGGCGGCGCGGCGGCTGGCGGTCGATCCCAAGGTTCGCCTGGTGGTCGTGACGGGCGCCGGAAATGCCTTCTGCGCGGGCGGCGACGTGAAGGGCTTCGTCGCCAGCAATGCCGGCGATCCCGCCGAAGCGGCCAGCTTCGACGACCGCGTCAACGCCCTCAGGGCCGGCTCGGAGCTCAGCCGCCTGCTGCATGACATGCCGAAGCCGACCCTGGCGGTGATCCCCGGCGCGGCGGCGGGCGCCGGCCTGTCGATCGCGCTCGCCTGCGACCTGCGAATCGCCGCCAACGAGGCCAAGCTGACGACGGCCTTCTCGAAGATCGGCGCGTCGGGCGATTTCGGCGGAAGCTATTTCCTGACCCAACTGGTCGGGCCGGCCAAGGCGCGCGAACTCTATTTCACGGCCGACGTCATCAGCGGCGCCGAGGCGGCGCGGCTCGGCATCGTCAGCAAGGCGGTTCCGGGGGCCGAGCTGGAGCAGGAGGCCGGCGCCCTGGCGCGCCGCCTCGCCGGCCTGCCGACCGTGGCGCTCGGCTATATCAAGCGCAACATCTCGGTGGCCGAGCACGGATCGCTGGTGGACGTGCTGGATACGGAAGCCATCCACATGGTGCGCTCCATGGCGACCGAGGATCACAAGGCCGCCGCGCTGGCGTTCGTCGAGAAGCGCCCGCCGGTCTTTCGCGGCCGCTAGCCGCACGCGGCGACCACAGCGGCGGGCCTGTCCGTTTCGCCGCCGGGGGTGAAACGCGCTTTGTCCTGTGCACCCTGCAACCATGCGCGCGGCGCACCGCGCGGCCCGAGGAGAAGAAGATGACCGAGACCCCTGCGAACGACACCGGCGCGCTATCGGCCAAGGCCGTGAGCTATACCGAGGCCGGGACGATCGAGATCGCCGACCGTGCCGTCCGCGCGCCGCAGGCCACGGAGATTCGCATCCGCGTGAAGGCGGCTGCCGTCAGCCCGGTCGACGTGGCCCTGAGGGGCATGCGGCGCCCGCTGACGCCGGGCATGGACGCGGCGGGGATCGTGGAGTCGGTCGGGTCCGGCGTCACGCGCCTGCGCCCCGGCCAGGAGGTCATGGCCGCCGTCGGACCGATCCGCCCCGAAGGCGGCGCGCAGGCGAGCTATATCGTCATCCCGGCGGCCTCCGCCGTTCCGATACCCGCAGGGGCCTCGCTGGCCGAGGCGTCCACCCTGCCGATGAACGGCCTGACGGCCCTCCTGGCGCTGGAGCTGGCCGGGCTGAAGCCGGGCCAGGTGCTGGCGGTCACGGGCGGGGCAGGCTGGCTCGCCCATTGCGCGATCGTGCTCGCCAAGCATCAGGGCCTGAAGGTCGTCGCGGACGCCAAGGCGCCGGAGATCGCGCTGGTGCGCGGCTATGGCGCGGATATCGTGGTCGAGCGCAGCGACGATTTCGCCGGGGCGGTTCGCCGCGCGGTCCCGGACGGCGCCGACGCGCTGCTCGATACGGCGCTCCTTGCCGAGCAATGCTGGCCGGCGCTCAAGGACGGCGGCGTCTATCTGCCGGTCCGCGGCTGGGGCGAGAAGCCGGCCGAGCGCGGCATCCAGATCAAGCCGGTCTGGGTCAACCAGGCGCTGGAGCGGACGGAGTGGCTGGAGCTGCTGCGCGAGCAGGCCGCAAGCGGGGCGATCCGGCTTCGCGTCGCCGGCACCTTTCCGCTGGAGCAGGTCGAGCAGGCCCAGGCGGCGCTCAAGGCGGGCGGCCTGCGCGGCCGCCCCGTCATCCTGCTCTAGGAGCGGCGATTTTCGCGGACGTGGCCCGGCGCGCACGGGGCACGGGCCGCGCCGAAATGACGGCCGCAGGGCTTCCGCTGCCTTGCAGAGGCAGTGTAGGCATGCGGCATGTCGATCGAGGATCGTGACATCCTAGTGGCTGAGACGGGCGGCGACCTGCTGTTCGACTGGCTCCGCGCCACGGCCATTCCGTTCTGGTCTTCGACCGCGTGGGACGCCGGGCGCGGCGGCTTCGTCGAGCAGACCGACGCCGAGGGACGGCCGGATTTCGAGGCGCCGCGGCGGCTGCGCGTGCAGGCGCGGCAAATCCATGTGATGGCCGAGGCGGAGGCGCTTGGCCTTGCCGAAACGCGGCCCGCGGCCTTTCGCGGGCTCGACTATCTGCTGGCGCACGGCCGGGCGGCGGGCGGCCGGCCCGGCTATCCCCACATGCTCCACGGCGACGGTTCGGTCTGCGACGCGCGGCGCGACTGTTACGACCATGCCTTCGTGCTGATCGCCCTCGCTTCGGTCTTCAAGATCTCCCGCGATGCCCAGATCGCCGGCCTGATCGACGAAGTCGTCCAGTTTCTCGACAGCGCGCTGGTCTCGACCGGCGGTGGCTATCTGGAAGGCGAGCCGCATGCCGGCCCGCGCCGGCAGAATCCGCACATGCATCTCTTCGAGGCTTTCATCGGCCTCTACGAGGCGACCGGCAATCCCGACTATGCGACGCGTGCCGCGGCGCTGCTGGATTTCATCACCGGGCGCTTCCTGCACGGCCGGGATCGCCTGCTGCTCGAGGTGCTCGACGACGATCTCAACATGCTTCCGGGGCCGCGGGGCCTGTCGCTCGAACCCGGGCATATGGCCGAGTGGGTCTGGCTGCTCGGCCGCTACGGGCGGCTGACGGGGGCCGACGTGCAGCCGCTTCAGCGCACGCTGATGGCCGGGGCGCTCCGCTTTGCCCTTCCGTCGGGATTCCTGCCGGACGAGGTGTCGCTCGACGGCCGCATTCTGCGTGCCACGCGGCGGACCTGGCCCCAGACCGAGCTGCTCAAGGCCGAACTGGCGATGCTGGAGGCCGGCGCCGGGGCGCAGGCCTCGGTCCGCGCGGCGGAGAAGCGGCTGATGGGTTATGTCCGCGCGCCTTATCCGGCGGGCTGGATCGACCGCTTCGATGCGGCCGGCGCACCGGTTGCCGGGCCGACGCCGGCGAGCACGCTCTACCACCTCTTCTGGGCGATAACCGAACGCCGGCGGGTGCTCGGCGGCGTGGTCCGCCAGGGGTAGCCAGCGCCGGCCGGCGGGAGCGGGCCGCGCTTCAGCCGTTCTTCAGGCCGTAACAGGCATAGGCGTTGTCGTGGAAGAGCGCGGCCTTCTCAGACGCGGAGGCGCCGGCGGCGATGCGCTTGAAGGCGTTCCAGATCGTCCGGTAGCTACAGGACAGCCCATCCACCGGAAAATTGCTCTCGAACATCGCCCGGCCCGCGCCGAATGCCTCGATGGCCGTTTCGAGATAGGGCCGCAGGGCGGCGGCCAATTCCTCCGAACCCGGCTTGTCGGGCCGCGCGTGATACGATGTCGGCGTCAGCGGCTGGCAGAGGCCGCCGAGCTTGACCCAGACATTCGGCCGGCGCGCCAGTTCCTGAAGGTCCTGCTTCCAGGCGGCGAAGATTTCGTCGCGCCGGCCGGCATAGGGGCCGATGCCCAGAACGCCGCCGACGTGGTCGAGCACGATCCGCGTTCCGGGAAAGGCATCGGCGAGCGAAATCACTTCGGGCAGTTGCGTGTGATACTGCCATGCGTCGAAGGCGAGGCCGCGCGGCGCCAGGAGCGCGAAGGCCGCGCGGAAATCCGGGTGCGCGTAGAGCCCCTTGGGCGGATCGGTATGACCGCGCGGCACGCTGAGGTCGTCATCCCACGGGCCGGCATCGCGGATGCCGCAGAAGCGGCCGCCCGCCGCGGCGATATGAGCGTCCAGCGCGGGGCCGACGGCATCGCCATGGATCAGCGGGACGCGCCCGACGATGCCGGCGCAGACATGGACCGGACCGTAGCGCCCGCTTTCGGACATGGCCGCGACGCCGGTCGCAAACTCCGTTTCGCCGAGGGTCCGCAATATCTCCGGGCCGGAATTGCGATAGAACGCGGTCGCCTCGACGAAGACCGTGCTGGTGACGTCGTGTCCGCCCGCGGCAATCTCGGCCAGGAAATCGCCGAGCAGATAGCGGGCCGGCAGGCCGAGGATGCCGGCCGGCCAGTCATAGAGGTGATGATGCGGATCGCAGATCGGCAGATCCGCCTCCAGGACCGGCTCGTCGTCCGCGGCTTCGCTCATCGCCCTCGCCCCCATTTGCGCGTGCCGAAGGCGATGCCTCCGCCGTTCCGAGCCTAGCCAGGGCATGGCCCTCCCGCTAGTCTATTGCACAATCTTGAGCATTTACGATGCTAGACGCCGGCCAGCGCGAAGCCTATCGCCGCCTCGGGTATCACCCGCGGCAAGCTGCGTTCGGCCTGATCGAGGCCCTTGCACGGCTGGAGCGGTTTCGCGCCTACGAAGCGGCGCATGACCGGCGCGACGGTGGTGGTGGACGGCGGCTTCACCGCGTAGCGCCAGCCGGGGTTCGCTACGCCTCCTCGCCGAAGCCGACGAAGACGGCGGCCTCGTCCACGCCCTTCCGGCGGGAGACGACGGCGTTGGCCGGGAACGTGTCGTCGGGATAACCCATCGCGATGCAGATCATGATGACCTGATCGTCCGGGATGCCGGCATGCTCGCGGACCACGGGCGACTGCATGATCCCCTGGCTGTTGATCACGCAGCCAAGGCCGCGCGACCACGCGGCATTGACCAGCGCGTTGGCGACCGCGCCGCAGTCGAAGGGGCCGACGTCGCCGCCATGGATCGAGCGGTCATAGGTCACGACGATCGAAACCGGCGCGTCGAACTGGCGGAAACCGCGCAGCACCCAATCCTTGCGCTTGTCCTGGTCATGGCGCTCGATGCCCATCGCGGCGAACAGCTGCTTGGCGATCTCGATCTGCCGCTCGCGGTGCAGGCCGGCATATTCGCCGTGGCCGCGAAATTCGCGCGACGCCGGAACGCCGGCCAGATTGCGCTCCGTGTTGCCGGCCCGGATGCGGTCGAGCGGTTCGCCGGTCAGCACGTAGAAATTCCAGGGCTGTGTGTTCAGCGAGGAAGGCGCGCGCATCGCGATCTCCAGGACTTCCCGGATCAGCGCCTTGGGGACGGGCTTTTGCAGGTAGCCGCGGATGCTGCGGCGCCCGCGCGTGACGTCGTCGAAGGTCGGTTTCAAGTCGCCCGAAGCGGGCATCGGCATCATCCTGTCTGCTGGAACGTGAGCGGGCCGCAACGGACCCGGTTGGGGTGCCGCACCAAGGGGCAGGCCGCGGCGGCCGTCAAGACTTGCACATGCTTCGCAGGCCGCAGATCGCCCCAGGCGTTCGTGGGCCGATCTGGAAGCTCTCGGGCAGTTAACTTGACGGCATGGTCATCCTTGGGGACAACGCCGTCGGACAAGGCGCAACTGACCTGACATGAAAATACTCCTCGTCGAGGACGACGAGCGCACCGCCAGCTACGTCAAGAAGGGCGCGCAAGAGCTGGGACACGTCGTCGATCACGCCAAGACCGGGCGGGACGGCCTCTTCCTGGGCTTGAGCGAGACCTACGACGTGATGGTCGTCGACCGGAAGCTGCCCGGAATGGATGGGCTTACGCTGGTCAAGACCTTGCGGACGTCCGGCATCACCACGCCGGTGATTTTCCTCACCACCCTGTGCGGCATCGACGACCGGATCGAAGGCCTGAATGCCGGGGGCGACGACTATCTCACGAAGCCCTTCGCCTTCGGCGAGCTCATCGCGCGGCTGGGTGCGCTGGTCCGCCGGCCGCCGCTGGCGGAGGCCAAGACGGTGTTGCGCGCACAGGATCTGGAGATGGACCTCCTCAAGCGCCAGGTGACGCGCGGCGGCGTCGCCATCGAATTGCAGCCCAAGGAATTCCAGTTGCTCGAGTTCCTGATGCGCCACCCGAACCAGGTCGTCACCCGGACGATGCTGCTCGAAGGCGTGTGGGATTTTCACTTCGATCCGAAGACGACGGTGGTCGAGACGCATATCAGCCGATTGCGGTCGAAGATCGACCGGAGCCAGGACGGCGGGCTGATACGAACGGTGCGCGGCGCGGGATATATGCTGAATGCGCCTGCCCCGGCTGCTTAACACGGCGAGTTTCAGACTCGCGTCGGCCTATATTCTCCTCTTCACGGCTTCGGTCGGTGCGCTGGGCGCCATCGTCTATTTCCGGACGACCGAACAGTTTCAGCGTGAAGCGCAAACGCGCATCGAAGCCGAGGGTCAGGCGTTGCAGCTCGAGTATCGCGAAGGCGGGCTGTCGGATGTGCTGAGCACTCTCCAGAGCAGGCGGCGCAGCAAGCTCTCCGGCGGGCTGGACTATGTCCTCTACGACGCCTCCGGGAAGACCTATCTGGGGAGTCTTGCGACCCTGCCCTACAAGGCGGGCTGGACGACGGTGCTGGGGCCGCCCGACGGCGACGAGCCCGCCGGGCAACTGGAAGAACTCACCGTCCTCGTGCTGCCGCTCTCCGACACGCTCTGGCTCGCGATCGGCGACGATCTCATCCGCATATCGGCCTTCGGCGACGCGATCCTGCGCACCTTCCTGTGGGTGATGGCCCTCTCGGCGGCGTTTGCGGTCGGCGGCGGCATGGTGCTCAGCCATCTCTTCCTGCGCCGCGTGGGGACCATCACCGCAACCGCCGAGGCGATCATCGGCGGGGACATCCGCAGCCGCGTTCCGCGGCGCCGCGCCGACGACGAGTTCGACCGGCTTGCCGCCACGCTGAACCGGATGCTCGATCGCATCGCCGCATTGATGGAGGCCCTGCACGACGTCTCCAGCAGCATCGCGCACGAACTGCGCACGCCGCTGGCACATCTGAAGCAGACGCTCGAGACGATGCGCGTGCGGGCCGGCGACGGCGACGTCGGGGCCGACGTGGACCAGGCGATCGGCGAGGCGGACGCTGTCCTGGCGACCTTCTCGGCGCTGCTGCGCATCGCGCAGATCGAGTCGGGCATGCGTAAGCAGGCCTTCCGGCCGATCGGCCTCAGCGATCTTGTGGCTTCGCTCGCGGAGACGTTCCGGCCGGTCGCGGAGGACGAGGGGCAGGAACTGATTGCGGACGTCGATGCCGGCGTCGAAGTGCCCGGCGATCGCGAACTGCTGACGCAGATGATCGTCAACGTGCTCGAGAATGCGCTGAGGCACGGGGCGGGAGGGACGTCGCTTGCCGTGAGCCTCAAGGGCGGCCCGGCGCCGGTCCTGAGCATTGCCGATCGCGGGCGCGGCATCCCCTCGGGCGAGCGCCGCCTCGTGTTCCAGCGATTCTACCGGGTCGATGCAGCGCCGGGCGCGGCGGGAAGCGGGCTCGGCCTCAGTATCGTCGCAGCCGTCGCCGAGCTTCACGGGATCGGCGTTGCGCTTGAGGACAACGCGCCCGGCCTCCGCGTCGTCTTCCGCTTTCCCGATCGCGCGCCGCGATCCCTTCCGCGCCCAGCGGGCGCCTTGCCGCGGAAGGTTGTGCCGGTCGCCTGACCGTTGCGCGGCGAACGCAGCCGCCAAAATTCGTTCAATCTTACAAAACGACAAGACTCCCGAAAATTCCGCCCAAGGCGCTCGGCGCTACCTCTGCCGCCGTCCACGAACGGACGTCGATCCAAGAGGTCTCGCTTGCTTCGCCACGTCCGGGATGGAGAGAATTCCGCATTCGACGGTGCGCCGGCCTTTCTCCCGCCGTCCGCGGAGCGGGCCGCGGCCGAGACGCTGATCGAGCGGCTCTATGCCCGGTGCTACGGCGCGCGGCTGTCGGCTCACTATCCCAATCTGATCTCCGTGCATGCATCCGACGGCAGCGCGCTGGCTGCCGCAGGCGTGCGTGATGCATCCGACGGAGGGCTGTTCCTGGAATCCTATCTGACCGAGCCCGTCGAGGCTGCGCTGGCGCGGCTGGGTGCCGGCGACGTGCCGCGCCATGCGATCGTGGAGATCGGCAATCTCGCGTCGCGCAGCCGGCCGGCTTCGATCCGCCTGTTTCATCGCGTCGCCGAGCATCTGGAGCATATGGAATACCGCTACGCCGTGGTGACGGCGACGCGCGGCCTGCGCGGATTGATCCGCGATCTCGGCCTCGCGACCTTCGAGATCGCGCCGGCGCTTCCCGAACGCCTGCCGGATCGCGGCCGAAGCTGGGGCCGCTATTACGACGCCGAGCCCGTCGTGATCGCAGGCCAGATCGCATGCAACGCCGCGCAGATCGCGGCCCTCTTCGCGCAACCCTGACACAAGGTGCTCATGTCCGAATTGTTCAAGCTTCTGTCGCGGCACGCCCTGGATCTCGGCGATCGCATGGCGCTGAGCGACGACCGGGTCGCGCTCGTATACGGCGTCCTGCCTGCCACGATCGAAGAGACGGCGCGCGCGATCGACAGCGCATGCCCCGGTGACGGACCGGTGGCGCTGCTTGCGGACAATTGCGCCGCCTGGGTGCTGATCGACCTCGCTCTGGCGTCGCGCGGGCGTGTCGCCATTCCGATGCCGCCCTTCTTCTCCGCCGAGCAGCGCGAACACGCCCTGGCCGAAGCCGGCGCGGCGTGGCTGGTCGCCGAGGCTGAGGACGGGGACCTCGCCGTCGGCGGCCGGCATTTCCGCGCATGCCGCCTTTCTCCTGCCGCTGCCGCCCTGCCGGCGCTGACCGCCAAGGTGACATTCACGTCCGGCACCACCGGCCGCCCGAAAGGCGTGTGCCTTTCGCAAGCGGGTCTGGAGTGTGTCGCGCAGTCGCTCGTCACCGCCATCGGCAGCGAATATGCGGGAACGCATGTGGCGGTTCTGCCGCTTGCCGTGCTGCTCGAGAATGTCGCGGGGCTCTACACGACATTGCTGGCCGGCGGGCACTATCGCGTGTTGCCGCAGGCGCATCTGGGCTTCGGCCAAACCTTCGTGCCGGATTTCCGGCGCCTGGAGACCGCGCTCCGGGAGCATCAGGCCAACAGCGCGATCCTGGTGCCGGAACTCCTGCGCGGCCTGCTTCGCGCTCTGGGAGCCAACGGGCGTCTCCCCGAGATGAAGCTGCTTGCGGTGGGCGGCGCGCATGTTGCGCCCGCGCTGCTGCGCCAGGCCGATGCGCTGGGCCTGCCGGTCTACCAGGGCTACGGCCTGAGCGAGGCCGGCTCGGTCGTTACGCTCAACACTCCGCGCGACAACCGCCCGGGCAGTGTGGGAAAGATCCTCGATCACGTCGGCCTGGCGGTCTCGGACGATGGCGAATTGTGCCTCACCGACCCGGCCTTCCTCGGCTATGCCGGAGGCTCGCCGGCACCGTCGCACTATACGACCGGCGACCTCGGCTGGGTCGATCCGTCGGGCTTCGTGCATCTGACGGGCCGGAAGTCGAACGTCCTCATCACGGCCTTCGGCCGCAATGTTTCGCCCGAATGGATCGAAAGCGAGCTGACGGCGCAGCCGCAGATCGCCCAGGCCTTCGCGTTCGGCGAAGGCGTTCCCGCGCTCGGCGCTCTCATCGTGCCGGCCGGCGATTCGGTCAGTGACGCCGATCTCGACGCCGCGATCGAACGGGTCAACCGCGCGCTTCCCGAGTATGCGCGCATCAAGCATTGGGCCAAGGTCCTGCCTTTCCTGCCGGGCAACGGGCAACTGACCCCGAACGGCCGCCTGCGCCGCCCGGCGATCGCGGCGGCCCACGACGCCCTGATCCGTGCCGCCCTGCGGACGCGCGGCCAGTACAAAAGCTTCTTCGATCGTCTGATCGCGGAGACCCAGGCGGAGCAGGCCTATCTCGCCGCATCGCCGCAGATCCGCGATGGCCTCGAAGGCCGCATAAGCCTTCCGACCTATCTCGCCTATCTCGGCGAGGCCTATCACCACGTCCGCCACACCGTGCCGCTGCTGGAACGGGTGCGCGACCTTCTGCCGCCGTCCAAGGCGTGGCTGCGCGAGGCGGCCGATTCCTACATCGCCGAGGAGTCGGGGCACGACGAATGGATTCTCGACGACATCCGCAACGCCGGCGGCGACGCCGATGCCGTGCGTGCCGGGGCGCCCAATGCCGCCACCGAACTGATGGTCGCCTATGCCTACGACTTCGTCGCGCGCGTCAATCCGGTCGGCTTCTTCGGTATGGTGTTCGTCCTCGAAGGGACCAGCACGCAACTGGCGACGCGCGGCGCCCAGGCGGTGATGCGCTCGCTCGGCCTCGGTCCCGACAGCTTCCGGTACCTCACGTCGCACGGCGCCATCGACCTCTCGCACATCCAGTTCCTGCAAGGCCTCCTGAACCGCGTGGACGACCCGCAGGACCAGGCCGACATCATCCACATGGCAAAACGGATGTTCGTTCTCTTCGCCAATCTCTTCCGGTCCATCCCGCACGCAGCGCCGGTGCAGCATGCCGCTTAAGGGGCGTGTCGTTGCGCTGACCGGGGCCTCCGGCGGACTTGGCCGGGACGTGGCGCAGGTGCTTGCAGAGCGCGGCGCCGAACTTCTCGTCATCGGCCGCCATCGCGGCGACATCCCCGGCGTCCGCTTCCTCAACGCCGATCTCGCAGACGAGGGGGAAACGCTTGCGGCCTGCGAGGCCCTGGCCGGCGAGCCCATAGACGTGCTCGTCAATCTCGCCGGAATCCAGCATTTCGGACCGCTGGAAGCGGAAGCCCCCGAGCATCTCCGCGCCACCTTCCTCGTCGACCTCGTGGCGCCGGTGATGCTGGCGCGCGCCGTCCTGCCGGGCATGAAGCAGCGCAAGTCGGGCCAGATCGTCAATCTGGGCTCGATCTTCGGATCGATCAACTATGCGCATTTCGCCTCCTACTCGAGCGCCAAGGCGGGGTTGCGCGGCTTCAGCGAGGCCTTGCGGCGCGAACTGAAGGATACGCCGATCGCCGTCACCTACATCGCGCCGCGCGCCGTCGCGACCGGCCTCAGCCGGGGCAACGTGCTGGCGTTCGCGAAGCTCAGCGGCATGAGTCTGGACGACCCCAGGAAGACGGCGATGCGCATCGTCGATGCGATCATCTCCCGCCGCAAGGACGTCTATCTCGGCATGCCGGAGAACATCTTCGTCCGGCTCAACGCGCTTCTGCCCCGTGTCGTCGACGCAGCGCTCGCCCGCAACGATCGCAAGGCGCGCGGGCTGTTTGTCTCCCCTGCCCCCAAGGACCTACACCCATGACATCACGCAGCCTTCTGTGCGCGGCTTTCGCCTCCTCGCTCGGCCTGGCGACGGCCGGCACTGCCTTCGCTTCGGACAATCCCGCCATGGACGGCGATCTGGCGCGCCTCGAACACGAATGGGCACGCATCGTGTATCAGGTCGCCGACTCCGGCGACAAAAGCGACCAGATCGAAGCGCTTGCCCGCGAAGCCGCGGCCGTCGTGCAGAAATATCCCGGGCGTGCCGAGCCGCTGATCTGGGACGGCATCATCACGAGCGAGGAAGCCGCGCAGGCGAGCATGTTCTCGGCGCTCGGATACGCCGAAGACGCGCGCGACATCTTCCTGACGGCCGAGCGGATCGACCCTAAGGCGCTCAAAGGCGCAATCCCGATGAGCCTTGGGACGCTCTATTATCGCGTGCCCGGCTCGCCGGTGGGTTTCGGCGACGACGACAAGGCGCGCGCCTATCTCGAAACCGCCATGTCGATGGACCCCGACGGTCTGGATGCGAATTATTTCTACGGCGACTTCCTGATGGAGCAGGGCGAGTATGCCAAGGCGCGCCAGGTTCTGAACCACGGGCTCGCCGCCCCGGTCACGCCCGAACGCCCGGTATGGGACGCCGGCCGGCGGAGTGAAATCCGCACGCTGCTTGCCAAGGCCGATGAGGAACTGGCGGGGAACTAGGGCTCGTGACGGCGTCGATCTGGCATGGCCTCGGAACGCAGTTCAGTCATCCCAGCGGCCTGGCGGGCGCGGCACTGGGCAAGGTCATGCGCCTGGTGAACGCCGGCCCCAACCGGGCCGCGATCGCTGCGCTCGGCGTGCAACGCGGCGACCAGGTTCTGGAGCTGGGCTGCGGCCCCGGCGAAGCGCTGCTGGCGCTCAGCCGCCTCGCGAGCGGCGGGACGGTTCATGGCGTCGATCGTTCCGCCGTGATGCTGCGCCAGGCCGCCCGGCGCAACGCGAGGGCGATAGGGCAGATGCGTGTGTCTCTGCACAGCGCCTCCTTCGAGGCGCTGCCGGTCGCAGATGCGAGCATCGACAAAGTGCTGGCGGTGAACGTCATCTATTTCTGGACGGATCTCGACGCGATCCTCCGGGAGCTTCGCCGCATCCTTCGCCCCGGGGGCCGGTTCGTCGTCTATGCGACCGATGCCGCGTCGATGCGCAACTGGCGGTTCGCGCGCCCGGACACGCACCGCCTCTTCGACGCAACGGCGCTGCGCGACAGCTTGCGGAGCGGCCCGTTCCAGGATGCCGATGTCAGCATAAGGCGGATCGCGCTCGGCTTCGGCGTTGCCGGGTTGGTGGCTGTCGTCGAGGCCTGACGGCAAGAGGCGGCCGTGCCGGCCGCCCGTCGCCTAAAGAAAGTCCGACAGATCGATCGTCCCTGTCGGCGCCACCAGCTCAACGACGAAATCCTGTCCGGCCTGGTATCCGGCGATGCCGTTTGCATCGACGACGAGATAGACATGACCGGGCCCGGCGCGGTCGCCGTTGGTGGGATCGAAGAGGACCGCCTGGCCGGCGCCCAGACGGGACGCGGTGACGGCCGCAGCCAGGTCTGTGTCGAAGCTGGCGCCGCGCAGCATGCCGGATGTGATTGTCGCCCGGATGGCCGACGGGGTTTGCGCGAACCCCAGGCGGTCCACGCCGCCGGAACCGGCGCCGCCGAAGTCGAGCCCGTACAGAACGTCGCAGGCCGCACCGGTCGACTCGGCAACGGCGGTGAAGCGGACGCGGTCGGCGCCGTCGCCCGCCGTTATGACGTCGCGCCCCAGGCCGCCGAGGAGCGTGTCGTTGCCGGCGTTTCCGACGAGCGTATCGTCGCCGCCGGCGCCGGCGAGGAGATTCGCGGCGTCGTTGCCGGTCAGCTTGTTGGCGAAACTGTTGCCGGTCGCGGAGGCCGCCGCGAGGCCGGTCAGCTCGATCCGCTCGACGTGGTTCAGCGCGGCGATCGAGAAGTCGGCAGTGCTGCGGACGGTGTCTATGCCGCCGTCTGCGGTTTCGACGATCGAGTCGCCGGTGGGGTCGACATAGACGTCGTTGCCGCGGCCGCCGGCCAGCTGGTCGACATTGCCGCCGCCGATCAGCGTATCGTTGCCGTCGCCGCCTTCCAGCGTGTCGCGGCCGTCGCCGCCGGTGAGGACGTTGTTGCCGGCATTGCCGGCGATGCGGTTCGCGAGGGCGTTGCCGGTGCCGTCGACGCTCTCCGTCCCGGTAAGGAAGAGGTTTTCGACGTTGGCGATGCCGTCGAGCGAGAAGGAGGCGGCGCTTTCGACGCTGTCGATGCCGCCGTTCACGTCTTCGAGGATGAGGTCGCCGGCCGGTCCGGCATAGGTGTCGTTGCCGGCGCCGCCCGCCAGCCGGTCGAAGCCGCGGCCGCCGCCGAGATTGTCGGCGCCGTTGCCGCCCTGGAGATAGTCGTCGCCGTCACCGCCGCGCAGCGTGTCGTCGCCGTCACCGCCCGAGAGCGTGTTGTTGGCGTCGTTGCCGGTGAGGGTGTTGGCGAGGGCGTTGCCGGTGCCGTTGATACGGGCCATGCCGGTCAGCACGAGCTGTTCGATATTGGAGCCGAGCCCGCGGCTGACCGAACTGTAGACGATGTCGTTGCCCTGGCCGGCGGCCTCGGCGACGACGTCGCCGGTAGAGTCGACATAGTAGACGTCGTTGCCGGTGCCGCCGCAGAGCGTGTCGGCGCCCCGGCCGCCGTCGAGCGTATCGTTGCCGTCCTCGCCGTACAGGCGGTCGGCGCCGGTGGAGGAGACGAGGCGGTTGGCGAGGGCGTTGCCGAATCCGGTGAAGGGGCCGGCGCCCATATAGGTGAGGTCCTCGACGTCGGCGCCGAGCCGGTAGGTCCTGGCCTGGCCGAGGGCGCGGACCTCGTCGTGGCCGCCGCCGGCGCTCTCGACGATCCGGTCCAGATCGTCGCCGATATAGTAGGTGTCGTCGCCGGAGCCGCCTTCGAGCCGGTCGGTGCCGTTGCCGCCGATGAGGATGTCGCGTCCGGCGCCGCCGACGATCGTGTCGTTGCCGTCGCCGCCGTCGAGCAGGTTGTCGAGGCCGTTGCCGGCGAGGCGGTTGGCGAGGCTGTTGCCCATGCCGTTGAGGGCGGTGCCGGCCAGCGTCAGCGTGCGCGCGCCGGAGGCGAGAATGGTGTTGCCGGCGCTGTCGGCCACGACGTCGGGCTGCGCGGCGCTGCCGACCGGGCCGCTGGCGGGCAGAGGCTGGACGTTGGGATTCTTGAGTGTCCCTTGGGCTAGGTCGTTAGCGAGGGTCTGGTTGATCCAGAAGGCTACGGTTTCGATTTTGGCGTTTGGGTTTCCGTCTTCGTTAGCGAAGCGGTCGCCTGTGGTGGCGAAGCCGATGTGGTAGAGGCCGTCGAGGACGGTGTTGA
>JADZAI010000037.1 GCA_020852655.1 Alphaproteobacteria bacterium
CGCTGTTCCTGGCGCGGCGGCTGATCCGCATGGCCAGCGAGGATATCGGCATGGCCGACCCGCAGGCGCTGCCGCTCGCCATCGCGGCGCGCGACGCCTACGAGATGCTGGGCTCGCCCGAGGGCGAACTGGCGCTGGCACAGGTGACGGTCTATCTCGCCACGGCGCCGAAATCGAACGCTGTGTACAAGGCGTTCGGCGCGGCGATGGCGCTGGCGAAAGCCTCGGGCTCGCCGATGCCGCCGATGACCATCCTCAACGCCCCGACCAAGCTGATGCAGGGGCAGGGCTATGGCGAAGGCTATGTCTACGACCACGACACACCCGAGGGCTTTTCGGGGCAGGAGTATTTTCCCGAGAAGCTCGGACGGCGGGAGTTCTACGCACCGGTGGACCGGGGCTTCGAGCGCGAAGTGCGCAAGCGGCTGGATTATTTCAACCGGCTAAGGGCGACGAAGCGGGAGGAGGGCTTGGAAGAAGACTAGAGGCCCCTTGCCTTGCGGAGCGCTTCGTTGATCCGGCTCTGCCAGCCGGTGCCTTCGGCGCGAAAACTCTCAATCACGTCCGCATCGATGCGCAAGGTTACTTGCCGCTTCGGCGCGACCGATGCGGGCCGTCCGCGTTTACGGCGCTCGCGATCAATGGTCTCGAAGAATTCGGGCGGCAGCATTTCGCGGGCCGGCCGCATGGAGGCGAGTTCCTCACCGGTCAGCTCGGGGCTGTCCACATCGTCCCAGTCCTGTCGGGAATAGCCGTGCCCGGGCTCGAATTTGGCTTCAGGCTTCGTCGCCATTCAGCAATGCCCTTTCCACTGCGCTCGCGGGGCGGAAGCTGACGATCGAAATTGCCTCCGTTCCCAGCTCCGCATAGATCACCACCATCGCCCGACCGAAAAACCGGCCTACCGCTTTCATACGCGGGCGGCCATGTCGATCAGCGTGTCCGGCACCGATCAAAGCCGTATCCCAGCCGAAGAACACGACGTCTTCCAGGTCAAATCCGTGCTTGGCGAGATTGGCCAGCCGCTTCGGCGCGTCGACGACAATCTTCCGCATTTAATGTAGCTACATTCAATCGTGCAATCAACAGCGGGATTGCCGATATCATCAGCCCGGAAGAGGCGGCGAGGCAAGGCGAAAACGAACAGGGCGCCCGGAGGCGCCCTGTGGTCAGTTGTTGAACGAGAAGCCGAACGAGCCGTTCGGGCCGCGGGCGTAGAAGCCGCTGTCGTACCAGTGGCGCGGCGGCAGCGGGCGCATCGGACGGTGCGGCCGGTCGGGGCCGATACCGATGCTGAAACCGAAGCTCGGACGGTCGCGGTAGCGGTCGCGATCGTAGCGGTCGTTGGCGAGATAATTGCACGACACCCAGCCGTCGGGGCCGGATTTGCGCACCTCGCACCAGCCGCCGCTACGGCCGACGATGTCGACCTGCTCGCCCGGCCGCAGGGTGTCGAGCACGCGATAGGACGTGCCGGGACCGGAGCGGACATTCACCGAACTCGTCGCCACGGCGGCAAAGGCGGTGCCAGCGGTCAGAGCCGCGATCACGGTGCCGATGCCGACAGCCTTGGCAAGATTTGGAAGTCTCATGTTTTTTCTCCTTGCTGGGCTCCCTGAGCAGGCAGAATTCCCCGGCGACGAATTCGTTTCATAACAAATGGTCGCGCACGGCGTGACGAAGGGCTGGAATTGGCCGGCCGGCGGCCCTAGAAGCGGCGCATGTACCCGTTCCTCCTCGTCGGCCTCGGCGGAGCGCTCGGCTCCATGGCGCGCTACGGCGCCGGCGTCCTCGTCGGCCGCCTCTGGCCGGGCCTTTTTCCGCTCGGAACGCTGCTCATCAACATCACCGGCTCGCTGGCGATGGGGCTGTTCGTCGGCTTCCTCGCGCGCACCACGCCGGCCTGGCAGGCCGATGCGCGGCTGTTCGTGGCGGTGGGCGTGCTGGGCGGCTACACCACCTTCTCGTCCTTCTCGCTCGACGCCATCGCGCTGATCGAACGCGGCGAGGTCGGCGGCGCGCTGCTCTATATCGGCCTGTCGGTGCTGGTCTCGATCGTCGCGCTCTATCTCGGGCTGGTCGTGATGCGGGGCACCGGATGAGCGGCGCGCGGGTGCAGGTCGTGGCGCGCGACGAGGACGGCATGCGGCTCGACCGCTGGTTCGGCACGCACTTCCCGCAGGTGACCTTCGGGCATCTGCAGAAGCTCATCCGCACCGGGCAGGTGCGCATCGACAGCGGGCGGGCGAAGACGAACTCGCGGCTCGCGGCCGGCCAACAGGTGCGCATTCCGCCGCTCGAGGCGGAAGTGCGCCGCATCGAGCAGAAGATCGATGCCGAGGACGCCCGCTTCCTGCGCGATCTGATCCTCTACGAGGACGACGAGCTCTATGTCTTCAACAAGCCGCACGGCCTCGCCTCGCAGGGCGGCAGCGGTACGAAGCGGCATATGGACGGGCTGCTGAAAAGCCTGCCCAACAGGCAGGGCGAGGCGCCGCGGCTGGTGCACCGGCTCGACCGCGACACCTCCGGCGTGCTGGTGGTAGCCAAGACGCGGGCGGCGGCGGCGCATTTCGGAAAAGTGTTCCAGTCGCGCGCGGCGCGGAAGATCTACTGGGCGGTGGTGTACGGCAATCCCAAGCCGCCGCAGGGCAGCATCTCGTGCTTTCTCGCCAAGCAGATCGTCGGCGATGTCGAGCAGATGGTGGTGGTGCC
>JADZAI010000038.1 GCA_020852655.1 Alphaproteobacteria bacterium
ATCCTCAACGGCACGCTCGCCGCCGCGCTCGGGCTTGGCCTCCGCCTCTGGCTAGTCGGCCTGGGGCTCTGGGCCATCGGTCACTTCGCAGCCGTCTGGGCCGCCAAGCGCGATCCGCAGTTCGTCGAAGTCGTGCGCAAGCATCTGCGCATCCCCGGCCACCTGTCGGTTTGAGGAGCGACGACGATGATGAACCTCGCCGAATATCGCAACCGCAACACCCGGCTCGCCGACTTCCTCCCCTGGGTCGCGCTGGTCGGCGAAGGCATCGTGCTCAACAAGGACGGCAGCCTGCAGCGCACCGCGCGCTTCCGCGGCCCCGACCTCGATAGCGCTGTGCCAGCCGAGCTGGTCGCCGTCGCCGGCCGGCTCAACAATGCCTTCCGTCGCCTTGGCTCTGGCTGGGCGATCTTCGTCGAAGCGCAACGCCATGGCGCCGCGACCTATCCGGCCAGCATGTTCGCCGACAGCGCGTCCGCCCTGGTCGACGCCGAACGCAAGGCCGACTTCGAGGAAGCCGGCGCGCACTTTGAGTCCAGCTACTTCGTCACGGTCCTCTATCTGCCGCCAGCCGAGGACGCTGCGCGGGCAGAAACCTGGCTCTATGAGGGCCGCGATCATGCCGGCGTCGACGCGCACGAGATCCTGCGCGGCTTCGCCGACCGCACCGATCGCATCCTCCAGCTCATCGACGCCTTCATGCCGGAATGCGCCTGGCTCGATGACAGCGAGACGCTGACCTATCTGCATTCGACGGTCTCGACGAAGCGGCATCGGGTCCGTGTGCCCGAAACACCGATGTATCTCGATGCACTGCTGGCCGATCAGCCGCTGACCGGCGGGTTGGAGCCCCGGCTCGGCGACGCGCATATCCGCATCCTCACCATCGTCGGCTTCCCGACCGCGACCACGCCGGGCATCCTCGACGAGCTTAACCGCTTGGCATTTCCCTATCGCTGGTCGACGCGGGCCGTGCTGCTCGACAAGACCGACGCCACCAAACTGCTGACCAAGATCCGGCGGCAATGGTTTGCCAAGCGCAAATCGATCGCCGCCATCTTGAAGGAGGTGATAACGAACGAGGCCTCCGTCCTCGTGGACACCGATGCGTCAAACAAGGCGGCCGATGCCGACATGGCGTTGCAGGAGCTGGGCGCGGACTATGCCGGCCAGGCCTATGTGACCGCGACGATCACTGTCTGGGACGATGATCCGCGCATCGCCGCCGAGAAGCTGCGGATGGTCGAGAAGGTCATCCAGGGCCGCGACTTCACCGCGATGCCCGAGACGATCAATGCGGTGGACGCCTGGCTCGGCTCGCTGCCTGGCCATGTCTACGCCAATGTCCGCCAGCCCCCGATCAACACATTGAATCTCGCCCACATGATCCCGCTTTCGGCGGTATGGGCGGGACCGGAACGGGACGAGCATCTGGCAGGGCCCCCACTGCTCTTCGGCAAAACCGAAGGCTCGACCCCGTTCCGGCTTTCCATCCATGTTGGCGACGTCGGCCACACGCTGATCGTCGGGCCGACCGGCGCCGGCAAGTCGGTGCTGCTGGCGCTGATGGCGCTGCAGTTCCGCCGCTACGAACGGTCTCAGGTGTTCGCCTTCGATTTCGGCGGCTCGATCCGGGCGGCGGCGCTCGCCATGCGCGGCGACTGGCATGATCTCGGCGGCGGGCTCACCGAAGGCGCTGACGACAGCGTATCGCTCCAACCGCTGGCCCGGATCGATGACGTCGCCGAACGCGCCTGGGCGGCAGACTGGCTGATCGCGATCCTTGGGCGGGAGAGCGTCCCCATCACGCCGGAAGTGAAGGAGCATCTCTGGTCGGCGCTGTCCTCGCTAGCCTCCGCGCCGATCGGCGAACGCACGCTGACCGGCCTGTCGGTTCTGCTCCAGTCGAACGACCTCAAGCAGGCCCTGCGGCCATTCTGCGTCGGCGGCCCCTATGGTCGCCTGCTCGACGCCGAAGCCGAACATCTCGGCGAAGCCTCGGTCCAAGCGTTCGAGACCGAGGGCCTGATTGGGACCGGCGCTGCCGCTGCCGTCCTCGCCTATCCCTTCCACCGCATCGAAGACCGGCTCGACGGTCGGCCCACGCTGCTGATCGTCGATGAAGGCTGGCTTGCCCTCGACGATGAAGGGTTCGCGGGACAGCTCCGCGAATGGCTCAAGACGCTGCGCAAGAAGAACGCCAGCGTCATCTTCGCCACCCAGTCGCTCTCCGACATCGACGGCTCGGTGATCGCGCCCGCCATCATCGAAAGCTGCCAGACCCGCATCCTGCTGCCGAACGAGCGCGCGATCGAGCCGCAGATCACCGCGATCTATCGCCGGTTCGGGTTGAACGACCGCCAGATCGAGATCCTGGCGCGGGCCATGCCCAAACGCGACTACTACTGCCAGTCGCGGCGCGGCAATCGCCTGTTCGAGCTGGGGCTCTCTGACGTCGCCCTCGCGCTCTGCGCCGCCTCCTCGAAACAGCACCAGGCGCTGATCGCCGCGGTGCATGCCCGCAGCGGCACCGACGGCTTCCTCCACGAATGGCTCGCTGAGAACCGGCTCGCCTGGGCGGCCGACCTCATCGCCGATCTCACCAACGTCATCCCCCAACCTGATCCGGAGGTACGCTCATGACCCGTTCCGTTCATTCCCGCTCGCGCGTGGGGCGCGTCGCCGCGGTTCTTCTCACCGCGCCGCTCGCGCTCTCGCCGATCCTCGCCACGCCAGCCGCGGCACAGTGGGTCGTCTATGACCCCACCAACTACGTCCAGAACGTGCTGTCGGCCGCCCGCGCGCTTGAGCAGATCAACAACCAGATCACCTCGCTTCAGAACGAGGCGACCATGCTGATCAACCAGGCGCGCAACCTAGCGAGCCTGCCCTATTCGTCGCTCCAGCAACTCCAGCAGTCGGTCCAGCGCACCCAACAGCTTCTGAGCCAGGCACAGCGCATCGCCTACGACGTCCAGAACATCGATCAGGCGTTCCAGACCACCTACGGCAACGCCTCAATGTCGGCCTCAGATCAGCAGCTCATCGCCCAGGCGCGCGAGCGCTGGCAAAACACGGTCGGCGGCCTGCAGGACGCGATGCGGGTGCAGGCCGGCGTCGTCGGCAACATCGACACCAATCGCGCCGAGATGTCCTCGCTGATCGGCCGCAGCCAGGGGGCCACGGGCGCACTGCAGGCGACGCAGGCCGGCAACCAGCTCCTCGCGCTTCAGGCGCAGCAGCTCGCCGACCTCACGGCCGTCGTCGCAGCGAACGGCCGCGCACAGGCGCTCTCCGAGGCGGAACGGGCCGCGGCTGCCGAACAGGGCCGCGAGCAGCGCCGCCGGTTTCTCACCCCCGGCAGCGGCTATCAGGCGGGCAACGCCCGCATGTTCCCGAATAGCGGCAATTGAGGGCGCGGCCATGGACGGCAAGATGCTCGCCCGTCTCGGCGCCGTGGTGTTCGTGGCGATCGCGGTTACCGCGACCGCGATCGAGATGAGCCGGAACGAAGAGCCGGCGGAAAGCTGGGCGTCCTCGCGGCCGAACACGGCTCCATCCGACCCGCTGCGCGACGAGCTGTTCCGCTGCCAGGCACTCGGCGAAGCCGGGCCGCGTGATCCTGCCTGCCTGCGGGCCTGGGCGGAGAACCGCAACCGCTTTCTCGCCCCCGGCGCTCGACCAGCCGAGCACTTGCCGAAGGCCGCGCCCGCTCCGCACTCGCCGGCGGAAGCAGCGCCTCACCCCCAGCCAGCTCCGGCCTCGCCGGCCGAGACGCGGTAGCACCATGGGCAACACCGGCGTCATCGACCATTTCCTCGAAGTCTTCACCCGCTACATCGATTCCGGGTTCGGCCTGCTGAGCGGCGAAGTCGCCTTCATCGCCACGACGCTGATCGTAATCGACGTGACGCTGGCCGCGCTCTTCTGGTCGTGGGGCGGCGACGACGACATCTTCGCGAGGCTGGTGAAGAAAACGCTGTTTGTCGGCGTTGTCGCCTACATCAGCGGCAACTGGAACAATCTCGCCCGTATAGTCTTCGAGAGCTTCGCCGGCCTTGGCCTCAAGGCCAGCGGCACGGGCTTCACAACCGCCGACCTGCTGCGCCCCGGCAAGGTGGCGCAGACCGGCCTCGATGCCGGCCGCCCGCTCCTGGAATCGATCTCCGGCCTGATGGGCTACTGGTCGTTCTTCGAGAACTTCATCCAGATCGCCTGCATGTTCCTGGCTTGGGCGCTGGTGCTGCTCGCCTTTTTCATCCTCGCCATCCAGCTCTTCGTCACGCTCATCGAATTCAAGCTCACGACGCTCGCCGGCTTCGTGCTGATCCCCTTCGGCCTGTTCGGCAAGTCCGCCTTCATGGCCGAGCGAGTGCTGGGCAACGTCATCTCCTCTGGCATCAAGGTGCTCGTGCTCGCCGTCATCATCGGAATCGGCTCGACGCTCTTCTCCGAATTCACCGCCGGCTTCGGCGGCGCGACGCCCTCCATCGACGAGGCGATGGCGATCGTGCTCGCCGCGCTGTCGCTGCTCGGCCTCGGCATCTTCGGCCCCGGCATCGCCAGCGGTATCGTCTCGGGCGGCCCGCAGCTCAGCGCCGGCGCGGCGGTCGGCACGGGCCTCGCCGCGGGCGGCATGGTCGCCGCCGGCGCCGGTGCGGTCGGCGCGGTCGCGTCCGGCGGTGCCGCCCTTGCCGGAGGTGCTGCCGCAGCCGCCCGCGGCGGCGCCGCAATGGCTGGCGGAGCATCCACAGCCTACAGCCTCGGCGCCGCGGGCCATTCGGGCGCCAGCGGCGTTGCATCGGGGCTCGCTGGCGTCGCCCGAGCCGGCGGTAGCGCGGCCGTGTCGCCGTTCCGCCGTGCCGCCTCTCGCGCCACCGACAGCATGCGCTCGAGCTTTGATGCCGGCGGTAAGGCCGCGTTCGAAGCCACCGGCGGTTCCTCGACGATGGGTTCGGTCGGCGGTGACGCGGTCGGAGACGGTGGCGGTTCAACCGCCACCTCACCCGCGGGCGGGCCGCCGGACTGGGCGAAGCGCATGCGCCGCTCGCAGCGGATGACCCACGCCGTCCAGGCCACTGCCCACGCCGTCCGCTCCGGCGACGCCCATGGCGGCGGCTCCTCCGTCAATCTCTCCGAAGGGGACCGCTGATGTTCAAACGACCTTCCACCCACTCCGGCAAAGCCATCGAACCCGAGACGCCTTACCAGCGCGCTGCGCAGGTCTGGGACGAGCGCATCGGGGCCTCGCGTGTCCAGGCGAAGAACTGGCGGCTCATGGCGTTCGGCTCGTTGATTCTATCG
>JADZAI010000039.1 GCA_020852655.1 Alphaproteobacteria bacterium
CGAGGGCGGCATCATGGACCTCTGGGTCCGCGAGGCGCGCCTCTTCAAATACGGCTCGGGCACCGGCTCGAACTTCTCGAACCTGCGCGGCGAGAACGAGCCGCTCGGCGGCGGCGGCAAGTCGTCGGGCCTCATGAGCTTCCTCAAGATCGGCGACCGCGCGGCGGGCGCCATCAAGTCGGGCGGCACGACGCGCCGCGCCGCGAAGATGGTCGTGGTCGACGCCGACCACCCCGACATCGAGGAATTCATCGGCTGGAAGGTCATCGAGGAGCAGAAGGTCGCCGCCCTCGTCACCGGCTCCAAGACGATGGAGAAGCACCTCTCCGCGGTGATGCGGTCTTGCGTGAACTGCGAAGGCTCGGGCGACGACTGCTTCGACCCGCAGAAGAACCCGGCGCTCAAGCGCGAGATCAAGGCTGCCAAGAAGGCGCTGATCCCCGAGAACTATATCCAGCGCGTCATCCACTTCGCGAAGCAGGGCTACAAGTCCCTCGAAATCCGCACCTACGACACGGACTGGGACAGCGACGCCTATCTCTCGGTCGCCGGCCAGAACTCGAACAACTCGATCCGCGTCACCGACGAATTCCTCCGCTCGGTCGAGACGGGCGGCGAGTGGAATCTGACCCGGCGCGTCTCGGGCAAGGTCGCGAAGACGCTGAAGGCCCGCGACCTGTGGGAGAAGATTTCCTACGCCGCCTGGGCCTGCGCCGATCCGGGCATACAGTTTCACACCACGGTGAACGACTGGCACACCTGCCCGGAGAGCGGGCCGATCCGCGCCAGTAATCCGTGCTCGGAATACATGTTCCTCGACGACACGGCGTGCAATCTCGCCTCGCTGAACCTGCTCAACTTCCGTCGCGACGAAGGTGACGTGAAGCTGTTCGACATCGCCGCCTTCGAGCATGCCTGCCGCCTGTGGACGGTGGTGCTCGAAATCTCCGTGCTGATGGCCCAGTTCCCCTCCAAGGAGATCGCCCAGCTCTCCTACGAGTACCGCACGCTCGGCCTCGGCTACGCCAATATCGGCGGCCTGCTGATGTCGTCGGGCCTCGCCTACGATTCCGACGAAGGCCGCGCCATCGCCGGCGCCATCACGGCGCTGATGACCGGCATTTCCTATGCGACCTCGGCCGAGATGGCGGGCGAGCTTGGCGCCTTCCCCGGCTACGAGAAGAACGCCAAGCCGATGCTGCGCGTCATCCGCAACCACCGCCGCGCCGCCTTCGGCGAGATTTCGGGCTACGAGGCGCTCTCGCAGAACCCGGTGCCGCTGAAGTCGGCGCATGTCGTGGTGCCCGGCCTCGCCGATGCCGCCCGTGCGGCCTGGGACAAGGCCCTCGCGCTCGGCGAAGCGCACGGCTACCGCAACGCCCAGGCGACCGTCATTGCGCCCACCGGCACGATCGGCCTCGTCATGGACTGCGACACGACAGGCATCGAGCCGGACTTCGCGCTGGTGAAGTTCAAGAAGCTGGCGGGCGGGGGCTATTTCAAGATCATCAACCAGTCGGTCCCCGAAGCCCTCGCCGTGCTCGGCTACAGCGAGGAACAGCGCGCCGACATCATCAACTACGCGGTCGGCCGCGGCACGCTCACGGGCTCGAACGCCCTCGGCCACGGCGCCCTGCGCGCCAAGGGCTTCGGCGAGCGTGAGATCCAGGCGATCGAGGCCGCCCTCGGCACCGCCTTCGACATCCGTTTCGCCTTCAACCGCTGGACCCTTGGCGACGAGTTCTGCCGCGACACACTGGGCCTCACCGACGAGCAGCTCGACGACGGCAGCTTCGACCTGCTCGGCGCGCTCGGCTTCCGGAAGGACGAAATCGAAGCGGCGAATCTGTGGGTCTGCGGCGCGATGACGCTCGAAGGCGCCCCGCACCTCAAGGACAAGCATCTGCCGGTCTTCGACTGCGCCAACCCCTGCGGCCGTCTCGGCAAGCGCTTCCTCTCGGTCGAATCGCACATCCGCATGATGGCGGCGGCGCAGCCCTTCATCTCGGGCGCCATCTCCAAGACCATCAACATGCCGAACAACGCCTCGGTGAAGGAGTGCGGCGAGGCCTATCTCCTCTCCTGGAAGCTGGCGCTCAAGGCCAACGCGCTTTACCGCGACGGCTCCAAGCTCTCCCAGCCGCTCTCCGCCCAGCTCGTCGCCAATGACGACGAGGAGGCCGAGGACGGCGTCGAGGCCCTGCTCGCCGCCCCCGCCGCGACGCGCACCGTGCAGGTGACCGAGAAGATCGTCGAAAAGATCGTGGAGAAGATCGTCGCCCGCGAAAAGGCGCTGCGCGAGAAGCTGCCCGGTCGCCGCAAGGGCTACACCCAGAAGGCCGAGGTCGGCGGCCACAAGGTCTACTTGCGCACCGGCGAATACGAGGACGGCCGCATCGGCGAGATCTTCATCGACATGCACAAGGAAGGCGCCGCCTTCCGCAGCCTGATGAACAATTTCGCGATCGCCATCAGCCTCGGCCTGCAATACGGCGTGCCGCTCGAGGAATATGTCGAGGCCTTCGTCTTCACCAAGTTCGAGCCGTCGGGCCTCGTGCTCGGCAACGACTCGATCAAGAACGCCACCAGCGTGCTCGACTACATCTTCCGCGAGCTCGCCGTCTCCTATCTCGGCCGCCACGACCTCGCCCATGTGAAGCCGCCCGGCCTCGAGGACGGCGAGGACGACGACCTCGGCGGCGGCGTCGACCACGACCGCGCCACCATGCGCCCCGCCTTGCCGCCGCAGGTTTCCTCAGGCTTCGTCCGTGGCCGGAGCTTCGGCCTCATCGACGGCTCCAGAGCCCTCGCCCGCGAGACGCAGATCGAGACCGAGATCGAAAATCGCCTCGACGACATCCAGAACCAGCTCACCGCCGAACTCCAGCGCCCGGCGACGCTGCGCAGCGTCGAAATCAGCGACACGCAAATATTCAACCGCATCCAGGAGATGCACGAGAAGGTGGAAACCAAGCTGAGCCCGGCCGAACTCGCCCGCAAAGCCAAGGAAACCGAAAACCGCCGCCGCGCCGAAGCCCGTATCAAAGGCTACGAAGGCGACTCCTGCGGCCAATGCGGCAACTTCACCCTGGTAAGAAACGGCACCTGCATGAAGTGCGACACCTGCGGCGGGACGAGCGGGTGTTCGTGAAGTGACTCGAAAGTGAAGTACTTTATCCACCTCTCCGAAGCAGCCTTTGACGAATTGGTCTTGGCCACTCTGGAAGCGTACCGCGCAAGGACGCGCGACGATGAGGACGAACTCCCGGACGAGCTATCCCTTGAGTCCTATGGACGTCTCTGGGGGCAGCGCAGAAAAACAGCCGACGGCTGGCACTACTATGTTCAACGAAGCAGTGTCAGCGTTCACTGCAACGCGGTCGCCGGACTCCGTAGCCCCGAACCGCCACGCTGACGAGATTATGATCAGCGCCCTAAAGACCATTAGCCCGCAACTTGAGTTCTTGGGTGTCTTTCACACCCACCCCTCTGACGACTTGAAGGAAGCGACTACGAAGATCGACAACCTGCACCCGTTTGAGTTCTCCCCGGGCGATAAAACAACAATCCCAAAACTTGGCCACATATGGACTAACTCCGAAAACAGACCGATCAATCTCTTGTTTTCAATCTGCCATATCAAGAAGGTCCATTCTAATTTTGGATTTGAAAAGAAGAAATTCAACTCTCTCATTCAATTTAACATAGGGCAGTATAGGTTTTGGATAAACGGCGTCGTCGGCTTTATAGGAGCGAAGAAGGGCAAGCGTACTATAACTCGAAGCCTGACCGACGATGTAGAGATTAGGGTACATAAATATGTCAACAATACCTCTGGGGCACGACTGACCAAATAGTGAATTGGAATGGTCGGGAATTTGGATGATTCACCGAAGCTACGACGACACCCGATCATTCAAATGGTTCACTAAACTCGGTGCTTACGCCCAAGGCCCTCTTCTGCCTGTCGGCATCTTCCCCCTACGGCGGAAGAGCGCTTTACACCAAACGCTGCTCGCTCCCCTTCCCCCAGCGGAGGCGAAGCCGGAGCGATGCGGGGGAAGGTGTCGGCGAAGCCGACGGAAGGGGGCAACGCAAGACGCCGCGCCGCGAGGCGCGTCACTGCACTTGTTCGACAATCAGCTTCCAATCGACCTTGCAGTCGTTACAGCATCTCGGAAGCCGTCTAGTTCAAGCTGAAGCGGTGCATACTCGGGATCGCTCGGGAAGAGCCGGTTCAATCTCTGGCCAACGTCGGCATAGAGTTGACCATCCATCGCATCCAAAGCAGCCGCATAGGCTGGGCTAGAGATCAAGACGATCAAGAGACGCTCGATCGTGCTTAAGCGAGCATGAAGTTCATCCATGGTCATGACGCGTGCTCCGAGTTTGGAGATAGTGGAGCGAGTATCGTCAAAGACGCAACCCGAATGCGAGCCGCTATATTCACCACTCCACGCCCAAGGCCCCCTTCTGCCTGCCGGCATCTTCCCCCGATGGGGGAAGAACGCTCACGCCAGACACCGCCGCCTCCCCTTCCCCCAGCGGAGGCGAAGCCGGAGCGGTGCGGGGGAAGGTGTCGGCGGAGCCGACGGAAGGGGGCAACCAAGACTCGCGCCGCTAGGCGCGTCAGAACGCCTCCCCCTGCAAAGCCCGCGCGATCAGGTCCACCATATCGTCCGGGCGCCTGAACACATCCGCGTTCGGAAAGCGCAGCACGCGGATGCCGTGCCTGGCGAGGAATGCCGTCCGCCGCGCGTCATAGGCGATCGCCGCCGCGTCGTAATGCTGCGAGCCGTCCAGCTCGACCGCCAGCTTCTCGGCCATGCAGTAGAAATCGACGATGTAAGGCTCCACCGTATGCTGCCGGCGGAAGCGATAGCCCTGCAATTGCTTGCGCCGCAGCAGCGCCCACAGCCGCCGCTCGGCGTCGGTCATGTTCCAGCGCAGCGCGCGGGCGTTGAGGTTGGGCACGTGGGTAATCCTGCACCGCCTCAGCCCTACGCCCAAGGCCCCCTTCTGCCTGCCGGCATCTTCCCCCTACGGGGGAAGACCGCTCACGCCAAACATAGGCAATCTGCGCCACCCTCCCCTTCCCCCAGCCTTCACGAAGTGAAGGCGGTGCGGGGGAAGGTGTCGGCGAGGACGACGGAAGGGGGCAACGAAGACTCGGCCGCGCAGCGGCGTCCCCTACCCCCCGTATTTCGGCCCATCCCCCGCCGGCCCATCGGCGGACGGCGGCGCCCCGCCCGCCCCCTCCCGTGGCGCATTCCCGAACTCCTTCTCCCGCCATGCCAGCGCCGCCTTCAGCCCATCCCGCGCCGCACGCCGCGAAAACTCATCCCCCCGCGCGAAGCCCGGGCGCAGCAGCGCGATCGCCAGGTGGTCGGCGCTCGCCTGCATGCCGGTCTTCAGGCCCATGATCTCGAACTGCCGGTTGATCGAGCGCTTGGTCAGCATGATGAGGTCGGTCGGGGTCAGCGCGATCTTGGCGGCGACCGCTTCGGTGCGCGCTTCCAGTTCGTCCGCCGACACCGACTCCGTCGCCCAGGCCCATTCGGCGGCCTGCTTGCCGGTGATCGGGTCGGACGTGAACATGTAGTATTTCGCCCGCGTCATCCCCATCAGCCAGGGCGAGATCTGCAAGTTTCCGGGCGACCAGTTGCGCCCCACCGGCCAGCCGATCTTCGCATCGTCGGCGACGATGCGGAGGTCGCAGAACGCCGCAAGCTCGGAGCCGCCCGCCAGACACGCCCCGTGGATCTGCGCGATCACCGGCTTCTGAAGGTCGAACAGCGTCGTGTAGACGCGCAGATGCTCATAGTCATAGGACGACCACGGCCCGTCGCGGTCGGGATGGTGATAGCCGTTCTCCGGCGTGTTGCGCTTGGGCTCGCCCGGCGGGGTCGGCGTGATGTCATAGCCGCCGCTGAAGCTCGGCCCCGCGCCCTTGATGATGATGACGCGGATGTCGTCATCCAGCTCCATCTCCTTGGCCGCCATCTCGATCTGGAGCAGCCGCTCATAGCCCAGCGGGTTCCGCTTCTCAGGCGCGTTCAGGATGATGCGCCCGATGACGCCGTCCTTCTCCAGGTCGACCAAATCGAAGGTCGGCCGCTCGACATTCTCGCCGCGATACGGCGGCGACCATTTCACGATTTTCCGGCTCATTGCGGCCTCCCTTGCCGATTCCGATCTTATTCCTATATCCGCCATGCCCCGTTGGGCGCGGCGTCGCGGCTCCAGCTATGGCGGAGACCGGGCGCCGGGGAGGAGTCCCGGCGCCCGGCTTATCCACAGGGAGCCGAAGTTATCCACAGGGCCGAAACGCAAAAAGGGAAAAAGCGGAAAACGAATGCCCGTCAGACGAAATCGTCGACCGTGATGTCGCCAGTGCAGTTTTCGAGCTGGAAGACCCAGTCCTGGCCCGCCTGGTAGCCCGCGACGCCGTTCGCATCGACGACCAGATAGACCATGCCGGCGACGTCCAGATTGCCCGCCGACGGATCGAACAGCACGGCCTGGCCGGCGGGGAGCGCCGCGGCATTCACCGCAGCGGCGAGGTCGGCGTTGAAACTGGTCGTCGAGAGTGTGCCGCCAGCGATCGCGGCGGCGATGGCGGTGGGCGCCACGGGCAGGTCGATCCTGTCCTCCGCGTCGAAATCGGCGCGCGTGATGACGTCGCGGCCGATCCCCGTCGAGTCGTTCAGGATGTTGAAGATCAGCGTGTCGGCGTCGGAATCGACGCCCGGGATGTATTTGTCGCGCTGCGTGCCGCCCCGCAACTGGTCCGCGCCGTCGCCGCCGAGCAGCGTGTCGAAGCCGCCGCCGCCGCTCAGCGTGTCGCTCGAGCCGAGGCCGGTCAGGACATTGTCCGCCGCGTTGCCGATCACCTGGTTGGCGAGCCCGTTGCCGGTGCCGTCGGCCGCCGAGCCGGTGAGGAACAGCCGCTCCACCTCGTCCGGCAGCGTGAAGCTCGCGTCGGACTGCACGCTGTCGAGACCACCGCCGGCGAGCTCGACGATCGTGTCGCCCAGCGGGTTCACATAGGTATCGTCGCCCGTACCGCCGTCCAGCGTATCGGTGCCCGCGCCGCCGGTGAGCGTGTCGCTGCCGGCGCGGCCGAGGAGCGTGTCGTTCTCCCCGCCGCCGTCCAGCCGGTTGGCGCCGTCATTGCCGGTGATGCTCTGCGCGATGTCGTTGCCGGTCAGGTCGATCGCCCCGGTCCCGGTGTCCGACGACGTCCGCAGCGTCTCCACCGCGACACCGGCCGCGAGCGTGTAGCTGACGCTCGCCTCGACCGTGTCGGCACCGCCGCTGGTGCCCTCGCCTACCACGTCGGCGGCGGAGTCGACGCGGAAGAAATCGTTGCCGCTGCCGCCGCTCAGCGTGTCGGCGCCGAGGCCGCCGGTGAGCGTGTCGTTTCCGCCGTTGCCGGTCAGTTCGTTGGCCGCGCTGTTGCCGGTGAGGCTGTCGCCGCCGGAGCCGCCGATCAGGTTCTCGATCGAGATCAGCCGGTCTTCGACGATTTTGCTGCCCACCAGGCGCATCGTCGTCGGCAGGAAGATCGAGCCGCCGGCGGCCGCGACCACGCCCACCGACTTGTCGCTGAAGTCCGCGGTGTCGGTGCCCGTCCCGCCGTTCAGCGTATCCTCGTCGTCGCCGCCGCGCAGCGTGTCGTTGCCGGCGCCGCCGGCGAGCGCGTCGAGGCCGCTGTTGCCGACCAGCCGGTCGTCGTCGTCGCCGCCCTCCAGGCTGTCGTCGTCGAGCCCGCCGGTCAGGGTATCGTTGCCGGCGCCGCCGAGCAGCGTGTCGTCGCCGCCCAGGCCGATGAGACCGTCATTGCCCTTGAGCCCCGCCAGGGTATCGGCGCCGGTGAAGCGGCCGATCAGGGAATCGCCGAAATTCGAGCCCGCCGCCGCCTCGATGCTGGTCAGGATGTCGCCCGCCGCGAAGCCGCCGGAGCCGCTGCCGTCGGCGCCGGGGCTGCCTTCGAGCGCAATCGACACGGCCGCATTCGAGGCCTCGTAGGTGACCCAGTCGAGCCCCGTGCCGCCGATGATGCGCTCGATGCCGGCGCCCGCCTCGACGAGGTCGTTGCCGCCGCGCATGTCGATCACCGCGTCCTGGTCCCGGCCCTGGAAGAAGTCCGAGAAGCGGGTGAGGCGGAACTCCTCGACGCTGGTGAACCTGAGATCGCCCAGGAAGCCGCCGTCGCCCGCGCCGATGAAGACGCCGTCGTCCTGCACCGTCACGGCGGCCGTGGTCGTCGCATCGGTCGCGAAGCTAAGGAAGGCGCCGAGCGAGATACCGAAATCGACGTCGTCTTCCTGGACGGCCGTCAGGTCGTTGCCAATGGGCACGACGGTGGCCGTGCGCAGGTCGAAGATGTCGTGGCCGCTGCCGCCGTTGAAGGTATCGTTGCCGCCTTCGTAGAAGAATGTGTCGTCATTCGCGCCGCCGGAGGAGGAATCGTCGCCGGAGCCGCCGAAGATGCGATCGTTGCCGCCGTTGCCGTTCAGCGTGTCCTGGCCGCCGAAACCGTAGATGTCGTCGGCGCTGCCGGTGCCGTTCAGGGTGTTGTCGATGTTGCTGCCGCGAATCTGCACCATGGCCCGGCTCCCTTGCGCCGGTCACGCGTCCGCCGGCGGCGGGACGCTACCATTCCCGCCACAGGCGAAAGATGCGCTCCTACGCCGCACCCGGGCAGCGCGGCTGTTCCGCAGCCCGCCCTGACCGCGGTCACTTGAAGGCAGCGCGCGGCCTCATGCCCCGCGCCCGCCAATAGCGCGCCCGCACGCGCGGTGCGATGTACCACGAGACGATCGGTGTAGCGACGAACGCCAGGAGTACGAGCGCGGGGATCAGGATGGCGGCATGCGCATTCAATGCCGGCACCGCCAGGATCACCACCACCCCGGTTCCGAAAATCAGGGCGTTCACCATCAGGCCCAGAAGCCCGCTGATATAGCTGCGTGTCGACATGACGCCTCCGGCTGTGCAACGCGAGACCTGCCGGGAGAACGCTGGCCAGCCGAAGCCTGTTCCGCGGTTCCCCGCAGAACCTTACTTCCGCGACCGGCAGGGGTCAGAGATCCTCGCCGACGATCGCGACCTTGCTGTAGGCGGCGCCGTCGATGGCGTTCATCGTCGCCATCACATCGCCGTAGAGCACCGCCGGCGCCGCGCGCACGAGAATGCGCGTGTCCCGGTCGTCATGGGTCGCCTGCGCCAGCGCTGCTTCCAGCCCGGCCAGCGTCACGACGCGCTCGCCCACGCGAACCACGCCCCCTTGCTCCACCGATACGAAGACCGGATCGGCGGGATTGGGCGGCGGCATTTCGGGCGCAGGCGGCAGGTCGGCGCGCAACGCCGTGGTGGCGATCGGCGCGGCCACCATGAAGATGATGAGCAGCACCAGCATCACGTCGACGAAGGGAACGACGTTGATGTCGGCGGTCTGGGGAAAACGGCCCACCCGGGCCGGTGCGGCGGTGACGGTGACTCCCATGGGATGCCTCCTGCCCTGCCCGCAGACGACCCGCGGGCGCCAACGGGCCATGCCAGTGTCCAGCCCGCTTTACGGCGGAACTGAGGCCGCCGTGCTATGCCGCCTTGCGGAACAGGAAGAGGTTCGAGATGAAGACCGACGGATGCCCGGTCGCGTTGTCCTCGCGCACCTCCAGCGCGACGCAGCCGGCCGCCGCGGCCAAGGCGAAGACCGCGGACTGCGGCAGGCAGTGCATCTCGATCGCCGCCCCGCCCGGCGCCTCGGCAAGATAGTCCTCGGCGTGGAAGGCGTAGCCCTTGGCGTAGGTCGGGAGCTGGAAGAGCGCCATGCCGCCCGGTTTCAGCATGGCAAACGCACGGCGCAGGATCTGCGCCATCACCGGCGGCGGATTGTGCTGGAGCACGATCCGGCTGAACCAGAAATCGAACGGCTCGGTCATGCCGAATGTTTCGGCATCGGCGACGCGCAGGCAGGTCGCGTTGCCGACGCCGTTGGCTTCCAGCCAGGCTTCCGCGAGCGCCAGGTGGCTCGCCGAAATGTCCAGCGCCGTCAGCCGCTTCACCCGCGGCGCGAGATGGCGCGTCATGCGCCCAACCCCGGCGCCATACTCCACCGCATGCGCAAACTGCGCGAGGTCGATACCCTGCCGGCGCAAGACACCGGCGATCATGTCCGTCTCGCCGGCGCCCGACTGATCGAACTGCGCGCGGCTTTCGCCGAGATTCGCCTGGCGAAACCGGTCCGCCGACAAGACCGACCAGTGCGGCTCCGTCTCGCCCAGCTTTTGCCATACCGCCTCGATGCGGCGCAGCATGCGCGCCGTCAGGGGCGGCGGCACGTCCCAGTCAATGCTGAGCGGCGGCGAGGACGCGATGGAGGGCGTCTTCGGCGGCGCGGTCTTGGTCTGAAGCTCGTTCAGCAGGCCGGCATTCGCCCCGGCGAACTCGGCCGACGTGACGAAACTCCGCAACAGGTCCTGGCGCGACGCGGCGTTGTTCACCCAGGTGCGGACGATGGCGTCGCTCTCCGGCTCGCGACCCAGCAAGACGCGATAGACGCTGGTCACGAAAGCCGCGTCGATGATCTCGGCCATGGCCTTTCTCCACCGCATCCCTGTCTGCCGCCCTGGTGCGCGGCGCGGCCCGCAAACGAAAAGGGCGCCGACCGGCGGCGCCCCTCAGGTCCAGATGCCGGAATGCGGCCTTAGACCACTTCCTCGGCGATGAGCGCCACCTTGGTGTAGCCGTATTCCTGGAGCAGGTTCATGACGTTCATGACATTGCCGTAGAGCACGTTCTTGTCGGCGCGCACCATGATGCGGTTGTCGCGGTCGCCCTTGGTGTGATCGACGACGGCGCCGATGAGGCCGGCCAGCGGCACCGGGTTGTCGCCCAGATAGATCTGGCCGTTGTTCTGGAGCGAGATGAAGATCGGGTCCTTCGGGCTCGGCGGCGGCTTCTGGTCCATGTTCGGCGGCGGCAGGTCGACCGCCACGTTCACGGTGGCCAACGGCGCCGCGACCATGAAGATGATCAGCAGAACCAACATGATGTCGACGAAGGGCACCACGTTGATCTCGGCGTTGTCCGAGTAACTGCCCCGCTTGCTCTTGCCTTCGTCGCCGCCGACCTTCGCGCCCATATTCGCCTTCCTGTTTCACACCCCGCCTGCGGCCGCCTTGAGCGGCCGTCCGGCATACGCCCTGCCCTCAAACCATGACGAGACGATAGCCGTCAACCTTTCCGTACCCGGTCCGGGCACGAAAAGCCCGGAAAACGGCGACGGGGACGATCCACGGCCCTTTACAATTTCCGGCCCGCGCCGAAGCTGCGGGTAAAATCAGGAGGAAGCCAGCATGCCGCGTGAAAACGAGCCCCGGGAGACGATTCTCGAACCGGATCTGCCGATCGTCGATCCGCACCACCATCTGTGGGACCGCTTCGCGCCGCCCCCGGCCACGCCCGGGGTCCCGGAGCATCCCCTGGCCGAGGTGATGCGGCGCTCGCCGCGCTACCTGATGCATGAGCTCGCGGCCGACACCAACAGCGGCCACAACATCATCGCCACCGTCTTCGTCCAGTGCGGCGCGATGTACCGCGCCTCGGGGCCGGAGGACATGAAGGTCGTCGGCGAGACGGAATTCGTGAACGGCGTCGCCGCGATGGCGGCCAGCGGCATCTACGGCAAGACGCTCGCCTGCCATGGCATCGTCAGCCATGTGCCGCTGAGCCTCGGGGACGGTGCCGCGAAGGTACTGGAAGCCCACATCGCCGCCGGCAACGGCCGCTTCCGCGGCATCCGCGACATCGGCGCCTACGACCCCGACCCCGAGGTGCTCGGCGCCCTGAACCATCCGGCCGGGCTCTATCGCGACAGCAAGTTCCGCGAAGGCTTCAAGCATCTGGCGAAGCTGGGGCTTTCCTTCGACGCCTGGCTGATCGAGCCGCAGATCGGCGACCTCACCGACCTTGCGCATGCCTTCCCGAACACGAAGATCGTGCTCGACCACGTCGGCACGCCGTCGGGCCGTGGACGCTTCACCGGCACGCAGAAGGAGCGCTTCCCGATCTGGGCGCAGAGCATCAAGGAGCTGGCGAAGAACCCGAATGTCTATGTGAAGCTCGGCGGGCTCGCGATGGCCTTCTGCAACTTCCCGACCTACGCCAAGAAGAATGCGAGCTCGCAGGAACTGGCCGACGAATGGCGTCCCTATGTCGAGACCTGCATCGAAGCTTTCGGCGCGAAGCGCGCGATGTTCGAGAGCAATTTCCCGGTGGACGAGCCGTGTTGCAGCTACGCGACGCTGTGGAACACCTTCAAGCGCCTCGCGTCCGGCGCATCGAAGGAAGACAAGGCGGCGCTGTTCGCCGGCGCCGCCTCGGACTTCTACCGCCTGGAGCTATGACGGGAGCGCGACGATCGTCTTGAAGCCGCCGTAGGACATGCGCTTCATGTCGAAGGGCATGTTCTTCTGTTCCTCCTTGGAGGGCGGCATCATCTCGGGGTCCTTCATCACGGCGGCATTGACCTTGTTGCGGTGCGCCTTGTTCTTGAAGACGATGAAGGCAAAGACGGTCGTCTCGCCCGGTTTCTGCCTGGCGATCTTCGGAAACGGCGTGCCGTGCCTGGTATCGACGTCGTCGCCGACGCATTCGAAATACTGAAGCGCGCCATGCTTCATCCAGATCCTGCCGCCCAGCGTCGCCATCTTTCTGTAGGCGGCGACGTCGTTCACGGTGAGCACGAAGCCATCGACATAGGCCATCTCGTCCTCCTCCTTATTTGCCGAGCGGCGGGCCGTTCAGCTCCGCCTCGATCGCGATCTGCACTTCGTCGCTGACCCCCATCGTCGTGCCGGGTGCCGGCACGCCATAGGCGACGCCGAATTCCGAACGCTTCAGCACGCCCTTGGCGGAGAAGCCGACGCGGGCCTGCGGGTCCATCTCCGGCATGCCCGGATAGCCGCCGTTGAAGGTCACTTCCAGCGTCACAGGCTTGGTGACGCCGTGCAGGGTGAAATCGCCGGTGACGGTCGCGGTCTTCTCGCCGGTCACCTCGACCTTGGTGGAGGTGAAGGTCATCTCCGGATATTTCGCGGCGTCGAGCCAGTTCGGCCCGAGCAGCTCGTCCTTGAAGCCTTCGGGCGGCGCCGGCAGGTCGAGCGACTTCGGATCGATCGTCGCCGTGAGCTTGGCGGCGGCGGGGTTCTTCGGATCGAGCTCGAGCGCGACATCGAAGCTCGTGAACTGCGCGGTGTAGTTGGAGAACCCGAGATGGTTCACCGTGAAGGTGAGGCTCGCGTGATGCTTGTCGAGCTTGTAGGCGCCGGCGGGCACGTCCTGCGCCGCCGCCGGCGCGGCGAGCACGACCATCAGGGCCGATGCGGATATCCAGTTTCTCATATCGTCTTCTCCCAAGATGCGCGGCGTTAGGCCGCTTCTGAAACGCGTTTGAGGTCGGCGAGGCCCTGCTCGAAGGAACGGCCGACGATCTTGTCCATGCTCATGAACACCGAGACGACCTTGCCCATGAACGCCTGCGGTCCCGACATCGACCAGGTCACGGTCGTCGCACCGCCGCGCTCGGCCAGTTCGAAGGTCGCGACATTGTTCGCCGGGAAGGGCTTGATGAAGTCGAGCTTGATCCTGACGCGCGACGGCTCGGGCGCCTCGGCGATCTCCATCCGGCCCTGCCCCGCCTTGGCGCCTTCCCATTCATAGACGGCACCGACACCGCGCTCGGCGCCGCTGTAAGCTCGCTGGAGCGCGGGGTCGAGTTTCTCCCACGGCGACCACTTCGTCCACTCGCGGAAGTCGGCGATCAGCGGGAAGATGCGGGCGGCCGGCGCGTTGATCGCGATGGAGCGTGAAAGGCTGAACGTATCGGGCCGGGTCGCCGCATAGGCCAGCAGCGCGGCCAGCGCGACGACGACGATCAGCAGAATCCAGAGCAGCGTACCCATCCTTCCCTCCCTTGCCTCCGCCGAGCGTCGCATGGCTCTCGCCGAAGGCCAATTCCACGCGCGGCGCCTCCGTCCCGGCCCAAGGCGCATCGTCTTTTCACTTCGCTGCCTCCTGCATCATCCGGTCGATATTCTGCCGGATATGCGCGGCTTCCGCTGCCGTGCCGGCGAGCGCGATGGCGCGGTCGAAGGCGGCGCGCGATTCCGCCCGGCGGCCGAGCTGCATCAGGAACGCGCCGCGCACGCCGTGGAAATGGAAATAGCTGGAAAGCCGCGGCTCCAGCGGCGCGATCAGCGCGAGCCCGGCGGCGGGGCCGTCGACCTTCGCGAGCGCCACGGCGCGGTTGAGCGTGATGACGGGCGAATCCTGGAAATGTTCCAGGCTCGCATAGAGCCGCTCGATCTGCGCCCAGTCGGTCTCCGCGCTGCCCGGCGCGCGGGCATGGAGCGCCGCGATGGCCGACTGGATCTGGTACGGCCCGGGACTGCGATGGCGCATCGCCTTGTCGATCAGCGCCAGGCCCTCGCCGATCGCCTTGCGATCCCAGCGCGTGCGGTCCTGGTCTTCGAGCAGGATGATCGCACCGTCGGCATCGAAGCGCGCCGCGCTGCGCGAATGCTGGATCAGCAGCAGCGCGGTCAGGCCCATGATCTCGGGCTCCGACGGAAACATCCGCAGCAGAAGCCGTGCGAGACGGATGGCCTCGTCGCAGAGCGGCGCGCGGGCGGCGATCGTCTCGCCGGTCGCCGAATAGCCTTCGTTGAAGACGAGATAGATCATCGCCGCGACGGCGCTGAGGCGCTCGGCGCGTTCGACCGGCCCAGGCGCGCCATAGGCGACGCCGCTTTGCGCGATCTTCGCCTTCGCCCGGGTGATACGCTGCTCCATCGCCGCTTCGCCGACCAGGAAAGCGCGCGCGATCTGCTTCACCGAAAGGCCCGAGACGATGCGCAGGGCCAGCGCGATCTGCTGCGTCGCCGGGATGTCCGGATGGCAGCAGATGAAGAGCAGCCGCAGTACGTCGTCGCGATAGTCGGCGCTGTCCAGCGCCTCGGCGACATGCGCCTCGGTGTCGTCGAGATCGGAGATCGCCGCCTCGTCCGGCAAGGCCACCTGCTTTGCCCGCCGCCGCACGCCGTCGATCGCCGCATTGCGGCCGACCATGATGAGCCAGGCGGCCGGATTGCGCGGCGGGCCGTTCGCCGGCCAGGTCTTCAGCGCCCGCAGGCAGGCGTCCTGGAACGCCTCTTCCGCGATGTCGAGGTCGCGGAAATAGCGCAGCAGGGCCGCGACCGCCTCGGGGCGAGCGGCGGTGAGCGCGTGGTCGATCCAGTTCGGGTCGTTCATCGGTTGAGCGCGGCAATGCCGGTGCCGGGGTCGAACAGCATCATCGGACGGATCTCATAGGCGCCGGTCGGATTGGCGACGCCAAGGTCGCGGGCGATCTGGAGCGCGGCTTCGAGGTCGGCGCAGTCGACGACATAGAAGCCGAGCAATTGCTCCTTGGTCTCGGCGAAGGGCCCGTCGATGACCAGCGGCTCGCCTTTCCCCTTGCGCAGGGTGACGGCGGCGGTGGTCGGCATCAGCCGGGCGACCGGGCCGAGGGTCTTCCTGGCCTTGAGGCCCTCCTGGACCGCGCCGAGGGCCGCCATGCAGGCGGCGTCCTCCTCCCTGCTCCAGGCGCTCGTCACCTTCTCGTCGTTGTAGCAAAAGATCGCGTAGAGCATGGCCTGCCTCGTTCGATCCAAGGACGCGCGCGTATGTCTGCCGCCGACACGATGGCTCAAAAAAAATCCGGCAGCGAAACCGATCCTTGACACGATTTAGACCGCTTGCATAGTGCAAGCAGATAGGAGGCGCTCATGTCCGATCTGACGCTATACTACCACCCGCTCTCGTCGTTCTGCTGGAAGGTCCTGATCCCGCTCTACGAGAACGACACGCCTTTCACGCCGCATCTCGTCGATCTCTCCGACGCCGAGGCGCGCGCCGCGTTCACCGCGCTCTGGCCGCCCGGGCAGTTCCCGGTGCTCGCCGACAAGGCGGCCGACCGGATCATCCCCGAATCCAGCATCATCATCGAGTATCTCGACCGGCATCACGCGGGCGCCGTGCGCTTCCTGCCCGCAGATCCGGATCTCGCGCGGCAGACCCGCCTGCGCGACCGCTTCTTCGACCTGCATCTGCATATCCACATGCAGAAGGTGGTCGGCGATCGCATCCGCCCCGCGGACAAGCGCGATCCCCTCGGCGTGAGCCAGGCGCGCGAGAAGATCGAGATGGCGCTGGGCATGGTCGAGCGCGAGATGGCGTCGAAGACCTGGGCGATGGGCGACAGCTTCACGATGGCCGACTGCGCCGCGGCGCCGGCCCTCTTCTACTGCGACAAGATCATCCCGCTGGACGGCCGCCATCCGAGCGCGCTCGCCTATCTCGAACGCCTGAAGGCGCGGCCCTCCTTTACGCGCGTACTGACGGAAGCCGAGCCCTATTTCGCGAACTTCCCCGGTTGAGGGAACCGTCCGCCCCCTCTGTCACGCTTCGCGTGACATCTCCCCCGCGAAAAGGCGGGGGAGAAAACGTTTCCGCCGCACCGCCGTGTTTCCTCCCCCGCCTTTTCGCGGGGGAGGTGGCTGCCGGCGCAGCCGGCAGGCGGAGGGGGCCCAGCGGCGCCGGCCCCCCGCTCAACCCCTACAGCAAATCGCCGCCGGCGGCTGACGCCGTGGTGCCGTATTTCTGGAAGGCCTTGATGACGTTGCGGCCGGTCGTCCACTTGTGGACTTCGTCCGGTCCGTCGACCAGGCGCTGCGCGCGGATGCCGGTGTACCAGCGGGCGAGCGGCGTATCCATCGAATAGCCGAGCGCGCCGTGGAGCTGGATCGCGGTGTCCACCACCTTGTGCACCATGTTCGCCAGAAACACCTTGGCGATGCCGTTCTCCTGACGCAGATCCAGGCCCTTCTCGGCCTTGTAGGCGATGTGCATCAGCATCAGGCGGGCGATGTAGAGCTGGCTCGCGCATTCCGCGATCATCCACTGTACGCCCTGGCGGTCGGCGACCTTCTTGCCGAAGGTTTCGCGCTTGGTGATGTACTCCACCGCGAGATCGAGCGCCCGCTGCGCCATCGCTACGTTGTGCATGCCGTGCCGCAGGCGGCCATAGGCCAGGCGATGCTGGCCCATGTTGAAGCCGTTGCCCTCGCCGCCCAGCAGGTTCTCGGCCGGCACTTCGAGATTCTCGATGCGCACCTCCGAGTGGCCGCCGCCCATGATGTCACCGATTTCGGTGTGGGCCGCCATCGTCTCGATGTCGCGGACGATCCTGTAGCCGGGGTTCGGCAGTTCCACGAGGAAGGTCGAGAACTGCTGGTGGCGCGGCGCGTCCGGGTTGGTCTTCGCCATCACCAGGGCAATGTCGGCGACCGAGGCGGCCGACGAGAACCACTTCTCGCCGTTCAGCACATAGGTCGAATTGCCCTTCTTCTCGGCGCGGGTCTGCATGCCCGTCGCGTCGGCGCCGGACGCCTTCTCGGTCATCGAGTAGCAGATGCGCTTCTCGCCGTTCAGCAGAGGTTTGAGGTATTTCTCCTTCTGGAACTCCGAACCATGGGCGATCAGCGTCATGATCGTCGCATCGTCCGGGCCTTGCGTGTTCATCGACAGCGCGCCGAGGAAGCTCTCCCCCAGCTCCATCTGCACCAGCGCGTTGGCGAGCGGGCCGAGGCCCATGCCGCCATATTCCTTCGGCACAAAGGGATTCCAGAGCCCTTGCGCCCGCGCCTTCGCGCGAAGGTCGGCGAGTACCTGCTTGTAGGCCTCCTTCGAGGTGACCTTCTTCTCCGCCGGCTTGCACTCGTCGTGCACCCACTGGCGCACGCGTTCGCGGATCGCTTTCGCCTCGGGCGGAATATCAAAGTCGATGGCCATATCGTTTCCTCGTCTGTCTGAATGTGCCGACGTTAAAGCAGGTCGCCGCCCGCGGCCGAAGCCGTCGTGCCGTATTTCTCGAAGGCCTTGATGACGTTGCGCCCGGTCGTCCACTTGTGGACCTCGTCCGGACCGTCGACCAGGCGCTGCATGCGCACGCTCGTGTACCAGGCTGCCAGGGGCGTATCCATCGAGTAGCCGAGCGCGCCGTGAAGCTGGAGCGCCGTGTCGACGACATTGTGCACCATGTTGGCGAGATAGACCTTGGCGATGCCGTTCTCCTGGCGCAGGTCGAGGCCCTTCTCGGCCTTGTAGGCGATGTGCATCAGCATCAGGCGGGCGATGTAGAGCTGCGAGGCGCAGTCGGCGATCATCCACTGGACGCCCTGGCGATCCGAAACCTTGCGGCCGAAGGTCTCGCGCTTGGTGATGTGCTCGACCGCGAGGTCCAGCGCCTTCTGGGCCATCGCGACGTTGTGCATGCCGTGACGCAGGCGGCCATAGGCGAGGCGATGCTGGCCCATCGCGAAGCCCTTGCCCTCGCCGCCCAGGAGATTGTCCGCCGGCACTTCGAGATTCTCGATCGCGACTTCGGCATGTCCGCCGCCGATGATGTTGCCGAGTTCGGTGTGGTGGTTCATCGTCTCGATGTCGCGGACGATCCTGTAGCCGGGGTTCGGCAGTTCCACGAGGAAGGTCGAGAACTGCTCATGGCGCGGCGCATCGGGGTTGGTCTTCGCCATCACGAGCGCGATGTCGGCGACCGACGCGGCTGACGAGAACCACTTCTCGCCGTTCAGCACATAGGTCGAATTGCCCTTCTTCTCGGCGCGGGTCTGCATGCCTGTCGCGTCGGCGCCCGCCGCCTTCTCGGTCATCGAGTAGCAGATGCGCTTCTCGCCGTTCAGCAGCGGCTTGAGGAAGCGCTCCTTCTGGTCCGGCGTGCCGTGCGCGATCAGCGTGAGGATCGTCGCGTCGTCCGGCGCCTGCGAGTTCATCGACAGGGCGCCGAGATAGCTCTCACCCAGTTCCATCTGGACCAGCGCATTGGCCAGCGGGCCGAGGCCCATGCCGCCATACTCTTTCGGCACAAAGGGCATCCAGAGGCCCTCGGCTCGCGCCTTTTTGCGCAGCCGGGCCAGGGTCTCCTGGTACTGCTCCTTGGTGGTCACCTGCTTCTCGGCAGGTTTGCACTCCTTCTCCACCCATTTGCGGACTTTCTCCCGGATGGCCTGGGCCTCGGCCGGAATCTCGAAGTCGATCGACATGGCGTTTCCTTGCGTTGTTCTGAAAAGATATAACGATGCCTAAGGATTCACTTTTTCGGGCCCGCACGCCAGAGCCGAACGGCAAGATCGTGGCGGCTGCCCCAGGGCTGGGCCGCGGCCCGTGTCACGACGGGCAGCCGAGCTTTGGAAGCCCTGGCGGGGAAGCGCTAACCGCGGCCCCGATACGGCGCGACGCCCTGATCCGGCACCCAGAGGCCCTTCGGCAGCCGCCCGGCCTGCCAGAACACGTCGATCGGGATGCCGCCGCGCGGATACCAATAGCCGCCGATCCGCAGCCATTTGGGCTTGATCGCCGCCACGATGCGCTTGCCGATCGCGATCGTGCAGTCCTCGTGGAAGGCGCCGTGGTTGCGGAAACTGCCGAGGAACAGCTTCAGCGCCTTCGATTCCACGATCTGCTTCGCCGGTGCGTAGTCGATGACGAGATGCGCGAAATCGGGCTGTCCGGTGATCGGGCAGAGGCTGGTGAATTCCGGCGCGGTGAAGCGGATGAGATAGTCCGAATCCGTGTGCGGATTGGGCACGCTGTCGAGGATCGCCTCCTCCGGCGAGGCGGGGAGCGGCGTGGATGCCCCAAGGAAGATCGGTCTTTTTGCCATCACGCCTTCCGATAGGTGCAGCTCTGGCCGAGGCTCGGCCGGCGGATCGTAACGGCGCTGATTTCCGGCAGCGACGGCGCGAGCTGCTCGAATATCCAGACGCAGAGCGACTCCATCGTCGGCCGATCGAGGCCAGGCACGTCGTTGAGAAGCCGGTGGTCGAGCGCGTCCCGAACCTCCGTCAGCGCCGCCTCGACATCGTCGAGGTTGCGGATCATGCCATGCACCGGATCGGGCTGCCCCGCCAGGGTGACTTCGGCGCAAAAGCTATGCCCGTGCAGGCGTGCGTTCGGGTGCCCGGCCGGCGCGTGCGGCTGGAAGTGCGCGGCCTCGAAATGAAAAGCCTTGGTGATCTCCAACATGGGGCGCGGCGTATAGCCGCCCGGAGCGCCGAGGGCAAACGCGCTACGGCACGGGGCGGAGCGAACCGATCAGCGTGACGATATCGGCCTTCAGCACCGACCCTTCGGACAGTTCGCCGATGCAGTCGCCCTTGTATTGATAGAGCGGCGTATCGAAGGTCGAGGAGGCATAGAGATAGCCGTAGTTTTCCGCATCCGTGCCCACGAGCACCACCGCCACGCCGACCAGGCCCTGGTCCTCGATCAGCGTCAGCAGCAGGGTATCCTGCCGCCGCTGGTTCGCGGTCTGCGTCTTCAGGTCCTCGAAATTCTGCCGTACCGCCGCATTGATCTGCGCCTGCGGCTGGTCGATCGGGTCCTTCTTTTTCGCCCGGCTGAAGCCGCAGACGATCTGGTCGGGGGCCCGCTTCATCGGATGCGCGCTACCCTTCTCGAAATCCTTCATCCGCGGCGAAAGCGCCAGGACGCGCGGCACCGGCTTGCGATCGGTGTCGATGTGCCAGCCGGGCGGCACGGTGACGATGACATGATAGTCCTCGCCGCCCGCCGAGGCGGCATCCCCGGCTGTGGCCGGAAAGACGACGAGCGCCGCCGCGAGGGCCGCAAGGGTCAGCGTGCGCCGCATCAGGGAATTCCGATGATCTTGTGCGTCTGGAGGCTCAGGCGCCATTGCGGATGCGCCATGCAATATTGCGTGGCGGCTTCGGTGTTTTCGGCCCGCGCCGGTCCGTCCATCGGCTGAAGGAAGAAGTGCCGGAAGGCGAGCCCGGTGAAGCGCTCGGGCATCGCCTCGGCCTGCGGATAGACGAGCTTCAGCTCGCTCCCCTGGGTCAGCTTCAGCGCGGCATCCGCCTTGGGCGACACGCAGATCCAGTCGAGGCCTTCGGGCGCTGCGACGGTGCCGTTGGTCTCGACCGCGATCTCGAAGCCGCGCGCATGCAGCGCATCGATCAGCGGCTTGTCGAGTTGAAGCAAGGGCTCGCCGCCGGTGCAGACGACATAGGGCTTGCCGCCGACCGCCGCCGGCCAGCGCGCCGCGACCGCGTCGGCCAGACGCTCGGCCGTCACGAATTTCCCGCCGCCCGCGCCGTCGGTGCCGATGAAGTCGGTGTCGCAGAAGGTGCAGACCGCGGAGGCACGGTCGCGCTCCAGGCCGCTCCAGAGATTGCAGCCGGCGAAGCGGCAGAACACCGCCGCCCTGCCCGCCTGCGCGCCCTCGCCCTGGAGCGTGTAAAAGATTTCCTTGACCGAATACGTCATCGCGCCGCGGTGAACTTGGCCCATCCCCGGGCGCGCAGATCGCAGGCCGGACAGGCGGCGCAGCCATAGCCCCATTCATGGCGCTGCGCACGGTCGCCCTGGTAACAGGTGTGTGTCTCCTCGACGACGAGATCCAGCAGAGCGGGCCCACCCAGCCGCTCGGCCAGCGCGAAGGTCTCGGCCTTGTCCAGCCACATCAGCGGCGTATCGACGACGAAGCGCGTCTCCATGCCGAGATTGAGCGTCGCCTGGAGCGCTTTCAGCGTGTCGTCCCGGCAGTCCGGGTAGCCCGAATAATCCGTCTCGCACATGCCCCCGACGAGATGCTTCAGCCCCCGACGATAGGCGAGCGCCGCCGCGGCCGTGAAGAAGAGCACATTGCGCCCCGGCACGAAGGTGTTGGGCAGTCCGGCCGCGCCCATTTCGATCGCCTGGTCGTCCGTCAGTGCCGTACCGCCGATCTGCTTCAGCACACCGAGGTCCAGCATGTGGTCCGGCCCCAGCCGCGGCGTCCAGTGGATCATCTCGCGCCGGAACCGGCCGAGAATCCGCGGCCGCACGTCCAGTTCCACGGCATGGCGCTGGCCATAGGCGAAGCCGACCGTTTCCACCCGCTCGAAGCGTTCGAGCGCCCAGGCGAGGCAGGTGGTCGAATCCTGTCCGCCCGAGAAGAGTACCAATGCGCCGTTCATCGCACCGATTTAGCGGATCGCGCGTGCACTTGGAACGCGCGCTTCCGCCTCTTGGCCGATTGGCGTAAACCAAGCGCAACTTCCGCTTCGTCACGCCAGAAGGTCCGCCCCTTGACCACGCGCGTAGCCATTTCCGGTACCGGTCTCTACACCCCGCCGAACGCTATCTCGAACGCGGAGCTCGTCGGCGCCTTCAACGCCTTCGTGCGCCGCTACAACGACGAGAACCACGCGGCCATTGCCGCAAACGAACTGCCGGCGCTTCAGGAGTCCAGCGTCGAGTTCATCGAGAAGGCGAGCGGCATCAAGGCGCGCTACGTCATCGACAAGGAGGGCACGCTCGACCCGCGCCGCATGACGCCGAATATCCCCGAGCGGCCGAACGACCAGCTCTCCGTCCTCGCCGAGATCGGCGTCGCCGCGGCGAACGAAGCGCTGGCGCGCGCCGGCCGCACGCCCCGCGACATCGACGGCATCATCTGCGCCGCCTCGAACATGCAGCGCCCCTACCCCGCCATGGCGATCGAGATCCAGTTCGCGCTCGGCATCCAGGGCTTCGGCTTCGACATGAACGTCGCCTGCTCCTCGGCGACCTTCGGCATCCAGGCGGCGGCCGACATGATCCGCGCCGGCCACGCCCGCGCCTTGCTCGTCGTGAACCCCGAGATCTGCTCCGGCCACCTCAACTGGCGCGACCGCGACAGCCACTTCATCTTCGGCGACGTCGCGACCGCGATCCTGCTGGAGCCGATGGATGCGGCCGAGGCGGCGAATAGCTGGGAGATCATCGACACCAAGCTGAAGACCCAGTTCTCGAACAACATCCGCAACAATTTCGGCTTCCTCAACCGCTGCGCGCCGGAAGGGATCGGCAAGGCCGACAAGCTCTTCGTCCAGGAGGGCCGCAAGGTCTTCAAGGAAGTGGTGCCGATGGTATCGGAGATGATCCTCGCCCATGCCGCCGAGTGCGACATCGCGCCGGCGCAGTTGAAGCGCCTGTGGCTGCACCAGGCGAATATCAACATGAACGACTTCATCGCCCGCCGCGTGCTCGGCCGCGACCCGGCGCCCGGCGAGAGCCCGATCATCCTCGACGAATACGCGAACACCTCGTCGGCCGGCTCGATCATCGCCTTCCACAAATACTCGCAGGATCTC
>JADZAI010000040.1 GCA_020852655.1 Alphaproteobacteria bacterium
CGGCGCATCGAGCGGACGCTGGAACGCTACGGCGAGCGCTTCACCGCCCGCGTCTTCACCGACACCGAGCGCGCGAAGTCCGACCGCAGGCGCAATCGCGCGGCCTCCTACGCCAAGCGCTACGCCGCGAAGGAGGCCTGCTCGAAGGCCCTCGGCACCGGCTTCCGCCGCGGCGTGTTCTGGCGCGACATGGGCGTCGTCAACCTGCCGTCGGGCAAGCCGACGATGCGGCTGACGGGCGGCGCGGCACGCCGACTGGAGGAGATCACGCCCCCCGGCATGGCCGCCCAGATCGACGTCAGCATCACCGACGAGTGGCCGCAGGCGCAGGTCATCGTCATCATTTCCGCCGTTCCCGCCGCGACATCGGCCGAAGCTTGACTCGCCGGGGGCGGAGGGGCTTGATCCGCCGGCTCCGCGCCGACCCCCGGAGCCCGAAACCCGCGATACAAGGCATCGCCGATGGTCTTCCGCAATTCCTCCGTCAGCGACAAGAAGGCCAAGGGCGGCCTCCTCGAATCGATCAAGACGGTGGTCTACGCCGTCCTGATCGCGCTCTTCGTGCGAACCGTGGCATACGAGCCGTTCAACATCCCGTCGGGCTCGATGATCCCGACGCTGCTGATCGGCGACTATCTGTTCGTCTCGAAATTCTCCTATGGCTACAGCCGCTACTCGCTGCCGTTCGGCCTGCCGCTGTTCTCGGGGCGGGTATTGGCGCGCGCGCCGGAGCGCGGCGACGTCGCCGTGTTCAAGTATCCGCGCGACAACAAGACCGACTACATCAAGCGCATCGTCGGCCTGCCCGGCGACCGGCTGCAGATGAAGGGCGGCGTGCTGCAGATCAACGGCGAGCCGGTGAAGCGCCGGCGGGTCGAGGACTTCGTCGAGCGCAGCCCCTTCGGCGGCGCGATCCGCTTCGCGCAATATGTCGAGACGCTGCCCAACGGCCGCTCCCACCGCATCCTGGAGATCACCGACGACGGGCCGTTCGACAACACCGGCGAGTACGTCGTGCCGCCCGGGCACTATTTCGCGATGGGCGACAACCGCGACAATTCCGCCGACAGCCGCGACCCCTCGGCGGTCGGATTCGTGCCGGCCGAGAACCTCGTCGGCCGGGCGGAGTTCCTCTTCTTCTCGACCGATGGCTCGGCCGCGCTGTGGCAGTTCTGGCGCTGGCCGCTCGCGATCCGCTGGAACCGGCTGTTCGACGGAGTCGGATAGTGGCTCGGGCGGCTCGGCCCGAGGCGCCGCCGGCCGAGGCCGGCACTGACATCGCGACCCTCGCCGGGATCATCGAGCATCACTTCGCCGATCGCCGGCTGCTGCGCCAGGCAGTGTCGCATTCCAGCGCCGCCGCTCTGGGGCCGTCCTACGAGCGACTGGAGTTTCTCGGCGACCGTGTCCTCGGGCTGGTGGTGGCGGAGATGCTCTGGCATCGGTTCCCCGCGGAGCCGGAGGGAATGCTGGCCCGCCGCTACGCCGGCCATGTGCGCCGCGAGGCGCTGGCGGAGGTGGCCCGCACGATCGACCTCGGCCGCTTCATCCTGCTCGCGCGCGGCGAGGAGGAGGAAGGCGGGCGCGCCAAGGAGGGAACCCTGGCCGACTGCCTGGAAGCGGTGATCGGCGCGCTCTATCTCGACGGCGGCCTCGATGCGGCGGCGCGCTTCATCCATCGCCACTGGGAACGGCGCATCGCCGAGCGCACGCCCCCGCGCGAGCCCAAGACGGCGCTGCAGGAATGGGCCCAGGGGCGGGGCCTGCCCTTGCCGCGCTATGAGACGGTTGCGTCGGATGGGCCGGACCATGCCCCGGCCTTCACCGTCGCCGTGTCGATCGAGGGCCGGCCGGCGGCGACCGCGACCGGCAAGTCGAAGCGGATCGCCGAGCGTGCCGCCGCGGCGGCGCTGCTGGCGGTGCTGGCCGGCGAGGACCGGCGATGAGCGACGTCGCGCAGCCGGCACCGACGCGCTGCGGCTTCGCGGCCATCGTCGGCGCACCCAACGCCGGCAAGTCGACGCTGGTGAACCGCCTCGTCGGCACCAAGGTCGCGATCGTGTCGCCGAAGGTGCAGACCACGCGGGCCCGCGTGCTCGGCATCGCCATCGCCGGACCGACGCAGATCGTCTGGGTCGACACGCCCGGCATCTTCGCCCCCCGCCGGCGCCTGGAGCGCGCGATGGTCGCGGCCGCATGGAAGGGTGCCGACGACGCCGACATCGTGGTGCTCCTGGTGGACGCGACACGCGGCATCGATGCCGATACGCGGCGTATCGTCGACGGCCTGAAGGCGGCCGGGCGAAGGGCGCTGCTGGCGCTCAACAAGATCGACGCCATCCGGCCCGAGCGCCTGCTGCCCCTGGCAGCCGAGCTGGCCACGACCGGCGTGTTCACCGAGACGTTCATGATCTCGGCCAGGACCGGCGACGGTGTCGACGACCTGGCGGCGCGCGTCGCCGAGGCGATGCCGCAGGGGCCGTGGCTCTATCCCGAGGACCAGGTCGCCGACATGCCGACGCGCCTGCTGGCGGCGGAGATCACGCGCGAGCAGCTGTTCCTGCAGCTTCATGACGAGCTGCCCTACTCGACCGCGGTTGAGACGGAAACCTGGGAGGAGCACCGCGACGGCAGCGTCCGCATCGGCCAGGTGGTCTACGTCATGCGGCCGAGCCAGAAGGCGATCGTGCTGGGCAAGGGCGGCCAGCGCATCAAGGCGATCGGCGCCGCGGCACGGGCCGAGATCACCAAGGCGCTCGATCGCCGCGTCCATCTCGTCCTGTTCGTCAAGGAGCGCCCCGGCTGGCAGGACGAGCGCGAGGCCTACGAGGCCCAGGGCATCGAGTGGGAGCCGGGCAAGAGCTGAAGGCGCGGGATGCGGGGCGGGCGGCAGCGTGCGTTGTTGACAGGTCACGCTGCCGGTCCGAACAATCCCACGCCAGAATGAACGACGTCTGCGGTCCGGCTCCGGGCATCGGGTACCGCCGGGGAGCGAAGAGATGGGTGGCAAGAAGATCTCCCGGCGCAGGCTGATCGGGACGGCGGCGGTCGCCGTCGCCGCGCTGGGGAGTCCGCCCTTCGTGCGCACCAGCCATGCCGCCGGGAAGCTGACGCTCGGCATGTGGGATCACTGGGTCCCCGGGGCCAACGATGCGCTGCGCCGCCTCGTCGACGAATGGGCCGACGCGAACCGCGTCGAGGTCGCGATCGACTTCATCACCTCGATCGGCAACAAGAACGCGCTGACCGCGCGGGCCGAGGCGCGCGCCCGCGTCGGCCACGACATCATGGCCCACCCGACCTGGCAGGTCGCGGTCCACCATCGCCAGCTCGAGCCGCTCGACGACATCGTGGCGGAGGTCGAGAAGGCGCACGGCCGCTACGCCGAGACCGCGATGTTCCTCTGCCGCTTCGACGGCACCTGGAAGGGCATCCCGGCGCCCACGGGCACCCATACCTTCCCGATGGTCTCGCGCCTCGACCTGCTGAAACAGCACGCCGGCGTCGACCTCCAGCAGGTCTTTCCCGCGGCCAGGGACCAGCGCAAGAAGGACCTCGTCGAGGGCTGGACCTACGACGCGTTCCTCGGCCATGCGGAGAAGCTGCATCGCGCCGGCCGGCCGTTCGCGAACCCGATCGCGCCGACCGGGGACGGGCAGAACTGGCTGGCGCCGCTGTTCCTGTCGTTCGGCTCGGTGATGGTCAACGCCAAGAACGAGATCGCCGTCGATTCGGAAGAGACGCGGCGGGCGCTGGAGTACATGGTGCGTCTGGCGAAGTTCATGCCGTCCGACGTCCATTCCTGGGACGACGCCAGCAACAACGACTGGCTGGTGTCGGGGCGCGGCGCCTGCATCTTCAACCCGCCGAGCGCCTGGTCGGCGGCGCGCCGCGAGAAGCCGGAGATCGCCGCCCAGCTCTGGCATCACGACACGCCGCGCGGCCCGAACGGCCGGTTCCGCGCCTGCCTGCCGTACTTCTGGGGCATCTGGGACTTCGCCCGCAACAAGAGCGCGGCCAAGGAGCTGATGCGCTTCATGTGCGGCAAGGAAGCGGCGCGCCGCCTCGTTGCGGCGTCGCAGGGCTACGATCTGTCGCTGCTGCCGTCCTTCCTCGATTTCGACACCTGGGCGGAGGCCGGACCACCCAAGGGGACCACCTACAACTACCCCACGCGCGGCGACGAGACGGTCATCGTCGCGGGCTATCCGGCGCCGGCCGCCATGGCGGCCGACATATACAATCGCGGGCTGATCACCCAGCTCGTCACCCGGGTGACGCAGGGCGCCGAATCGATCGAAAAGGCGATCGCCTGGGCCAGGCGCGAGCTGGAAGGCTACGTGCGCGGCTGATCAGCGTCGGCGCGAAGCGGCTTGAGTGGCCACGAATATCGGGTCTACACTGCGACGCAGAAAAAGAAGCGGTCCGCCGGTCTTCGCGACCGGATGGCGCGGCGGCATTTGGCCCGGGGCATATCGGCCGACGGGACAAGCAGTGGAGGAGATCAATGGCCAAGTCACACGTGTCTCGTCGTGGAGTGCTCAAAGGCGCCGCTGCCGTCTCGGCGGTGGGCTTGGCGGCGCCGTTCGTGCGCGGCGCCCATGCCGCCGGCAAGCTGGCGGTCGGCTTCTGGGACCACTGGGTCCCCAACGCCAACAATGGGCTGACCAAGCTCTGCAACGAATGGGCGGCGAAGGAGAAGGTCGAGATCACGATCGACTACATCACTTCGCAAGGTAACAAGAACCTGCTGACGATCGCGGCGGAATCGCAGGCGCGCTCGGGCCACGACCTTCTCGCCTTCCCGACCTGGCAGCCGGCCGATCAGGCGCGCCATCTCGAGCCCGTCGACGACATCATGACGGAGCTGATCAAGCAGAACGGCAAGGTCAACGCCACGGTCGAGTATCTCGGCCGTTCGAGCGGCAAGTGGATCGCCGTGCCGGCGACCCCCGGCAGCCAGATCAAGGGCCCGTGCACGCGTATCGACCTGCTGAAGCAGCATGCCGGCATCGACATCCAGGCGATGTACCCGGCGGGTGCCGCCCCGAAGGCCGACGGCTGGAACATGGAGACGTTCCTGATGGCCGCCGAGAAGTGCCACAAGGCGGGCGTGCCCTTCGGGATCGGCCTCGGCCAGACGTCGGATTCGGTCGACACGGCCGGCGCCATCTTCAACTCGTTCGGCGCGGCTCTGGTCGACGGCAAGGGCAACGTGGTCGTCAAGTCCGACCCGGTTCGCCAGGCGCTCGACTACTACAAGAAGCTGATCCAGTACCTGCCGGCCGACGTGGCCGCCTGGGACGATGCGTCGAACAACAAGTGGCTGGTCTCGGGCAAGGGCGCCCTGATCATGAACCCGCCGAGCGCCTGGGCGGTCGCCAAGCGCGACGCGCCGCAGATCGCCGAGCAGCTCTGGACGCACGGGATGCCGGCGGGACCCAAGGGCCGCTACGCGCCGTTCCTGCCGTACTTCTGGGGCATCTGGAACTTCTCCAAGAACAAGCCGGCGGCGAAGAGCCTGCTCGTCCACCTGTCGCGCAAGGAGTCGGCCGAGGCGCTGGTGGCGGCGAGCGGCGGCTATGACCTGCCGTCCTTCGCGAACTTCACGACGTTCAAGACCTGGGCCGAGGAATCGCCGCCCAAGGGCACCCTCTACCACTACCCGAACCCGCACGATCATCAGATCCTTTCGGTGACCGCTTCCCAGGCGCCGCCGAAGATCGCCGCCCAGATCTACACGCAGGCGATTCCGACCAAGATGGCCGTGCGTCACGCCCAGGGCGAGCCGATGGAGAAGACGCTCGACTGGGCCGCGGCGGAGTGCGAGGGCTTCAGCCGCACCTGAGCCGGGCCGTCATGCGCACCCCGAGGGTACCTCCGCGCGACGGGACCCTCGGGGCTCGCGGCGCAGCGGCGGTTCCAGAACGGGCTCCTGGGGAGAGATAGTCCGATGGTCGATGCGGCAACCGGAGCAGCGGGCATTTCCGTAGGGGCTCGGCGTCCCAGCCTGCACAAGCTGTTTCAGCGCAAGTCCACGATCGCCTTTCTCATGGCACTGCCGCTGATCCTTCTGATATCGCTGCTCGTCGTCTATCCCGCCTTCTACTCGCTTCATCTCGCGACCCTGAACAAGTCGATGGAGCGGTTCGTCGGCCTGGGCAACTTCGAGTTCCTGTTCAAGCGCCAGACCTTCTGGATGGTCGTCGAGCAGTCGGTCCTCTTCGCGGTCACTGCGGTCGTGTTCAAGGCGCTGATCGGCTTCTTCGTCGCGCATTTCGTGCATGCCATCCCGAGCAAGGGGCAGCGCAAGTGGCGCGGCATGCTGCTGGTGCCGTGGGTCATCCCGCCGGCCATGTCGACGCTCGCCTGGTTCTGGCTCTTCGATCCGTCCTACAGCGCGTTCAACTGGATCTTCACGAAGGTCGGCCTCGGCACGATCCCCTTCCTGGGCGATGCCTACTGGGCGCGCTTCTCGGTCATCCTGGTGAACGTCTGGTTCGGCGCGCCCTTCTTCATGATCATGTACCTGGCGGCGCTGAAGTCGGTGCCCGAGCAGCTCTACGAGGCGGCCGCGATCGACGGCGCCTCCTGGTGGCAGCGGCTGTGGTACGTGACGCTGCCGATGATGCGCAACATCATCTCGATCACCGTGCTCTTCTCGCTGATCGTCACCTTCGCGAACTTCGACATCGTGCGCGTGCTGACGGCGGGCGGGCCGATCGACCAGACCCACGTCTTCGCGACCTGGGCCTTCAAGCTGGGCATCGAGAGCGGCGACATCCCGCTCGGCGCCTGCGTCTCGCTGTTCATGCTGCCGATTCTCGGCCTGTCCGCGGTCTTCATCCTGCGCGACATCAACAAGCGGGGGAACGAAGCCTGATGGCCTCCATCGCGGCGACGGCGGGCGGGCCGACGCGCCCCGTCCGCTACGGCAGCATCAGCCGCAACCGGCGGCGGGCGCTGATCTGGTCCTACGTGTTCCTCGTGATCTTCGCGGTGTTCTTCCTGCTGCCGCCGGTCTACATGCTGATCACGTCGCTGAAGACGTCGCAGGAGATCTCGGCGGCGACCAACCCGTGGTGGGTCTTCAATCCGACGCTGCAGAACTACATCGAGCTGCTGTCGTCCAACCAGTACCTCACTTTCTTCCGCAACTCGGCGCTGATCTCGATCATCGTCGTAACGGTCACGATGCTCATCAGCGTCCCCGCGGCGTTCGCGCTGGCGCGGATGAAGTTCTGGGGATCGGCGACGCTGGCGACCGGCGTGTTCCTCACCTACCTGATCCCCGAGACCCTGCTGTTCATCCCGCTCTTCAAGACGTTCGCCTACGTCTACGAGTACACGGGCATCCAGCTCATCAACAACTGGTGGGTGCTGATCGTCATCTATCCGACGCTGACGGTGCCGTTCTGCACCTGGATCATGATCGGCTACTTCGCCAGCATCCCGAAGGAGCTGGACGAGGCGGCGCTGATCGACGGCGCCAGCTACATCCAGACGCTCACCAAGATCTTCATCCCGGTGGCGCTGCCCGGCATCATCGCCGCGACGATCTTCGCCTTCACGGTGTCGTGGGCGCAGTTCCTCTATCCGCTCGCCTTCACGACCTCGACCGACCAGCTCGTGCTGCCGGTCGGCATCATCACGACGCTGATCAAGGGCGACGTCTACAACTGGGGCCAGGTGATGACCGGCGCGCTGCTCGGGGCGGCGCCGCCGCTGATCATCTATGCCTTCCTCATGGACTACTATATCGCCGGCCTGACGGCGGGCGCGACCAAGGGCTGAGGTCCGCTTACAGGGATAGGAGAGGGCGCATGGCCCAGGTGACGCTGCGGAAGGTTGTGAAGAAGTACGACGAGACGCTGGCCGTCCGCGGCATCGATCTCGACATCGCCGACAAGGAGTTCGTCGTGCTGGTCGGTCCGTCGGGCTGCGGCAAGTCGACGACGTTGCGCATGATCGCGGGGCTGGAGGAGATCACCGACGGCGACATCATGATCGGCGGCACGGTCGTCAACGACGTGCCGCCCAAGGACCGGGACATCGCCATGGTGTTCCAGAACTACGCGCTCTACCCGCACATGACGGTCTACGAGAACATGTCGTTCGGCCTGCGCCTGAAGAAGGTGGCGAAGGACGAGATCCGGCAGCGGGTGGAGAATGCGGCCCGCATCCTCGACATCACCGAGCTCCTGCAGCGCAAGCCCAAGCAGCTCTCCGGCGGCCAGCGTCAGCGCGTCGCCATGGGCCGCGCCATCGTCCGCGATCCCAAGGTCTTCCTCTTCGACGAGCCCTTGTCGAACCTCGACGCCAAGCTGCGCGTGCAGATGCGCACGGAGATCAAGAAGGTGCACCAGAAGGTGCGCACCACCACCGTCTACGTCACCCACGACCAGGTCGAGGCCATGACGCTGGCCGACCGCGTGGTGGTGATGAACGGCGGCCGGATAGAGCAGGTGGGCGCGCCCAACGATCTCTACCACGCGCCGGCGACCAAGTTCGTGGCCGGCTTCATCGGGTCGCCGGCGATGAACTTCCTGCCGTGCCGGCTGGAGGAGAACGCGGGCGCGCTGACCGCCAGGATCGGCGACATCGCGTTGCCGCTGCCGGCCTCGCGCACGACGCGGTACAAGCCCTATGTCGGCAAGGAGCTGCTGTTCGGCCTGCGGCCCGAGCACATGACCGAGCAGCGGCCCTATGCCAACGGCGAGACGCGGAACTTCTCGGTCAAGATCGACGTCGTCGAGCCGATGGGCATGGAGACGCTGGTCTACTTCCGGGTCGCCGGTACCGACGTCTGCGCCCGGGTGGCGCCGGCCTCGGCGGTGCCGGCGGGGGCCGACATGCCCCTTGCCGCCGACCTCGCACACATGCATCTGATCGACCCGGCGTCGGACCTGATCATCTGAGCGCGGAGCGGCCGCGGGCGGAGGGACGGCAGGGGTGTCCGGCGCAGGACCCCGGTGAGCGCAGAAGCGACGCAGGACGACCGGCCACCTCTGGGCAGCACCGTCTACGTTCCTGCCGACGGGTTCGTCCCGCAGCTCCTGGCCGAGCTCGGGGCGGACGCGGCGATGCTGGGCGATCTCGTGGCGGCACCCGGGCCGGCGCGGCCCGCCGCCTGGGCGCAGAACGTCTGGCATGATCCGGTGCGCATCCCGATCGCGTCGATCGGCGAAGGGGCGAGGGCGCTGCGAGCCATCCAGCGCAACTGGCACCTTCACCCGATCGGCCATTTCCGCCGCGCCCGGCTGATCGAGGAGCGGCTGCCCAAGGTATCCGCGCGGCCGCTGGTCTTCCCCGCGCCCGCGCCGTCGGCGCCGCTCGGCGCCTGGACGCTCCTCGATCCGGGGACGATCGTCGCCGCTGCACGGTGCGCGAGCCCGGTGCCCGACGGCGCGTGGCGCTTCGTCGAGGACCGGGAGGCGCCGCCCAATCGCGCCTACCTGAAGCTGTGGGAGGCGCTGACCCGCATCGGCACCATGCCCGGCCCGGGCGATCGCTGCCTCGATCTCGGCGCCAGCCCCGGCGGCTGGACCTGGGTGCTGCAGGGCCTGGGGGCGGACGTCGTGGCCGTCGACAAGGCGCCGCTCGATCCGCGGATCGCCGCGCTGCCGCGCGTCGAATGGCGCGGCGTCAGCGCCTTCGCGCTGGAGCCGGCCTCCCTGCCGCCGGTCGACTGGCTGTTCAGCGACGTCGCATGCTATCCCCGCCGTCTGCTCGCCCTGGTCGGGCGCTGGCGCGATTGCGGCCGGGCGCGCAACTTCGTCTGCACCCTGAAGTTCCAGGGCGAGACCGACCATGCGGCGGCCGCGGCGTTCGCGGCGATCCCCGGCTCGCACCTGATGCATCTCTTCCACAACAAGCACGAGCTGACCTGGGTGCTGCTGGGAGGCTGACCGCGCGGATGGAATGGGCGGAGGAGGCGATCGTGCTGGCGGCCCGCCGGCACGGGGAGTCGGACGCGATCGTCGCGGTGCTGACGCGTGGCCACGGGCGCTGCGCGGGCCTGGTGCGCGGCGGCGCCGGGCGGCGCGCCGGGCCGGTGTTGCAGCCGGGCAACCGCATCGCCGCGCGTTGGCGGGCGCGCCTGGAGGGCCATCTCGGCACGCTCGCCGCCGAGCTGGTCCATGGCCATGCCGCCCGCTTCCTCGACGACCCCGACCGCCTGGCGGCGCTCTCCGCCGCCGCCGCCGTCGCCGATCTGGCGCTGCCGGAGCGCGAGCCGCATCCCAGGGCGTTCGACGGCTTCGTCGGGCTGCTGGCGGCGCTGGAAGCCGACACCGGCTGGGCCGCCGCCTATGTCCGCTGGGAGCTCGACCTGCTGGCCGAGCTCGGCTTCGGCCTCGACCTCGCGAGGTGCGCGGCGACCGGCACGGAGGCGGATCTCGTCTACGTCTCGCCGCGCTCCGGCCGGGCGGTGTCGCGCGCGGCCGGCGCCC
>JADZAI010000041.1 GCA_020852655.1 Alphaproteobacteria bacterium
ATTATGGCTGGTCAGATTTGGACGACCGATCCGCTCGGCGGCTACATGTACGCCGACAACCTGTCGAAGTACCTCCGCACGGCCATGCAGCCGATGCAGCGGTTCCGCAATCTCTGCGACGCGGTCGACGGCACTGAGCTCGAACTCAACAACGGTGACACGTTCACCTGGAACCACTACTCCGACGTCGCCCGCCAGGGCCGGCGACTGGAGGAGACGCGGCCGATCCCCGAGACGAACGCGACCGTCTCGCAGTCCAGCCTCACGGTGTGGGAGGCCGGCAACTCGGTCCCGTTCACCGGCCTTGTCCAGAACCTTGCGCAGCACGACATCGAGGCGCTGATCGACAAGCAGCTTCGCGACGACGCGCGCAAGTATTTCGACATCGAGGCGTTCCTCCAGTTCAAGCGCACCCCGCTCCGGGTGGCGCCGACCGGCGGCGATTCGACGACCTCGGTGACGCTCACCACCAACTCGGCGACCGCGACGACCAACAACGTCGCGCTCGGCACCGGCCACATCAAGGCCATCTCCGACCTCATGCGCGAGCGGAACATCCCGGGCTTCGACGGCGACGACTATGTCGCCCTGTCGCACCCGACCACGTTCCGCAACTTCGCGAACGAACTGGAGGACATCTACCAGTACACCGACAACGGCCTGAACAAGATCTTCCGCGGGGAGAAGGGCCGTTACGAGGGCATCCGGTTCGTCACGCAGAACTTCATCCCGAAGGGCGGCGCGAACGACTCGACCACCTTCGACCCGTGGGGCGGCACGGCCGATGCGTGGAACAACGGCCTGTCGTCGTGGGTGTTCTTCATCGGCCGCGACACCTGCGCCGAGGCGGTCCTCATTCCCGAGGAGATCCGCGGCAAGCTGCCGGGCGACTACGGCCGCGACAAGGGCATCGCGTGGTACTACCTCGGCGGCTTCGGCCTGATCCACACCGCCGCCGCGCAGGCCCGCATCATGATGTGGGACTCGGCGGCGTAGGCCGGCGGCAGCAACCAAGGGGACACTGAGGCGGGCCGCTCCGGCGGCCCCCCTCAAAGAGGGGCAAAGACAATGGGCTACAGCAAGGCACCGACCCGCCACCGTTTCGGTCCGTTCGATTTCGGCGGTGGCGCCGACGACTTCTTCTCGATCATCTCGCCGACCGGCCGTGATGGCGGCATCCTCGTCGACTACGGCGTCGAGGGCGTCACCGAGGCGTTCAACGGCGACACGCTCGACCCGCAGCTTTCGGTCGGCACGGCCGCCGATCGCGACAAGTACGGCGAGGAGATCACCGTCAACCCGGCGGTGGACGCCGGCATGTCGCTTCGCTCGCAGTTCGAGACGATCGGCAAGACGCTCTCCGGCGCCAAGATCGGCGACTACATCACGGCGGACGGCCTCAACATCCCGGCGTCCGGCGCAGGCATCCACGCCATCGCGTCGACCGGCGCCAACCTCACCGGCCAGGGCGTTCTCTACGCCGACATCGTCTGGCCGGACTAGGCCATGTCGAGGAACCCCCGCAGCCCGTGGGACGTGCCGGATGACCCCAAGGGGGTCGTTGAGGATCGCTCCCCCGTGGACGGGGGTGACGATCGCGACGACCGGCGCCGGCGCGAGCCGTCGCTCACCCGCGACGGCTACACGGTTCGCTCCCGCCGGCCCGACTGTGCCCGGCCGGGCGAAATCATGTCGAACGAGCGCGCGGCAGAGCGCGAGGCGTTTGACGACGAGTATGGCCGGACCCGTCCAGGCCACTACGAAACGGAGGAATGACCTATGGCTGGCGCCAAGATGACCAACGCCCCGCGGGGCACCAAGATCGTTGAGGAGCGCGGCGCGCCGATGCACGGCGAGCCGATGAAGATGGGCACCAACCCGGCCGCGCCGGAGAGCATGAAGGGCGGTCCGCGCGACCTGTCCCGCACGCTCGGCGGCGCAACGATCCCCGGGGGCGCGAAGGGCGGCTAACGCCGACCCTTCGAGGGAGGCGGCTTGGCGGCGGGCATTCAGTGTCCGCCGCCTCCCGCTTCACATACCGCGTAACCAGAGGTTCACATGGCAGCGACCGGCGTCCCCTTCAATCCGAACCGCGTCTTCGGCACGATCCACCCTGCCGAGCCGCGAACGGCGCACGACGGCACCACGGTCGCCGTCTCCTACGAGCAGCGAGGACTCGACGGCGTCACCCGCATGTACGGGCCGGCGCCCGACCACAAGCGCGTCCTCGTCGCCGGGCAGAAGATGGAGGACGTCGACGCGGTCAAGGCCGAGGTGAAGGCGAAGGCCGCCGAGGCGGCGCAGAAGTCGGCTTCGAAGAAGGCCGCGGGCAAGAAGGCCCCGGCGCCGGAGGCCACCGGCCGCTTCGCCAAGCTCAAGGGCGGCGACTTCACGTCCGACAAGGCCGAGGCGGCGGGCACCCAGCCCGCTTCGCTCGCCGAGTGGGCGAAGGGCGACGCCGAGATGCCGTTCGCTGACGTGCAGCGGCGGATCAAGGAACAGTTCGACATCGACGTCGAGGACGAGACCCAGGCGGCCGAGGTTCTCGTGGCGAACGGCGTTGTCGAGCAGGACGACGTGATGGTTTCGGCCGTTCCGGCCTAG
>JADZAI010000042.1 GCA_020852655.1 Alphaproteobacteria bacterium
CCCGAGCGCGGCAAGCAGCTTGCCGACTTCTATCGCACCATCGAGCGCAACGAGGACATGATGGCGCCGATGGCGCGCACCCACGGTTCGTGATCTTCATCTTCGAAGCCTCTGCGCCAACCGCGTACGATCATGACGCATAATCGGCTTGCCGGAACGATAATGCGCTGCAGCATCGAATTGACTCTCATCTCCCCGTGAACGCCTTGCGCAAACGTTTGGCATTGATTAGGCTCGATGACCGGCGCTGAAGGAGGTTCAGCGCATGCCGGCCATTGGGAGGATTTCATGAACAGACGTGAGTTTCTGCTGTCGTCCGCCGCCACCGCTCTGGTGCTTGGCGCGCCCGCCGCTTTCGCACAGGACAAGCTGACCATCCTCGGCTCCGTGCCGAGCCTCAGCTTCCCCTTCTTCGTGCACATGCTGAACCAGATCAAGGTCGAGGCCGAGGCCCAGGGCGTGAACCTGACCGAGAGCGACGGCCAGAATTCCGCGCCGAAGCAGACCGCCGATATCGAGGCGGCCATCGTGCAGAAGGTCAACGCCATCGTCATCTCGCCGCTTGACGTCAACGCGCTGGCGCCGGCGGTGGAGCAGGCGATCCAGGCCGGCATCCCGGTCGTCACCATCGATCGCCGCGTGGACAATGTCGAGGGCATCCTCGCCCATGTCGGCGCCGACAACGTCAAGGGCGGCGAGGCCGAAGCCCAGGCGGTCGTCGACGCCTTCCCGGACGGCGCCAAGATCTTCCATCTGCAGGGTCAGCCCGGCGCCGGCCCGGCGATCGACCGCAACAAGGGCGTCCATAACGTCATCGACCCGGTCAAGGACAAGTACCAGATCATCTTCGAGCAGACCGCGAACTTCGCGCGCGCCGAAGGCCTGTCGGTCACCGAGGCCGGCCTCGCCGCCAACGGCAAGCCGGACGCCATCATCTGCGCCAATGACGACATGGCGCTGGGGGCGATGGAGGCCTGCGCCGCGCGCGGCTTCAACGACGTCAAGATCTACGGCTTCGACGCGCTTCCCGAGGCTCTTGCGGCCGTTCGCGACGGCAAGCTCGCCGGCACTGTCGAGCAGTTCCCGGGCGAGCAGTCGCGCACCGCAGTCCGCATCGCTGTCGCCTACGCCAAGGACAAGACCGAGCCGGCGGAGAAAGTTGTCCTGTTGACGCCCATCGTCATCGGCAAGGATAATCTCGACAAGGCCGAGCGTCTGGGCGAAGTGAAGTAGGACGCCTCCCAAGGCGAGGACCGATGCGTGGCCGGTTTTGAGTTGAGGCAGCCGGCCGCGCATCGCTGAGCATTCGACAGGGCGGCCGGCGCAATCCAGCAATACGGGACGGCTTTCTTCCGGCATTGCGGAGAATGACGCCGGGAAGGCCCGATCCGAGTCTTCGGGAGACGCAAATGCCCGCTGAAGCACCGTCATCCGCCGATGTGTTGCTGACCGTCGAGGGCGTAACGAAGCGCTTCGGCGGCGTCACCGCGTTGAGCGACGTATCGCTGGACGTGCGGCGCGGCGAGATTCTCGGCCTGATGGGCGAGAACGGCGCCGGCAAGTCGACGCTGCTCAAAATCCTGTCAGGCGTGCAGCCGCCCACCAGCGGCCGCATCACCTTCGACGGCAACGACTTCGCTCCCTCCAGCCCGCAGGAGGCGAAGCGGCTGGGCATCGTCACCATCTATCAGGAACTGAGCCTGATCCCGACCCTGACGGTGGCGGAGAACATCTTCATCGGCCGCGCCCCGACCGGCCTGCTCGGCTTCGTCAACTGGCGACGCATGGAGCGCGAGGCCCGCGACATCATCGCGCGCGTCGGCCTGAAGCTCGATCCGCGCACGCCGGTCTCCTCGCTTTCCGTCGCCGAGCAGCAGCTCGTCGAGATCGCACGCGCGCTTTCCCTCGACAGCCGCCTCATCATCATGGACGAGCCGACATCGGCGCTGACCGAAAGCGAGGTGCAGAAGCTGCTGTCGATCATGGACCGGCTGCGCAAGGATGGCGTCGCCATCATGTTCGTCACGCACCGGCTCGAGGAAGCGTCCTTCATCTGCGACCGCATGACCGTGCTGCGCGACGGCAAGCTCGCCGGACACCTGGAAAGGGAAGCCGGCCGGCCCATTCCCACCCCGCGCATCATCGAGCGCATGGTGGGGCGCGCGGCATCCGAGCTATACGCCCGACCTACCGACCGTCACGTCGCCGGGGAAGTTCGCCTCTCGGTGCGCGGCCTGCGCACGGTGCGCGATCCCGAAGCGCCGCACGCCATCGTGCTGGAAGGCGTCGATCTCGACCTCAAGGCCGGCGAGATCCTCGGCGTGGCCGGGCTTGTCGGCTCGGGTCGCACCGAACTGGCGCGCGCCATCTTCGGCGCCGACCGCATCGCCGCCGGAACGATAACGCTGGACGGCAGGCAGATAGCCCCCGCTTCGCCGGCCGACGCGATCGAACTCGGCATCGGGCTGGTGCCCGAGGACCGCAAGCATCAGGCGGTCTTCGCCGCGCTCGGCATCCTCAACAATTTCTCCGTGGCCGCCCTCGGCAATTACAGCAATAGCCTGGGCTTCATGCAGGAGCGGCGCGAGCGGGACGCCCTGATGAACTACAGGAAAATGCTGTCGATCCGCATGGCATCGCCAGAGCAGGCGATCGAGGGCCTGTCTGGCGGCAACCAGCAGAAGGTGATTCTCGCCCGCTGGCTGGCGCGCGATCCCAAGGTGCTGATCGTCGACGAGCCGACGCGCGGCGTCGATGTCGGCGCCAAGGCCGAGGTCCACCAGATTCTCGTGC